>CAYOCH010000019.1:0-1592 GCA_964402535.1 uncultured Candidatus Saccharibacteria bacterium | reverse complement strand
CGCCTGGATCTTGCCGTAGAGGAGGTCGTTGTCGACCGCCATGTTGGGGTCGTCGTAGAAGGCGCGCACGACGCCGCTCTTATCCACGATGAGGTACGTGTGCCCCGGAAGCGAGCCGGGGTGCATCGAGGAGGGCATGGAGAGCATGCCGAGCTGACGTGACGTCGCGCCGTTTGCGTCGAAGACGGTTTTCGCTTTTGCGAGGGCGGGCATCTGCTGGATCGCCTTTTGCCAGTCGCTCGCCGGGTCGACGATGACCGATATCGCCTGCACGGAATCGCTGTTGAAGCGCGCGTCGGAGGCGAAGGCCGACATCTGGTTCCAGCACGCCGGGTAGCACATGAGGCCTTCGGTGAAGAAGAGCACCGTGTCCTTTCCTTTCATATCCGCAACCGTGAACGCCTTGCCGTCTTTGTCGGCGAGCTGAATAGCGGGCAGCGGCTTGCCGATAAGCGCGTCGAGCGCGCCGGCCTGCGTCGCGGCTGGCGCGCCGTGCATGCCGTCGTTTGGGAGCCCTTGCATCGTCTGATCTTGCGCCGCCGCGACGCTCTGACTGCGCGGGGTGCCCCGCGAGTACGCATAGGCGAGCGCGAGTACCGCGACGACGACGAGCGCGATCGCCCAGAGCGGGATTTTGTTAATGAAGCTGTTGTTGCTCATAGATTTATTGTTGATCGTTGGTAACTGGTTTCTTTTGTAATTGACGAACGAATACGTACGTGAGGGAGGCGAGCACTGCGACGAGGAGTGCTGCCCACGCGTAGTCGGGAATGCCGGCGGTGAGGCCGCCGAGAGCGCTCACAAGCTTCGCGTCCCAGATATTCACCTGCAACTGGTAGCTCGTCTGCATGAAGAGCCGGTCGGTGAATGCGAGGTAGACGATGTAGCCGCCCATCGCGAGGAAGATGAGTCCCGAGACGAGCTCCGAGATGCTGATGCGCCACGCGTAGCTTCCGATGTGCAGGCGGACGGTCTTCTTCGCGTGCGCGAACTTCTCGGTGAGGTTCACCTTGTCGAGAAGCGCCGCGATGAGGAAGAGCGGCAGTGTCATGCCGAGCACGTACGCGAGCGTATAGAAGGTGCCCCAGACCGCCGAGCCGCTCGTGACCGAGAGCGCAAGCACGCCGGCGAGTACCGGAGCGCAACACGTCGTCGCGATAGCGGAGAAGATGCCGAGCAGGTAGATGGAAGTCACGTGTCCTTTCATGCCTTCGCGCACCGAGGTCGGTGTCGCGAGGAACTTCCAGCCGAAGAGGAGCATCGCGCCGAGGGCGACGAGGAAGAGGCCGCCCACCGCGAAGATCACGTTGTGGTAGCGCGCGAAGAACTGCGCGAGGAACGAGGCCCCGAGCCCGATGGGCAGGAAGACCGTCGCGATCCCGAGGAAAAATACGAAGGTCATGAGGAAGACCTTGTACTTCTCGCGGAAGATGTTGCCGAGGTACGAGGGCAGCAGCACGCCGATACAGCACGGCGCGAAGAGCGCCGCGATGCCCGCCGCGAATGCCGCGATGAGTGATACCCCTACTAATGCAGTCATGGTTGAGTCTGTGTGTTTCTAATCTAAGCGAATAACCGCTGTCCTGTGGACA
>CAYOCH010000018.1:0-2420 GCA_964402535.1 uncultured Candidatus Saccharibacteria bacterium | reverse complement strand
GCAAGACGCCCGCAGAAATGCTCTAACTGATTCCAAGGTCTTGAACTCTATTCACCCCCTCTGAAAACCGAGTATACTAGCCATATTACGAACATCGCATGAACGGCTATGCTCTACACCGGTAAGGGCGACAGCGGGACGACGACCGCCTTCGGCTGCGACCAGCAGCGCATCTCGAAGTCGTCTGAACTGCCCGAGGCGCTCGGCGCCTTGGATGAACTGAATGCGTATCTCGGATTCGTGAAGATGCGCGCGAGTGGCGAGGCGCGCATCGCGTCGGCTCTCCGCGACGTGCAAGAGAAGCTCTTTATGATCCAAGCTGAAGTCGCCGGCGCCGACAAGCGAGTGGGGGAGGGCGCGGTGAAAGAGGTGGAGGCGAGCGTGAATGCGATCGAGCAAGAGATATCGCCCTTGAAAGGCTTCTCGATCGCTGGCGGCACGGAGCTCTCGGCGGCGCTCGACGTCGCACGTACATTGGCGCGACGCGCAGAGCGGCGCGTGATCGCGGTCAAGGAATTGCATCTGCGTGAGGTTGCGCCCGAGACGATGGCGTACCTGAACCGTCTCTCCTCACTCCTCTTCGCGCTTGCTCGCCTCGCGAACCACCTTGCCGGCGTCGCCGAAGAATCGCCGAAATATTAGTCGGAACGCGCTAGCTGTGTTATAAAAATCTCGTGCGCCGCATGGCGACTATGGTGTAACGGTTAACACTGGAGCTTGTGGAGCTCTCGATCAGGGTTCGATTCCCTGTAGTCGCCCCAGATTTCGCTTGCGTGATACTATGCAAGAGATGAAGAGCCTTCTCCTCGGCATCGTGCTCATCGTCGTGCTCGGCCTCGGCGGGTTCTTCTACCGCAATGCCGTCGAGCACCCGCTGCAGCCGATCGCGTGTCCGCTAGACGCAGAGGTATGCCCCGATGGCACGAGCGTCTCGCGCACCGGGAGCTCGTGCACCTTCCCGGCGTGTTCGCCGCCGAACGTCTCGCTCGATACGGTCGGCGTCTCCTTCGCGCTCCCAAGCGGCTTTGCGCCGGGCGAGCTCACGGACGCAGCCGGCGTCGCTGCCTACCAGATGACGGGCGGCGCGACGACAAGCGTCCCGTCGAGCATCATCATCCGCCGCTACGCGATCGCGGCATCCTCGACGGCGCTCGACACGATCCGGGCGACCGCGATCGGCAGCCCGTCCGGCCTCCCGGTGGGTGCGACCGCGCTCACCTCGTCGGTGCTCGGGTCGCACCGCTTCACGGTCGTCTCGATCGAGCGCTTCGAGGGCGTCATCGACACGGCCTACTACCTCGCGCGCGACACCGACGTGCTCCGCTTCGATGCGATCGACCAGAACGTGACGGACTGGACCGATCCGACGCTCGATACGACGACCCTCCCCACGAACGCGGCGCTGCGCAAACTACTTGCTACCCTGCAGGGCCGCTAGCGCATCGCGCCTTCATCTGGCGCTCGAACGTTCGGGTGTATAGTGGACGCATAGCCTTTTAATGAAATGCCTATGACTGACTTCTTCGCTTCAATCGGGGTGCGCCGGACGCTTCTCGCTGTCTTTGCGCTCCTCGCGCTCTTTCTCCTCGCTGAGACGATCAGCGTGATGACCGACTTCGGCCGCCCGGGCAATCCGGCCACCGACACGGTGACGGTGCAGGGGAGCGGCCAGGCGACCTTGGCGCCGGACGTCGCGCGCGTCTCGTTCATGGTGCAGAACACGAAGCCGACGGTCTCAGCGGCGCAAGAGGCGACGACCAAGCAGGCCAACGACGCGATCGCATTCGTGAAGGCGCAGGGCGTTGCCGATAAGGATGTAAAGACGCTTTCGTATAACATCTATCCGCAGTACGCATACCCGAATCCGTGCGCCGCAGGCGCGATCTGCCCTGAGTACGGCGGCACACCGAAGGTGACCGGCTACCAGGTCTCGCAGACGGTGCAGGTGACGATGCGCGACCTCACGAAGGTCGGCGACATGCTCTCTGGACTCGGCAAGCTTGAGGTGCAGAACGTGAACGGCCCCGACTTCGCGCTCGACGACCCGACCGCCGGCTACGACGCCGCGCGCGCCGATGCGATCGCCAAGGCACAGGCACAGGCCGACCTCCTCGCGAAGCAGCTCGGCATCCGTCTCGGCAAGATCGTGAACTTCTCTGAGTCGTCGAACGGCTACGGCTACCCGGTCATGGCCTACGGCTTGAGCGGCAGCGTGTCTGCCTCGAAGGCGGCCCCGGCGCCGAACGTCCCGACTGGCGAGAACACCTACAACGCCACAGTGACGGTCACCTACGAGATCCGCTAAGCGCGATTCTGGAGGGGTGGTACGCAGTGTACGGCATCTGCAGGGCAGCTCTCTGCAGTATGAATAGAGTTCAAGACCTTGGAATCAGTTAGAGCATTTCTGCGGGCGTCTTGCA
>CAYOCH010000017.1:0-10897 GCA_964402535.1 uncultured Candidatus Saccharibacteria bacterium | reverse complement strand
AACCTTGGTAAGGTTCTTCGTTTATCGACGAATTAAGCCGCATAATCCACCGCTTGTGCGAGTCCCCGTCTATTCCTTTGAGTTTTAAGCTTGCGCTCGTACTACCCAGGCGGCTCGCTTACCGCGTTAGCTTAGCCTCACAGAGGGTCGATACTCCGTAAAGCGAGCGAGCAACGTTGAGGGCCAGGACTACCGGGGTATCTAATCCCGTTCGCTACCCTGGCTTTCGTGTGTGAGCGTCAGGAACGCGCCAGTGCACTGCCTTCGCCTTTGGTGTTCCCCATGATATCAACGGATTTCACCCCTCCACCATGAGTTCCGTGCACCTCTCGCGCCCTCGAGCCCTACCGTTTCCCTCGCAGCCTGCAGGTTAAGCCCACAGATTTAACGAGAGACTAATAGGGCCGCCTCGACACCCTTTACGCCCAGTGATTCCGGGTAATGCTTGGAGCCTCTGTATTACCGCTCCTGCTGGCACAGAGTTAGGAGCTCCTTATTCATCGGGTACCGTCAATAAACTTCGTCCCCGATAAAAGATGTTTACGGACCAAAGCCCTTCATCCATCACGCGGCGTCGCTCCGTCAGGCTTTCGCCCATTGCGGAATATTCTCGTCTGCAGCCTCCCGTAGGAGTATGGACCGTGTCGCAGTTCCATCGGTGGGGATCGGCCTCTCAGCCCCCCTAAGCGTCGTAGCCTTGGTAGGCCGTTACCCTACCAACTAGCTGATACTGCGCAGGCAACTCCCGGAGCGAAAAACCTTTACCTTTACAGGACTATCGGGAATTACCCAACCTTTCGGCTGGCTATGCCCGACTCCGGGGGATCTACCTACGTGTTACTACCTCGTCTGCCGGTTGCCTTGCGGCCCCCTTGACTTGCATGACTTATCCACGCCGCCAGCATTCACCCTGAGCTAGGATCAAACTCTCATTAAGAATAGGCGGAACAAAAGAATTCACACATCTTTGAATTACACGTATGTGGTATGTCAGAGAACACAAGAAAACCCCGTCCCGCCCTAAAGCGGGACGATACAGGGCATACTAGCCGAGTACCAGGGCGCTGTCAACATTGCGCGGAGGGGTGGCGGGAGTATGATTCATATAGCCGTCATGCTTTGCTCATAAGTATGTCCCCATCCCCCGAAAGGGTTGTCGTCTCAGTCGGAGGTTCTCTTATCGTTCCCGACCAGATCGACACCGACTTCTTGCAGCGCTTCAAGGCGCTCGTCCTCGAGAAGGTCAAGCACGGATACTCCTTTTCTATCATCGCTGGCGGCGGCAAGACCGCCCGCCGTTACCAAGACGCCGCGAACGCGGTCACGCCCCTCTCATCGGTCGACCTCGACTGGATCGGCATCCACTCCACGCGCTTGAACGCGCAACTCCTGCGCAACATCTTTGCGGGCTACGCGCACCCGCAGGTGATCCACAACCCGACCATCGATATCGAGGCCGAGGAGCCGATCATCATCTCGGCCGGCTGGCAGCCGGGCTGCTCGACCGACTATGGCGCCGTCCTGATGGCCAAGAACCTCGGCGCGACCCGTCTCGTGAACCTCTCGAACATCGACTATGTCTATACGGCTGACCCCAAGAAGGATCCGGCAGCGAAGAAGATCGAGAAGATGTCGTGGGCCGAGTTCCGCGCAATCTTACCGGCAGAATGGAACCCCGGGCTCTCCTCCCCCTTCGACCCAGTGGCAGCTAAAGAGGCCGAGCAGCTCGGCCTCGAGGTCGCGATCATCAATGGCGCCAAGCTCGACGAGTTCGGTAACTACCTCGACGGCAAACCCTTCGTCGGGACGGTTATTTCGTAGCGAACCACTTGGAGATGGGGATGAGGAGCGGAGCGGAGCGTGCGATGGAGGAGAAGGTGCCGATCGCGACGCCGACGAGCATCACGAGCGCGAAGTCGCGCGTCGCCGGTGCGCCGAAGTAGACGAGTGCGAGAAGGGCGAGGACCACCGTGAGCGCCGTGTTGATCGAGCGCGTCATCGTCTCGTCGATCGACTTGCCGATCGTCACCTCAAAGGGCTCCTTGAGGCCGGTCTTCTCGTTCTTGGCCAAATGCTCGCGGATACGATCGAAGACGACGATGATGTCGTTCACCACGTAGCCGAGGAGCGCGAGGAGCGCGACGACGAAGAGCGAGTCCACCTGCGCGCCCGTGTAGTGCGCGAGTGCGGCGTAGAAGCCGGCCGGGACGATGAGGTCGATCACGAGCATCGCGACGACCGTGAGTCCGTAGCCGAGGCTCGGCACCGGGCGCGACACCTGGCGGAAGGCGAACGCGATATACATCACGATCACGAGCACGACGGCCGCAATCGCCCAGATCGCCTTCGAGGCGAATTGGCTGCCGAGCGCCGGGCCGACCGAGGTGTAGGAGAGCTCCGTCATCGGGCCCATCGAGCCGAGCGCCTCGAGGATCGCCTGATGCTCTGTCTCAGAGAGCGTGCGGGTGCGGATCGTCACGCCCTTGTCGCCCGAGGCGCGCACCGAGAGCGCGCCCTGCGGCACGACGGCGATCTTCTCTTGGATGTCGGCGAGTGCCGGGCGGGTGTCGGTGTAGGAGACCTGCATCAATGAGCCGCCCGTGAAGTCGA
The DNA here is from genome assembly GCA_964402535.1 of uncultured Candidatus Saccharibacteria bacterium. Classification (GTDB taxonomy): domain Bacteria; phylum Patescibacteriota; class Minisyncoccia; order Phycocordibacterales; family Phycocordibacteraceae; genus C7867-001. Next base: position 8,287 of record CAYOCH010000017.1, on the reverse strand, counting down.
TCCCGAGCGGGAGCCCCCAGGCGAAGATCGCCCCGAGCGCAGCCGCGAGGATAAGCCCAGTGAGCCAGAAGAAGAACCCGCGATGGTTGATGATAAACATAATTACTTGAGTTTACGGAAACCGGAGCTGAGCAAGAAGCGCCACGCTCCGCTCCCCTCCTCTGGCACGATCGCGAGAAGGAACACACGAGAGAGCGACACGGCTGAGATGAATGAGGCCAAGACGCCGAGCACGAACACGAGCGCGAAGCCCTGGACGATCGACGTTCCGAGCCAGAAGAGGATCACGCCCGAGATGATCATCGTGAGGTGGCCGTCGCGGATCGCCGGCCACGCACGCGAGAAGCCGATATGCACAGCCTCGCGCGGCCCCTTGCCCTCGCGGAGCTCCTCCTTGGTGCGCTCAAAGATGAGCACGTTCGCGTCTACCGCCATACCCACCGAGATGATGAGGCCGGCGATGCCCGAGGCCGTGAGCGTGACCGGGATCACCTTGATCACCGCGAGCATGAAGGCGACGTACTCGGCGAGCGCGACCGAGGCGATGACGCCCGGAAGGCGGTACCAGCCGATCATGAAGATTGCGACGATCGCGAGCGCGATCAAGCCGGCGGCGACGCCCGCGGCGATCGCCGCGGCGCCGAGGGTCGGCCCGACTGCCGAGCTCGACTCGAGCTCGATCGGCACCGGGAGCGCGCCGAAGTTCAGGTTGCGCACCAGATCGCGTGCCTGCGCGGCAGTGAAGCGGCCGGTGATGGTCGCACGGCCGCCTGAGATCGCCTCTTGGATGATCGGTGTCGAGATCGGCTGTCCGTCGAGGAAGATGGCGAGCGTCCCTCCGACGTTCTCCTTCGTGATCTGCTCGAAGAGCTTTGCGCCGGCATCGTTGAAGTTGAGGATCACCTCGGGCGAAGACAGTCCGGCGGTCGCGCCCGAGCCGAAGGCGAGCGTCGCGCCCGTGAGGTAGCGGCCGGTGAGGTTGGTCGGCACGTACGCCATCTCGGTCGTCGTTCCGAGCTTGGTCGAGGTCGCGAGACGGAAGTCGAGGGTCGGCGTCTGGCCCAAGGCAGCGATTGCCGCCTTGATGTCGGTGACGCCCGGCAAATCGACGATGAGGCGATCCTCGGTCGTGCCCGAAAGCGCGCTCGCCTCTTCGGTCTGTACGAGGGGCTCGGCGACGCCGAAGAGGTTCACGCGGCGCTCGATCACGCCCTGGAGCGCCGAGAGGGCGTCTGCGCGCTCGCTCGCCGGCGTCTGCGACATGTCGGCCTTGTAGACGAGCTCGGTGCCTCCCGCAAGGTCGAGGCCGAGCTTGAACTTGTACGCGCTCTCCGGATTCTGCTCCGTCGCAGCGACGAAGTAGATAAGCAAAAAGCCCACGACGAGGGCCACAGCGGCGTACACCCGATATCGGTTCATGCGAGAGAGTATACTCCCGCATTAAGAAAAAGCGTAGCCTTGAAAAACTACGTATTCATTGCCTTTTCAGCGAGCGCAACGACGTTTTCGAATAGTTTGGCAACGGCGAGGGGGCCGACGCCGCCTGGGACAGGCGTGAAGACCGAGCACATGTGGGCGCATGCCGGGTCGGCATCGCCAACGATCTTGCCGGATGATTCAGAGGTGCCGGCATCGATCAAGACAACTCCCTCTTTGATCATGTCAGGCTTGATGAGGTGCGGCGAGCCGGCACCCGAGAAGATGATGTCGGCTTGAGCGAGGACTGTCCTTGCTTGCGTTTCGAAGTCGGCCGGTGTCTCCATGACTTCGATGTTAGCTCCCTGCTGCCGGAGCCACACTGCGGCCGGCGCGCCGACTAAGAAGCCCGCACCGATAACGACTGCTCGCTTCCCTTCTATTTCAATATTGAAACGTTGAAATATTTCAAAGATAGCGCCCACCACCGGCGGCAAAATATAGGGACTTACGATGTCCCTAGATTCAAATGCAGCACGGGCGGCAGAGGAGAGCACGTCGGCATCTTTCTCGACCAGGATCGAATCGAGGATCGCTTTGGTGTCGAGCTCAGGCGGGAGTGGTAACTGCACGATGATTGCATCCGCCGACATATCAAAATGTTGCGACGGTCGTCCCGATATTTTGATATCCCGCGCTTCAAAGTCGCAACCGGCCTCGGCGGCACTCCTCTCTTTAATCTTCAGATACGAGCGTGTCGCGGGCGTCGGAGCGATAGCGTACGCGACGACCTTCGGTCGTCGCTGCAGCCGCTCTGCGCGCGCCTTCGCGCGTGCAAGCACCTCTCGCGCGAGCGCGCGACCGTCAACGATCATGCCTTGTGGCGACGCTCCACTACTGGCACGTATGACTCATACGCGCCATCGGTATAGCGGAAGGCGTCCGGCCCCGCGTGTTTGTAGGTGTAGCCCAAGACGCGGGTCACCTTAGAGCCGTCGACCGCGATCGGGTAAGAATATCCTTTCCAACTCCCACGAGAAGTGGGGATGCGACCCCGTGTCAGATGCCAGACCCAGAAAAAGGCCAGGCGCACCATCCACGGATACACGCGTATGATGCGCTTCCCGACGGCTGCGGCCATATCGGGTCCACGTACGACAGGACCGGGTGGGCAGATATTGAACGCCTCGTAGCTGCCCCATGTGTCGCCGAATGCGAGCCGATCGACGATGCCGACAACATCATCTTCGTGAATATACTGGCGGAGCCATTTCGGAGTAACTGGCACCCATGAGACCCAGAGTGAAATGAGATCATAGAGGATAGATCCTCGGCCTTTCAAAGAGCCTGAGAGAGATGACTGCAATCCGAAGCGGATCCGCATATAGCGGCCGCGCGGGCCGGTGATCGCGGCCGGCCGCACGATCGCGACCGCGACGCGCTTGTCGCTCTTATCATACCGCTCTTTCAAGTGCGCCTCGGCGACGCGCTTCTCTTCAGCGTAGAGGTAGTCCATCGCGCGGAAGGGATCCTCTTCGGTATACCGATAGTCGACCGAGTTGTCCGCGTATGCGCCGTACGAGGCGACCGTCGAGAAGTAGATGAGACGTGCGACCGACCCTTCGAGGAACGAGAAGTCGAAGACTTTGTCCGAACCGTCGATGTTCCACTTCCACTCCACGTCCTGTTGGCCGTACATCTCGCGGATCTGCCACGCGGTATGGATCACGATATCCGGGTGCGCCGCGCGCACCTCTCCCTCCCAGTCGTCGGCGGTATTCACGTTGAGATACGTGAGCTTGGGGATACCGGCAAGAAGCTCAGGCAGCGGCTCCTTGTCGAGCCCGATGATGCGCTCGACGTCCTCGCGCCCCGCGAACTGCTCGACGAGCATCGCGCCGACATAGCCTGCCGCGCCCGTGATAAATACCGTGTGCTTCATAGGGTTGAGATTACCAGGAAAAAGCATGATGTCACCAAGAACTCAAGCGGAAAAACATCCGCTTAAGCGTGCGAAGCGCGATGATGATGTCGAGCCCGAGAGAGCGGTGCTTCAAGTAGTAGCAGTCGTAGGCGAGCCGCACCTTGGTCTCTTCGATCGACTGCGGCGAGACATTCCCCTGCTCGTACTGCTGATTGATCTGCGCCCAGCCGGTGATGCCAGGGCGCACCGCGTAGCGTGAGAGGTAGTACGGGATCGCGTCGGCGAGCCGCTCGCCGAGGACCTCGATATCGTTCCGCGGACCGATGAGCGAAAGCTCGCCCTTGAGCACGTTTATGAATTGCGGGAACTCGTCGAGCGAGACCTTGCGCAAGACGCTGCCGACCCTCGTCACCGCGTTCACACCCTCGCCCTTCCACGCGCCTTTGTCCGAGAAACGCATGCTGCGGAACTTGTACGCGCGCATGCGGGAGCCGTGCTGCCCGATGCGCGTCTGCGCAATGAATACCGGCCCTGGATATTCGAGTTGGAGCGCGAGCGCGACAAAGGGCGTCGCGACGATCGTCACGGCCGCCATCACGAGCCCGCCCACGATGTCGATCGCGCGTTTCGCGAGCGCGTAAACGAGCGGGTCGTCCGCCATCACGTTCTCACCAAACCACGCATGCCCCAGCTGCGAGAGCGGCACGCGGTCGAAGACCTCTTCGTACATATCCTCAAAGGCGACCACCTGCTTGCCCTCGCTGACGTAGCGGCCGATAGGCGCCGTGTCGATGTGTTCGGCGTCGATCACCACGATCGACGCCTGCTGCGCACGATCGGCGTTTCGGACAAACTCGATCCCGTAGCGCGGGTTGCTGTTCACCTCGCGCTCGAGCTCCGCTGCTTCGGCGCTCTCGGCGACGAGGAGCGCCCGCTCGCGCGTTCGCGAGAACGATACGCGCGGATACAGCACGAGCCGCCAGAAGAAGATTACGGCAAGCGAGACGAGCAGGTAGAGCGCGAGGATCGTCTTCGGCGTGATACCGAATATCGGGATCAAGAAGAAGAAGAGCGCCGTGAAGAGGATGTTCGCGAGCTGCGTCTTAAAGAGCGCGTCCGGCAGACGGCTCGGGAAGAGCGCGAGCCGCTTGCTGTAGAGCCCGGCGCTGTAGAAGACGAGTATCCAGAGCGTGAAGAGGAGCGAAAACGGCGCGACATAGGGTGCGAGTGTCTCGGCCGTGGGGATCGCGAGGTAGCGCAGCGCCAAGGTCAGGTACAGCGACAGCGCAAAGGCGACCAGGTCGCCGACGAAGAGGAGGAGTGAGGCTCGTCTGCCGCTGATGATCATCGTGGTAGGCTTATACAGTATAACCTCATGAAGGATTCGCAGGTTATCTCCCCCATGCCGCGTATCTTATACGTTATTACCAAGGCAGCGCCGATGGGCGGCGCGCAGAAATATGTTTATGACCTAGCCGTTGCCGCCCGCGATCGCGGCTACGGCGTCGTGGTCGCGGTCGGCGGCACAGGAGCCCTGGTCGACCGGCTCGAGGCTGCGCATATCCGCGTCGTCGCACTCCCGCTCGCACAACAGCGTTCATTTATCGCCGACCTGCTCACCTTCGGCAGCCTCGTGCCGCTTGTGCGACTGATGCGTCGCGAACGGCCAGATGTCGTACATGTCAACAGCGCGAAAGCCGGCGGTCTCGGCGCACTCGCAGCCCGCATCGCCGGCGTGCGGCGGATCATCTTCACCGCGCACGGCTGGGAGTTCAATGCGCCGCGCTCGTTCTTCTCACGAGCGGGTATCCGCCTCTTCAGCTGGCTCACCGTCCTGCTCTCTCACTCGACAATCGCCGTCTCAGATGCGATCCGACGCGACACGCGCTGGTGGCCGTTCGTCTCGCACAAGATCGTCGTGATAAGGAACGGCCTCACCTGCCCGACGCGCGTGCCGCGCGACGAGGCCCGCGCAACGCTCGCTCCCCGTACGGTCGGCCGCTACTGGATCGGCATCGCCTCAGAGCTCTCAGCGACGAAGCGCGTCGAGGACGCGATCAACGCATTCGCGCAAATCGCACCACGCCATCCGGACGCGATCCTCGTCATCATGGGCGACGGCCGCGAACGCGAAGCGCTCGAATCGCTTGTGCGCGACCTGCACCTCTCTCTCCGCGTGTCGTTCCTCGGTTTCGTGCCTGACGCCGCTACCCTTTTCGCCGCCTTCGACCTCTTCGTCCACACCTCCCGCTCGGAGGCGCTCGGTTATGCGATCCTCGAGGCCGGCTGCGCCTCGCTCCCGGTCGTTGCGACAAAGGTCGGCGGCGTCGCCGAGATCATCCCCGATGCCTATCATGGCGTACTCGTGCGACGCGAAGCGCCCGAACAGGTCGCTGCGGCGATGGAGTCGCTCATGAACGATCCGCGGCGCGCCGCAGAGATCGGCGCGCGGCTCCATGCGCGAGTCGCGCATGCATTCTCGACAGCGCGGATGCTCGCTGAGACGCTTGCGCTGTATGTGAACTAGCTACGCCTGCCGGAAGGCAGGCCGCCCACGTACTCGTTCTGCGAGAGATCGCGAGTCGCCTCGCGGCCGTGACGAGAGAGCGAGGTGACGATCCCGAGCACTGCGAACTCGAGGATGAGGTGTGAGCCGCCTGAGCTCATGAAGGGGATCGTCTGCCCCGTCACCGGCAGGAGACCGAGATTGATTCCGGCGTGGAGCCCGACGTGCGCCGCGAAGAGAATCAGTACGCCGAGCGTGAAGAACGCGTCAAAGTTGGTCGCCGCGGCGCGCGCGATCTGCGCGAGCCGCATGAAGAGCATTCCATAGACCGACAAGAGGAGCAGGACGCCGAAGAACCCCCACTCTTCGGCGTAGGCGGCGAACATGAAATCGGTCTGATACTCCGGCAAGAACCGCAGCTTCGATTGTGTGCCGTAGCCGATCCCTTTGCCAAACAGCTCCCCTGAGCCGACGGCGATCTTTGCCTGATAGGCGTTGTAGCCGGCGCCATTGATGTCGCCTGCCGGGTTCACGAATGAGACGATACGAGCGCGCTGGTAGGGCTTCAGTCCGCCGAACCAGAGAGCGGAACCGAGGACGAGCGCGAGGAGGCCGAGGACGGCCAGGTGCTTCTTGGAGATGCCCGAGACGAGCATCATGCCGAGCCAGAGCGCGCCAAAGATCATCGCGTTGCCCATGTCCGGCTCGACGACGATGAGGAAGATAAGCACGCCCGCATAGGCGCCCGAGACCAGGATATGGCGGAAGTCGCCGATCTCGACGTAACGCCGCGAGAGATACTTTGCGAGGAGCGCGATGATCGCGAGTTTCGCGAGGTCAGCGGGCTGGAATGAGATGGGGCCGAACGAGAACCACGCGCGCGCGCCCATGACCGGACGCGCAAGCACGAGGAGCGCGGCCAAGAGGAGGAGCGAGACGCTGTACACCGCCATGATCACCGGCGTGCGGCGGATGAAGCTCATGTCGATCGACGAGAGAACGAGATACACGGATAGTGAAAGCCCGAGCCAGATAAGCTGGCGAGGCGCAAGCGAGTTGCCGATGCCGAACGTGCTCATGGTGAGGATGCCGACCAACGAGAGCACGAGTGCGGGCAAGAGGAGCGTCCAATCGAGGAAGAGCCGGGAACGCAAACGCGATGTGGGCGTCATGCTACGGAAGCGGGATGATGGGGTCGATCTCGATCGAGGCCGGTACGCCCGAGAATGCTGCCCCCCAGGTGAAGACGATCGGCGCGGTGCCGCCTGGCGGCAAGGATGCGACGACCGTCTGCGACGCAGCAATGACATCCCCTTTATCGTTCCGGACCAGCACGACCGCACGGACGTTCGCGAGCACGACGAGCCCCGGGTTCGTCATGACCGCTGCGACGCGCGGTGCGCTCGTCGAACCCGCAGCACGGACGTTCGAAATGGTCGGAACGATGCGCGGATCACGCGTCGCGGTGTACCAGTTGATCGCGTCAGATGAGACCGTGAGGAATGCGTTCAATGAGTTCGCCGCGCCCGAGGACATGCCGGGGATATAGACCGGCACAGTCGCGCCCGGCGGCAGGTCGAGATACCCTTGCACGTTCTTCACGAGCTGCTGCTTGGCGTTAAAGAGCTGGATCGAATACGGGACGCGCTTCGCGGCGGCCGAAAGATTCTTGTTCTCGACTGTAGCGACGACGTCGATGCGCCCCTCGCCGTTGCCGATCGCCTGCGTGTAGAGCACGGTCGGCGGCTCCATGAGCGCCGTGCAGAGATACGCGCACGGGCCACCGCAGTCGATACCCTGCTCGCCCTGGTTCTGCACGCCATCGGTGCAAGAGGGCGCCTTATAGAGCGCTGAGATGAGCACGACAGCGAGGAACGAGACGATGAGCGCGCCGACGATGATCGTGACGATAAGCCGCCGCCGTAGAGCCCAGGACATGCAGAGAGTATAACAAAACTGCCCCGTGAGATGGCGGCTGCGCCTATCTCGCGGGGCGGTTTTGTTCGAGTACTCGGTTCTGGCGGTTAGCTACTCTCCCCATCTGGAACGATGAGTACCATCGCCGCTAGGAGGCTTGACTGCCGAGTTCGGAATGAGATCGGGTATAACCCTCCCGCCGAACCACCAGAACCGAACACTCGAAAGTGTCGGTGACATCGAATACGCAAAGGTGCAGCATGATTGTGCTACACAGAGTTCCGCACGAGAGACTGGGCATATTAGTACTCCTCGACTCCACGCCTTGCGGCGCTTCCATCTAGAGCCTATCAACCTAGTCATCTCCTAGGAGCCTCATAACGATTCCTGATCTTGGAGCATGTTTCCCGCTTATATGCTTTCAGCGGTTATCACGACCCGACATAGCTACTCGGCGGTGCCGCTGGCGCGACAGCCGATAGACCAGAGGTCAGTTCATCCCGGTCCTCTCGTACTAGGGACAA
>CAYOCH010000016.1:0-12601 GCA_964402535.1 uncultured Candidatus Saccharibacteria bacterium | reverse complement strand
GCAAGACGCCCGCAGAAATGCTCTAACTGATTCCAAGGTCTTGAACTCTATTCACACTATTTCTGCGCGTGTGTTTGCTATTCTTAAAGAGATGAAACTCGTCTCGTGGAACGTGAACGGGCTGCGATCCTTGGCGAAGAATGGCTATTGGGAGTCCTTTTTGAAGGACCTTAAGCCCGACATCTTCTGCCTCCAAGAGACCAAGGCGCACCCCGAGCAGCTCTCTGATGAATTTTTGCAGCCGGCAGGATACTCGGCCTTCTTCTCCTCCTGCGAGGTGCGCAAGGGCTACAGCGGCGTCGCCCTCTACTCGAAAGTCGAGCCCCAAGAGGTGATCTATGGCATGGGCATCAAGGAGTTCGACCAGGAGGGTCGTCTGGTCGGGGGCGATTTCGGCGACTTCTGGCTCTTGAACGTCTACTTCCCCAACGGCGGACGCGGCCCCGAGCGCCTCGACTACAAGATGCGCTACTACGACGCCTTCTTGAAGTTCGCCGAGAAACTGCGCAAGGAGAAGCCGGTCATCTTTTGCGGCGACGTGAACACTGCCCACGAAGAGATCGACCTGGCGAGGCCGAAGGAGAACTCGGACACGACCGGCTTCCTCCCCGAAGAGCGCGCATGGATCGACGAGGTGGTCGACGCCGGCTACGTCGACACCTTCCGCCACTTCCACCCCAACACAAAAGAGGCCTACTCCTACTGGGATCAGATCACCCGTGCCCGGGACAGAAATGTCGGCTGGCGCATCGACTACTTCTTCGCCGCCTCCGAATTCATGAAGCACGTGAAGTCCGCGGCAATCCATCCCGACATCTACGGCTCCGACCACTGCCCTGTCTCCATAACCGTCGGTTAAAAGACATCCCTCAATTCCTTCGGGACAAGTTGTCCACAGGGAGTGTCCTTTACAGTGTCCTTAATGGCGCTATGCTTAGCCAAGGACGAGATGTTCTTTCATAGCTCTGTCCCGCACTAGTGTGTCGGCGAGGCGCCTGCCTCCGCTCCGCGGCGATCCGCGATACAAGCCCCATGGCATGGTATCCCTGCAGCCGTAGCACGTGTGCACAATCGAAAAAGCTGTCCTCACTCTCAGCTAGAGACCCATCATTTACGCCCCTGCTCCTTTTCTTTCTCTAGCTATCCAGGACGGCTTTTTTTGTTCCACGCGAAACAGTTTCACATCTAACAAACGTGATGCTTCTCCATTATATTGCGTATCTCCTCATCTTCTGCCGCCTCCCGCTTCTCTTTACCAGACTCCCCTAGCCTCTTGAGCTCATCGTCAGGCAGTTTTAACAGCTCTTCTGCTCGTTTATCCAGATAATCAACGGTATTTCGGGCAGAATCATCAAGTATCTCCTCAAGAAGTGCGTTCAGCGTCCAGCCGATCCTCGGCCCTGGGTTCACGTGGAACTTATTCATGATGTGGGAGCCGTCGGTCTTAAGCATCTTGACCGATATCGGGTCACGGAGCGCCTGCTCGACCATCGCCTTGTACTTGCGGAAGCGGAATGGCTGCTCCTTGGGCCGGCCGGTGCCGATCCGGTCGCAGATCCGCAGATTAAGCAGATCCCAGATATTCTCCTCGCCGACATTGGTGATCATGCGTCGGACAGCCGACAACGTTATCTGATCCGGGTCAGAGAAGAACATATGCCATCGGACCAGTTTCACAACCTTATCGATCGTCTCCTTAGGGAAGCGGAGGTCCTCAAGGGCCTTTTTTGTTACACGTGAACCGACCACCTCGTGGCCGTGGAAGGTCCAATCCTTCTTCTCATCAGACCAGCGCCGTGTCTCTGGCTTAGAGACATCATGAAAGAGCCCGGCGAGGCGGATATCGAAGTTCCAGTCCTTATCCGCCGCATGCTGCATCGTGCGCATGAGGTGCTCAAAGACGTCAAAGCTGTGTGCCTGATTCTGGGCAACACCGATCCCGCGTATCAGATCAGCGTTTATGAATTGCAGGATGCCGAGCTGCTTGGCGAGCACGAGGGCATTCATCGGCTCGCTTGAACTAAGGATGCGAACGAGCTCGTCGCGCACCCTTTCACGTGAAACATGGCTTAAATGCTTGCTATTATCGCTGATCGCGGCCGCTGTAGCCCCGTCGATGCCGAAGCCGAGCTCGGCCACGAGCCGGACAGCACGGAGCATGCGGAGCGCGTCTTCGTTAAAGCGCTCCGAGGGGTTGCCGACCGCGCGCAGGAGCTTGTCCTTTATGTCCTTTTGTCCGTTATACGGGTCGACCAGCTTGCCGGTCGACTCGTCATAGGCGATGGCGTTCACCGTGAAGTCGCGCCGGGCCAAGTCCTCAGAGAGGGAAGTGCCAAAGGTGACCGTGTCGGGGCGCCGTTTGTCAGAATAGCCAGATTCTGTGCGGTATGGCGTTACTTCGACGATCGCCGTGAAGGGGTTCTCAGACTCGGTCTTGACCCCGACCGTGCCATAGTCGTTCTCGTAGAAGGAGTCGGGGAAGACCAGCTGGATCTGCTCAGGGGTCGCGTTCGTCGTGATATCCCAGTCCTTAGGCTCCTTGCCGATGAAGAGGTCCCGCACGCAGCCGCCAACCAGGTACGCCTCGAAACCGGCCGCGCGCAGGCCGTCGCCGACTGCCTTAACCTCCGCTGGGACGCGGTACTCCATGGTCGAATCGTAGCACGATAGCGCTGGTTTTTTGCGTGTTGTGCCGTAGTATTCAGATACGCGCCCGTATGATTACATACGGCCGCGCATTCGGTGCAAAAGCAAAACGTGATTATCGCTTTTGACCTCATTTTGCGCCCGTAGCTCAATGGATAGAGCACTTGCCTTCGAAGCAAGGGGTTCCAGGTTCAAGTCCTGGCGGGCGCACAGCCGAATGGAGCATAAACTGAACTCCTGTGAGGTATACTGTCTAGGATGCGACATGACAGAGAAGCCGCAATTCAGTTGAGAAAGAGAGGGAAGAGCTATAGGGAGATCCGAGCAGAATTGAACGTGCCACTCAGCACGATTTCTGAGTGGTTTAAGAACGAGGAATGGTCGACGAAGCTCGCGAAACGACTCGGGGCGGCAATGCAAGAAAAGCATACTGCTCGCATCCGAGCCCTTAATGCGACTCGCGGCCTGCGGCTCAAACAACGATATGAAGATGCCCGGGCAGAGGCGCGGGCGGAGCTGGAGCGATATCAGTACAACCCGCTCTTCATCGCCGGGATCATGCTGTATTGGGGCGAAGGGGACAAGAGCAAGAACATGAGCGGGGTTAAGCTCACCAATAGCGACCCGGCGCTTATCGGCCTGTACACGACATTCCTGACCGAGGCTCTTGGGGTGCCGCTCGAGAAGATCCGCGGCCACGTCGTGTACTACCCAGACCTAGACGAAGCCAGTTGCAGGCGATTCTGGGCGGCGGCGGCTAAGCTCCCACTCGACAGCTTTACGAAATCCACCCTGATACAGGGCCGCCACGAGACGCGGCGGCGATCGTGGGGCATCTGCACGATTACGGTATCGAGCGCGTACCTGAAGGAGAAGATGCGGGAGTGGATGAGATTGCTGCCGGAGCGATTGAAAGATAAAGGGTATTATGAGAATATATAGGCCAGTTGCGGGTATGGTTCAATGGTAGAACATCTGGTTGCCAATCAGATGATGGGAGTTCGATTCTCCCTACCCGCACCGACGAGACAAAGACAAACCGCCTCTTTAGGCGGTTTGTCTTTCGGCGAGGAGGTGCAGGGTATGTCCTCATACCCGCACCGACGCGCAAAAACGGCCAAATCTGGCCGTTTTTGCGTCTTTTTGGGCTTGTGTCGGAATGGGGATAACCTGGTGGATAGTGGGGATAAAAGACAAGCGACTTTTTAATGAGTCTGTGAAATAGTTAAGAAATGCGCGGTATTTCTAAAGGCCGCAGGCTGCATGGATCTCACTGATAAGAGCCGCAAAGAGATCGGCGCGCTCGGCGAGCGGATCGCTGCGCTCTACGCCTCCCGCCACGGCATGCGCGTCGTCGATAAGAACGTGAGCCGCAAGACCGGCGAGCTCGACCTCATCGCCAGCGAGGGCGACACGCTCCACTTCATCGAGGTCAAGACGATCCTGGTCGAGCACTTCTTCGACCCAGACGCGACCGGAGACGAGTACGACCCGTCGGTGAATCTGCATGGGGCGAAGATCCGCAAGGTCGCCCGGACAGGGGAGTGGTACGTGATGGAGAAGCATTGGGACGGCGAGTGGCAGGTCGACGGCTGCCTCGTGTGGCTGCGCCGCTCTGACGGAGCCGCCCGCGTGCAGTATCTGCCGCAAATCGTGTGAGAGTGTTAGAGTGCGCCAAGCGGGCCGGAGTATGCCGGTAGTACACGTGCTTTGGGAGCACGCAGACCGGGTTCAATTCCCGGCGGCCCGACAAACTAGGGGAGATGCGCGGTGAGGAGCGCCTCGAGATTCGCGATGCGCGGCGCGAAGTCGGTGACCGCGACTGATGGTGATTTAGCGAGCAGCAAGTCGAGCGCACTGCCCATCTCGCTTGCGTACTCCGCGCGGATATAAGAGGCGGTGATCGCATCGAGCGAGCGCGACGCGGTGGAGCTCTCCATCGTGCTCGTCGTGATCGTGCCGACGAGCTCGCCAGCAGCCGTCGCGACGCCGCCGCCCGAGGAGCCCTCTTGTGCTGCAGCCGAGCCGCCGAGCGCGAGCACGTCGATCGTGTTCACCGCGAAGGTGAAGATGTCCTTGACCGAGCCGAAGACGAGTGTGGGGTAGAGAGCGGACTGCACCTGTGACGGGTCAAGGAACTGCGCGCCATAGGAGCCGATCACGATCGGCGTATCCTTGGCGACCGGCCGCGTCGCGAGCGGGATAGCGGGGAATGAGGAGGGCAACGCGACCGCAGTAGCACTCTTGGTGATCGCAAGGAATGCGAAATCATGTTCGCCTGTGCCGCTCGGCGCCGCCTCAGTGATCACGCTCGCGTTCGCGCGGAGCCACACAGGCGAGATATAGATGAGCGCGGCGTCGTAGCTATCTTTGGCCGGGCTGCCGGCGCGGATCGTGCAGTCGGCGCCGCGATCCGCGAGGAGGAAGTACTGCGCGACGTGCGCATTGGTGAGGATGATGCCCTTAGGATCAACCATGACGCCGCTCCCGCTTATCGAACGGGCGCCACTCCCGGGCGGCATATAGCAGATGATGTTCACGAGCGCGCCGCGCAGCGCTGTCGCCGCTGCATCGAGGCCGATGTCTCCCGAGGAGGCGCGCGGCGCCGGCGACGGGACAAGAACAGAGACCGGCGTTGATGTAGCTACGGGAACGGATGTCTTTGGCACCGGCTTTGTCGGGACTGGAATGGGTGCAGGAGTCGTTGTCGCTGTCTCTATCTTGAGTGCATCCGGTAAAGAGATCGTCGGCAGCGTGACATCTGGCACGACCGCGATCGTCGAAGTGGCTGCCGGTGCCGGCGTGAGGGCAGGGCGCACTGATTGCGCGCTGCTCCCGAAGACGTAGATAAATGCCGCAATCCCTATGGCCGCTACGATCCCCAGATAGGGCGCAAAGCGCTGCATATGTGCATACGCTACCTCGAAAATGTTATTCTCACTAGCGAATCGCGGGATTAGTTTAATGGTAGAACAGGAGATTTCCAATCTTCTAGTGGGAGTTCGATTCTCCCATCCCGCACAGCAGTTAACACTTCGTCATACGTGGTGCTACTCATGGAAACGGCCCAAACGTTAACGTTTTTTGCCTCTGAGGCACGTTCTCACGTCTTTCTCGGGCAAATCTGACGCGAGAGACTGATGACATGGCACGCACCACGGTCACATTTACCATATCGATACCGCCCGAAATGGCAGCAGAGCTCGAGGGAGCACGAAAGACGGAGCACCGCACGCGCTCCGAGTTCGTGCGTGAGGCGCTGCGCCGCTACGTTGCGGCTGCATCCGTTCGATCGAAGATCGCCAACAACCTCAATGGCTCGTTGAAGTAGGATGTCGTGTTAACCGCGTCTCAAACGCGACAACCGATCGCGCTTGTGTTTGACTGATGGAATCCGGGGGCATGGAGGTCTGGTAATCATTACCGCTTCAACGGAGCGGAATAGGGGGTGAAGACATGCGACGCGTTGCCGTTACTCTGGCTAGTCTACTTGTCGTGCTGATTCTCCTGGGTGTCGTGCTGTTCGTGTTCTGGAGCGATGAGTTCAAGGGGCGGGGGGTTGATTTTCGAATATCGCTGTTAGCGTCGTTAGCAGAGGACATCATATTCTTTGCAATAGTGGGAATTGGCGCGGCGCTGGTGACCCTACGCCACCCAAAATTCGATACTCTGGAAACAAAGATCCGCTTCTTCTTTCCGGATAGCAATCCTTCTCTCGCGTACCTGGACTACGCAAGACTTGAACTTAGTCGACTTGCCGGTCTCTGTGTAGAAGCAGAACAGTCGATTAAGGTTGAAGAGTTCAACTCCGATTACAACGCGTATCGGGTTATGTTCAGCTATCGTTATCGTTTGCGGAATATGTTTTCTAACCACGACTACGAAGACGTCTTCGAGGCATTTGTTAACCCCGACATGCCCAAACTACCGCATACCCTGCCGAAAGTGAAAGGGCAGGTGATTGAATTGGCATTCAAACCATTCGAAGGATACGCGACCGAGCATGTGGTACATCCTGTCGATATCGAATCCGATGATTTTGATCGCGACGTGCCCCTACGCTTGTCTCCGCATCAAGAGGGCGAAATCATATTCAAATTTTGGCTTTGGTGCTGCGTCGACGAGACCCACTTCATGCGTGCGAAGCGATTCGTACAGGACTTCCGATCAACGCTTGAGAACTCTTCGAGTGGAGTTGTGCGTGTCTCGCTCGATGGGAAGCGTGCGCACTGTACAACAATACTTCCGAAGCAAACGGTCCAGCTGGCGAATTCGAGAAACGTAAGACCAAGATATATCTTCAAGGTGTGGTTGCATCATCCGGACGCTTCAGTATGATGTACGTGACATGAACGACAGCGGTACTCAAACCCCATAACGGCGGCCAAGATAATATCCCCAGCTTCATTGAAAAGAGAGCAGGGGAGTGTTAGGGTAACTGTGTGCCTGTGGGCGCAAGCCCCGTTCAGCTAAGGTATGTCCTAAGCTGAAGGCAGGCACGACAGAAAACCCGCCATTTCGGCGGGTTTTCTGTCTCTCGATCTTATTCATCATCGATACCCTCGCTCGCAAGCTTCTGCGCCCCGTTCTTGATCTTCGAATGAGGCATAACACTCCAGAAAGTGATATTGCCGTCGCCAACACGGCGGAGGATGGTCCGGACCCGGATCGGCCGCTCACCGACGATGGCCACGAATCCCCAGTATTCGACCGTCTTCATTTTGGTTAGGCCGTCTTTACTGTGACGCTCGCCGATGGGAGTGAGGGTCTTCCGGTATTCTTGAACCGTCCCAGATCTACGGATCACCTCGAACGCGAGCGGCAGGAGACTGAACTTGAGCATCTGCTCCTGTTTGCTCCGTTCTCGACGAGCGGAGAACTGCAGGTGGTGGAATCCGTCGGCATTGAGGACGATGCCTCGGCCGAAATACGGGTTATGAATGACCCGCTGCTTTTCGAATAGTTTCTTGGCGCGCTCTTTCTTCTCTCTGAAATATTCTCCGTCGCTGCGCTCGTTCATGTGGCTTCATAGTACCGCGCCTCAACAACAAGTCCATCGCTAGCTAACGTGCCCCGCGTGCATATTCTCCCCACTTGTATACGGCACAGTGTGTCCTTTAGAGTGGTTTGATGAGAATCGACGATAACGACTACGAAGAGATACTGGCCCTCTTACCTCCAGAGAGCGTTCCGTCCGATCCAGTCGAGGCACGACAGGCCATTGAGAACTTCGTCGACCTGGTCGAGCTCCTGGCGAAGCCGTTGCCGCTCCCGCCACCGGATGGTTCCTCGTTCAAGCTGCCTTCTTGAATGACTCCGGGACCATGCTCTCAATCTCTTTGACATCCTCGATGAGCTTGAGCAGGGCAGGGTCGCGATTCAGGTATCGGGTTCGAACGTCTTCAACGAGCCCGCACACGAAACACGCGACGCGTGTGTAGTGGCAGGAATGGGGGAATCGAAGGCCGGAGGCGCGTCGTCGCCGAGGCGGGGTCGCGGAAATTTTCAGCAGAAAATTATCCGTGACCGATGCGTGCCTGCGGTCTGCGCAGGACACTTCTCCCATCCCGCACTAGACAAGTCGTTAGAACAAGTGCACGATATTCCGAGTTTCGGCAGGCAAGGGTGCCTGCTGTGCTCATTCAAGGAGGGATCATGAAGAAGACGTTTGCAGTGTTGCAGAGCGCCGTGCTGGTCGCGCTGGGAGTCGTCGCAGGCTATGTGTCGTTCGAGTGGGCGGTGTCCAATCACGAAGTGATGGAGCTCCTGCACGATATCGTCGAAGTCGCTCGCGGCGAGACGCGTATCGCAATCCTGCGATTGTTCGCGGCAGGATACGTCGCGCCCCTGCTCCTGTTCCTCGGCACGCTGGTGATGACAATACAGATCGCATCGACGCCAAGAACGCCCGAGGCCAAGCGCAAGCGCGCCACGCAACTCTTGAGAGAGGCCGAGGAAGCGGAGCGGACGCGCCAGACAATCCTAACTCAGAGGGAGGTGATATGAGAGCGAACCAAGTTGGGCTTAACCTCGATCTCTTCGATTCATTCGGCGACAAGCGCAAGCAATCGCGGCTGCCGCCCTTGCCGCATATCCCGCCTCCGGACGTCTTTTGCGCGGCGCGACAGCTCGAGCGCCTGATCCCCCGCAGTTCGCTCTGGCCCTCGGTGCGGCGGATCATCGGCGGCAGGAGCTGATGCGATGACTCGCCTCACGGCCCGTACCAGGTACGGGCCGCTCTTTTTCCCACAGGCCCGCTTGTGGCGGGTGCTATGCTAGGAGCATGGGAATGGAAGGTAATCCGCTCGGGAAGAATCGGCAGCCATCCGAAGAGATCCCGCCGACGCTCATCAACCCAGACGAGCGCGTCACTGAATATGCTGTCGACTACGAGGCGAAACTAAAAGAGCAGGCGGATATCATGCTCGACGCGCAGAGCCTCATGATGCGCATAGAGCACGACAAGACACTGAATCCTGATGCCGTCAGCAAGGTGCTGAACGATCAGACGCTTCGCTACATGAAGGCCAAGACCAGGCTCGCAGAGCTCCAAGCCGAGAACGCCGAGAAGATAAAGCCGAAGCTGCAATAACAAAAAGCCCCGCGATAGCGGGGCTTTTTGTTGGGCCGGTCGCTATTTGACTGCGTCCTTCAGCGCCTTCGCCGGGCGGAACTTCGCCGTGCGGGTCGCCGCGATGTGGATCGTCTCGCCGGTGCGCGGATTGCGGCCCTGGCGCGCCGGGCGCGCCTTCGTCGCAAAGATGCCGAGGCCTGCGATCGATACCTCTTCGCCTGCCTTGAGGCTCTTCACGATAGACTCGATCATCGTCTCGACTGCACGCTCAGCGTCGGCCTTGGTCGAGCCGAGCACTCCATGAACCTTGTCGACAATATCTGCCTTATTCATATGAGTCTGCTAATTTGGTAATCCCCACGGCCGTATGGGGTGTGGGTATGAGAAAAGTATACCCAGCACTAAAAACCCCGCAACCACGCTGTTTTATAACTCGATTCGTTTAGTGCTGGGTGTAGAATCCGCCATTTTTTGCGCAATACCCTTTACAGACTTATGTATTGATGCTATTATGGAATCAGAAAGACACTCGCAGAGGACATTATGGAAGTCGAATTAGCAGAAACGCTCCGGACGAGAATCAAAGAGTTCGGCGATAAGCCGTCGTACGTACTGTTCCCAGAGGAGCTCGCGAGGGCGATCGTGGATAGACAGTTCATCATCAAGAAATCAGAAGAACGCCGTGACGGCACGCTCGTCACTGAAGTCATGTTCGAGGGGAAGAGTTTCCTGTGCGTGACCGAACGTTCGTAACAGGGCAGGGCAGGAACCTTAAGCGGCTATGCAAATAGCCGTTTTTTTATACCTCGTCGACGTACTGCTCGCGGCCGCTCACGTAATGCGCCAGATTGGCGACACGCTTCAGATCGTTCGGATCCCTTTTGGCGACCGCCGCGTGATCGAGGCCGAAGATCATGATGCAGAGCTGGTTATGCAGCATCCTCCGCCGCGACTGGCTCTCGCTCTGGTTCTCGATGCGATTCGTCATCTCCTTGTGCACCTCTTTCGAATATTCCTTACAGACCTCCCAGAGGCGCGAGTACGCGTCCGTGCCTTGCGCAGGCAACGTGACGCCCTTCAACCCGGCGTCAATCGCGTATTCGCGCAACCAATCTTCTTTCGACTCGCTCGACTCAGCGGCAGGCATGGCCGCAGGCATTCGTTCCATCCCTCGTATCCTATCATCTTGCGTAATCAACGACGCGGTTCTCCTGAATTGGCTCTGCCTTTATATTGCACCACAAATATGCGATCTACCGGGAATTGCATAAATACATAATTCCCGGTAAAAACGGCATATTTTTGAGAATTCATCCGCCAAATAGCGCATTTCTTGGGAATATTGATGCTTTCTTACGTGGATTTGACGTCAGTGATCGTGACTGAATATATGCAGGAGGCCGAATAATCAGCGCGCAAACTCGACGACGCGGTTCTCGCGGATGATGTTGACCTTGATCTCGCCCGGATATTTGAGCTCTCCCTGGATGCGTTTCGCGATCTCGCGCGCAAGCGTGTGCATCGCGATGTCAGAGACCTTGCCCGGGTTCACGAAGATGCGGATCTCGCGGCCGGCAGCGATCGCGTAGACCTTCTCCACGCCGTCAAAGGTCGCGGCGAGGCGCTCGAGGTCGCCCAAGCGCTCGAGGTAGCGATCAACGGTGTCGCGGCGAGCACCGGGGCGGCCCGCCGAGATCGCGTCGGCGACCTGCACGATCACCGACTCTGGCGTCTCATAGGGGTACTCGTCGTGGTGCGACTGCATCGCGGTGATGATCCGCTTGTCCACGCCGAACTTCTCGAGGATGCGGCGGCCGATCTCGACGTGCGTGCCCTGCACCTCGTGGTCGACGGCCTTGCCGATGTCGTGGAGGAGGGCCGCAGCGCGCGCGACTGCCGGGTCGGCGCCGAGCTCCTCGGCGAGCATGCTCGCGATGTGCGCCATCTCGACCGAGTGCTGGAGCATGTTCTGGCCGAAGCTCGTGCGGTAGTGGAGGCGCCCGAGGACGGCGATCAGCTTGGGGTCGAGCCCGAGCACGCCGGCCTCATAAGCAGCCTCCTCGCCTCGCTGCTTGATGATGTCAGCGACCTCGGCCTTAGTCTTCTCGACCGTCTCTTCGATCTTGACCGGCTGGATGCGGCCGTCGACGATCAGCTTCTCGAGCGCGATCTTGGCGATCGCGCGACGAAGCGGATCGAACGAGGAGAGCGTGATGCGGTCTGGCGCGTCGTCGATCAGCACATCGACGCCGGTGGCGCGCTCGAATGCCTTGATATTGCGCCCTTCTTTGCCGATGATCTTGCCCTTCACGTCTACCGAGGGGAGCGTGACCGAGAGCGACATGACCTCTGAGTTCACGGCGTTCCCGAGGCGGTGGATGGTGGTAGTCAAAATGGCGCGCGCCTTGTCCTCGAGCCGCTCGCGGCCGTGCGCCTCGAGCTTCTGCAGCCGCAGGAGGATCGCTTCCTCGTGGGCGCGCTCGATCTCGGCGAAGAGCTCTTCGCGTGCCTTCTCCTCTGAAATGTGCGCGACATTCGCGAGCGCCTTGGTGCGCTGCACGACAAGTTTGTCGGCCTCTGTCTTGGCGCGCGCAGCCTCCTGCTCGCGCGCACGCACGTCGTCCGACTCTTCGTCGAGATCCTGCTGGCGCGTATCGAGGAATCCTTCGCGCGCGGCGATACGCTCTTCGCGGGCGAGGAGATTCGCCTCGCGCTCCTCGATGGGGCCGAGCCGTTCGGTCTCGACCACCTCGGCGCGGAACTCCGCATCGGCGATGATCTTGGCCGCCTGCTCCTTGGCGACGAGCAGTTTGCGCTTCGTGTCGAGCTCGACCGAGCCGCGCTGCGCGAGGCCGATCAGCACGCGGAGCACGTAGCCGAGCACGAGCCCGCCCACGCCCGAGAGCGCGAGCATGATGAGGATGATGTTGAGTGACATGCCCGTTTCATTTAGTCCTGTCGCGCCGGCCGGCAGGATTCAGGATCAAGTAAAGGGTCGCGCGGGAGGGGTCGTGGCTGCAGAGCGGGGAAGTCGGTACGCAGGGACTCTACCATAAACGACGCGCGCCGGCGAAGCCGGCGCGCGATACTCCTCTGTCTCCTGTTTTATCCGAACACCTTGTCGACGATGCCGTACTTCTTTGCCTCGTCCGAGGTCATGAAGAAGTCGCGCTCGACATCCTTCTCGATCTTGGCGAGCGGCTGGCCGGAGTTCTTCGCGAGGATCTTGTTGAGCTTCTCGCGGAGCTTCAAGATCTGCTTGGCGGTGATCTCGATATCGGTCGCCTGCCCCTCGGCGCCGCCGTGCGGCTGGTGGATCATGATCTCGGCGTTCGGGAGCGCGAAGCGCTTGCCCTTCTCGCCGGCAGAGAGGAGGATCGC
>CAYOCH010000015.1:0-13503 GCA_964402535.1 uncultured Candidatus Saccharibacteria bacterium | reverse complement strand
CAGCCCAAAATGCTGCGCTACGGCCGCCGATTCCTCTCCGACCGCGCGCCGATCGAGGACGTCGTTCAGGAGGTATTCATCAAGACCTATGAGAACATCCAGAGTTACGATGCAACACGGCCATTTTCCCCATGGATCTACCGTATCGCGCACAACCAGTTCGTCAGCGCGCTCCGCGCGCACAGCCGGCTGCCGTTCATCACGGTCGACCTCGACCTCTTCCCCGCGCACGCGTCCTACGAGATCGACCCTGCGGGTGATGAGGAACGGGAGCAGATGCGCGCCTTCGTGGATCGCGGGCTTGAATCGCTCTCGCCGATCTACCGCGAAGTGCTCGTCCTCTATTATCTTGAGCAGCTTTCTTACCAGGAGATTTCAGACGTGCTCCATGTGCCGGTCGGGACGGTGGGTATCCGCCTGCGCCGCGCGCGTGAAGCGCTAAAACGACATGTCGAAGGAAACTGATATCCAGCAGAACGTACTCGAGCGGATCCATAACGGCGGCGTCGAGATGCGTCCCAAGGCGTACTTCACGCTCCGTACCGTTCTCTTCGACATCGCGATGATCGCGCTCTTCTTGCTCGCGCTCTTCGCGCTGTCGTTCGTCTTCTTCGCAATCCAGGAGAATGACGAACAGTATCTGCTCGGCTTCGGCGGACGCGGACTCGCAGAATTCGTGATGCTCTTCCCGTGGCTCATGCTCGCCGCTGCGGTCATCCTGCTCGGATCGCTCGAAGCGTTGCTGCGACGCATCAAGTTCGGCTACCGGGTGCCGATTGTGCGGCTCTTCCTCGCTACCATCATCGTCGGTATCGTCGGCGGTATCGTGCTCCAACGCACGCCGCTCCATTCATCGCTCCTGCAGTCCGCTGAGCAAGGAGAGCTGCCGGGCATCGGTAGGCTCTATGAACAGATCTATGAAGCACGGCAGTCACGAGGCGTCTATAGCGGCCGCGTGACTGGTATCGGCACGACGACATTCACGATCATCGCAAACGACAACCACATCGATCGCGATGACGGTACATGGACGATCGAACCGCCTCCTGGATTCGACCTGCGATCGCTTTCGACGGGTGAAGAAGTCTACAGCGCCGGCGTCGCGGAGGGGCGGTTCGTGCGCGCGTACGGCATCCGCACCGTCGCGCCGGATTAGTACCGCATGAAAGATTCCCCGCGCAGCATCGTAGTTAGTAGCGAGTGCGCAGAGCAACGGCTCGAGCGCACCTTATTGTTACTGTGATCACCCCACAACTCATTTCCTACATTAACGAGCAGCTCGCTGCCGGCATTTCGCAGAGTACGATCCGCGAGACGCTATTGCCGAACGGCTGGACAGATGCCGATCTCTCTGAAGCGTTTGCGAGCCTTACCCCGCAGGCGGTTGCACCCTCTAAGCCGCATCCGACACCCGAGCGGTTGAAGAGCGGGAAGGTGCCGCTCGCGATCACCGTCGCCGCAGTCGTGTTCGCGTACGCGCTCTACCAGAACTTCGGCGGCGGTGCGACGCAGACGGCACTCAATACGACCGTGCCGCCCATTTCCGTACCCACCTCAGGCGCAATCGCCGTCCAGAACGACCAGAGCCAGTCGGCACCGCCGACGCCGCCCGCGCAGACATCAGGATCGTCTGCAGCGTCGCCTACGTCTGCACCGTCCATGCCGAAGACGAAGACCGGCCAATACACGGACGGGTCGTTCACGGGCAGCCCGTTTGACGCCTACTACGGCACGGTGCAGGTGCAGGCCGTCGTCTCGGGCGGCAAGATCACGGACGTGAAGTTCATCCAATATCCGAACGACCGCAGCAATTCCCGCTACATCAACGGACAGGCGATGCCGCTCCTCACGCAGGAGGCTGTCCAGGCGCAGAGCGCGCAGGTCGACGGCGTCTCGGGCGCCACCTTCACGAGCCAGGCATTCCAGCAGTCGCTCGCCTCTGCGCTCGCCCTCGCCAAATAGCATGCCCGCCTTCGTCGACAATTTCCTCAATAAGATCACGATGTACCGCCTCGTGCTCTACTACCTCTGCGGGCTTCTCGCCCTCGCAGCGCTCTTCGGCATGTTCGGCTGGATCCCAGTGAACCCGGCGAACCTCGCGTTCTCGACGCTGGTCATCCTCGCGGTCAGCTGGATCACGAACACCGCCTTCGCCAAGGGCTTCGACGCAGCAGCGAACGTCGAGTCGGTCTACATCACGGCGCTCATCCTCGCGCTCATCATCACGCCGGTCGCGTACACGGACACGGCGGGGGTCGGCTTCCTCGTCTTCGCGTCCGCCTGGGCAATGGCGGCAAAGTTCGTCCTCGCGATCCATAAGAAGCACATCTTTAATCCTGCCGCGTTCGGCGTCGCGTTTTCCGCGCTCGTGATCGGCCAGGGCGCCACGTGGTGGGCCGGCGGCTACCTCCCGCTCTTCCCGTTCATGTTCCTCGGCGGCCTCCTGATCGTCCGCAAGATCCACCGCTTCGACCTCGTGTTTTCCTTTCTTATCGTCGCTTTCCTCACGATCATCGCGACGGCGCCTGCCGGCCACCTCGGCACCGCGATCACGCAGACCGTCCTCCACTCCCCGATCTTCTTCCTCGCGTTCGTGATGCTCACCGAGCCCCTCACGATGCCGCCCATGCGGCTTGGCCGCCTCTTCTACGGCGCGATCGTCGGCTTTCTCTTCGCGCCGAACGTGCACATCGGCTCCTTCTACTTCACGCCGGAGCTCGCGCTCCTGGTCGGCAACCTCTTCGCCTACTTCGTGAGCCCCGAGGGCCGCTTCAAGCTCACTCTCCTCAAGAAGAACAAGCTCGCAGACGGCACCTACGAGTTCGTCTTCCTGCCCGATCTCCTCTTTGACTTCCATCCCGGACAGTATCTCGAGTGGACGATTCCGCAGCGCTTCTCTGACGACCGCGGCAACCGCCGCTACTTCACGATCGCCTCGTCGCCGACAGAGTCGGAGGTCCGTCTCGGCGTGAAATTCTACGAGCCTAAGAGCACCTTCAAGATCGCACTCGACGCGATGAAGCCGAACGACTCGATCGCGGTCTCGCAGCTCGCCGGCGACTTCGTGCTGCCGAAGGACAAGAACAAGAAGCTCGTCTTCATCGCAGGCGGCATCGGCGTGACGCCATTCCGGAGCATGGTGCAGTACCTGATCGACACCAAGGACAGGCGCCCGGTAACGCTCCTCTACTCGAACAAGGTCGCCTCGGAGGTCGCCTACAAAGACACGTTCGACCGCGCCGAAAGAGAGATCGGCATGAAGACCGTCTATGCGCTCACCGCTGAGAAGAACCCGATCCCCGGCATGTACAACGGCAAGCTCGACGCGACCTTGATCGCAAAAGAGATCCCCGACTACAAGGAACGCACGTTCTACATCTCCGGCCCGCACGGCATGGTCGAGGCGTTCAAGACGACGCTCTACCAGATGGGCGTGCCGCGACTCCACATCATCACCGACTACTTCCCGGGCTTCGCGTAGCGTTCATCAAACGGGAGTACAATGCGCTCCTATGGAGCGGAGCGACGACATGCTTATTGAGGCGCACCTTGCTGGAGACGAAGACGCATTCGCTGAACTCGTCGGACGGCACCTGCGCGGCGTGTACTCGTTCGCCGCGCGATCGGTCGCCCGCGATGCGGATGATCTCGTGCAAGAGATCTTCCTCAAGGCCTGGAGAGGCTTGCGCTCCTACGACCGCTCGCAGGCGCGCTTCCGCACGTGGCTCATGCGGATCGCCCGCAACACGGTGATCGATTCGCTGCGCAAGAAAACATCGACCGTATTCACCGACCTCGGCACTGAGGAACAGCCGTTCGAAGCGAGAGACCCGGAACCATTGCCAGACGAACTCGCGGCGAAGACCCATGATGCGCGCGCGGCGCGCAGAGCGCTCGACGCCCTCTCGCCGCTCTACCGCGAGGTGCTGCTGCTGCGCTATATGGAGCAGATGACATTCGAAGAGATCGCGTCAATCCTCGACGAGAGCGCAAACACGGTGAGGAGCCGCCACCGCCGCGCGCTCGCGCAGCTTCGGAGCGACCTCGCCGCGCTGCACCGGAACTAGCGGCCGCGCCGTATATACGGGTAATGGCACCGCTTTTCAGCCACATCGAGCCGCCCATAGGGCTCTACGAGGCCGTCATGGCACGGATCGACCGCGCGCGCCGCAGTGCGGCGCGGGTACGCTTCGCCGCGTTCGCCGCGCTCGCGTTCGTCTCCGTACTCCTCGTCATACCGGCCATACAGTACGCCGCGAGCGAGTTCTACGCGTCCGGGTTCTACGACTACGCGTCGCTCTTCTTCGACAACGCCGCGCGCGGATATTCGGGCGAACTCCTCTATTCGCTCGCCGATTCTCTCCCCTCGCTCGCAGTCTTGCTCGTGATCGCGACCGGAGCGAGCCTCGCCTGGTCGCTCAATCGCGCGAGCGTGAGCACGCGCGATGCGTTCGCTCGCGTCGTGACGGCGTAACCGTATGGAACAACCGACCCGCTCGTTCTTCTCCGGACGCATACACATCGTGCTTGCGATCGTCGCCGCAATCCTGCTTGCGGCGCTCATCTTTCACGCCGGAGTCGTCGTAGGCTCTCGGGGCGGTTTCAGTCGCGGAGCATTCGGTCCGCGAGACGAACACCGGTTCCGTTTCTCGCCGTTCGGCATCTCGTTCCCTCGCGGATTCATCGAGAACGGTCACGGCGCCGTCGGTACCGTGACCGACGTGTCGCTGCCGATATTCACGGTGAAGACGCGTGGAGGCACAAGCCAAACGGTCGCCGTGGGCACGACGACCGTGCTCAGGAGTGGCGGCGCGCCGGCATCGACGAGCACGCTCCGCGTCGGCGTGCCGGTCGTGATCATCGGAGAACCTGACGGCCAGGGCCGCTTGACCGCATTTCTTATCCGCATCATTAATGCATCCTCGACGCCATCGCTATGACACCTGCAAAAACGCTGCCCGGGCAATACGGCATCATCTGGAAGAATTCACTCTCGTCGTGGTATCGCACGGCGAAGATCGCCGTCGCGGCTCACAAGGTCATCGCGACGATCGTCGCCCTTGTCGCGCTCTATGGCGGCTACCGTGTTTACGCCGCGATGACGGCTCCCTCGACTGCGCCGCGCTACGTGACCTCGTCGGTCGCGACCGGGACGGTCGTCGCATCGATGCCAGAAACCGGACAGGTCTCGGCGAGCTCGAACGTGACTATCCAGTCGCAGTCTTCCGGCGAAGTGCTCTCGATACCGGTCGCGGCAGGCGAGCATCTAGCGGCCGGTGCGGTGATCGCCTATCTCGACCCCACGACAGCGCAGCAAGGAGTCACAAGCGCGGAGCAGTCCCTGCAATCCGCACAGCTCTCACTGCAGAAATTGCAGGAGCCGGCGAATGCTGCGACGCTGACCTCCGCAGAGAACGCGCTCGCGTCTGCGCAGGCGAACCTCACGAACGCGCACGAGAACGGCTACAACGACGTTGCAGCGGCGTTCCTCGATCTGCCGACGGCCGTCACTGGCCTCAATAATGTGCTGCACCAGACAACCGTGCCTGGCCGCACGAGCCAGCAAAACGAGTACGCCTACAGCGACATGGTGACGTCCTATGACAGCACGGTAACGCAGTATCAGACGGCCGCAGAGTCGGCTTATCAGGCCGCCTATGCCTCATACAATGCGACGTTGGCCGAATTCAAAGCGACGCCGCGCACAGCAGACGATGCGACCGTTGAGAAACTGATCAGCGACGCGTACCAGACGGCCGCATCAGTCTCCGATGCGCTCAAGGCGTCGACGAACTTCCTCAACCTCGTGAACACGACTCTGACGGATCACAACCTCTCTCTACCCTCGACGCTTCCCGGCCACGTAAACGCGCTCACGGGCTACACGACGACCACGAACAGCCATGTCGCGGCGCTCTCTGCGGACGCCGCAAGCGTCTCAAGCGACGAACGCGCCGTCGCGGCCGCACAGGCGTCCCTGGATCAGGTAAAAGCGGGTGCCGACCCGCTCGATATCCAGTCGAGCCAGCTCTCCGTCGAGATGAAGCGCGTGGCGCTTGCGCAGGCCGAGCAGGCGCTCGCCGACACAGTCGTGCGGGCGCCCTTCTCGGGCACGGTCGCGAAGCTCGCCGTGCAGCAGTACCAGACGATCAGCAACGGCACGGCGGTCGCGACGATGGTGAGCGACAACCAGAGCGTCGCCATCTCCGTGAATGAAGTGGATGCTGCCAAGCTCAAGGTCGGCGAGAAGGCGACGCTCACGTTCGACGCGCTGCCCTCCGTCTCGATCGCCGGCACCGTCTCCTCGGTCGATACGATCGGCACGGTCGCCTCCGGCGTCGTCTCCTACGGGGCGATCGTCACCTTCGACACGCCGAACCAGGACGTGAAGCCGGGCATGAGCGCCACCGCGGACATCATCACCGGCACGGAGACCGGTTTGGTCGTCCCGAGCACGGCCGTGAAGACGGTAAACGGCGCGCAGTACGTTGAGACATTCGATCCGCCGCTTGCCGGGAGCGCCTCCGTCGCCGGCGCACCCTCCGCGAGCGCTCCCGCGCGCGTTCCGGTCGTCACGGGACTCTCGAACGATACGGAGATCGTGATCGTGAGCGGTGTCGCGCCTGGGACGCAGGTGGTGACGAAGACGATCGCAGGCACGGGAGCCGCCCCGACTGCAGCGGCGCAGTCGACCTCGGTATTCGGCGGCGCGCGCGGCGGTGCGGGCGGCGCGCGCGGCGGCGGTGGCGTCATGTTCCGCGGATCTGGCGGCTAGCGATGATCGAATTCGTTGACATCTCGAAGACGTACGGCGAGGGATCGGAAGCGTATGCCGCGCTCCACGGCATCTCGTTCACGGTCGACGAGGGAGAATTCGTCGCGATCATGGGCCCCTCGGGCTCGGGCAAGTCGACCCTGATGCACATCCTCGGCTGCCTCGACACGCCGACGTCGGGCACGTACCGCCTCGACGGACACGACATCTCTACCCTCTCCGACGACGATCTCGCCGCGATCCGCAAAGAGCAGATCGGCTTCGTCTTCCAGGCATTCAACCTCTTGCCTCGCACGACCGTGATTAGGAACGTCGTCCTGCCGCTCGTCTACGCGGGCACGCCCGCAGACGAGCGTGAGGCGAAGGCGGCTGCCGCGCTTGCGGCAGCCGGTCTCGACGAACCGTATTTCAATCACCTCTCGAATCAGCTCTCGGGCGGCCAGATTCAGCGCGTCGCGATCGCCCGTGCGCTCGTGAACAACCCGTCCCTGATCCTCGCAGACGAACCGACCGGCAATCTCGACAGCCGGACGAGCCTCATCGTGCTCGGCACGCTCCAAGAGCTCAATCGGACGCACGGACGCACGATCGTCCTCATCACGCACGAGCCGGACATCGCCGAGCACGCGGATCGGATTATCCGCATCCGCGATGGCCGCATCGTCTCGGACGAGACAAACCGCCGCCCGCGAGATGCTGCCCGCGAAACCAAGCTCTACGACGAGCCCGCACACGTATGACTCTCAATGACACGCTGCAAGAAACGTATGCCGCGCTCTCGGCAAACAAAGTCCGATCCGGATTGACCGTGCTCGGTATCGTCATCGGCATCGCCTCGGTGATAGCCCTTACGGCGATCGGCCAGGGCGCGCAGAGCTCGGTGCAAGCCTCGATCGAGTCGATCGGCTCGAACCTGATCGAGATACTGCCGGGCGCCGCACGGCAGATCGGCTTCGGCGCATCGGGCGGACGCGGCACGGCGCGCTCGCTCACAAGAGCGGACGAGGACGCGATCGCACAAGTCTCGAACGTCGCCGCCGTGTCGGGCGAATACTCCGGCCGCTATCAGATCGCCGCAGCCGGATCGAATACGAACACCTCGGTCATCGGCGTGAACGCCGCCTACGCGACGATCCGCAATGTCACGATAGACCAGGGCTCGTTCATCGACGACAGCCAGTCTGCCTCGCTCGCGAAGGTGGCTGTCGTCGGACCGACCGTCGTGACCGACCTCTTCGGCACGGGCGCAGATGCAAACGACGCTCTCGGACAGCGCATCCGCGTGAATAACCTGCAATTCACGATCGTCGGGGTGACGAAGACTAAGGGCGGTAGCGGGTTCAACAACCAGGACGACACGATCTATATCCCGCTCGGCACGGCGCTCCAATATTTCGCCGGCTCGGGGAACGACTACCTGTCACTCATCGACATCCAGGCGGCTGACCAGACGTCGATGACGCAGGTGCAGAATGACGTCACGGCGCTCCTCCTCACGCGTCACAACATCACTGACCCAACGAAGGCCGATTTCAGCATCCTGAATCAGGCGGACATCGTCTCTGCCGCGTCGAGCGTCACCTCGACGTTCACGACCCTCCTCGCCGCCGTCGCCGGCATCTCGCTCGTCGTCGGCGGCATCGGGATCATGAACATGATGCTGACGACGGTGACCGAGCGCATGCGCGAGATAGGACTCAGGAAGGCGATCGGTGCAACGAAGGCTGACATCAACCGGCAGTTCCTCGCCGAGGCGATCGCGCTCACGTTCATCGGCGGTGCGATCGGCGTCGTGCTCGGCTGGGGCATCTCATACCTCGTGTCGCTCTCGGGGCTCGTTGCCGCAAGAGTGACGCTCTCGTCAGTGCTGCTCGCCTTCGGCGTCTCCGCCGGCATCGGGATCATCTTCGGCTGGTACCCGGCGCGCCGCGCGAGCAACCTGAACCCCATCGACGCCCTTCGTTACGAATAAATAAAATACCATGCACAAAAATACAATCATCACTGCAGTTATCGCGCTTGTCGTCGGCATCGGCGTCGGGTACGTCGCACACAGCTCGCCAGCCCAGCCAGCCGGTTCTGGGAACTACGCACGAGGGAACGGCAACGGCACGTTTATGGCACGCAGTAACGGCAACGGGAGCTTCCTCGCCGGAACCGTCGCGTCGAAGGACAGCGGCAGCATCACGCTCAATACGCGCGACGGCTCCTCGCGCGTGGTCCTCACGACGCCCGCGACGAACGTCTCGAAGAGCGTCTCCGGCTCGCTCACCGACGTCGCTGTCGGCAACTCGGTGATCGTCTCGGGCACGACGAACAGCGACGGCAGCATCTCTGCCTCGCTCATCCAGCTCCGGCCTGAAACGCGTCCCTCACAAGCGCCGCAGCAGTAATCGACACAGCAGTAATAGCCGCCCGCCAACATCTGGAAGTTGTGGCGAGCGGTTTTTCTATTTCGCTGCCCGCTTCACGCACTTCAAGGCGAGTGTGAACGCAGAGAGCTCAGCGTCAGTGAGCGTATCGAAAAGTCCTTTCAGTATCTTGCTGCCGCGCGTGACGGCGCTCTTGAGCGCCGCCTTGCCCTTCGCTGTGAGCGCGACGCGCGATGTTCGGCGATCGCGCGGGTCAGCGACGTAGGAGACGAGCCCGCTCTTTGCGAGACCGTTCACGAGCGAGGTCGCAGATGGTGCGGTGATCGAGAGGTACGCGGCAATGTCCTTCATCTTCGGTTCGCCGTGTTCGGCGATGAACTTGAGCGTCTCGATGTGGAGCCACGTCGCAGGATCGAGCCGCCTCCCTTCGCCGAGCTTGGTCCGGATGATGCGGCGTACGGCGAAGAAGAGCGTGATCGCTTCTGCGACATCGGCGGCACGGACGTGTGATCGGGCGGCCATACTCCTAGTATTACCCGGCAGACGCCTCGGCGAGCGCCTCTCTAGGGATATCGCGCTTCGTATGCGTCGTCTGAAGGAAGAAGAGCGCGATAGCGGCGCCCGTAAGCATCGCGCCTGCCGCATAGGCGAAGACCGTGCCGTAGGAGAGGAGCTGCGCTTTCATGATGATGAGTGCGACCGCCTCGGACGTCACCTGCGCCGAGGCGCCGAGGATATGCGAATTCTGCGCGACCATGAGCACGTTCGCGTTCGTCGTGTTGGTGAGGATCGTGCTGAATATCGCGATGCCGAACGCGCCGCCGATGTTGCGCGTGAGGTTCAGGAGCCCAGAGGACATGCCCACCTCGTGGAGCGGCACCGAGGTCGTGGCCGCGGTCGTGAGGGGCGACATGCCGAGTCCGAGCCCTGCGCCGAAGAGGACGAGCGGCAGGACGAAGTCCCACGACGTCATCGTCGGGTCGAGATTCGTGAGCAGGGAGAGGCCGAGAGCCGAGAGCGCCATGCCAGCCGCGACCGTGTACCGCGGATTGAAGCGGTTCGCGAGCCGCGCGCCAAGCGGCGCAAAGACCGGCAACGCGAGCGCCATAGGGACGAAAAGATACCCGCTCCGTGTCGCCGTGTACTGCAAGAAGGTCTGCGCAAAGACCGGCAGGAGAAGCATCGCGCCCATCATGCCGCCGAAAGAGATGAAGGAAACGGCGAGCACGGAGACGATGACCGGATTCTTGAAGAACTTGAAGTCGATGATCGGGTGCGTGTGCCGCGTTTCCCAGAGATAGACCAGAACGCCGAACACAAGCGACACAAGGTAACTGATGATGCTCGCCGTCGAGAGCCAACCCCAGTCCTGTCCGCGATCGACCACGAGGACGAGCGCCGAGATAGCGACCGAGAGCAGCACTGCGCCGAACCAGTCGAAGCGGCCGCGCTCGCCCGGCCGGTCGTGCGGGAGAAAGAGCACAGTCATGAGGAGCCCCGCGATGCCGATCGGCAGGTTGATGAAGAAGACGGAGCGCCAGTTGAAATTGTCGACCAGATAACCGCCGAGCAGAGGGCCGATCACCGCCGAGATAGCGAACGAGGACGACCAGATGCCGAGCGCCTGCGCGCGCGCCTTAGGCTCTGTGAACGACTTGGCGATGAGCGACATCGCGGTCGGATAGACGGCAGCGCCGACGAGACCCTGTAAGACGCGCAGGAACGTGAGCGAGTAGAAGTCCCATGCGAGGCCGGCGAGCACGGACACGGCGATGAAGCCGATAAAGCTCCACAAGTAGATGATCCGGTTGCCGAAGAGGTCGCCGAGCTTGCCGAAGACCGGCACGAAGATCGCATTCGAGATGATGTAGGCCGTCGCGATCCACGCGGCGGTCGAGACTGAGATGCCGAAGTCGCTGATGATCTTCGGGAGCGCGAGGTTCACGACCGTACGGTCGAGGCCGATCAAAAGCGTCCCGACCATGACGGTCGAGAGGACGAGCCACGGATGCCCTGTGAGCCGATGGGCTTGCGCTGGTACTCGATCGCCCGCCATACGGATACGTTATTTCGTATAGATCGACATGCGCGCTGACATGCCGTTCACAAGCTGCGGATACGTGCTCGTGTCGAACCGCGCCTTCACGGTGAACTGCTGCACCTGACGCTGGCTCGAGATATTGAAGACGATTCCTGACTGGTTAGAGGTCGGTGCGACCTCGTCGATCACGCCGGTGAAGGTCTGGCTGCCGAACGCATCGACGGTGAAGGTGACCGGGTCGCCGACATGGATCTGCGAGAAACCCTTGTTCTCGTCGATCTTGCCGACGACGCGCAGCTGCGACGGATCGACCATCTGAGCCACCGGCGAGGCCGGCGTCACCTGCGCGCCGATCGTGTCATTCACCTGGACGATCGTGCCGCGAACCTTGCTCGTGATCACGTTCGAGCCGACCTCGGCGATCGGCGTGTTGGCGGCAACGGTCTGCCCGACCTGGACATAAACCGCATCGAGGCGACCGGGAATCGTCGGCGAGAGGCTGATGAGCGGCGCCTCGATGCTTGCTGTGTCGATGGAGACGCGATTGCCGGCGACCAAGAGATACGCAATAATCGCGCCAGCCATGATGATAAGAAATGCGGCGGTGCCGAGATAGATGAGACGGGTACGGGTGTGTGTCATGGTTTAGCGATTACCGAAGGTAAGGACGCGCGTGCCCGCGCTCACGCCAGACACGATCTCGGTCGTCCCAGCGTCGCCGACAAGGCCGATCGTGACCGGCGTCTTCACGGGACCTCCTTTCCCGCCGTCGACATAGACGAACGACTGGCCGTTGTCCGTGATGACGCTTGAGGACGGGACGACGAGCGCGCTCGCTTTGCTCCCGCCAGCGGACTCGACCGAGGCGACGATCTGACCCGGAACCACCGTCTGCCCGACGCGGGCATTCAGCTGCGTAACGATACCGGAGACAGGAGAACGGAGCACCGATTGGCCA
Source organism: uncultured Candidatus Saccharibacteria bacterium (assembly GCA_964402535.1). Lineage (GTDB taxonomy): Bacteria > Patescibacteriota > Minisyncoccia > Phycocordibacterales > Phycocordibacteraceae > C7867-001. The sequence continues at coordinate 1,357 of CAYOCH010000015.1, read as the reverse complement.
AGCTGCACGTCGATACCCGAGAGCGTCGCGCGCGCTGCATCCACCGCTGCCTGCGCTGCCGCAAGGTCGTTTGACGTCGCACCCGCCTGTGCGAGCGTGAGCACGCCCCGCGCAGTCTTGAGTGCGGTCGTTGCACCCGTGATCGAGGTCATCGAGCCCGAGATGCTCTGTCGCGCCGCCGTGATGCTCGCCTCATAGCCCTGGAGGGTCGCGAGCGGCAAGGCGGCAGACGAGGGGCTCTCGGAGAGCGCGCGTGCCGCATCGTCGAGGAACGCGCCCACCTTCGCGAGCGCGACCTGACTCCGCGCGCCGTTTGCGATCGGATCTTCTGTCGCGAGCGCAGAGCCGTTAACCGTCGTCCCCCATTCAGAGAAGACTGCCTCAAGATCTGCGCGTTCCTGCTGCACCGCATTCGCAAGCGTCTGATCCGGAACCGTGAACGCGAGCTGCGGCGAGGCGCTCCTCGGGTTCACAATGAACTGATCCGCCTTGTTATGGACGGCGTCGTCTGCCGTGATGTACGCGGTGCGGATCGCATCGCGGAGCGCCTCCTGCGCCTGCGTCACGGCGGTCTGGTCGATCGCAACCTGCTCGGGACGCGTACCGGCCGTAAGCGCCGCAAGCCGAGCCTCCGCAGCCGCGAGATTCGCCGCGGCGCCGGCGCGAGAGGCAGAAAGTGCCGATTGGTCGAGCGCTACCAAGGTCTGCCCGATCGTGACCGACTGCCCGATCGCGACTGGCACCGACGTCACCTGACCGGCGAGCTGGAATGAGAGGTCGGAGCTCGCGCCGCCCTGCGCCGTGATCGGCGCCATTGCTGCGGCGACATAGGTGCCCGAGGGCGCCTTGGAGCTCGAGAGCCACGCGCCGGCGATGATGAGCAGCGCGATCACGAGCGCGCCGCCGAGCGCTACCGATGGCTTCGAGAGGTAGGTAAGGAATGCAGTCATTCGGTCGCTCATGATCGGTAATTACTTAGAAACTCTAAGTATATCACGAGCCCTGCGCAGCGCAAGCGCGCCTCATGAAATGTTTTGCTGCGTGAGCCGTATATAGAGCAGTGCGCCTTAACCTTACATTCATGCATATCCTATCGAAACGCAGCGTCGCCGCAATCGTGGCCGGAACGGCCCTTATAAGCTCAGTATCAGCCGCTCCGGCGGCCCTCGCGGCCGGTCCCGGCATGATGAACGGCTCGTGGAGCGGGCGACACGCGACAAGCACCGCACGGATGCACGGCCGCACGAACGCGTGGCTCGGCGGGAACGCCTCGACGACGCCCGCATTCCGCGGTAACGGGATGCCGATCGTCGGCGGAACTGTCACGGCGGTGAACGGCTCGTCGATCGCGATCACG
>CAYOCH010000014.1:0-16314 GCA_964402535.1 uncultured Candidatus Saccharibacteria bacterium | reverse complement strand
AGACGCCCGCAGAAATGCTCTAACTGATTCCAAGGTCTTGAACTCTATTCAGCCCTCTGCGTAGAGACCCCCTTTTTTGACCAGGAGATATATGGTAGAAATCAACTACGCCGGGATAGCTCAGTTGGTAGAGCGAGGGTATCGTAAACCCTAGGTCGTCGGTTCAATCCCGACTCCCGGCTCCAGATGGACGCGCCACAGAACCAGCGTCTTATAGAACTCGAAGCGATGATGGCCTCGCCCGATTTCTGGGCGGACAAGGCGCGTGCGCAGGCCTTGGTGCAGGAGTATCAGAGCCTCAAAGAGGGCGGCTCGGGCGACCCACACGACGCGGGCGATGCGACGCTCGCGATCCTTGCCGGCGCGGGCGGCGACGACGCCGAAGATTTTGCCTACATGCTCCGCCGGATGTACGAGGGCTACGCCGCCAAGAAGGGGTGGCGCGTGCGTGAGCTCCACGCAAACGAGAACGATCACGGCGGCTACCGCAACCTGATGCTCGAGATCTCGGGCTCGGGCGCCTATGGGCGCTTGAAGCACGAGGCCGGCGTGCACCGGCTGGTACGTGTCTCGCCCTTCAACGCGCAGGCCAAGCGGCAGACGAGCTTTGCGCTCGTCGAGGTGCTGCCGACCTTGGTCGCAACCGACAAGGTAGAGCTCAAACCGGACGAGATCGAGATCCAGTTTGCCAAGGCGGGCGGCGCGGGCGGTCAGAACGTCAACAAGCGCGAGACGGCGGTGCGGATCCTCCACAAGCCGACCAATCTCTCGGTGCATGTCTCGTCGGAGCGCAGCCAGGTCGCCAACCGCGAGAAGGCGATGGAGCTCCTGAAGGCCAAGATTTATGCAAAAGAAGAGGCAGAGCGCCAGGCGGCGGCCAAGGGTCGCTCTATCGCCGCGACCACGGCGAACGAGTGGGGGAGCCAGATCCGCTCCTACGTCCTCCACCCCTACAAGATGGTCAAGGATCACCGCACCGACTACGAGTCGGGCAACCCGGACAAGGTGCTCGAGGGCGACCTCGACGGCTTTATCGACGCGGCCGCAGCTGCCCCAGAGGCATAGGGATTTATCCCCAGGACCGGCCCAGACCTAGGTCGGGGCCGGGTTTTGTCGACATGAACGAGTGGGGTACAATGAACCCCGATGATTTATTTCGACAAGGTGACGAAACGATACGGGGACACCGCGGCACTCGAAGGAGTCACGCTCACGGTCGCCCCCAAGGAGTTCGTCTCCATCGTCGGACACTCGGGCGCCGGCAAGACCACGATGCTGAAACTCCTCCTCGCCGAGGAGCGGCCGACCGACGGGTCGGTTTTTTTCGAATCGATCGACATCAACGACCTGCCGAACTCCGCGCTCCACCACTACCGCCGCCGCATCGGAATGGTCTTCCAAGACTTCCGCCTCATCCCCAACAAGACCGCCTACGAGAACATCGCCTTCGCGATGGAGGCGGCAGGCCGTACCGACGAAGAGATCGCCTCAGATGTGCCTTATATCCTCGAGCTCGTGAATCTCTCGGACAAGGCGCACAACTTTCCCGACCAGCTCTCGGGCGGCGAGAAGCAGCGCATCGCGATCGGCCGCGCGATCATCAATCAGCCTGATCTCGTCGTCGCCGACGAGCCGACCGGCAACCTCGACCCGATCAACACCTACGAGGTGGTCGAGATCCTGAAGAAGATCAACGAGCTCGGCACGACGGTCATGATCACGACGCACAACAAGGGCGTGGTCGACTCGATCGGCAAGCGTGTGATCACGATCGACCGCGGCAAGGTGGTGCGCGACGATGCGGAAGGGAAGTATGTCCTGTAGAATGAGCGTATGAAGTGGATGCTCACGAGGCGGATGCTCATTGCAGGGGGGAAGAATTTCTCCCGCGGCGGGGCGGTCTCTGCGGCGACGGTGCTCATCATGACGGTGACGCTCGGCATCATCGCCTCGCTCATCTTCCTCTCTGCGCTCCTCACCTACACGCTCGACACGATCACGGCCAAGGTGGACGTCTCGGTCTATTTCGTCACGACCGCGGCCGAGTCCGACATCCTCGCGGTCAAGGACCAGCTCACCAAGCTCCCCCAAGTCGCGAGCGTCACCTACACCTCGGCCGATGATGCGCTCGCTGCCTTCCGCGAGCGGCACGCGAGCGACCAGCTCACGCTCCAGGCGTTGAATGAGCTCGGCGGCAACCCGCTCGACGCCTCGCTTGAGGTACGCGCCAAGGACCCCTCGCAGTACGAGAGCATCGTGAGCTTCCTCGAGGCGTCTCCGGCGCTCTCCTCGGGCGGAACCTCGATCGTCGACCGCATCAACTACGCGCAGAACAAAGAGATCATCGACCGCCTCACGCTCGCGATCCGCGCGACGCGCGAGATCGGCTTTGCCGTTATCGCGCTCTTCGCGATCGCGTCCATCCTGATCGCGTTCGCGACGATCCGCCTCGCGATCTACACCGCCAAAGAGGAGATCGCCGTCATGCGGCTCGTCGGTGCGAGCACGATCTATGTGCAGGGGCCCTTCGTCGTGACCGGCGTCATTACCGGCATCATCGCAGCCGCGATCGTCCTCATCGCGCTCTTGCCGATCACCTGGTACGCGGGCACGAAGACCGCGGGCTGGTTCGGCGGATTCAACCTCGCAGCGTACTACAGCGAGCATTTCATCCTCGTCGTCTCGATCATCCTGTTCTCGGGCGTCGCGCTCGGTGCCGTCGCTTCTGTGCTCGCGATACGCAAGTATCTGAAGGTCTGATATGGCGAGAGAGGGTCACAAATACATATTCGTCCTCGGGGGCGTGATGAGCGGCGTAGGCAAGGGTGTCGTCACGAGCTCGATCGGCCTCCTCCTGCAGCAGAAGGGCTACCCGGTGAACCTGGTGAAGGTCGACCCGTACCTGAACGTCGACGCCGGCACGATGAACCCGACAGAGCACGGCGAGACGTTCGTCCTCCGGAGCGGATTGGAGACCGACCAGGACATGGGCAACTACGAGCGCTTCCTCGGCCGCGACCTCACGAACGAGGACTACATGACCTCGGGCATGGTCTATCAGTCGGTGATCGAGCGTGAGCGCTCCTTGGGCTACGGCGGCAAGTGCGTCGAGGCGATACCGCACGTCCGCGATGAGATCCTCCGCCGCATCGAAGCGGCGGCTTCATATAACGGCAGCCGCGTCTCGGTGATCGAGATCGGCGGGACGATCGGCGACTTTCAGAACGCGCTCTTCATCGAGGCGGCGCGCGTCCTCAAGATGCAGCACCCCGAGGACGTGCTCTTCGTCATGGTCTCGTACCTGCCGACGCCCGGTACTCTGGGCGAGATGAAGACCAAGCCGACCCAGACGGCGGTCCGAGACCTCAACAGCTACGGCGTACAGCCAGACTTTATCGTCGCCCGGAGCAAGGAGGCGATCGACGACAAACGCAAAGAGAAGCTCGCGATCTGGTGCAACGTGCGCAAGGATCGGGTGATCAGCGCGCCGGACATCTCGAGCATCTACGAGGCGCCCTTGAACTTCGAGAAGGATCAGCTTGGCGAGGCGGTCATCGACGCGCTTAAGATGCCGCACAAGCGCAAGGCTTCGCTCGCTTCATGGGCCACGTTCGTGAAGGCGGCGACGGCAAGTAAGTCGCCCGAGGTGCATATCGCGGTCGTGGGCAAATATTTCGATACGGGCAACTTCGTCCTCTCAGACGCGTATCTCTCGGTGATCGAGGCGATCAAGTTCTCTGCGGCCAAGCTGAATCGGAAGCCGATCCTCACCTGGATCAACGCCAAAGACTTTGAGAAGGGCGAGCCGGTCGCAAAGCTTAAGAAATATGACGGCATCATCGTGCCGGGCGGCTTCGGCGAGAGCGGGATCGAGGGTATCATCAAGACCATCAAGTTCGCTCGCGAGAACAAGATCCCGTACCTCGGCCTCTGCTACGGGATGCAGCTCATGGTGATCGAGTACGCGAGGAACGTGCTCGGGCTTAAGGATGCGAACACGACCGAGATCAAGAAGTCGGCGGCCGATCCGGTCGTCGACGTGATGCTGGAGCAGAAGAAGCACCTGGCCGACAACAAATACGGCGGCACGATGCGCCTCGGCGTTTACACCGCCTATCTCAAGAAGGGGACGATGGCGCGCGCCGCCTACAAGAAGGAGCTTGTCGAGGAGCGGCACCGCCACCGCTACGAGATCAACCCTGCCTACGTGAAGCGGCTCGAGGAGGCCGGCCTCGTCTTCTCGGGCACCTCGCCCGACGGCGTGCTCATGGAGATCGCCGAGCTGCCGCGCAAGGAGCACCCCTTCATGCTCGCGACGCAGTTCCACCCCGAGCTCAAGGCGCGCCCGCTTGATCCGCACCCCCTCTTCACCGAGTTCCTCAAGGCCGCACTCGACCGGAAGCGCAAGCACTAGGACTTGACACACAATGTGTAATGTCTTATGATATTACACGGCTAGTTTCGGCCACTCACATGACAGGAGGCAGTGATGCCACGCAGGAATATGGGTGAAGTTGAGAACGGTGGGACTATGGCGCGGATACGCGAGGGACTGACAATCCTCGCTTCCGTCGAAAAGCGCGGCGGGGCAGAACGAGTACGCAAGGCCCTGATGCTCCTGGATTTTGCGGAGCGGATCATCAAGACCGGCCGCGTGAAGCGCCGCTACGCTCGCAAGAAGAAGGCCGCCGCAAAACCCGCGGAGGTAAAAAAGAAGTAGCAGTCGCAGGACCTTACAGAGCGCCGTCTTCGGACGGCGCTGTATTTTTTGAAAAAGAAAAGACCCGGCTGCAAGGCCGGGTCTTAGTACAACACTCCATCAAACTCATTCGCACTTCTCGAGCCGCTTGGCGAGTGTCGCGACATCTGTAGAAAGCTTGCGCAAGTCCTGACAGACACCGCTTCGTTCGCCGCCGGAGCGACTGGCGAGCATGGTCATAAGTTCAGCCGTCAGCATGTCGAGGTAGATGCCGTAGGCGTCGAGGTTGTGCCGCGTGAGCGTACCGAGCGAGTCGAACTGCTTCGAATGGCGGTTCTCTCCGGTCGGGCTGCGTGCGAGACCGCGCCCACGCCGCAGATTGAGCACGAACCGTCGCGCTTGGCGGTAGTTCATCTTCTTGTCCACGATCTCCTCGGCTGCTGACCGCTGGCCAGCCGCCTCGATATCTACCAGGAGAACCGCGATCTGCGAGGTTAGCCGCCGCTGTGCGCTCCCGCCCTCGAGCATTTCTTGAACATCGTGCTCAAGCTTCCCGAGCAGCATCTGCTGCGATACCCATGAAGCGGTCGCATCGCATACCCCTGCTATCTCCTGGATCGTCATGCCGTATTCGTCGCGGAACTTCGCGACGATGCGGACATTATCGTAGGCAGTGAATTCCGTCTTGTTCTTGTTGCTGACGACCGACATGAAGTACAGCTTCGACACCTGCTCCGGAGTCACGCTCTCGTCCACCTTGGCACGCACGAATATGTGCGCGCGTTCGGTAGCTTCAGTCCGGCATTCGCCGTCGATAAGCTGGGCATCAAACTTCTGATCATCCGCGAAAGGACAGACACGGATCTCCTCCATTTGCCCGACTAGCTTGATGTTGTCGCCGAGCTTCCGCAGCCCTTCGTCGCTCAATCCCGGGTTGGACCGGTTGCGCGGGTTCTCCGGCAGACGCCGGATCCGCCGCGGATCGAGCAGCACCGTTTTGCCGTCCATACCGACGATGCGTTTCGCGGTCGGTTCGGCCGGCAGCACGGGATTGCGTTTCAGCGACTCGAGCAGTTTTCCGAAGGTCAGCGTCGGCACGTCAACGGTTGTACCCAAGAATTTCTTCTCCGGATCTTGCCGCTGTCTCTGCTTCGCTTCAAGCGGCGCGTCTGGATTGACCTTCGGCACCTTGACCGGACCTACTCGCTTCGCTGCTGCGGGTCGCATCGAGGCAGGTTTCGGCTCTTTCGGCACTGCGGCCGTCCTGGGCGGACCTTGGCGCGACGGAGCCGGGATGTCGTCATCGCTGTCTTCTTCTGAACGAGAGAGAGTCTCGATTTCTTCATCGCCGATCCGGTGCGTTCGGACGGTCATGCCAGGCAGTTCGGACACGGTCGTGCCGCTCGATGTCACCCGAGCGGCGTTGCCATCGGCTTCCTCGCCGATCGCTCCTACTGCATCGGGGAACCATCTCTTCCGTATCTCGATCGCGGCTTTCGCCGGATTGAGCGGCATACCGATGCATATCGCGTTGACCGTCGAATCTAATTTCTCGACGATACGCGGCTTTTTCTGTGATCCCGCTTCGACGAGCGCGTGCAGCGAGACGCTGCCGTTCAGCTGCTTGCGCAGAGCTGCAAACAGGCTGGCGCCCTGATCGACGAAGTTGCGGCAGAACACAGCGACGACTTGTAAGTCGCTCTCCGCGGCGCACAGGGCCGCAATCTTCTCGTGACCGATGTTGTGCTGGAAGGCCCGCGCACGAACGCCGCGCGCTTCAAGCTCCTTCTTGGTCGCACCGACCTGATCCGCATGACCGACCACGATGCATGTGTTCTTTATACTCACGACGCACCTCCTTAGTGAATGGATGGTAAAGGTCAAACTATCTTCTGACCCAGATAGAACCACGTCTCTCCTCCCGCCGCAACAGGAGTGAATACTTCATGAAGCGCTAGCACAAGGTCGTTGACGAAGGTCTACTCGTGTCGCATACTATCATCGGGTCAAACGGCGGTATTTCACAAGGAGAGGAAGCGATGAAGAAGGCACAGATGCATCCGGCGCGGACAGTGCACCACCCGAGCCCGGTCCCGAAGAAGGCAGAACACACGACAGGTGCGGCTCGCGTGAACAAGCCATTGCGGCCTGAAGATTTTGCGGATGAGAGCGAGCTGCAGGCAGATGAGCTCCCGTTCTCGCAAACGAGCTTCGACGCCGAAGACGTCGGCGCTGCGGTCCTCAAAGTTCTTGACTAGCGGATTCTCCGCAGCCAGGCCACCCACAAGAGGTGGCCTGTAACTTTTTATCCGATCTTCCGGATTATTTCAGTCAATTCGTCCACTTCTTTAAAGAAATGCGGTCCGCGCACGTCGCGCGGGCGGGTGAGGTCGACCGCCAATATTTTCTCCACGTGACCAGGATGCGCGCCGAGCACGATGATCTCATCAGAGAGCTCGATCGCATCGGGGATCAGGTGGTTCACCATGACGATCGTCATGCCGTAGCTGCGCCAGATCTTCAGGAGGTCGGCCTTGAGCGCCTCTGAGGTGATCGTGTCGAGGTTCGAGAACGGCTCGTCCATGATGAGGAGGTCGGGCGAGATCGCGAGCGCGCGAGCGAGGCCGACGCGCTGCCGCTGGCCGCCCGAGAGCGCGGCGGGGTAGTGATTCTCAAGGTGGGCGAGGCCGACCTCCTTCAGCTTCTCGCGGGCGATGCGCTCGCGCTCGTGAGCGTCCGCGCCCGCCATCTTGAGGCCGAAGGCGACGTTGTCGAGCGCCGAGAGCCAGGGGAAGAGCGCGTAATTCTGGAATACCATCGCCGGACGCGCGAAGTCGCGCACCACCTCGCCGCTCTCGTGCTGCATCAGCCCCAGGATGATGCGCATGAGGGTCGACTTGCCGGCGCCCGAGGGGCCGATGATCGAGACGAACGAGCCCTTGGGGATCGAGAACGTGATGTCCTTGAGCGCGTACGTGTTGCGCGCCTCGTCTTCAAAGCGTGCGCAGACGCGCGAGAGGACGAGCGCGCTCTCAGGGCGGTTATTCTGCATAGCGACGTGCACTGTCGGCGAGGAGAGGCGCCCACACGAGCCGGTTGATGACGAACACGATCACGAGGATCGTGAGCGTGCCGGCGACCGAGGCCTGCGTGATGCCCGAGGTGCTCGCCTCGTTGATATAGCTGCCGAAGCCGATCGTGTTGGTGATAATCTCGGCGCCGATCACCGACTCCCAGCCGATCGCGATCCCGACGATCGAGCCGGTCAAGATCGCGGGCAGCGAGAGCGGTGCGAGGTAGTAGGGGATGCGCTTCGCGCCGTGCGCGCCGAAGATGGTCGCTGCGTCAGAGAGGTCGCGGTGCGCGCTCTTGATCGCCGTGAGTACCGCGAAGAGGATCGGCCAGATGATCGAGGAGACCGCGAAGAGCATGATCATCCGGTCGGTGTAACCGAAGGTGTAGATGAAGATCGGGATGAGCGCGAAGGAGGGGAGGTTCTGCAGGATGTCGAAGAAAGGGAAGAAGAAGTCGGCGAACGGGCTCCAGCCGACCACGAGCGCGATCGATACGCCGAGTACGAGCGCGATGAGATACGCGGCGACGAGCCGGTAGGTCGTGCGGATGACTGCCTCGAGGAGCGCGGGCCACGAGACCGTGTTGAAGTCGCCGACATAGTAGAGCAAGAGCGCAACGGCCGCGACGCCGGCCATGATGAGCCAGGAGCGACGGTGGCGCAGCACGTGCGAGCGGTGCCAGGCGCGGCCGAGCGGGTGCGCGACGCTGCGGATCATAGGTGCATTGTACCGTCCGAGCGGGGGTATACTTATCGGTATGAACATCCACCCGTTATTCGTTCACTTCCCGATAGCGCTCCTGGTGCTCTACTCCGCACTCGAGCTCGGCGGCTACGCGTGGCCGTGGCTGCGTCGCCAGACCTGGCTCTTTGCCGTCAAAGCGTTCTTGCTCTTCGTCGGTATCCTTGGTGCTATCGCCGCGCTCGTGACCGGCGGCATCGCCGAGGATCTCGTCGAGGGGTCGGCGCGGGCATATATCCTCGCGGTGCACGCGCCTGCCTCCGGCATCACGACTGTGCTCTACGCGATCCTCGCATGCGCCTATCTGATCCGCGTCTTTGACAGGGAGGGGTGGGGGAATCGTGTCGCCGGCATGGCGAACCCGTTCATGCGCACTTGGAGCTATAAGAAGTATGTCGCGCACCTGGTGCTCGACACCTGGCTCCTGCCGGTCCTCTCGCTCGCCGCACTCATCGGGATGTTCGTGACCGGCGCCTTGGGCGCAGCGATCGTCTACGGCCCATCTGCCGACCCGTTCGTCTCGTTCGTCTACCACCTCTTCTGGGCGCAATAAGAATAGGTTGAATAACAGCCGATTTTCGGCTATTCTCCCACTATTGCGGGTTCGTCTAATGGTAGGACACTTGCCTCTGGAGCAAGGTATTGGGGTTCGAGTCCCTGACCCGCAGCAAAATTAAGCGCAGCGCAATTTTGCTGCGGGAAGCGAGGCGGAGCCTTGCGTTCAGGGACTCGAAGACCTTGAGCATGTCGCAGCGAGCCGCAGGCGACGCGAGACGCGAAAGGTGTACTGAAGCTGTAAGCTTCGAGAAATGTACTCATGGTCCCTGACCCGTAGCCATAACGGCCTCCTTGCTCTTCGATGCGACCTGACGTACGTTAAGAATGTATAACATTATGACTAAGCAGGACTCCTCATGGGGGAAGGTCGCGGGTTGGTACGACGATCTATTGGAGAAGGATGCAGACACCTATCAGGCGAAGGTGATTTTGCCGAACCTGCTGCGCGTGCTTGCACTCAAGCCGGGCGAGCGCGTCATCGATATCGCCTGTGGGCAGGGTTACTTCTCGCGCGCGTGCGCGGCCGCTGGTGCGCGCGTGACCGATACTGACATCTCCAAAGAGCTCATCACGCTCGCGAGCAAGGAGTCCCGCGGCATCTCCTATCATGTCGCGCCCGCGCACAAGCTCGCATTCGCCAAGGCAGGCCAATTCGACACGGCGATCATCGTGCTCGCGATCCAGAATATCGGTGAGATGGATGCGACGTTCGCCGAGGCGGCGCGCGTGCTCACGCCGCGGGGGCGCATGGTGCTCGTTCTTAACCACCCTGCCTTCCGAGTCTTGAAGCACTCGAGTTGGGGCTACGACGAGGCAGCTGCTGTGCAGTACCGTCGCGTCGACCGCTATCTCTGGTGAGAAGGTCGAGATCGATATGCACCCCGGCAAGAAGACGCGCGAGCGCACTATTTCATATAATCGTTCCCTGCAGGACATTTCTAAAGCGCTGCGCAAGAACGGATTCGCGATTACGCGGCTCGAGGAGTGGATCTCGCATAAGTCGAGCGAGAAGGGCCCGCGCCAGGCAGCCGAGGACACGGCGCGCAAGGAGATCCCGCTCTTCATGCTGCTTGAGGTGTCGAAAATCTGACGCATTGACTTATACATTTGTGTAGTGTATTGTAGCGGCATCGACCCACCGGGGTCGATTTCGCGTTTATCCCGCACGGGGTAGGGCGAAACCGCTCTTTCAGAAGTTCAACCAACAAGGAAAGGAGTAGCAACGATGCAGAGATTCGCTAAGAGTCGCCTTAAGCCTGGCCGCCATAAGCCCAGCAACAGCTCGCTGATCAAGGTCAACATCGGCGGTACCGACGCCCTCGTCGGCCGCGAGCAGCTGCAGGGTCACTGGACGAGCTGCCACGGCACGGCCGTGGACGGCACGCAGGTCAAGAGCCTGCAGGTCCAATTCATCGGCGACAAGGGCCTGGTGATGAAGCCCGGCGGCGAGATCGCAGACTATAATCTGCGCGAGCTCGAGGTCGCTGCGGTGAAGATCGCGCAGATGCGCGGCTACAAGGTCATCCATCCGAACGGCGACACGGTGCAGCCCTGACCGGGCTCCTGTCTGCGCCAGCAACAAACGGTCACGTACCCCCGAGGGGTCCGTGGCCGTTCTCATTTTATTTATGCATGCACCAGGTAGAATACGCAGATGCGCATCATCTTTTTCGACACCGAGACGACGGGGAACGGCGACGGCGACCGGCTCTGTCAGCTCGCGGTCAAAGAGCGCGGCGTGGCTTCGCCGATCGTGAACGCGACCTACAAGCCGCCCGTGCCGATCTCGATCGAGTCGATGGCGGTGCACCACATCACCGAGAAGATGGTGGCCGATCGTCCGCTCTTCGCCGAATCTCAGGATTATGCGGCGATCAAGAAGCTGTTTGAGAGCGAGGACGTGGTGGCGGTCGCACACAACGTCGCATTCGACGTCTCTATGTTCTCGCGCGAGGGGATCACGCCGGCGAACGTGATCTGCACCTACAAGGTCGCCCGCGCGCTCGACCCCAACGAGCTCATCGGCAACTACCGTCTGCAATACTTGCGCTACCTGCTCGGCCTCGAGGTCGAGGCGGTTGCGCACGACGCGCTTGGCGACGTGCTCGTGCTCGAGTCCGTCTTCGAGCGGCTACTCGCCAAGATGGTCGAGAAGCAGGGTAGCGAGGAGGCCGCGCTTACCGAGATGCTCACGATCTCGGCGCGGCCGCTCCTCTTCACGACGCTGCGCTTCGGCAAATATCGCGGTAAGAAGATCGAGGAGGTCGCGGGGAGCGACCGTGCATATCTCGAATGGCTGCTCAAAGAGAAGCAGAAGGACCCCTCTGGCGAGGCGGATTGGATTTATACACTGGAGCACTATCTGAAGTAGTTGCAGCCGCGCGCGGCGGTATACTTACGTCATAACCCATTACGTATGAACAAGGCACTCATCTGGGCGGTGCTCGCGATCGTGGTGCTCGCAGGTGTCTGGTACTACGTGCTCACGCAGCCGCAGGGCGGCGCTCCCTCGCCGACAGCGACCACGACGGTCGCGACGACCTCGGCACCCGCGGCGCAGACGCCTGTCTCGCCTAAAAAGACGTCGACGGCGCCCAAGGTCACCGCGCCGAAAGTCTCTGGCTACAACTCGATCTCATATCTGCTCACGCAGAAGGAGCCGCTCGTCTGTACGATGCGGGTCACGAGCCCGGTCTCTCGCAGCGGCACGATCTATGTCGCCGGCGGCAAGATGCGCGGCAACTTCGGTACGGCGGCGATGATCGACGACGGCACCTACCTCTACGCGTGGAAGAGTGGTGCGACCAAGGGCCTGCAGCTCCTCGCCGCGCAGAGCGCGAGCGGCAGCGCCGTGATGAGCCTCGGCGCGCTCGACCTCGAGACGCCCTTCTCCTTCGCCTGCAACGCGTGGTCGACCGACCAGAGCCTCTTCATCCCGCCCGCCTCCATCTCCTTCTCCAACACGCTCTAGCCGATCGATCAACTTGTGCGTGAAGAGGAGCGGGTGCATAACCCGCTGCTCTTCATTAAGAAGTGATAGGGTGATGGGTAATGCGCGGGGGCATCGTCGCGTTGTTTCAATTCCTTATGGCGGCAATGCCGCTCGGTGTGCATGCGTCGGTGCTCTGGCAATCAGCTGATGGACGCTCAGATGAGATCCCGGTCTACTCAACAACGACGCCGCGATGGTACGAACAGGACGGCATGCAGACTAAGAATCTTGGCGTATGGAATCGTGATGACTTCACGACGACGGCGAGCACGAGTGTTCATGTGTGGCTCAGATGGAACGGCACTTCATTTGCGACGTTCGACGTCGGCCTCATGAGTGCGATTGGGGGCGATCCTTTTTCTGGAGCGGTCGCGCCGAATGCGAAAATATTGAAGACCGATCGCATGTACTATGCGTTCGATGCGAGTGCGACTTCGACCCTTCAAGAATACGTGCTTCCGGTTCTTGCGGGACAGACGATCCGCAATGGCGACGGAATTTGGGCGTTCTTGTATTCAGGATGGTCAGGCTATGGCGCCAGTCATTGGGTAGGCGGCACAGCGCTTCAGCCATTTATCGAAATATGCGAAGGTACCTGTGCAAACGACGTTCCGCCACCACCACCCGACCCGTGCATCGCGGCAGGCAATTGCGTCTCGAACGTACTCTTCTTGCCGGGTATCGAGGGCAGCCGCCTCTACGAGGGTAGCGGGTGTGGGCAGTCAGGAGAAGAAAAGCTCTGGGAGCCCTATGACGGATGGCTCAAGGCTCTATTCGGTGTCGGCAACGGCAAGATCAATAAGCTGGCGCTTGATACGAGCGGCGCGAGCGCATGCGCGGACATTTATACGAAATCAGCCGACATAATCGACTCGGTCGGCAACAGCAATCTGTATAAGTCGTTCATCGATCAGATGGATAGTCTCAAAAGTGACGGGACTATCAAAAATTGGATACCTGTCGCATATGATTGGCGGCTTTCATTTGACGATCTGTTGAGCAGAGGGACAGAACGCGACGGCAAGATCTATTACGAAGAAGCGACGAGCACGCCGTATATCGAGCAGACGCTCCGTGCACTCGCTGCGAACTCGAAGACAGGCAAGGTGAGCATCGTCACGCACAGCAACGGCGGCTTGCTCGCGAAGGCGCTCCTGAATAAACTGGGCAGTTCTGCCGAGTCTCTCGTCGACAAGGTGATCATGGTCGGCGTCCCGCAGAGCGGCGCGCCCGCGGCAGTCGGGTCGCTCTTGGTCGGCTACGATGCAGGCATATACAAATACGGCGTTCCAGTCGTTTCGAACACAGCGGCGCGATCGTTCACCCAGAATGCGCCGATGGCGTACCACCTGCTCCCGTCCGAGGATTATCTCGAGAGCACTGCCGGCGATGCTGCGCACCCGGTCGCGAGATTCACTGGCGATGCGTATGCAAAAGAGGAAGAAGCGTATGGCGCGACGATCGCGAATCGAGTGGCGCTCGACGACTACTTGCTCGCGAAAGAGGGCGGTCGCGTCGATCCCGCGCCGAACGATCTGAAATCTGCAGAAATCGCGAATGCTGGGCTTATCGAGTATGCAAATCGGACACATTCATCGCTCGACGGTTGGACGCCGCCCGCAGGTATCGAGGTCGACCAGATCGCAGGTTGGGGCGTCGACACGGTCGCTGGCATCGACTTCTATACCTCGCCTAAGGATCCTGTCCGCTCCTATCGGCCGATCTTTACCGAAGACGGCGATGGCACGGTGCCTGTCCCGAGCGCACTCATGATTGCCTCCAGCACGAACGTGAAGCGGTATTGGCTTACTCTCGACAAGATAAATAACATTCCTGGAGCTCCCATCAAATACGAGCATAAGAATCTATTTGAAGTTCAGTCAATTCGCGAATTTATTAACAAAGTCTTGATAAATGACAATAATTCATTACCGGCTTATGTTTCTGTAAGTCAACCAGTGTCATCAAGTGTTAAGAAGCTCACTTTCTTCCTTCATTCACCATTGACTCTCCAAATCAATGATTCTTGGGGAAATACGACTGGTCTAGCGCAAGACGGATCAGTGACCGAAGACATCCCAAATTCCGTCTATGGCGAATTCGGCGAGGTGAAATATGTCACTGTGCCAGTGGGTGATTATAAGCTCACGATGCACGGACAAGATACAGGCACATTCTCGCTCGACATGCAGGAGAGCTTTGGTGGCGTTGTGACAAGCTCAGCGACACTCGCCGGTGTACCGGTAACATCGAGTACGCTCGCAAGTCTCACGATTGCCGGCGGGCTCGACACCGCGACTGAACTAACGATCGATGAGAATGGTGATGGCGCAAGCATGCTTTCAGTTGTGCCGCAGATAGGGGAGACGATCGTATATGAACCGCCAATTGCTGCTACAGTCGCCGCAGCACCGGCCAACGCGCCTCCTGCTCCGGCAGGCAGCATCTCGATCCCAGTCGTCTTGCCCACTCAAGAACCTGTCGTCGCGACAACAAGCGCACAAGTGATAATTGCGACTACGTCTCCACAACCAGAGGTGGTCTCTGCAGCTTCATCATCGATAGTTAAGAAAGACGCTCGGGAGAGGTGGGCGCCAGTGCCTGTGGTCGAAGCGCAAAAATCGGCCATGAAGGAGGCGCAAACCGCGGCTGTGATAGAAGCCACTTCTCAACAGCCGCTGATGAAGAGGCTCATAACGGCGGTCTATAATAAACTCTATAGATTCTGGATAGCACTAACGAATCTCTAGAAAAATGAAATCAAGAATCTCACAATCCGTCCCGTTCGCCATTACTTTGATTGGTTACGTCATTGCGCCCACTAGTTACTGGTGCATATATTCAAACGAGTATTGTTACTCGACGTGGCTTCGTGAGGTCTATCCGTATTTCATAAATCCGCTTTACAATTTTAGCTTTTATTTACTGCCCGTCACTATTCTCCTCATCTTCGTCCCACGAAACATCTTCAACTCTTGGCTCAAGTTTGCGGCGTGGGCGCTGCCGCTCTCGGTCTATTACATCTGGACGACGCCGGTTACGTATAGCGGTTTGGGTCTTGACCTCTTCTCGTTCTATCGAGACGATGCGGCGCGTCTTGCGGGCACGCTATTTGCTATCGGCAGTCTCCTCGTGACCGTCCCGCGATACCTGATCACGAGATGGCTTAGTGCTCGGGATGACCAACATGATACAGCTGTCGAACCCGCAGTGACCTCACGACTTATGCTCCTCGCTTCATTCGGTGGTCTCGTGTGCCTGGCTACCATAGCAGCGATCCTGTTCATTCCGGTCTTTAGCGCGATTGCGCCTAGCCTCGAGACCGGATTCTCGCTCCTTATCGGTGCAGCCGTGTTCGACGCATACGCGATCTGGAATCTGTTTGCGTTGCGCCATCAGGCTCAAGTCGCGCCTCGATCACGGTTCTTCACGTGGGTCTTCCTGCTCGCGTCACTCCTGCTCCTTTCTAGCTCGCTTTATTACATCTACGTGCTGACTCACTAGTTCACACTTTCCACCGCGGGCCCATTGCGTCGCGGGAGTGCGGGGTACAATAAAAGTCGTATGGCAGCAAAAAAGAAGGCACGGACCCCGAGCTGGAAGAAGGCGCAGCCGCACCAGGTCACGACGGGCAAGATCACGCGCAAGTCGTATGCGCAGATGCGCCCGGACAAGGTGGAGTGGGTGACCGCCAAGAAGCGCCGGAAATAAAAAGTTCCCCGCTTTTGGCGGGGAAGGGGGATGAAATGCGGCGGGTTAGTGCAGTGTCCGCTGCGGCGCTTTGTCGGGCTGCGGGCCGAGGCCTTCGAACCGTTCGATCTGCTTGTCCAGGGCGTCCGACTCGTCGATCGCGTCGAAGATGTTAATGTGCTCGGTCCGTTCGCGGTTCATCGCGTCGAGGAACGCGTCGAGCTCCTTGTCCGACGTCACGAGGCCGGCGAGGCAGATCTTGTGCAGGCCGATTTTGACCTCTTCGTCGGTGACGTGCTGTCGGAGCGAGAGCCGTGCGAGCTCTTGGGTGGCGCGCTTCTCTGTCGCGAACTCCCCGCTCCGTGTGCCGTCTGCGCACACGATATAGCCGTGCCGCGTCTTGCATTCTGAACAAATGTCCAGATACAGCTCAGGGGTGCTCATGATGTGCTCCCGGTTATGACCTGTGTTCATTAAAGTACAATGAGTTGCGTTTGTCAATATACCGTAATGGTTCAATACCTTGGAATCACCCCAAGGCATGGCATACACCACAAACC
>CAYOCH010000013.1:0-17460 GCA_964402535.1 uncultured Candidatus Saccharibacteria bacterium | reverse complement strand
TTGTGGTGTATGCCATGCCTTGGGGTGATTCCAAGGTATTGAACCATTACGGGGGGTTGACAGATGTATTGCCTAGTGCTATACTTAAACAGTTAACTTACTACGGAGGTACCTTCTGTGGACTCAATGGTCAGTTTCTTCGCATGGTTGGGCGATAAACGTGTCGAAGCGAAAATCAAGCGCATCAGCACGGTTATCCTCAAAGGGATTGTGGTCGCGGCGATGACGTGGGTGCTCCTGCACTGGGACCAGGTGAGCGTCATCCTCGCATCGCCATCCCTGCCCTAAGACCCAACGCAACAAAAGCCCCGCTTCGCGCGGGGCTTATTCCTTTCTCAGTTGATGTTACAGCGACAATTCTTGGAGCACCGGCGCGAGTCCGCGCTTGCGCAGTCCCTGCATGCCGATACGTTCCCTCTTTGCTGCACTTCTTCGTGCACGCTTGGCCACCGCCTCCGGCTTCGCCGCCTTCCGCTTCGAAATCTCGTGCCGACGCGCGACCTCCTTTTCGTCGCGTTCTGCTGACTGACACGTCGCCGATTCCCGCCGTTTGAAACGCATGGTGGTTGCGCCACGTACCGCTTTCTTCTTGAAACACATTCTTCTGGTTCTCCTCTAGAGTTGAAACGGTACCTCTACTCCGTTGTTTGTTATACCTCCGCCGACCCATAAATTCAAAAGCACCCCTGTGGGTGCTTTTGCTCATGTGCGCAGGAGAGGATTTGAACCTCCATTCCCTTAACGGGAGCTACCACCTCAAGGTAGTGCGTCTACCAATTTCGCCACCTGCGCAGGTGGGCACACTATACCACTGCTGCTGCCTCGGGGGCAGCGGGCGCCGCCTCTGCCTCTGCCGGCATCGTCTCGTCGCTCTTCACGTTCATCATGCGGGCATTCCTAAGCTGGCGGCGGACGGCCTTGGCGGCCTTCTCGCGGATGAAGTAGAGCTTGGCGCGGCGGACGCGCGAGCGCTTCACGATCTCGATCGAGTCGATGACCGGCGAGTAGAGCGGGAAGGTCTTCTCGACGCCGACGCCCGAGAGGGTCGCGCGGACCGTGAACATCCCGCCCGCCTCCGTGCCGTGCTTCACCGAGAGGACGAGCCCCTCGAACGCCTGCTTGCGGGTGTTCTTGATCGTCTTCTCCTTCTTGTCGGTGCCGCGACCCTTCTTGAACTCGACGATGTTCTGGATCACGCGGACAGTGTCACCCGCGCGAATGCCGAGCTTCGCGCGTCCTTCGACGTTCACCGGAGTGATCACCTTCTTCATGTCTCGGGCACTCTATCACGAGTGCTTAAAATGGGCAAAGGCGGGCGCTAAATCGGCCGGATTCGGTGCGGTAACGGTAACACGACCGCCTCCCGGTAGGGGCAGATCGAGCGTCGCGGCGTGGAGGCCGAGGCGCTCTAGGCCGAGCGCGGCCGGGTGGTTGGGCGCATAGAGCGGGTCGGCGACGATCGGGTGATGGATCGCCTTTAGATGGACGCGGATCTGGTGCGTCCGACCGGTCTCGGGGTGGACCGTGAGGAGCGCGTAGCCGGGGATCTCGTCTACGACCTCGTAGCGCGTGAGCGCCTCGCGCAGCCGCCCCTTGGCCTTGGGCTGCGCCGACCGGAGCCGGAAGTCTTTGCGCGAGCGGCCGATGTCGAAGTCGATCACACCCTTCTTCTCCTTCGGTACGCCATAGACGAATGCGAGGTACGTCTTCTTCACCTCGCGGTCGGTGAATGCCTTGCGCAAGAAGTCATAGGCCACGGCGTTCTTCGCGAAGACGAGCACGCCCGAGGTGTCGCGATCGAGCCGATGCACGTACGGCCGCTCGACACCCGTGTCCGGGTAGTGCGCAAAGAACCACTCCTCGGCCGTCGCCTCTTTCGTCCGGCCGTCGCTGTGCGTGACGAGCCCTGAGGGTTTCGCGACCGCGACGACATCCGCATCTTCGTAGAGGATCGGCAGGTCCATCTCTCTACCGTACACTATTTCCCGTTGCGCCGTTCGCGAGACGCAAATGACTCGAGGATCGCATCGAACTCTGCCGTCGAGAAGTCCGGCCAATAGGAGTCGGTGAAGAAGAGCTCGCTATAGACCGACTGCCACGGGAGGAAGCCCGAGAGCCGCTGTTCCCCGCTCGTGCGGATGATGATGTCCGGATCCGGCAGGCCGGCGCTCCAGAGCGCCGCGCTCACGTCCGCCTCGGTCACCTCCTTCTTCCCCGAAGTGATGAGCGCGTTCACACCCGCGACGATCTCGGCACGGCCGCCATAGGAGAGGGCGATGCCGATCGTCTTGCCCGAACCGTTCCTGGCGCTCTCTGTCTCGAGCTTGCGCGCCGCCGCCGCGAGGCCGCTCGGCAGACGGGAGAGGTCGCCGAGGAAGGTGATCCGGACGCCTTCGTTCACGAGATCGGAGAACTCGTTCGTGAGCGCATTCGCAAAGAGGTTCATGAGGTAACCGACCTCGTCCGCAGCGCGCTTCCAGTTCTCGGTCGAGAACGCGTAGACGATGACCGTGCCGACCCCGCGATCAAACGCATGGCGCACGATCTCCTTGGCCTTGGCGAATCCGACGGTGTGGCCCTCAAGCGTCGGGAGGCCGCGCGCCTTAGCCCAGCGGCGGTTCCCGTCCATGATGATGCCGATACACGCGGGAACCGCGTCTGTTGCGCGTTCTGTCATAGCTATATAAACGTATATACCACGACTTCCGGTTGCAGCTCCATCTTGCTGTGCGCGGTGAGGGGCTCGAACCCCCGACCTACCCGGTGTAAACGGGTTGCTCTACCAACTGAGCTAACCGCGCTGGTGGGCATGGAGGGACTCGAACCCTCAACCCTTGCGGGATACGCTTCTGAGACGTACGCGTATACCAATTCCGCCACATGCCCGTCCACTGACTCTACCTGTTTGCACCTATACCGCAACGCGCTACGGACACGGCGTGCTCCATGGCACGAGGAATCCGACGTCGTCGCCCGTACCCAAAATACCATCCGGCCCTGCCGAGCGGATAGTGTCGTTGCGGCAATCCGTCGGCCCGCCTTCGCGCTCATTCTCGTCGAGCCCGTAGGGGCTGCCCCACGGGTCGCGCGTCATGTTGGTGAGCCCGACGACGAGCCCGTTCGTTGCCGTTTGGATCGCCGAGAGCACGTTCGTCCACTGCACGTAGCACGCATCCGACGTCGGGATATTGCGGATATCGCGGCCGCGGCAGCCGCAGTCGCTGCAGCCGCTCCCCGTGATGCCGAGGAGCGTCTTGTTCTTCTCGCCCTGCGCGACCTGCGCGGAACTCATGAACGTCATAATCTCGGCGTCCGCGCGCGCGTAGAGGGCGTTCGTCCGCGCGGTCTTAAGCGTCGCGAGGATGATGCTCGAGAGCATCCCGATGATCGAAATCACGACCATGAGCTCGATGAGCGTAAAGCCGCGCGAGTTCATTGCGCTTGCACCTCCTCGGGCGTCGGCGGGTGCTGATAGATCGGCGTGTCGGGGATATTGCCGCGATAGCGTGCCGGCGCCTCGCGCGGCGTCCCGTCAATGAAGCCCATAAGCGCGATGATCGTGCTTACGATCGTGATGCCGAGCAGTACCTTCTGCGCGCCGCGCTTCGATTGCACAAGACCAGTGCGCAGTACCGCGCGGATCATCCACGGCTCTTGCGAGACGCTCTGCTCATCCATCACTCAAGTATAGCTCTGTGCCCCCAGTTGGAATCGAACCAACATCGGCGGCTTAGAAGTCCGCAGCTCTATCCATTGAGCTATAGGGGCGTACGACTCTACCCTAGCGCACTTGCACCGCTATTGCGACGGGTCGGCGTAGCGGTAGACGCCGGTCAGGTACTTCGACTCCTCGGTCGCGCGGTTCGCGAACACGGTGTGGATCGTGTCGAGGGTCGCCGGGTCGAAGATAGGCGGCGCCTTGACTGACGCAGCGCCGATCGTGCCGCCGGTCGCGACGGTGTCAAAGGCCCATGCATTCCACACGATGATGCCCGCAAGCAGGATGAACGTCGTAGTGAGGAGCACGAGCCAGTCGCGTACCGGGTCGAAGCCGATACCCGAGCGCATACGCCGCAGATAGGTGCCGAATGAGTCGAAGTAGTTCATGGCGTTGTGGACGTCGTCGAGGCGGTCGCGGGGAGCGATCCGACCGAGAGCTTCACGGTCGCTCTCCAGCTCCCCTTCGCGTCTGACAGCGCGCTCATGGTGAATGACGCGACTGCGATGTCATACGGCATGAACTCGATCGCGCCGACCGTGCGCATCACGGCGTCGAACGGCCCGTCGACCGAGAGCGAGAGCTCGAGGGTTGGCGGCTTGATCTTGTCGTTGTTCGAGACGGACTGAACGGTCACCGCCGCGCCGAGCACCGCGCCGCGCCGCTCGAGCCCGTCGATGAAGGCGACGACACCCGTCGTCGGGACGAAGTAGCTCTGCACCACCGCCTCATCTCCCGAGAGTTCGGTGATCGCCGCGCTCGTCGCAGCGACACGCTTCACCACCGCCGTCTTCGAGTCGATCTGCTTCTGCAGTGCCGCAACCGACGCGCTCTTTGCAGAAACGGCGTCGTACCAGAGCGTATACCCGCTAAGCGCGAGTGCGCAGACCGCGAGGGCGAGAACGAGATGGAGAGCAGGCTTCATGGCGTGAGGGTGAGGGTCACGGTGAAGCCGATGTTGCTGTCTTTCGCGAACGAGGAGACCGGCAGGTCGGCTGTCTTCACGAACGGCGACCCTTGGAGCGCGAGCTGATAGCTCCTGAGCGCGTCGCGTGTCGCCGCGACGCCCGTGACCGCGAGTTCACCCAGGACCGTCCCTGTGGCGGGCTCGTAGTCGAAGCCAGTGAGCGTGATACCCGGGCGCGAGACACCAAGGAGCGCGCGCATCGTCGCGCTCACCGACGGCACCTTGGCGAGCGCGACCAGCGTCGCGGCGTTCCCTGAGAGCGCGTTCAAGCGCGACGAGAGCGCGGCCTCGTTCGTCGAACTCAAGGTCGCGTCGATCGTCGCGAGTTGCGCGGTCTTAGTCGCGGCGCTCCCGGCGAGATAGACGTACGTCGGCACCAAGAGGATCATCGCCGCCACGGCGAGCGCTGCGACGGCGAGCGCGGCGATGACGCCGATCCGGATCGCGTATATCCGCTTGAAGGCGGCGCGGCGTTCACGCGGCAAGAGATTAGTCAGTTCGTCAGGCATACGGGAGGACATCATCGCGAAGCGCGAGGCCGATCGCGGTCGCATAGGCGAGCGACTCGGTGTAGTCGAGGGTCGGGATCCACGTGTCGCGCGAGGCGAGGTTGGTGAACACGTCGCCGGCAGAGACCGGGATGCCGAGCGTACCTTCGAGATACTCCGGTAGTCCGCGGACCGAGGCGTTGCCTCCGGCGAGGATCACCTGCGAGACCGGCGCGTGGCCGGCGACCGCCGCCTTCTCCTGCCAGTAGTCGAGCCGGCGGGATATCTCGTCGCGGATCGCAGAGACGGTCGAGAGCATCGCCGCGAGATAATCCTCGTTGCCCGGCGCCGGGACGATGCCGCGCTCGGCCTTGACCTTGCGTGCGTCGGCCTCGGTCACGCCAAAGTGCTTCTGCACCGCGAGCGTGAGTGCGTGGCCGCCGATCCCGATCGTGGTCGCAAAACGCGGGATGCGGTTCGTGACGATCGTCATCTTGGTGGTCGTCTTGCCGACGTCGATGATGAGCGTCGTCGACGTGTCACCAGCGGACAAGAGCGAGCGCGCCATCGCGAAGGGTTCTCCCTCGAGCGCGGCCACGTCGACCCCGGCCGCATCAAAGACAGAGAGCGTGTCGTCGATCACGCGGCGTGCGAGCCCGACGCCGGCGACCGCCTCTGTCCCGTCCGGAGCCTGCCCCACTCCTACGATGTCGAATGCCGTCTCGATCGGCGGCAATGGCACGAGCTCGTCGAGGCGCTGCTCGACCGCCGTGCGCCACTCCGAGCGCTTCGTACCGCCTGCCGTCGTCTCGAAGAGGTACGACTTCGACTCCGGCAGCGCGACGTTCGCGATCGAGATCCCCGCGGCCTTAGCCGCGTCCTTCAAGGCGCCGGTGACCGCCTCTTTGTCGACGATCTCGCCGTCGGTGTAGACGCCAAGCGGCAGGCGCACCTGCGCGTAGCTCCCGAGCACGAGTCCGTGCGCCTCTTCGACGAGCCGCACGACCTTCACTCCGCTCGTGGAGATGTCGATGCCGGAGAACGGCGGGGCGATATAGCGCGGCGGCGCGAACGCGGCGCGGAACCGTGCGCTAAAGACGGAGGACATGCGTGCAGTATACCGTCCTCTGTCGGGCCTCTGCGGCGCGAACGCGGCTCAGTGTGCACTAGTTCCGGGCGGAACAGGTCTGTCGGGCGTCATGAACGCGAACGTCTCGTCTGACCCGACGGCGAAGAGCATGCCGTTCGATTCGAGACCGCGTATCGTGCGCGGCTCGAGGTTCGTGACGAACGCGAGCTGGCGGCCGATGAGCGACTCGGGCTCGCTCACATACTTCGCGATGCCAGAGACGATCTGGCGCGGCCCGCCCTCCTCGCCGAAGTCCACCGTAAGGCGCAGGAGCTTATCGGTCTCTGGCACGCGCTCTGCCGAGCGCACCGTGCCGACGCTCACCTCGATCTTGCTGAATTCATCTATTGAAATGCGTTCTTTAGTCATGATCCGTACGGGAAAGGTAGCTGGTAAGGATGAGCGCGGCGGCAGAGTCGTCGATGGGCGCGTGCGACTTCGGCGAGCGGGACTTCGCCTCTTTGGCGGGCGCGCGGCGCGCCTCGGCACTCGTGAAGACCTCAGACTCGTAGACGACGGCGATGCCGGCGCGTGCGGCGAGAGCATCGCCCAAGGCGTGCGCCGCTGCCGCGATCGGGTTCGCCCCGCCGGCAAGATCGCGCGATTCGCCGATCACCACAGCGCCGACATTCTCTCGCGCGATCAGCGTACAGAGGTCATCCGCGAGCGTTGGCGTGTTCGGCACGATCGCATGCGGGAAACCCATCGTCCCCGCCTCATCTGAGAGCGCGAGGCCGACCTTCTTGCTGCCGTAATCGACACCGAGGTACCGCATGGGGCTAGTGTGTGGTATAATCCGCGCATATGCAATACTTCTCACAGTTTGCGGCTCAGGGCACTCCGGCATTCCTCTTCCCGTTCCTCCCGATCATCACGATCCTCGTCATCTGGTCGCTCGTGATGAAGGGCTTCGCGCTCTGGCACGCAGCGCGCGGCAATCAGAAGTGGTGGTACATCGCGATGCTCGTCATCAACACGATCGGCATCCTCGAACTCGTCTATCTCATCTGGTTCCGTCCCTCGGCCTCGTCGACGCCTGCGCAGCAGTCATCATCGCAGGCGTAAGTTCGGGAGGAGTCGCATAGTGGTCTAATGCAGCGGACTTGCCCGCCGGAGGCGGGTCCGCCTCTGGCGGAAAATCATGGCTGTAACTTACATCCTGTATAGCGAAGCGACTGCAAAATTCTATACGGGCTCCAGTCGCGAAGATTCGTCCAAATCGAGACTCGCAGCTCATAATGCGGGGCATACTCGGTCGACAAAATTCGGTAAACCATGGAGGCTTGTGCACGAGGAGCAGTATGGAACGTACACCCAAGCTCGCCAGCGGGAAAACTTTCTGAAATCAGGATTCGGGAGAAAATGGATCCAAGAGAAATTTGGCTCTTTGAGGACTGGGTTCTAGTGCGGAGAGGTGGCAGAGATGGTCTATCGCGCCGGACTTGAAATCCGGAGTGCCGCAAGGCACCGTGGGTTCGAATCCCACCCTCTCCGCAGTGGAACCGAGTCTTGCCCGCCGGAGGCGGGTCCGCTTGCGGCGGAAAAACCGGCGGGCCAAAAGCCCTTGTGGGTTCGAGTCCCACCCCTTCCGCAATTATTCAAAAGCGGCGGTGCTATACTTTTCGCATGGCTCGCACTGCCCTGTTCGAATGGGAAGGCCGCGAATACGACCACTCCCCCAAGAGCGCCGATTGGTACTGGGCGCTCGGCATCATCGCCGTCGCGGGGATGATCGCGGCGATCCTCTTCGGCAACTACCTCCTCGCGGCGCTCATCGTCACCGCAGCGGCGGCGCTCGCGCTCCACGCGGCGAAGGAGCCGCCCATCCACCGCTTCTCGCTTATCGAGACCGGTCTCCTGATCGGCGAGGAGTTGCACCCCTTCGAGCGGATGACCTCCTTCTCCCTCTTCGAGGACGTCGAGGGCGTGCTGCCGCCGATGCTCTCGATCAAGACCGAGAGCTGGCTCGCGCCGCACCTCATCATCCCGCTCGCAGGCGTCGACGCGGATGCGGTGTGCGACTACTTCGCGCGCCACGTCTACGAGGCCGAGCACCAGCACTCGATCGTCGACCTGGTGGCGGCATGGCTCGGGTTCTGATATATAGAAGAAGTATCGACGCTCTCGTCGTTCAATGGATAGGACATCAGCTTGCGGAGCTGACGATGACAGTTCGATTCTGTCCGAGAGCACAGCAATAGTGAGAGGAAATGGGCACAGCGATGCTATCCTGTTCTCATGAATGAACAACTCATAAGCTATATCCGTGCGCAGAGCGCCGCCGGCGTACCGACCGAGGCGATCAAGCAAGCGCTGCAGACATCGGGCTGGCGCGCCGAAGATGTCGCCGCCGCATTCGCGTCACTCATGGCTCCACTACCGCAGCAACCCGTGGTGCCCCCTCCGGCTCCGGCAGCTCCCGTCATTCCGGTCATACCTGCCTCCCCTGTATCCCCTACTGCTCCCGTTTCGGCACCAGTGCAGCAAGCAGCCACGATGGGTCCGCGCCCGCGCAATCGCGCATTGATTGTCACAGCGAGTATCATCATCGTTCTTGTCGTCATCGCTGCCGTCATGTTCGGCGTGCCGTCTATCCGCGCAGCTATCATGAGCTACTTCTCGCCTGCAGCGCCGGCCCCGATTGCGCCGACACTGCCTGTCGTCCCGCCCCCGCCAGCCGAGATCACGTTCGAACAAGCGAGCTCCACCTGCACCGCATTCCTCTCGAAGCTGTCGGCAACCACGACGACGCCGACGCTCACGCTCGGCGCGACGGATGCGAACACGAACGGCGAGGTCACCTGGCTGCAGACGATGCTCGCGTACAACAAGAAGGATTACCCCGGCTTCCAGGTGACAGGCACCTATGACGAAGCGACGCAGCGCGCCGTCGACTGGATGGAAAGTCAGTCGTCCTCGACACCGATCAAAGACAGCTACGGCAAACTCGTCCCGGTCGACCTGCCCGGCACATTCGGACTCCACGGCCAGGCGCTTATCAGCACCTCCTGCAAAACTGTACAAACGCCGCCTGTCGCGGGACCTGTCGCGACAACGACTGCGACGACCAGCGCCAGCAAACCCGCGAGCACAAAACCCGTCCCTTAATCAGCGTCGCATCAGTAGCGAAATAAGCGCTCCGTAGTATAAAGGGAGTGCGGCTCTCATCGTTCAATGGATAGGACAGCTCCCTCCGAAGGAGCAGATGCAGGTTCGATTCCTGCTGAGAGCACAGATTTGAGCGCAGCGAGAAGCTGTGCTCTCAAGCAAGCGCGAGGCGCTTGCGTGCAGGAATCGAAGACCTTGCGAGCATTTTTCAGGAGCGGAGCGAACTGAAAAATCCGCAAGGTGTACTGATCCTGTAAGGATCGATACGCGTACTCGCGGTCCTGCTGAGAGCACAGAAACGAAAACCGCCCCACGTGGGGCGGTTTTCGTTAGGCCTTCGCCTTCTTGATCGCGAGCGCGAGGCGGGACTTCTTGCGGGCGGCCGTGTTGGCCTTGATCACGCCGCGCTTCATCGCCTTGTCGATCGCCTTGTAGGCGGCCGGGAGCATCCCTTCTGCCCCCTTCACATCCTTTGCGGCGAGCGCCTTCGTGAGCGACTTCGTCGTGTCGCGGAGCGCGTCCTTGCGGCGCAGGTTGAATACGTGCTTGCGCGCCGCCGAGCGGATCGCTTTCTTCGCTGAACTGGTGATTGCCATAGGTTCCCTCTATATACTCTATTTCTCGCGACGTGGCAAATGGTATACGATAGGGCCATGATCCGGCAGATCCGCGGCACGGTGCTCTCGGTCGGCCCCCTGGGCGCCGTCATCGAGGTCGCCGGCTTCGGTATTGATGTGCGGATGAGCTCGCCCGAGGGGCTCACGGTCGGTGCGGAGGCGACACTCGCCACCCACCTGGCGGTGAAGCAGGACGGCATGGAGCTCTACGGCTTCGCCTCCCCCTCTGACCGCGACTTCTTCGAGCTCCTGTTGGGCGTCTCAGGCGTCGGCCCCAAGACGGCGCTCTCGGTGTTGCGCCGCGCGCCGCGCGAGTCGCTTATCGGCGCGATCGGCAAGCGCGACTTGAACTATCTCACGAAGGTCGTCGGCCTCGGCAAGAAGAGCGCTGAGAAGATGTTGGTCGAATTGTCAGAAAAAGTCGGCGACGCCGCGCACGACGACGCAGACGGCGAGGTGTTCGACACCCTCGTCGCGCTCGGCTACACCGAGCGCGAGGCGCGCAAGGCGCTCCAGGGCATCCCCGACTCGATCACCGGCAAGGACGCGCGGCTCAAGGCCGCCCTCTCGGCGAGTCACTAGCATGTACGGCTTCGTCTCTCGCGTCGTAAGCCTGTTGCAGACAATCGTGCCGGAGCCGGTCGTCGAACTCTTCCGGCCGATCTACCACCGCACGCTCGCCTTCGCGATGGCGCTTGCGTACGGATTCCCAGCGCGCAAACTTACGGTCATCGGCATCACCGGCACAAAGGGCAAGTCGACGACGGCCGACATGCTCTTTGCGATCCTGCGCGCCTCGGGCAAGCAGACGGCGCTCCTCTCGACGATCCGTTTCGCGATCAATGACGCGTCAGAGCCGAACCTGCACAAGATGACCTTGCCGGGCCGCGGCTTCGCGCAGCAGATGATGCGCCGCGCGCTCGATGCCGGCTGCACGCACTTCGTGATCGAGCTCACCTCAGAGAGCGTTCTGCAGTACCGGACGCAGTTCCTCGCGCTCGACGGACTGATCGTCACCAACATCCAGCGCGAGCACCTCGAACGGCACGGCTCATTTGAAAATTACGTTGCGGCAAAGCGTGCGATCGCTGCCACGCTCGCACGATCACACAAACCCTCACACGTAC
This sequence comes from uncultured Candidatus Saccharibacteria bacterium, assembly GCA_964402535.1. Classification (GTDB taxonomy): domain Bacteria; phylum Patescibacteriota; class Minisyncoccia; order Phycocordibacterales; family Phycocordibacteraceae; genus C7867-001. The sequence continues at coordinate 6,306 of CAYOCH010000013.1, read as the reverse complement.
TTGTCGCGAATGCAGATGTGTGTGAGACGAACGCCTTTTTGACGATGCGCGGCGTCACGCCGATCGCCTTCAGCGCGAGTGAGCTCGCAGGGCTCACGAGCACTGCTGCGAGCGTCTCGTTTACCTATGAAAATGTTGCGGTGACGCTTCCCCTCCCCGGCACGTTTAACGCGATGAATGCGCTCGCCGCGATCAAGATGGCCGACGCATTCGGTATCACGCCGAGAGCATCAGCGCAGGCGCTCGCGGCGCTGCCGGTCGTACGCGGTCGCGTCGAGCGTATCGAGGCCGGACAAGACTTCATCGCGGTCGTCGACTACGCGCACACGCCCGACTCGCTTGAGGCGCTCTACGACGCATTCCCGTCACAGCGTAAGATCTGCGTCCTCGGCAACACTGGCGGCGGCCGCGACAGCTGGAAGCGGCCCGAGATGGGCCGTATCGCAGACGCGACCTGCGACGTCGTGATACTCACCGACGAGGATCCGTACGACGAGGATCCGCATGCGATCGTCGACGCGATGGCAGCGGGCATGAAGCGTGCGCCGCAGATCATCATGGATCGGCGCGAAGCGATCCGCACCGCGCTCTCGCTCGCGCGCACTGGCGACGCAGTGCTCATCTCCGGCAAGGGCACCGACCCGTACATCATGGGGGCGAATGGTGCGCGGACGCCGTGGAGCGATGCGCGCGTTGTGCGTGAAGAGCTCGAGCGACTCCGCGAGAGAGCTGCTACTATCTGACATATGGGTGATATGCACGACGCATGGTTCTTCGTAGGCGTCTTCGCCTTCATCTTCCTCATTTGGATCGCGACGGGCGGCCCGACGCACCCGCTCTCCTTCACCGGCCCCACTCTCGCGCAGCCGCAGGAGCTCGGCGGTGGGACGTATCTCTCCTTCCCTCGGGCGCCGTTCTCGATCGGCGGCAGCAACGTATCGCTCCCGGGCTCTTCGTCCGGCGGCGGCCAGATCGGCTCAGGCTCATCCGGCTCGCTCCCGACCTTTGTCGGCGGCGAGACCTTCGGCGAGCCGTCGCCCTATCGCGGGCTCGTGACCTTGAACCACTACGTCTCGGGCGCCGGCTCCTCTGACCCGCGCAATGAGACGTTGCAGATCAGCGTCGGCTACGACACGAACGTGCCGGTCGATCTCTCGGGCTGGACGCTCACGAGCGACGCGACCGGCGCCGCGTCGATGATCCCCAAGGGCACCGAGACGCCGACCTCCGGCGTCGTGAACGCGGTGCAGGACATCGTGCTCGAGCCGGGTGAGAGCGCCGTCGTCATCTCGGGTCAGTCGCCGATCGGCGCCTCCTTCCGTGAGAACAAGTGTATCGGCTACTTCTCGACCTTCCAGTCCTTCTCGCCCTCCCTGCCGCAGAACTGCCCCGCCCCGAATGACGAGCTCTCGACCTTTTATGGCTCGGGCTATATCCGCGACGCGGCCTGTATCGACTATGTGAACAAGCTCAACCGCTGCCAGGTCTCGCTCACACCGCCGCCAGCACTCTCGAGCCAGTGCCAGAGTTTCTTGGTGAACCACCTCAACTACAACGGCTGTGTCGATGCGCACCGCAATGATAGCGACTTCCTCGGCAACACGTGGCGCATCTACCTCGGCCGCACCAACTCGATGTGGCGCACGCAGCACGAGATCGTGAAGCTGCTCGACGTGAACGGCAAAACCGTCGACGCATTCAGCTACTAGAAAAACGGGATAAATAGAGTAAGTTGTACCTACGCGCCCATATGTAGGCATGTGAGCGCTCGTTCGGAGCCAGAGGCCGAATGGTGCATTCGGCCTCTGTTCCTCACTTCGCGCCCATAGCTCAGTCGGTAGAGCAGCTCCCTTTTAAGGAGACGGTCCCAGGTTCGATCCCTGGTGGGCGCACAAAAGACACAAAACCTGCCCTGCGGCAGGTTTTGTGCTTTTGTGCGAGGCGCCGCTATGTGCGACGCCGCGGAGCACTGCGAGCCGGGGTCGCGAAAATTGCGAGCGACGGCGAGCAATTATTTGTGACCACAAAAATTGAAACGGCCGTCGCGTACGCGACGGCCGTTTGAGTTACCAGTCCGGATACCGATTGGCCTGCGGGCTCCGGCCGTGCCATACCTACGAATGATCGTGCGCTGGATCGGGCGCACGTTTGCGTTGGAAACTCTTCTTCTTCCGGCTTTTCGCTCGTTCCCTCTTGACCGCTGCCCTGCCGCTCTTGCTTCTTTTCCAGTGAAATCTGCTTATGATTTTCTCCTTTCGGGAACCATTCCCGTCTGGCGGCTACGTTAGTACTTTGAAAACGGATGTCAAACCGAGAGAGCGAACCTTTCAAGTGAAAGACCGAGGTCGAGGCCGCCGCGACGGGAGGTTTGGAGGAGGTCGATGAGGCGGAGCGAAAGGGTGCGCGCCTCGGCAGGAGACCAGGCGCGACTCCCCTTCTCGAGGATGTCGCGCGCCTTCCAGTGCAGGAGACCGTGCAGCATCTCGGGGGCATCGCCCGCGCGGAGCGCGCGATTGACCTCGAGCCAGAGCTTGTCGCGTGAGCGCGCAGCGAGCGCATTCACGAGCGCGGTGTTGAAGCCGCGCGACTCAGCGCGCACCGGCTTGTCGAACGTGTAGGCCATCTTGGCCTTCGCCACCATCTTCTTCGCCTTCGCGGCAGCGAGCTTGGGTGCGAGGATGACGATCGCGTTGTCAGAATCTGCGAGCTGGTCGATGAAATCTTCGAGCCCATGTTGGGACGTCGTACGTCCTACATCTGATGTAGGACGTACGACGTCCTCCATATCCATAAACGGGTCGTCGAGGAGCACGAGGAGCCGCGAGACGAAGAGCCCGCCCGAGAGCGCCGCGTCCTCGAGCGCTGCGGGTGAGAGCTCCTCGCGCGCGAGCCGCACATACGCGAGGTTCGGCTCCTTCGCACGCGCCTTCGCCACCCACTCGAACGCCTTTGTGCGCGCTTTGTCGGTGTCGCTGCCGGTAAAGAGGTAGATCATGCCGTATGCATCGAGCCCCAATCGCTGCCTGATTTCATCGTCGCGATGATCGGCACGTCCAGCACTAATCCTTTAGTGCTGGACACGCCGCGTGCTTCGTTCGCGGGCACCGCAGTCTCCATGATATCCTTGATGCGCGCAGAGAGCGCTGCCTCGCGCTCGGTGCGGATCTCGTAGACAAGCTCGTCGTGCACCTGCAGCAAGAGATACGCGTCATCAAGCGCCTTCTCTTTCTTGAGCATCTCATCGACGCGCACCATCGCGAGCTTGATGATGTCGGCCGAAGTGCCTTGGATCGGCGCGTTGATCGCCATACGCTCTGCTTGCGCGCGCACGTACGGCAGCGAGGACTTCATCTCTGGGAACTGGCGACGGCGGCCGAAGAGCGTCTCGGTATAGCCGTGCTTCCGCGCGAACCCTTTCGTACTCTCGAGATACTCTGAGAGCGTCTTGAACGTCGTGAAATAGTCTTCGAGATACTGGTGCGCCTCGGCTGTGGTCGAGCCAAGCTGCGCCCGGAGCGCATTGACGCCCATGCCGTAGAGGATGCCGAAGTTGATCACCTTGGCGCGGCGGCGCATCTCGAGGTCGACCTTCTCGGGGGCGACGCCGAACACCATCGAGGCGACCTCCTGATGCACGTCGCGGCCGTGCTTGAAGATGTCGCAGAGCTTCGGGTCGCCCGAGAGGATCGCGGCGAGACGCAGCTCGATCTGCGAGTAGTCGAGCGAGACGAGCGAGAAGCCTTTGGGCGCGATGAACGCATGGCGGATCGCCTGCCCGCGCCGCGAGTGAAGCGGGATGTTCTGCAGATTCGGATTCTGCGAGGCCATGCGGCCGGTGACCGCGCCGGTCTGGATGAACTCCGCATGGAGTCGATGTTCCGCATCAAGCAAGGGCGGCAGGTTGTCGATATAGGTCGAGAGCAGCTTCTTCAATTCACGGTACTCGAGGATGTCGTCGACGATCGGGTGCTCGCCGCGGATCTTCTCAAGCTCGCTCTCGCGCGTCGATCGCTGGCCGCCCGCCGTCCGCTTCTGCTTCTCGGGTACGATCTTGAGCTCATCGAAGAGCACGTCGCCGAGCTGCTTGGGCGAACTCACGTTGAACTCATGCCCCGCGGCTTTGTAGATGCGCTGCTCGATCGTCTCGAGCTCACTGCGATAGGTCGTCGCCAACTTCTTCAGCACCTTCGGGTCGACGAGTACGCCGCGCGCCTCCATCCGGCGGATCACCGGTATGAGCGGTTTCTCGATCGTCTCGTACACCTCGTGCACGCGGTCGAGCGCTTTGAGCAGCTTCTCGAGTTCTGTGTATGCTGAATCGAAGTCGCGCTTCTTGGTGAACGCGAGCACGTCATCAAGCGATGGGTTGGTGAACTCTGACGAGATGAGCCAGAGCATCGCCTTCGCCTCTGCAAGCTTCGTCTCATCGACGTCCTCCTGCTCCGGCTCTATCTCGCGCTCTGTCTCTTCACTTCCCTCCCCGCCTGCAACAAAGAGCCGCTTGACCCGCTCCTTGAGCGAGCGGAATCCGAACTCATCGCACATCGAGAGCACGTCTGCGACTGTGAGCGCGTCGCGCCAACTCTTTGCGGGCAGCGAGAAGGCGATCGGCGCATCGAGGCGGATCGTCGCGAGCGACTTCGAGAATCGCGCATCCTCCTCGTGCTCGCGCAGGAGACCGATGATGCGCGCCTTCACGCCCTTGTCGAGGAGCGCCTTGTCGCCCTTTGTGAGCGCCGTATAGATCTGCTCGATATTTCCGAAGAGCGTGATGAGCTCGGTCGCCGTCTTCTCGCCGATGCCGGGCACGCCTTTGATGTTGTCTGAGGGGTCGCCGCGCAGCCCCTTGTAGTCGGGGATGAGCTCGGGGCCGAAGCCGAAGCGCTCTTTGACCGCCTTCTCGTCGTAGAGGATCGTGTCGTTGATGCCCTTCTTGAGCGTGTAGACCTGCACGCGCTTATCGTCGACGAGCTGCAGCGTGTCCATGTCGCCCGAGGCGATGATCACGTCGACGCCCTCATCACGCAGCTTGTGCGAGATCGTACCTAAGAGGTCGTCCGCCTCGAAGCCTTCGCGCTCGTAGACGGGGATGCCGAATGCGGCAAAGACCTTGCGCGACTCGTTGATCTGGAGCACGAGAGCGTCGTCAGTCTTGGCGCGCGTGCCTTTGTAGTCCTCATACGCTTCGTGGCGGATCGTCGGGCCCGCGAGGTCATAACACGCCGCGATGTAGTCGGGCTTCAAGTCCGTGATGATCTTGAGGAGCATCGCGACGAGCCCGTACAAGGCGCCGGTCGGTGCGCCGGTCGGACCGGTGAAGTCCGGCAGCGCGTGATACGCGCGATGGATGATCGCGTGCGTGTCGAGAAGCACGATGCGCTTAGAGCCGTCTGATTTCTTCTTAGGCATATGAAATGGTGCGGATGTCGCCCTGTACTGTAATAGAAATCTTAGCTGCTGCCTCCGGCAATGCATCGGCGACTTTTTCCGGCCACTCGAGCAGTATGAGATTGCCCGGGTCCTGCATGAGCACAGAGAAGCCGAGCGGCGCGAGGTCGCTCCCCTCTTCAAGCCGATACGCATCAATATGGATCAGGCGAGCGAACGGCTTGCCGGTGAGGCTGTAGATCTTTTCAAGCACGAAGGTCGGGCTGTTCACCACCTCCTCGACGCCAAGCGCGCGAGCGACCGCCTTAGTGAATGCCGTCTTGCCGGCGCCAAGCTTACCCGAGAGCGCGACCAGGGTCGCGCCAGTGCGCGGAGCAAGCGTCGCGACAAAGCGCGCCGCCTCTGCCTCAAGCTCCTCGAGCGTCCTCGCCTCCATACAGGGGATTGTACCGCTAAAAACAGATTCGCCCGAGCCTTGGTAGGCTCGGGCGTAAAGCGCGTTAGCGCGGGGGTGTGGCTGGGACGTGTTCCCAACCGCCGGGACACTCTTGTACATACGGGTAGTACTTGTCGGCTCCCTTGCAGTAGTACCAGGTCCCTTGCGACGGCTGCGCCGGTTGTGCTTGCGCCGGCGCCGGTACTGGTACCGGTTGCACCACGACAGGAGGTGCGACGACGACCGGCGGGCAGAAGTAGCCTGCGCAGTACCCGTACGGCGTCACATACACCGGCGGGTAGTAGAACAGGTTGAACGGTACGCCGAAGTACACGCCGACATGTGTGCGACCCGCGAATGCCGGAGCACTCACCGCAGTGCACAGAGCAAAAGTGAAAAGAACGGTTAAGCGTTTCATTCGAATCTCCCAGGGTTTTGACTGGTGTTAGTATATACCTATAAAAGCCAATTTGTCAAGTATC
>CAYOCH010000012.1:0-17860 GCA_964402535.1 uncultured Candidatus Saccharibacteria bacterium | reverse complement strand
CGTAATGGTTCAATAGCTTGGACGCGATAATGCGTCACATGACATACACCAGGAATCCATACATGCCGAAGGTCCGCAGGGATGCGGCGGCCATGGTGAAGCAGGGCTATTCTCCGACGGAAGTCGGCCGACGATTCGGCGTCGGCTCGAGCACGATGTGCAAGTGGGTGAAGAAAGCGAAAGCGTTCGGGTATCACCCGATACCCACGCTGTCCTCGCGGCCGAAGTCCCATCCGAGAGCTCTTGCCAGGGGATTGGTGGATGCCATTGCTGCCAAACGGCTCGCACTCAAGCGTTCGGCTGAGGTCGTGCATCGGGCACTTCTCGACGAGGGAGTCATCGTATCGCTCTCAAGCGTGAAGCGTACGCTCGACCGGCAGCATCTCCTCAAGAAACGGAGCCCCTGGCAGCGGTACCATGCGCCGTCGCCCCGCCCGGACGCAGCGTATCCCGGCGCTCTCGTGGAGGTCGATACGATCCATTTGGCAGTGAACGGCAAGACGGTGCTGTATGTGTACACCCTCATCGACGTGTACAGCCGCTTCGCGTATGCCTGGGCGACGAAGCGGATCAACTGCCGCACCTCGCTTCTCTTCGTGAAGCGGGCGCAGGTGGCAGCACCGTTCCTCTTCGAGTGCATCCAGACCGACAATGGCAGCGAGTTCTCAACGAACTTCTCTGAGCGGCTCGGCATTCGGCACCGGCACACGCGGGTACGGCGATCGAACGACAACGCCCATATCGAGCGGTTCAATCGGACGCTGCGGGAGGAGTGTCTCGACGCGTTGCCGATCGATGTCTGGATCATTAACCGAAAGCTCCCAACCTATCTTGCGGCATATAACGGCACCAGCCACCACTTCGGACTCAATCTCTCAACACCACTCGCCGTATTAACAAAGTGCGTCCAAGCTATTGATTAGAAGACGTACCCGTGGACAGCCTAAAGCCCCGCCAGCTGGTTGATGTCTTGCTGGAAGTTGGCGGCGAATTCCTTATGCCGCCGACTTCACCTGCGCTTTGCGCGCATACGCCAGCGCGTCAGAAAAGGAATGGGTGCTCTCGTAGACACTCAGTACCTCCTTCCGTGCCTCCTGTAGTGCCGGCCAGCCATGGTCCTTCAGACCCAGCATGGTATTCAGGACAGTGACAGTCTCTTTGCTCGCTGTCTCAGCATATTTCTTAGTCGAAAATAGCGTGTCGTAGAGATAATGGTTCGCCTCGTGACAGAACGACGCAAAAGCTCTCTCCGGGAAGCGGCTGATCGACAGCGATATGTACTGCTCTTCGGTATTCCAGGTCGAAAAGGGCGTTGTATTCACGTACACTGCCACTGCGGGCAGATCGATGCCGAAAATCTGCTTGAGCAGTTCTGCTGCTCTTGTCTCGTTGATCACATTGTCGCGCGTCGCTTGCTCTGCCACCTGAGTCGCCTGCGCTTTCTTCCCATCATCAAATTGGACAACCGGAAATTCGAAGCCGAATGTGGCCGCCAATTTCGGCCCCATCTCGTTCACCTCGTCATGAATCTTCTTGTCGATCTCGGCCGAATACTGGACGTTCATATCGCTCTTTATCATAGCGCTAAAACAAAAACGGGGCGACAATGTCGCCCCAAAAGGGAAAACTCACCAACTTTTCTTGTACGCCGGCTAGTCGTCCGGGCAGCAATCGCAGATCATGTTGCCCTTGCGACGGCAGGCGTGCTCGTGTAGGCCTCTCGCCTTGCAGTCGCACGTTTCCTTACGGATCATCCCCGTGTAGGCACCGTGCTTCCGCGTCGGTTTGACGCCGTTCCGCTTAAACCGCCTGGTCATGAGCTGAATGGCCATGTTTGCTCCTTTCGCGGTTTGACTTCGACTTCACAGGCAGCAGCACCTTCGAGCCTTTATAGAGCCAAAAGATGCGGCAACCTGCCCCACAGCTGCCCCAGGAGGCGCAGCTCCCGCAACGCGCACCCGGAGGAGCGCTCGCAAGATCGTAGAACTTCTTGATATCGGGCGTATCGCGCCACTCGCGCATGTCCGATAGCGTCATGAAGTCCTTGCCGAATTCGCCGAGTGGATGGTCGTACAGATGGTTGCACGGGAGCACTCGCCCGTTCGGATCGAATATGATGCCGTTGTTCATGAGGAGCTGGCAACCCGCGACCGCGTGACCAGCCGCATGAGCCATATCCAGGAATCCCGGACTGAAGTGACATTGAGGGAACGTCACATTCAGATCGAAATCGACTCCGGTCTCGAGAAGCGACGGGTACATTGTCTGCTCGATGAAAGGAATGATCTTCCCTGGGAGCATCCGATCATCGAACGTCACATCAGATGCTTTGACGACCGGGCGCTCGAACGAGAACGTGAACTGGCGTGCACCGCAGTTCCTGATGACCTGCAGCATCGCCGGCCAATCGTCGATGACCGAGCGGCTCACGGTGACCGACACTTGATGCCGTGCTCCACTTGCCTCGACGTTCTCGATAGATTGCATCACTTTGGCGAAGACGTTCCGTGCGCCGCAGTTCGACGCATAGTCGCAATCACCGGTTCCCTTGAGCGATGTCGAAATCGCACTGAGACCAGCATCGAGCGTGCGCGCGAGGAACTTCTTATTCGCGAACGCGATACCATTCGTCAGCAAGCCCGTCTCGACCTTCCGGCAATACCGGACAATCTCAAGGAAATCGGGGTGGATTGTCGGCTCACCGCCAAGCAGAATGATCTTCTGCGCACCCATCCCAATCGACAGGTCAATCAGTTCTCTGGCGAGATCGAGAGTCATTTTCTCGACGCTCGAGAGAAGCTTGCCTTGGTAGCACCAATAGCAAGCGAGGTTGCACTGACGGTTGATCGTCAGCCAAGTCGTATAGCGTGTCATCGGATACCTCCGCCAGTTGTCGTTGATGAAATGAACCAGACCGAGGTATGCCCTCTAGCCTCCGGCCATTACTGTACCACGATATTTTAGACCTTCAAGCGCTCCGGTTCACGTTTAAAGCCCCGCCAGCTGGTTGATGTCTTGCTGGAACTGCGAGGCGAACTGCATCACCCCGTCGCCGTAGAAGGAGTATGCAGGGTTGCGCGCCCCGCCCCAGCCCGCGAAGTAGCGCAGGGCCGCGAGCCGCTCGGCCGCGGGCGTGCGCGCGCCGGCGCCGTTGTCGGCCATGAGCATCGCGGTCGCCATGATCGCCACCTGCGCGTCCCAGGGGTTCGAGGGCGACGAGTTGCCCGTCAATTTGCGCACGCGATCCTTGCTCGCCACGTACTGCCACGGCCCCTGCCAGAACGCGTTCGCGCCGTTGCCGCCTGCGGGCGTGCAGGTGTTCGTATTCTGATTAACGAAGCCGCCATAACAGACCCACGTCGAGGGGATGAACTGCCCCGGCCCCATCGCGCCGCCCCAGCCGTACCACGGCTTCTTAGAGACGGGCATCTTGTCGGGGTCGAGCCCGAGCGCGTTCGTGATATAGACGAAGACTGGCTGGTCGCGGTTCGGCGACATGTCGACGCGCCACGAGCCGGTGCCGAGGTTCTCGCCCAGGTTCGTCTCCTGCTTCAGCACGCCGAGCGTCACGGCCGCGCGCACGCCGGTCGCCTTCTCTGCGGCCTGCGCATAGGTGAGCGCCTGACCGAAGGGGATCGCCGCGCTGTCGCGCATCACGAAGAGCTCCGAGCGGATCTGCGCTGCGGTCTTCTGGTTCTTGGCGATGAGCTTCTGATAGTTCGCCTCCACGCCCTTGGTCTGCGCAAGCAGCTGCTGCTTCTCCTGCTCTTGCGCGACGACCGCCTGCTTGGCGAGCTGCGCGACGGTGCGCAGCTGCTCCTGCTCGGCGAGCCGGCTCTGGAGCGCCTCCTTCTCTGCCTCGGTCGAGGCGCTCGTCTGCTCGATCTCGTTAAAGGAGGCTGCGAGCGAGCTCTTGATCGAGGTGAAGGCGTCCAAGTCCCTGAAGAAGCTCGACACGTCCTTACTGCTCAAGGCCACCTGCACCACTGAGGTCGCGTCGAGCATCTGCGTCTGCCGCATGATCTGCGCGAGGGACTCCTTCTCGGCGTCGAGCTTATTCGAGAGCTTGGTAAGCGTGTCGTTGTGCGTGCCGATATCGCCGTTCAGCTGCGTGATGGTGAGGTTGATCGCCTGGATCTGGAGCTGCGTCTTCTTGATCTCGGCGTTGAAGGCAACGATCTGGCTCTGGAGCGTCTGGCGCTGGCTCTGTGCGACGTCGAGTAATTGCTGCTGCTGCGCGATCTGAGCCTCGAGGAGGCTGAGCTGATTCTGTAGGTCCTGCTGACGCTGCGATACCGCTTGTGCTGCCGTGCTCTGGGCGAGTACCCTGGCGGGTGTCGAGAAATATGCGATTGCAAGAAGAACGGCGACTACCCGCAGCATGTTTCCGAGTATACCATCGGCTCGGAATTAGGAATCTCGAATTAAGAATTGCGGGCAACCCTAATTCCTAATTCCAACTTCCTAATTCGCTTCGTATCTTATTCTGCTTTCTTTTCTTCTGCTCCTGCTTCCTCCTCCTTGCCCTTCTTCTCCACCTCGATCGACGAGATGTCCGCCGGTGCGACCTCCTCCTTCTCTTCGACGACGGCCTGCGCGAGCGCGACGACCTCGTCCGGCTCCGTAACGAGCTCGACGCCCGCGGGGAGCTGCAGGTCCTTGGCGCTGATGCGGTCGTCGAGCGCGGCGAGCGCCGAGATATCCACCTCGATCGCATGCGGGAGATTCATCGGGTCGGCCTCGACCTCGATCTCGTGGAGCACCTTGACCAGGTTCGCGCCGGCCGTGACGGCGGCCGACTCGCCGACGAACGTGAGCGGAATCGCGACCTCGACCTTCTCGCCCTTCGTGACGGCGTAGAAGTCGACGTGGCGCGGCGTGTGCGTGACCGGGTCGAGATCCACCTCGTGGATCAGGGTCGGGAGCGAGGCGCCGAGCCCCTCGAGCGAGACGATCGTCGCCTCGCCAGCCTCGCGGAGCACCTTGGTGAATGCCGCTGCCGAGAAGGCGATCGGCGTCGCCTCCTGGTGCGGGCCGTAGACCACGGCCGGGATCGTCCCGGCGCGCAAAAGAGCCGGCGCCTTGGCGCCGCTCGTCTCACGCTTTGTGACCTCAAGCGTCAACATATTGCCCGACTATACCGCACCGCCCCTCATCCTGCAACGCATTGCGTGCCCATGTAGGACGTACGACGTCCTACATTTCAAACAACTGCTCTTCAGGCATGACAATTGACCTGTCCCGAAGGTACTCCTTGAGAGAAGACTCGTAGTCTGATCCGAGCGATTCTCTGAAGAGCGATGTCGTCAAGACCGACGGGAAGTTCGGCTTCCCCATGTAATCACTACAACTGCTCCATCGATAATCCTTTACGAACGAGAGAACTTGAGACATGTTGTGGATCGTTCCCTTGTCGCGCTGCCTCCAACCCCTTGCTCCCGGCAGATAATCGAGAGGATTGAGGTGAATGTAATGTGGCACATAGAGGAAGTGTCTATGCTGTTCGACGTGCACCTTCTTCGGCTTTCCTTGAAACAGCACTCCGCGCCGCCCGTGACGCTCATTGAAATAGCGCGCATACCCGCTCAACTTTCGCAGAAAGAGCGTGATGCCTCCATCAGTACGCTCCGAAAGCAGCAGATGGAAATGATTCTTCATCAGCACCCACGCATGAATATCTACTAGCCTTTCCCGAATGTAGGACGTACGACGTCCTACATTCGCACGGGACAAGGCGTGGTTGTATTCGAGTGCTGGAGCCGTGTCATTGAACTCGTACAGATCGTGAACGAATCGTGCATAATCCTGTGTATCTGCAAAGATTTCTCGTCCCTCAACTCCCTTATTAGTGACATGATACAACTCCATTTATCCAGTATATGCGGGATACCGAGCAATGTAGGACGTCGTACGTCCTACATGGGGATAGACCAGGTTCCTTAGGCAAGTGCAGCAGATACCTTATCGAGACGCGAGAGGAATGCTGCACGCGCAACCTCGACGTTCTCCTCCTTGCCCTTCCAGATCGTGAGCGCCTCTTCTTGGAGCGCACGGGCGTAGCTGAAGGTGAGCGGCCAGGGCGCCTCAGCCTCGCGGGCGCGCTTGGTGATCGCCGCGAGGTTCGCGGTCGCCTGATCCGGCGTCTGCCCGCCAGAGAGGAAGACAATCCCCGCCACCTGCCGCGGGACGCTCGCAAGGAGCGCCGCCACCGTATCTTCAGCGACCTCCTCGGGCGAATCCTGTTTGCCGCTCTCCTTGCCCGAGAGCGCCATCGCCGTCTTCAGTATCACGCTCGCGCGGTCGACGGCCTGCTCGTCGAGCACTGCGAACACGGCGTTCAGCGTCTCCTCGATCACCGCGCGGGCCCTCTGGCGGCTGTGCTTGCCCTCGTAGAGCACCTCCGGCTCGATGATCGGTACGAGGCCGGCCGACTGCGCCTCCTTAGCGTAGCTCGCGAGGCGCTTGGCGTTCTCGTGGATCGCTGCGGCGCTCGGGAGCGAGTCGCCCTCGATCGTGATCACGGCGCGCCACTTGGTGAAGGTCGCTCCCTGCTTCTTATAGTCGGCGAGCCGCTCGGGCAGGTCGAGGAGCCCCTGCGTGATGAGCTCGTGCGGCGAGTCGGCGATCGGCTCGGTGCCGCCGTCGACCTTCACGCCCGGTGCGATGCCGCGCGCGGCGAGCGACCTCGTGAAGAGCTTCTTGTCGTTGCCCTTCTCGCCGAGCGTCTCTGAGAAGAGGATGATGCCCGAGAGATACTGCTCGATGCCCGAGGCGCCGAAGAAGAGGTCGCGATATTGCCGCCGCATCTCGGGCCCCGTGCCGATCCCGTACTCGGCGAGCCGCGCGGTCGCCGTGTGCACGCTCTCGTCGGCGGCGAGGAGGCCTTTGCCGTCCGCAAAGAGTGCACGCGCCGCTGCGACAAGATCAGTCATGCGAGAATTTTAGCACGCGAGCGAAGCGAATCGGGATATTTTGTGCGTGTCGGGGTGGCGAATGCGGGTTCAGGAGCATTCGCGCGCGAGACACAGCACATTTTCAGCCAGAAAATTATGCGTGCACCAAAATATCCCGATTCGTGGAGCGTGGTACACTCACCCAATGGATTTCATCGCTATCGGTGACACGACCGTCGACGAATTTATCCGCCTCAAGGACGCCACGGTCGCCTGTGACGAACACGGCGAGAACTGCACCGTCACGATGCCCTGGGGCGACAAGATCCCCTACGACTTCGCCGAGCTCGTGCCCGCCGTGGGCAACGCCGCGAACGCCGCGGTCGCCGCCGCGCGCCTCGGGCTCTCTGCCGGCTTCGTGTCGAACGTCGGGCGCGACCACTACGGCGAGATTATCCTCGACACGTTCAAGCGCGAGGGCGTCGACGCGCGCTACGTCGCGGTGAACGACGGCGTCCCCACGAACCACCACTACGTCCTCTGGTACGGCGCCGAGCGCACGATCCTCATCCGCCACGAGGCATATCCGTATATTATGCCTGCTGACTTCGTCGCGCCGAAGTGGATCTACCTCTCCTCGATCGGGCACGATTCAGAGGCCTTCCACGACGCGCTCGCCGCGTGGCTCGCGGAGCACCCCGAGACCAAGCTCGCCTTCCAGCCCGGCACATTCCAGATGTCGATGGGTAAGGAGCGCCTCGCCACGCTCTACCGCGCGACCGAGGTATTCGCCTGCAACAAAGAGGAGGCCGAGCGCATCCTCGACCTCGGCGAGACAGGCGTAAAGGAGCTCCTCGCAGCACTCCACGCGCTCGGCCCTAAGACGGTGATCATCACCGACGGCCCGCACGGCGCCTACGCCTCTGACGGTTCGCAGCCATTGAAAGTGCCGATGTATCCCGACCCCAAAGAGCCCTACGACCGCACCGGCGCCGGCGACGCGATGACAGCGACCGTCGTCGCGGCGCTCGCGCTCGACGAGCCGCTTGAGCGAGCGATGCTGTGGGGCCCGGTCAACTCGATGTCGGTCGTCCAGCAGATCGGCGCGCAGAAAGGGCTCCTCTCGCGCGAACAGATCGCGGCGTATCTCGCGAGCGCTCCGGCGGAGTACCGCGTCGAACCTTTTTAAGGCTGCGTGAGCTGCTGCGGCGTCCGCTGCAGGATGTTCGTCTGCAGCGACGAGTAACTCGACTCTGTCCCGGCTGTGCCCGGGTTGTTCGCCTTTACATACGAACCGGTGAGCCAGAGGATGAAGAAGCCGCCGCCGAGACCGAGACCGAGGATGATGAGCGCGACCGCGTAGGCGCGATACTTGTATTTGAGATTCTTCATGGCTCTGATGATACTCGAACCATCGCGCGCACTGCGTCAGCAATGTGTGCAGCGTCGAGCCCGTAGTGCGCGAGCAGTTCTTCAGGCGTGCCTGACTGGCCGAACACATCTTGGATACCGAGCCGCTGCACGGGTACGGGGCGATGCTCGGCGAGATACTCCGCGACCGCGCTGCCGAAGCCGCCTGCGGCTTGGTGCTCCTCGACCGTGATCACGCGACCGGCACGTTCTGCTGCCTTCTCGATGATCTCGCCGTCCAGCGGTTTGATTGTCGGTACATGCACGACGATCGTGCCGATCCCCTCTGCCTCGAGCGCGTGCGCCGCCTCAAGCGCGGCATAGCTCTGCGGGCCGGTCGCGATAAGGGCGACCTGCGGCTGCTCCGATTCATATAAAGGGAGTGCCTTCCCGATCGCAAAGGGCGTCTCGGCCGTCGTGAAGACAGGCGTCGGCGAGCGACCGAAGCGCAGGTACACCGGCGTGCCGGTCGCCGCTGCCTCGACGACCGCCTTTTTCGCCTCCTCTGCGTCGCCGGGCGCGATCACCGTCATGTTGGGCAGCATGCGCATCAGCCCGATATCCTCGAGCATCTGGTGCGTCGCGCCGTCGGGACCGACCGAGACGCCCGCATGCATGCCGCAGACCTTGACCGGCCGGTTGTTGAGCGCGATCGTCGTACGGATCTGCTCGTAGTTGCGGCCTGGCGAGAAGGCAGCGTAGCTCGTGATGAAGGGCACCTTGCCCACTGCCGCCATGCCGGAGGCGAGCGCAGCCATGTTCTGCTCCGCCACGCCGACCTCGACGAATCGCTCGGGGAACTCCTTCTCGAACCATTCGGCGCGCGTCGACTCGGCGAGGTCGGCGGTCAGCACCACCACGTTCTTGTCCGCGCGCGCTGCCTCGACCGAGCCGGTGCCGAATCCGTCGCGCGTCGGCAGCATCTCGATATCAGTCGAGAAGATCTTGTCTGAAAGCTTGGCGTGGGGATTGGTCATACTATGCGTATTCATCCGGCACTTTGCCGTTCATCGAGCGGATCGCCTTCAAGAAGCGCTTGCCCTCCGCGGCCGTCGGCGGCTTGCCGTGCCAATGGTAGTCGAACTCGATCTCGGGCACGCAGCGGCCGGGGATCGTGTGCGCGATGATGATGGTCGGCTTCTCATAGATGGCCTGCGCCTCCTCGACTGCCGCGATGAACGCCTGGATGTCGTTGCCCGCAACCTCGATCACGTGCCAGTTGAAAGCGCGGTACTTGTCGGCGATCGGCTCAAGCGGCATCACGTCCTCGGTCATGCCGTCGATCTGGATATTGTTGCGATCCATCACGGCGATCAAGTTCGAGAGCTTGTTCTTGCCGGCGAACATCGCCGCCTCCCAGATATTGCCCTCCTCCTGCTCGCCGTCGCTCATGAGGCAGTACACCCGTTGTTTTGATGTGTAGGACGTCGTACGTCCTACATCTGATGTAGGACGTACGACGTCCGACGTCTCATCCATGCGGAGCGCGTAGGCCATGCCCGAGGCCTGCGAGAGCCCCTCGCCCAAGGGGCCAGAGGTCGTCTCGAGCCCGGGCAGCCGCTCGCGCTCGGGGTGCCCTTGGAGCCGGCTGCCATACTTGCGCAGCGTCGCGCACTCCTCGACCGGGAGGTAGCCTGCGTGCGCCAAGGTCGCGTAGAGGACCGGCGCGATGTGGCCGTTTGAGAGCACGAGCCGGTCGCGCTCTGCCCAGCTCGGGTTTGTAGGGTCGTGCTTAAGGATATGGAAGTAGAAGGCGGTAAAGATATCCGCCATGCCTAAGGGGCCGGCCGTGTGCCCGCTCCCGGCCGCGACCAACATCGTGATGATCGTCTCGCGGATCGCCTCCGCGTGCTTCTCGAGCGAAATGATCTCCGCATCGGTGAGCGCCATTTGCATTCAGTATACGGTACAATGGCCGCATTAGACATATTCATAAATAACAACCTATGGCGATTCGAGTAGCGATTAACGGGTTCGGTCGTATCGGGCGCGCGTTCGTGCGCCGCTCGCGCGGGCGCGGCATCGAGATCGTCGCGGTGAACGACTTGGGCTCGCTCGAGAACCTCGCCTACCTGCTCAAGTACGACACGGTCTACGGTCGCGCGCCGTTTCCTGTCGAGACTAAGGAGGGCGCGCTCGTCGTCGACGGCCGCGAAGTGAAGTTCGTCTCGGAGAAGGATCCGGCGAATCTGCCGTGGCGCGACCTGCAGGTCGACGTGGTCGTCGAGTCGACCGGCTTTTTCACTGACTACGACAAGGCGCAGGCGCACATCGCTGCGGGCGCGAAGCGGGTGATCATCACCGCGCCCGTGAAGAACGACTCCGAGCTCGGCGCGACCGTCCTCATGGGCGTGAACGAAGAGAGGCTCGTGACCTGTAAGATCAGCAGCAACGCCTCTTGCACCACGAACGCTGCGAGCCCCGTGATCGCGATCCTCGACGAGACGATCGGGATCGAGAAGGCTGCCCTCTCGACGGCGCACGCCTACACTGCCTCGCAGTCGATCGTCGACGGCCCGTCGAAGAAGGATATGAAAGAGGGTCGCGCCGCAGCACAGAACATCGTCCCGACCTCGACCGGCGCCGCGATCGCCGTGACCAAGGCGTATCCACAGCTCGAGGGCAAGTTCGACGGCATCGCACTCCGCGTCCCCGTCGCAGCCGGATCGATCGCCGACATCACTTTCATCGCCAAGCGTGAGACGACCGCCGAAGAGGTGAACGATATTTTGCGCACGGCCGCTGCCGACGCGCGCTGGGAGGGCATCTTCACGGTGACCGACGAGGAGCTCGTCTCTTCAGATATCGTCGGCGAGCCGTATGCCTCGATCGCCGACCTCGGCATGACCCGCGTCGTGGGCGGCAACCTGGTCAAGGTCTTGGCCTGGTACGATAATGAGAAGGGCTACACCGAGGCGCTCGTGCGCCACGTCCTCAAAGCCGCCCATGCCTAAGGTCTACCTCGCCGCCGATCACGCCGGATTCGCCTTGAAGCGGGCGCTCATCGAGCACCTCACGACGCTACGCTACGAGGTCGAGGATTTGGGCGCGCACGAGTACGATCACGACGACGACTACCCCGACTACGTGACGCCGCTCGCGAAGCGCGTCGCCGACGAGGTGGGCGCTAAGGGCATCATCGTGGGCGGGAGCGGCCAGGGCGAGGCCATGTGCGCCAACCGCATGCCGGGCGTCCGCGCTGCCGTCTTCTACGGCCCTATGAGAGTCACTGAGGCGCTCGAGATCGAAGGCGGCCGCTCCGAGGACGGCTACGACCTCGTGCGGCTCGCCCGCCGCCACAACGACGCGAACGTCCTCTCGCTCGGGGCGCGCTTCGTGAGCGGTGAGGAGGCCGAGGAGGCGGTACACATCTTTCTCGATACGCCCTTCTCTGACTCACCGCGCCACGCGCGCCGCCTGGCGAAATACTGATAATTTTCAAGTCACAATTTTCAATTTACATTGAATTTCCAATGTTCCAATTTCCAAACATTGATGCATTGATTCATTGCAAATTGATTGAAAATTGCAAAATTGGAAATTGGAAATTGTCTTCCTCATGAGCACAATCGTTCCTGCGGTTCTGCCCGTTTCAAAACGCGACCTGGACGACAAGCTTGCCCTTTTCTCAACTCTCCCGGGCGTCGACCGCGTGCAGATAGATGTGGTGGACGGTAAGTTCGCCTCACCTGCAAGTTTCCCCTACATCGCGCCCGCAGAACTTTCAGAACTCACGCTGCCCGCGCTCGGCAGGATCGAGTACGAGATCGACCTGATGTGCTTCGACGCGGCGGCAGCCGCCGACGCGTGGCTCGCCCGTGGTGCCGCGCGGCTCACCATCCATGCCGAGAGCGCGACCAATCTCGCGCACCTTATTTCATCGATCCGCAGCAGCCATGGCGAGTTCGTTGAGATCGGCCTCGCAGTGAACCTCGCGAGCGACACGGCGCTCATCGAGCCCTTTCTCGACCGCATCCAGTACGTGCAGTTCATGGGCATCGCGACCATCGGCCGCCAGGGCGAGCCGCTTGACCGCCGCGTCATCGAACGGTTGCGCACCTTTAATCACCGTCATCCGCGCGTTCCGCTCCAAGTCGACGGTGGCGTCACCCTCGCGAACGCGCGCGAGCTGCTCGAGGCCGGCGCGACTCGACTGATATCTGGGTCTGCCATTCTTGGCGCAGATGACCCATCAGTGGCGGTTGCAGCGTTCCAGAAGTTGGCGTCTCAATAGGCATAATTTTGCAATTTCCAATTTTCAGTGAATTTTCAATGTACCAATTTGCAATATCGGATAGCGGGATTACACCTTCCCAGAACGTGACGATGCCGCGATCTTTTGGAAGATGAGTGTAAGTTCTTGAGCTTCCTTCCATAGACTGCGAAGTTCGTCCGCTCGCTCGGCCGTCTCGCAGCCAGCCAACATGCGCAACCAGTGCTTTGTCTCCTGGACCTCCTTTTTACAGATGAATATCTTGTTTATAAAGTCGCGCTTCGAACTCGCGCCATTCGCTTCCATATAGTTCGCGCCGACGCTCGTCCCGGAACGTACCAGCTGATTCACGATAGGGTCAGTGATATTGCTTCGTCTGATCTTCTTGCATGCTGCGATAATCCGTTCCCCAAACACAGCAGTTCTCTCTTCAAGGTCATATGATTTCGTTGTTTGATTCATTGCAAATTGAAAATTGATTGTAAATTGCAAAATTGATAATTGAAAATTGCATCGTTATGGGGCTGTACTCGACGCGACGACCGTCACGAGGCGCGATGCGCTCCCCACATTCCCTGCCGCATCAGTCGCGCTGTACGTGAGCGTGTAGGAGCCGATAGTCGCCGTGTTGACGCTGCCCGACTCGGTCATCTTGATCGAGCTCGTCGCATCGTCTGGGTCGCTTGCGGTTGCCCCTGGGTCTGCGAAAGTCTGACTCTCGTAAATCTGCATGGCTGCCGCGCCGTTAAGCGTCACAGTCGGTGCTGTCGTATCGGTTGAGGTGGTGGTCGTAGTCGTCGAACCGGTCGTCGAGACAGTGCCGTCGGGGTTGCCCACGATCACTGCGCGCGTCGCCGAGATAAACGCGCCCGAGGCATCAGTCGTCTGATACGTGATGATATAGGTCGTCGGGCTCGCCGTGCTCACCGTCGACGAAGAGACTGTCTGTTGGATGCCGTTAATAAATGTGGTCACCGTCGCGCCGTTTGCATTAACTCCGGGATCAGTAAACGCAGCACCGACTGCGACGTGTAGAGGATTATCCCCGAGCACCGTTATCGCTCCCGCACTCCCCGTATTCGCATTCCCCCCTAATTCATAATTCGTACTTCCTAATACGGTATTCGGGCTGCTGGTGGCGATCTGCCCCTCGGTCTGCACGAGGAAGTAGTCGAACGAGACATCAGCGGTCTGCGCCTGCGAGAGCACGACACGGAAGGAGCCTGCGGTCTTGTCGGCGACCCACCAGCTGCCGGCGATCTCGGAGTTGAAGGTGACGAACACCTTGGTCGAGGGCGCGACGAGCGAGTTGGCCACCTGCGCGACCGTGTTGCCGGCGAGGATCGTGACCGAGCCGGCCGAGCTCGTGCCGTCCGCGTCCTTGCTCGCGACCAACTGCCTGAATACCAGAGTATTGAACTGCGCGATGCCCTTGTCGATCAGCACGCCGAAGCCTTGGAGCGCAGACGCGAGCGTGCTCGAGGAGAGCGCGATCGGCGAGCCGCTCGCGCTCGAGATCGCGCCGCTCTCGAGCTTGGCCACGCGACTCTCGAGCGAGGCGATGTGCGTCTCGTCGCCCGCGACCTTGTCGGCGAGCGCCTGGACGCCCGCGAGGGTGAAGGTGGCAAGCTTGTAGATGTCGACACCCTTGCCGTCGGCAGACAGCACCTCCGGTGCGATCGCCTGAGTATCTTCGGCGATGAGGCCGAGGCGGAGCGGGTCGGCCTGATCCTCGATCGTGTAGCGGTACGTCGCCACCTTGAGCTCTCGCATCCGACCGAGCATGTCGTCCTTAGAAGAGGCGGTGAGATAGGTGATGCCGGTCTTCATCGTCCGCGTCGAGGTATTAACGAAACTGATGGCGGCGATGTCGCCCGCGACGTCGAGCGTATGGTTCGGCACCGCGACGCCGATGCCGACGTTGCCGTTCGGCGCTATATAGACCGCCGGCGTCGTCGTGCTCTGCCCGGCGAGCGCGGGTGAGCTGATGTAGGTGTTGTGCGCGATGATGTCGTTGCCGACGAAGTTGTGCGTCCCCTCTATCTCGATGTCGTAAACCTGCTCGCGGCCCACAGGCGTTATCGAGACGATCTCGTCCCACGCTACCGCGGCGCCTGCTGCAGGCGCCGCGGGCACGGCGATCCGCATCCCGGGCGCAAGCTGCGACACTGTGCGCCACGTACCTCTCTTTTCGTTCTTGATAGACATAGACATAGTAATTATAGACGAGGCAGGCCTTCGCGCGGAACGCTCCCGGCAACAGCGGCAGGGGGACGGTAGAACTTCTTCCAGCTCGACTCGAGATGGAATGTCTTCTGCCGGATGTCGGCGTAGCGCGCAACGACCTCGTCGATGACGCCGTCCGGGTCGGCCTTCGCGCCGTGCATCCCCTTGGCGTGCTCCAAGTAGACGATCATCTTGTTGCAGCCGGACATCGCCTTCTCCAGCAATGCGAGACCTCGCGGGAAGTCGCCGAAGCGGATCGAGTGCGCTTCAGCGATCGCAAGCGACACGTTCATCGCGCAGTCGATCATGCCCTCGAGAAAGGGGTACTTGAGCGTGACGAGCTTCGGCCGAACATTCTTCGTCACGATCACCGCGCACTCCATCGCCTTCTGGTAGATATCGAGATCCCTGAAAGTCTTTACCGGCTTCTTCGGTGCGAACTGATATTTCGAGTACTTCGATTTGTAGTAGCCGGTGTTCATACGACTTTCAACTCATTGCCCTTCGGCACCACGGCAACCGTGCCGTCTATATATCTGACTTTGCGGGCGCGTTTGGTAGGCTGCAGTTTTTTTACCACGTGCAGCGGATAGAACTCGAAGTAGTCCGTATCGTCGAACCAGGCGCACTTGAACTCGAAGAGCCGCAGGCCGGTCAAGCGCGAGAGCGCGAGCGCGTACCAGGTGAGCTGTTCTATCGGCTTCTCTTTGGCCGCATTGGGCTTGTAATCCAATATATGCACCATGCGATTGCGCACCTGCACGAAGTCGATATGGCCGGTAAGCAATTTAGGGAAACGCTTCGGATTCTTATCACCCTTCAGCTCGACACAGCCGTCATCCGTGATCTTAAACTTCAGCTCATTTTCCATGTGCTCCACATCCTCCCGCCGGATGTACACGGGCACCTCGGTCGCGACCGTCACGGAGTCGTTCGCGATCATGAAACGCTGAAGCGCCTCGTGCCGCCCCTTGTTCTCATCGACGCTCCGCAGCACGAACTCGGCGAGGTCGTTCGCGTAGTTATGCTTCCCCTTCACGATCATGTCGGCCTTGTCGAACTTGCTCCGGATCTCGCTCATCCGCTCGCCGTCCGCGAAGTACTGGTGCGGCGTCTCGCTTGAGACGGCATCCAAATATTCTTTCAACCGGCCGAAGCGGCGGTTGCCGAACTCCTCGAGCGAGAGGAGCATCTTGGCGCGGTGGTAGCGGAATCGATAGAGTTGGCGGTGCGCCATCGAGACGACCTCGACCATCTCCTGCGGCTTGCAGAGCTTCACAGCATACGGGCGCATCCTTTCGAACCGGCAGAGCGGCGCATATTCCTGTACCCATGCGGAGAGAGTCGCCGGAGTCGGAGTAGCGAAGTCAGACTTCCCCGGGAAGCCTGACTTCGCTACTCCCGAGAACTTCTGCTCTAAGATGCGACACGTTTGTTCTAACGTACAGCCTAGATTGTAATAGCTCATGCCCTCCACGATCACTTTGAGCGGGAAGCGCTTGCCCTTCACACGTTCTGCCGTAAACGTACGCCCGCATTCTGTATTACGACAGAGATAGAGCTGCACGGCTTCGTGCTTCTTCTTGCGCACGCCGCGCTTGACGAAGTTCTCTGAATTGCAGTACGGGCACACTGTCTTGGTGCTCATAGTGGCACCGCCCGCAATACCGGGCGCGGAAACCGCAACGGGCTTGTCAACAGCAGCACCGGGGCGCTTCATTGACTTTTTAATCCAGGAGAGTATCATACGAGTACAGTTGGCTTCGGCCTCACCCCGCAAGGGGAGAATGTGAGAAAAGCCGTCATAGCAATGCTTTGGCGGCTTTTCTTAATTCCGCGAACCTCTTTGTATCAAGAAAGCCGACTTTCTCAATCAATCGACGCGTATCGACAACCCGTACCTGAGAAAGATTAGCGCGCGCCTGCTGACCACCAACAAGACCTATCGGCACGCGCAGCGCATGCTCGCGTGTAGAAGTGGTGAGTGGAACAATGAGACACGCATCAGGACCAAAGCCGCGTAGAATGACCGCCGGACGAAGGAATAATTGATGGTCGCCATCCTGTTCGGTACCGATGTTCACGCCGAGCCGGCACCACCAGATTTCTCGAACAGTGTAAAGCCTCGGTTGCTCTGCATGCGTCCTCTTTTTCACTTCATTCCACTTGTCAAAATTTTTCGGCATATTCTTTATATAGCCGTATCACGGATTTCCCCTGGTGAAATCGCACGAGTTTCGCTGATTTTAGTGCCGGACACAAGCATCCGTGAGATAGAAACGTTCCTTTTTTCGACACATTTTTTGACACTTGGGAAGGAAGTCGGCATAAGGATTTTAGGTAGAAGCCCGACCGGAAAGACCGGGGAGAACCAGGTAGGGATGGGTCGCCGTCGTTCGGATGCGCCGGCCGGAGGCTGTGACGATCTCGAACACCTCCTGCATGCCGGTGGCGACCACCGCATGCACGCGGCGATATTCGAGCGTCCCAGTGCCTTCGTTCAGAGAAAGAACCTCGTCGCCTGCCTGCACGTCCGCGATCGGAATTTCGAGGTAATCGTAGTCATCTGTATCGATATTGCCACTTGCGTTGAGCCTATTCCCCTTCCTCCTGCGCACGCGGAGCTTCGTGTCCCCCGTGACGCACAATGCCTCCAGTGCGCCGCTTATATCGGCCATTTTGGCGCTCGTAGAGGCCGTCTGGGCGGCGAGGTCCTGATACGCCTTGACCAGATACGGAGTGAGGCCAGCGTAGTTCATCGTGAGGTAGCCGTCCGGCGCCTGCGTGATCAGGTCCGGGAAGTAGGGTTGCACCTGTTGGGCGATGAAGCCGGTGTGCGACTGGCTCCCGGGCGCCTCGGCCGTCCAGTTAAAGGTGACCGGGTCGAGCTTAAGCAGGCCCGACATCGCCGCGACTGTGACCGGCAGGACATTGGTCTTCAGCCGCGCGTCAGAGGTGCAGGAGAGCGAGGTCGTGGTCGGGTTGATGTAGCAGGAGCCGGTCGAGTTCTCAAAGTGTGCGACACTCCCGACAGGTGTGGCGCTCCCGACGCTCAACAGAAGGTCCGGACTCGTCGTCCCGATGCCGACGTTGCCGTTCACCAACAAAACATTGGAAC
>CAYOCH010000011.1:0-18299 GCA_964402535.1 uncultured Candidatus Saccharibacteria bacterium | reverse complement strand
TTTGTGGTGTATGCCATGCCTTGGGGTGATTCCAAGGTATTGAACCATTACGAGGGCTTGACAAATGCATATTATGGGTTTATACTAGCGCTTGAAGTTAACCGTTCTTACAGGAGGAATACTCGTGACTGCAACCGTAACGCTTGAAACGTTGAAGGGACTTGCTCTAGGCCTCGCCAAGAAGCAGAACATCACCCAGGACCAGGCGACGCTCATACTGATCCATCAGCATGGATTCGAGAACGTCGACTTCACCGGCGGCGCGCGTGCCGACAATACCAACACGCACAAAGTCACACCCAAAGCCAAACCTCACTAACCCTAAGGCCCTTCCCACGCGGAAGGGCCTGACACTGTATATCTGAGCCGAGAATCGGGATTGAACCGATGACCTCGTCCTTACCATGGACGTGCTCTACCAACTGAGCTATCTCGGCGAACGTCGAGGCTAACGCGGACTCTTCGAATCTACGCTATTTCCACCTTCCTTTCAACCGGCACCGGTGCGAGCCTGTATACTGCGGTCATGGATCACCTCCCCCATTATGAAAAAGAAGACCGCCCGTGGGGCGGCTTCGAACGCTTCACCCTGAACGAACCGACAACGGTGAAGATCATCACGGTGAAGGAGGGCGAGTCGATCAGCCTGCAGACACACGAGCATCGTGACGAGTTCTGGCGCGTGATATCCGGCAGCGGCACGATCCGCATCGGCGACACCGACCACCCGGCGCACGAGGGCGACACCTTCTTCTGCCCGCGGCATGAGGAACACCGGGTCACCGGCGGCGCAGGCGGCACCACCTTTCTCGAGATCGCCTTCGGCGAGTTCGACGAGCAGGACATCACGCGGCTTGAAGACCGGTACGGCCGCGCATAAAAAGAAGCCCCTCGCCCGGCACGCGGACAAGAGGCTATTCAGTGCGGAAGGATGAGATGACAGTCGTCCCGACCGGAAACTCGTGCGGGGATTGTTGGGTCGAGTAGGCTCCGCAACCCCAGCCGGCTGCCGCGCGCTGCCAGTAAAACTCGACGGTCTTCGGGACGCCTCCCTTGTTCGACGAGAATGCGATGACCGGGGTACCGTCGAGCGGCAAGCGTCCGGGCTGGCCCTTGCCTTGCCGCTTGAGGAGCATCCACATCTGGCCGAGGCTCGTATCGCGGATCTCGCTCTCGATGCAACGCTGCACCCGATATTTGCGGACGGCACGGATGATCTCCATGCTATTTGCAGCCCGACGCAAGATGAGAACGCTGAGCACTGTCTTGCGGCGAATCGGCGACTCGACTTTGTCTCGAAAATCGACGTCGAAATTGTCGCTGACCCAGCCGATACCGACATCCTTCGTCGTCGTGGAGGAGATGAAATGCTCCTTCACGACAAACTGCTCTACCGGCTCAAGCTCGACCGGTTTACGAACCTCAAAGAGCGCGTCCCCCGAAGGCAGGACGCGCTCGGGCGTGCTGCTTTCGGTTGTCATGTCTATCTCCAAAGATCTACGAACAGGCCTGTACTATAGCCCGCTCCGCGTATCCGTCAACCGCCCGACCAGTCGCTACTTCTTGAAGGCGAACGCCATCAATACGATGGTGAGCGCATTCAGGACAACCAGCGCGAACGCGGTCTCCCCGCCCGTCGCGAGCGGATTGGCCAATATATAGACCGTGTAGATGATCGCCACGATCGCCGCACCCAAAAAATTGCCTCGTATCATAGAGACAGTCTAGCACTGATTCTGCGCGGTCGAAGGGATTTGAACCCTCGATCTTCGCCGTGACAGGGCGACGCTTTAGACCAGCTAAGCTACGACCGCATTCTTATACAGAGTCTTAAGGGCTTTCTCAAAAAGCTTGTGCTTTCGGGGCAGATATAACTCTGTAATAGAGCCATTATGGTACATAAGCCCATATAGCGCAATGCTGTCCTTATGGCTGAACTTAAGCTCAAAACCGCGTTTCTTATTCTGAATAGTTCCTCCCCCTATACCATACTCCTTCAGGAGCTTCCAAAGAGATTCCAAAAATCCTTTAGAACCGCTCGTGAACAGTGATTGCAGAATCCAACGGGGATCCTCTCTATCTGCAAATTTCAACTTCCTGAAATATATGCAACCATCTCCGTCAAAATAACCGCGAACGAAATCGGCGACATACCTCGAGTCTAGTTTAGGCAATCTCAATGTATTGCTCTTCGCTTGCGTAAAACCTAATGCAAGCAGATCTTCATACCATGATTTGCTACCGATCTGAATCCGATACTGTTGGCGCCACGCGTCATTCTTCATCAGCCTTTTCGAGATACGCTGCTCCGCGCCAGTTGCACGGCGTAAATGATTTAGCAGGCACAAATCCGTGGTCGTGAATTCGACATAACACCCGCCGCGCTTATTGCGCAGCATCGAGCCGTCTGCTGCGAAATAGCCCAGGACGTAGGCCATCTCGGGCGTCCAAGTCTTGAAGAAATCCTGATTCAGTTTTTTCCTATACGCCACATACAAATCTTAACAGGATATTACTCTAACCGGCATTCTATCCACAAGAAACGGCTACTGTGGTATCGTATCTTCAACTGCTGGTGTAGCTCAGGTAGTTAGAGCATGGGATTCATAAACCCAAGGTCGAAGGTGCAAGTCCTTCCACCAGCACTACGAATTCGTCGGGAACTCAGCGATGAAGGTCGAGCCGCGGCCGGGGCCGTCTGATTCGGCGCGGACGGTGCCGCCGTGCGCGACGACGATGTTCTTCGTGATGAAGAGCCCATAGCCGGTCGAGTGGACGTTGATCGTCTGCGAGTCCTTGCCGTGGCCGCCCTCGGTGAAGAGCCGTTGCTTGTCCTCGTCAGTGATGCCGACGCCCGTGTCTTTGACCGTGAGCACGATATTCTTGTACGCCTTCTTGAGGAGCACGGTGATCGAACCCTTCGGCGTGTAGTTGATCGCGTTATCGATGAGATTGTGCAGCACATGGTCGCCGATTTCAGTCTTGTCACCGGTATAGGTGTACGGGCTCCCGGCTTGATCGATGACGAGCTCGAGCGTGAGTCCCTTCCGTGCCGCCGCCGCCTGCTTCTTGGCCACTGCGTCTGCGACGAGCGCCGCGAAGTCGAACGGCTCTTTCTTATACTCGGTCGTCCCCTTCTTCTGGTTCGAGGCCTTCAAGATATTGATGACCGACCGCGCGCCCGAGCGAGCCTCTTCGAGCGCATGAGTGACGAAATCTCGGAGGCCGTCCGGCAACGTGCCGAAGTCTCCGTCGAGGAGCGCGGCGAACGCGCCTTCGTCCTTCGCCAAGTATCCCTTCACCTCATGCGTCACGAAGTGCATCAGCACCGTCTGACGCTCGTTCGTCTCGGCGAGCTCCTTGGCGAGCTTCTCGATCCGCTCGCGCTGCTCGACCTCACGATCGACGCTCCGTATCAGGAGTGTGCCCACGACGAGCAGTACTGCGAGCAGACCGCCGTCTACGAATTGCTCTGTCGATGTCTCGGCAAGGAGCATCCGGACGAACACGAATAACCAGAGCGCGAAGACGATAAATTCTGTCGCGACGACCTTCATGCTGAACAGACCATGCTTCAGGATCGCATACGCGACGAAGATGATATAGACAGACGCCGTAATGTTGCCGTACGGCAAGACGGGGATGGCGTACCAGAGGAAGTAGTTCGTTATGCCCCCTGCGTATCCGATGGCGGTCCCGATCAGGATGTATCGTATCTGCGCTTGTTCTACGCCGGTGGTAGCACGCAGCCGCCTCGACAACAACACGACCGGATAGACCGCATAGAGCACCCACGTGACAAGGAACGGCAGGAAAAGCGGGCCGGCAATCGGCCAGAACGCGAATCCGGCGAGCTCAGTCACTCGCGTGATGAAGAGCGTGCTCCAGTTG
Source organism: uncultured Candidatus Saccharibacteria bacterium (assembly GCA_964402535.1). Lineage (GTDB taxonomy): Bacteria > Patescibacteriota > Minisyncoccia > Phycocordibacterales > Phycocordibacteraceae > C7867-001. The sequence goes on along the minus strand of CAYOCH010000011.1, from coordinate 14,408 downwards.
ACGACCGTAAAGAATAGCGCAAAAAGATACCCCGCCCAGACGAACGCGCGATGCTCGCGGTAGCTGTCGAGGAACCGGACGACGAAGTGAAAGTAGAAGAACGGTATGAAGATGGCCCCCGCCATAAGCGCGTGCGTCCAAAAGAGCGCCTCCTGCGGCTCGACGGCGATCTGCCACGAGAAATACGCATAACTCCACGAGGCGACCGCGAGTGCGAAGAGTGCGAAGAGCTGATTGACACGACTGCGCCAGTCCGCGAACAATATCAGGAACCCGAGCACGACGCTGGTCGCAACGTTCACGAGCGCGGATATCGCGTACAGATTCATAAAAAAAATAGCAGGATGCGACATTGCTAGTGTAGCATCCTGCATCAAATACCCTCGTCAATCCCGTCCGTTCATCCTGCCACGACATCTCCCCGTTGCTTCTGTGCAACCGCGACGGTATGGATACCGAGCGGCTCGGTAAACCGTTTGGGTTCGATGAAGTGGCCGTCGACGAGCAGATCACGCAGTTCGTCACGCGTGCGGTACCGCATCCACCAGTTCTCCTGGTACATCAGGAAAAAAGCTTCGCCGTTCCAGTGGATGTGGCAGGTCAGGAACCAACCGCCGAACGCAAGACGCTTATGCGCCTTCTTGATGAGGAACAGCGCGTGCCGCTCGTCTAGGTAATCGAGGATGCCGCACATCTCGATCACATCCGGCGTCCTGCCGTTCAGCGACTTCTCGAAGTAGAACACGTCCCCTTCGTAGATTTCGGTGATAGCGATGATGCCGTGCTCGACCGCGAGGTGCCGAGCATGCGCCAGCGCAGACGCGTCCTGGTCGATAAGCAGCAGTTCGCATGCGACGCCTGCGCGCATGAGGTTCGCAACGACTTCGATGGCGCCCTGGCCGCTCCCGGACGCAAGCGAGAGGATGAGCACCGGTTCGCCCGGCTTCTTCGTCTTCGCCTGCTTCAGCACGATGTTCATGAGCTCGCGCTTCACGATCTTCAGCCGATTCCGCACTGCTTGCGCATTGCGGACGTGCAGCCAGAACGAGTCGATAGCGCGCACGAGCCAGTTAGAGCCCTCGCCGGTTTTGAAGTTATAGACCGCATGCAGCGCCGGCCACCGCGATGCGCCATCCTTCACGCGGCGGCTGTTGATGCTCAAGCCATCGATGAACCAACAGTTCGTCTCCGGCTCAGCCTTTCGGCCGCAGACCAGACGATAGGCGAACTTCTTCGCCCATACATACAGGCCGATGACGAACAGGAAAGGCAGGATGACCACGTATGGCATCTCAATCCTCTCGAACGTGACTTCCTCCTGAGGTAGCATCGGTGCCTCATTGGCGCCGAGTACCTTCCCAGGCAACGCAACGACCTTCAGAACTTGCGACATTTCTGCCTCCTGTAGGATTGACGATTTCAAGGTGCCTTACCGCACACCTAGTTCTCAATTATAGCATAGCGTGAAAGAGAAATCAAGTCCTGCCCGGCGTTATCCACACTCCTTCATGAGGATGAGGCTCTTGTGTACGCCCCGAAACCGGTGGTCATCGTCGCGATGCCCTCGGCGTCGATCTGGTAGCCCTCGAAGCCGGGCAGTTGCTCGATGAAGCCGATCCCCGCCTTACCCATCGCGAAGGCGGCGGTCGCGAACCGATCGGCCTCGAGCACGTCTGGGCCGATCACCGTGATGCTCACGATATCCTTCACCTTCTTCTCTGGCTCGTGCGGGTTGTAGATATGGTCGCCGCGGATATAGGAGCCCGAGGTGGCGATCCCCTTGCCGCGCGGGTAGACGACCTTCACGATCTCGTGGATGTTGAAGGGGTTCCTGATGCCGACATTCCACTCCTCGCCCTTCGCATTCTTCCCCGCCATCGCGATATCGCCACCCGCGTTCACGAAGTAATCCTTGAAGCCGCGTTCGCGGATGATCGCTGCCGCATTCAATATCGCCCACCCCTTCACGATCCCCGAGGGGTCGATAAGCGCGTCCGGCCGTCGCATGTCGAAGTAGCCGAGGGTCTGCCTCTTCGTCTTCTCGGCGATGCCGAACACTTCTTTCATCCGCTCGCTCGCGTCAGCCTCGGCGATCTCGCCGCGGTTGATCCGCGAGATCTCGCTATCGTCCTTGTAGGTTGAGAACTGTGTGTCGACTGCGACGAGATAGGTGAATGCAGCCTCAAGCGCTTCTCGTACCTTTGGTCCCTCGCCGACGATCTCGATCTCGATCGGCATTCCCATGATGAGCCGCGTTTCCCTCATATAGGTATAGTACGCCTCGCTGCCTGGTTTCGGGTCCTAGTTATCGTCGTTATGATGACGCGTCGGAGGCGGGGGTGTCGTAGCGGGTGGCGGTGCAGGCGTCGGTGTCGGCGACGTCGACGGCCCCGTGCCGGCCTGCGAGAGCGCAGAGGCGAGCGACTGCATGAACGCGTTGCTGTCGAGCGTCGCGCCCGAGACCGTCGCGACGCTTGCGCTCTGCGCGGTGATCGCCTCTTGGATCAGGATCGACGACGCGCCGTTAAAGATAGAGACGGACGTCGCCGCAGCGGTCGGATGTTGCAAGAACGAGACGCTCGTGATCTTGCCGCCCGTGATGACCGCCTGCACCTGCACCGGCCCGCGCGATCCGGCCTGGTAGACCGAGCCCGTGTACGTTCCGTCCGTGTAGCCGGAGGCAGGTGCTGGCGGCACGACAGGCGGCGGCGGTACCGGATCCGGCGTCGGAGGCGGCGGGAGCTGTACGACCGACGGCGGCGTGGTCCCGCCCGCTTGCGCGAGCGCTGCGGCGAGCGATTGCTGAAATGCGCCGCTCGTGAATGTCGCGCCCGAGACGGTCGCGACCTGCGCGCTCTGCGCGGCGATCGCCTCCTGCGTGAGGAGCGGCATCGCCATGCTGTTCACGATGAGCGAGTTCGCGGGCGAGGTCGGGTGCTGGAGGAAGACGACATTCGTGATCTTGCCGCCTGCGACCGTCGCCTGGATCTGGATCGGGCCGTAGCCGGCGTCGACGGCGGAGCCGGTATACGTGCCGTCGGCGTAGCCGTTTGCCGGAGCTGCCGGCACGTTCACGGGCGGCGGCGGCAGGACCGGTGTCGGTTCAGGCGCCGGTGTGGGCGCGGGCGTTGGCGCAGGAGCGGTCGACCCGGCGGCAGAGAGCGCCGCAGCGAGCGACTGCATGAACGCATTGCTGGTGAAGGTTGCTCCCGAGACGGTCGCGACCTGCGCGCCGTTCGCCACGATCGCCTCTTGCGTGAGCTTGGGCATCGCCATGTTGTTCACGACGATCGAATTCGCGGGCGTGGTCGGGTGCTGCAAGAAGGCGACGTCGACAAGTTTGCCGCCCGTGACCACTGCCTTCACCTGTACATTGCCGTACGTCGCGTCGACGATGGAGCCGGTGTAGGTGCCATCCTTATAGCCGTTTGCCGGAGGGGGCGGGAGGTTGACCGGTGCCGGTGCCGGATCATCCTGCGGCGGCGCGATCGACGGTTTGATTCCAGGCTTCTTCATCGTGCTGCCGCTTGTCGCGCGCGACTGCGCGACCGACGAGACAGCTGCGCTCGCGAGCTGCGCCTTGCGCGCGGTAAGCGACTGGATCTGCGCCAAGAGCGAGTTCGTGTCGACGCCGCCCTCCGCCCCGGTCGTACCGGCGCCTTGCGTCGTGTTCTCCTCGAAGCCAGCGATGGCCGCTGCCGGATTGCGTGCGAACGTGTAGAGTACCGAGACGCCGATGAAGGCGAGCGGGAGCAGCAGCCGTTTAACGTGATTCATCATATGTTAGTTGTCGACGTGGTGAGTTGTCGGTGTCGGTGTCGGCGCAGGAGTCGGAGCCGGCGTTGCGGGCGTCGGTGCGGGTTTCGCAGCGGGTGCCGCTGGCGTCACAATCGGCGTCGGAGCGGTATCTGCTGGCGGCAAGTCATACGATGACCCGTCCGGTGCTGCAGCATACGCCGTCCCGGTGCTGCTGTACCACAGCCCGTTCGCGCTCTGCTTGGCGCCGACCGGCGCCGGTACCGGCGTACCGTCCGCATTGCGGAGCGCGCCAAATGCATCGAAGTAGCGCCCGGCTCGGGAATGGTTCTGCGGCGCGGTCGTCGTCGCATCGCTCGTCGCGGCAGCCGCGGTCGAGACCGACACGGGAGCGGCCGCCGGCGTCACGACCGCAGCGTGAGCGACCAACGCGCGTACCGTCTGCTTCGGCGCCGACGCGACGTGTGCTGTCGCCTTCGGTGCAGATTCGGCTGCTGCGGCAGAGGCGTGCGGCACCGCCGCCGTCTGCGCAGCGCTTTCCATCTGCTTGATGTCAGCCTGGAGCGCATTCACCTGTGCGACGAGCGTGTCCTTCGCGGAGAGTGCCGCTGCGCCGACCGATGCGGTCGCTGCCTTCGGATTAGACATGCTCGCGGACGCCGCCGAGCGCGCCCCTACGAATACATACAGCGAGGATAAGGCAAGGAACCCGAGTACGATTATGATTTTTTTCATGAAGTGATACAGTAGGAATCTCGCGAATTACCTCGTAACGCACCGGTACTCCACAGCTATTCTCATCACACTGACCAACGTGCCCTAGAATAGACGCATGACCACCAATACCCTTACACCGTCCATCCTCGCCACTTACTTCACCGCCGATACTCGTAGCGCGCCGTTGTGGCTCCTCGGCCGCGACGCGCGTCTGAACGACGCGAAGTCGACGAGCATCCGGCGGAGAGGATAATGAATTATTGTGGAAAAATGGATTAAGAAATTACCGCGGTCGCGCGTCGCTTATCCGGTCCGTAAGCGCGATCGATTGAAATACTGGTTCTGGCGCCTCTATACGCCGTTCCATAAGCCGGTGCGCGACACCTCGGTCGCGCTCGGCCTCGTGAGGCACGAAGGCCGGCAGGACTACCTGCTCGGCACGCTCCAGAGCGGGCTGCCGATGCACAATTTCATCGCATTCCTCGTCGCACACGGCTTCGGCAACCACTTCATCGCCTGGCGCGAAGAGGGCGAGCTCGTGAGCCTGCGTAAGGCAGTCGGATTCAAATATCAGTATCATGTGCGTATCTTCGACGATGGCGAGGTGCGCTGCCATTACGAATATACGCCAGAGTGCCACCCGATCCTCCACATCCGCGAGATCGGGATCGAAGATCGCACCAGCGAATTCAAGGAGTTGATCCGCGAGTGGATCGTGCCCGCCTAGGACACGCGGAAGTTCTCAAACTGCCACGAATCCTCCGTGTCGAGCTTCTCCGGGAAAAGGATGTTGCGGCCCTTGACCGGCGTCCAGTCGGTGTAGGCGCCCACCATCTCGCCCAAGTACGGGCGCGCAACGTTCATGAGCACCTGATGGTCGATCTCGTCTGCGTCGACGATGCCCTTCGTTGGGTTCGCGATCGCCCAGACCATCGCGCCGATGATGCTCGCCGTCACCTGGAGACCGGTCGCATTGTTGTGCGAGATGAGCGTACGCGCCGCGTCTATCGAGAGGCGTGAGCCATACCAGTACGCGCCCTTCACGTGTCCCATGAGGAGGACGCCGAGCTCGTCGACGCCGCCCGGGAGGATCTCGCTCCCCATAAGACGCTGCTTCTCTTGCAATATGCCGTTGTTGCTCTCGAGCTCGTCGAGCGAGAGGACCGCGCCGTCGCATGGATGGTACGCGTAGTGCACGGTCGGGCGATAGACGATCGTCTCGCCGTCCTTGTAGGTGAAGTAGTCCGAGATCGAGATCGACTCGTGGTGCGTGACGACCCAGCCGAGCTGCGGACCGGCGGTCGGCGTCCAGCTGCGCGTCTTCGTGAGGAAGCTCGGGCGCTCGAGGTAGATCGCGCTCCCGCAGCCGAAGTCGTGCTCCTTGCCGTCTGCGGGCAGCTTCTTCTCGTGCGTGCCCCACCCCATCTCAGAGGGCTGACAGCTCTCGGAGTGGAAGCCGTCGATCGACCAGGTGTTCACGAACTCGCCGATCTTCTTCGGCGTCGCAGAGACCTGCGTGTCGCGCTCGGCGATGTGGATCACTTTGATGCCGAGCTCGTAGGCGAGCTTGGCCCACGCCTCCTGCGTCTGCGGGATCTCTTGGACCGCGACGCCCGTATCCTTCGCGATATTGAGGAGCGCCTCCTTCACGAAGTGCGAGACCAGCCCTGGGTTCGCACCGTGCGCGATGATCGCGGTCGGGCGCGGCCCCTCGAGCCCGAAGATCGAGCGGAGCTTGAGCGCCTCCTCGCGGAGCGCATAGTTCGAGCGCTGCGAAATCGAGAGCTTCGGGTCGGTATAGGTGCCTGCCCACGGCTCGACGCAGGTGTCGAGGTAGAGGATCCGGTTGCGCTGACAGTACTCGATCAGCGCCGCCGACGAGACGTCCACAGAGAGATTCAAGAGGAAGTCGCCCTCGCCGATATGCTCGGCGAGGATGTCCTTGTAGTTGTGGGTCTTGAGCGGATTGATGATGAATGTGATCCCGTACTCTTTCGCGACATTCTCGCCGCGCGAGTCTGCCGTAACGATCGTGATACGGTCCGGCGTGATGGTGAAATGCCGTAAGAGGAGCGGGATGACGCCCTGTCCGATGCTGCCGCACCCGATGATGAGGATCCTGCCCTGAAAGTCGTACGTCGTGTCCATTTCGGTCCCTACTGTCTCTCGACTGTGATTAGATGATTAACGCTTCATTAATATGCCGCAAAACGGCATCTTCGTCAATAAATTCAATACGAATTACGCGTCACGCGCAATCCCCGCCTGTGGGTAATTCCCATAGGGACTGCATCGCTCTCGCGGTACTCTCTAGAGAATGGCTCATCGCATACAGAATTTCGAGGCGCTCGCGACAACTCCACTTCGCCTCGACGCCCTCGCTGTCGCCGAGGCCGGCTATGCCGCGATCGATGTCGGCGCTGCATTCGAGCGGTCGGTGACGCTCTCGGGCGACACACTCACCGTGCTCGGCACGAGCTACCAGATCGCCGGCCGGCAGATCTACTTCGTCGGCGTCGGCAAGTGCGCCTTCGCGGCCGCGCTCGCGGCCGAGTCGGTGCTCGGCGACTCTCTCACCTCCGGCGTCGCGCTCGACGTCTCCCTTATCGAAGGCCGTACGCCGGCAAAGATCGAGACCTATATCGGGACTCATCCGCTGCCCTCCGAGACGAACGAGCGGGCATCCAAGCGCATCCTCGAATTCCTCAGAGGACGCACGGAGAGCGATTTGGTGCTGATGCTCATCTCTGGGGGAGGCTCGACCCTCCTCTGCGCCCACGACGCGCCGATGACCTGTACCGACGAAAGCCTGCTCTGGAGCGAGCTGACTGCCCACGGCGCGACGATCCAAGAGATCAATACCGTTCGCAAGCACACCTCACGGCTGCGCGGCGGCGGCCTAGCCGCCGCCGCGCAGCCCGCCGAAGTCATCGCGCTCGTCGTCTCAGACGTGCCAGGAAACGATCTCGCCACGATAGCATCAAGCCCGACCGTCCTCGACACATCGACCGTCGCGGATGCAGAGGCGGTGCTCGCGCACTACGGCATCAACGCCGGCAACGCGCTCTTCAGCGAGACGCCGAAAGATCCGGCGATCTTCTCGCGCGCCACGACCCGCCTCATGCTCAGTAACGACGACGCACTCGCCGCGATGGAGCGCGAGGCATCGAGCCGCGGCTACGCGGTCACCGTCGAGGGCGACCACCTGACCGGCGAGGCGCGTGAGGTAGGCCACGACCTCGTCGAGGCGCTCCGCCGCGCACCGGCGAAATCCGCGCTTCTCTATGCCGGCGAGACGACCGTGACACTCGCGGGCGTTCACGGCGACGGCGGCCGCAATCAGGAGCTCGCGCTTGCTGCCTTGAACGAGGTCGCCGGCGACGAACTCGTGTTGCCCTTCGCTTCAGACGGACGCGACAACACGGACGTAGCCGGCGCGATCGCGGACGCGACGACCCGCGCGCACGCCTTCGCGGCGAATGCCGCGATCGAGGAGCATCTCGCGGCGCACCGTTCGTTCGACTTCTTCAAGACGACCGGCGACGCGCTCACGACGGGCTACACCGGTTCGAACATCTCAGACCTCATTATTACCCTTAAGACTTGATTTCAATATGACAAACACTAAGCCTCATATCCTTTGGATGCGCGATATCAGCATGGACGACGTCGGGCAGGTCGGCGGAAAGAACGCCTCCTTAGGCGAGCTTATCCGCAACGTAGTGCCCAAGGGCGTGCGCGTGCCCGAGGGCTTCGCCGTCACCGCCGAGGCTTACTACTACTTCCTCAAAGAGACCGGCCTCGACGCCTTTATTACGAAGACGCTCAAAGGCCTCGACACGAAGGACTTGAAGGACCTCGCGAAGCGCGGCAAGGCGGTGCGCGACGAGATCCGTAAGACGGCGATGCCCGCCGACCTCGAGAAAGAGATCGCCGCTGCCTATGTGAAGATGGAGAAGCAATACGGGAAGAACACCGATGTCGCCGTGCGCTCCTCTGCGACCGCCGAGGACCTGCCGGGGGCCTCGTTCGCCGGCGAACATGAGACGTATCTGAATATCCGCGGCGCAAAGGACGTGGTGCGCGCGACGATCTGGGCGATGTCCTCTCTCTTCACCGACCGCGCGATCTCGTATCGCGCTGACAAGGGCTTCGCGCATACCAAGGTCGCGCTCTCGGTCGGGGTGCAGAAGATGGTGCGTTCGGACAAGGGCGCCTCGGGGGTCATGTTCACCGTCGACACCGAGAGCGGCTTTCGCGACATCGTGCTCATCAACGCCGTCTGGGGGCTCGGCGAGCTTATCGTCCAGGGGCACGTGACACCCGACGAGTACCTCGTGATGAAGTCGAATATCGGCAAGGTCACGGATCCGCTCATCGCTAAGTCGCTCGGCGTGAAGAACAAGAAGATGCTCTACGACACGGGCAAGTCCGGCGTCATCCAGACCAAGACCGTGAACACCTCGCCTGCCGAGAAGTCGCGCTTCGTGCTCTCTGAGGCGGAGGCGCTCACGCTCGCGCGCTGGGGCGCGCTTATCGAGGAGCACTACTCCGCTCGCGCGAAAACCTGGACGCCGATGGACATGGAGTGGGCCAAGGACGGCATCTCCGGCCAGCTCTACATCGTGCAAGCGCGGCCCGAGACCGTGCAGGCCAGGCGCGACTTCTCCACGATCACGGAGTATTCGGTGTCGAAGCAAGGCAAGGAGCTCGTCCGCGGCATCTCGGTCGGCTCGAAGGTCGCGACCGGCGCGACGCATGTCATCCTCTCGCCGCACGAGATCGGCTCGTTCAAGAAGGGAGAGGTCCTCGTGACGACGATGACCGACCCGGACTGGGAGCCGATCATGAAGATGGCCTCGGCGATCGTCACCGACCGCGGCGGCCGCACCTCGCACGCGGCGATCGTCTCGCGCGAGCTCGGTCTCCCGGCGGTCGTCGGCGCGGGGAACGCGACGAAGGCGCTCAAGACCGGCACGCTCGTCACGGTCGACACGACCGGGAGCGCGGGCATCATCACCGCCGGCAAGGCGAAGGTCACGGTGCGCGAGCACAAGCTCAGGACGCTCCCCGAGACGACGACGAAGATCATGGTCAACATCGCCTCGCCGGACATCGCGTTTGAGAACTCGTTCCTCCCGGTCAAGGGTGTCGGACTCGCGCGCGAGGAGTTCATCATCGCGTCGACGATCGGCATCCACCCGCTCGCGATCCTCGATTATAAGAAGCTCGCCCCGCAGGTGAAGCGCGCGATCGACGCGAAGTCAGCAGGCTGGGAGAAGCCTGTCGAGTTCTATGTCGACAACCTCGCCTACGGCATCGCCAAGATCGCCGCGGCCTTCTCGCCGCGGCCGGTGATCGTCCGGTTCTCCGACTTCAAGACGAACGAATACTCGACCTTGCTCGGCGGCGATGCCTATGAGCCGAAAGAGGAGAATCCGATGATCGGCTGGCGCGGCGCCTCGCGCTACTACGACCCCAAGTTCAAGGCGGCCTTCGAGCTCGAGTGCCGCGCTCTCTCTAAGGTGCGCACGGACATGGGGCTCACGAACGTGATCCCGATGATCCCCTTCTGCCGCACGACGGCTGAGGCGGAGCAGGTGCTCCACATCATGGCCAAGAACGGCCTCGTGGCGAAATCGATCGCAAAAGCGAAGCAGAAGACGACGCCGGTCTACATGATGTGCGAAATACCAAGCAACGTGCTCCTCGCCGAAGAGTTCCTCGACCTCTTCGACGGCATGTCGATCGGCAGCAACGACCTCACGCAGCTCACGCTCGGCCTCGACCGCGACTCCGGCATCGTGACGCATATCGGCAACGAGAACGACGAAGCCGTCCGCGCCCTCATCTCGACCATCATCCGCAAGTGCCGCACGCGCAAGAAGTACCTCGGCATCTGCGGCCAGGGTCCGTCTGACTTGCCTGATTTCGCAGCATTCTTGGTGAAAGAAGGCATCGAGAGCATGTCGCTCAACCCGGACTCCGTGATCAAGACGATCGAGCACGTCGCCGAGATCGAGGAGAAGCTCTAGCCATGCGCATCGACTCGCTCACCGCCCGCTCCATCACCGACACGCGCGGCAAACCGACGGTCGAGGTGACGCTCGCGGCCGGTTCTCTCTCCGCGACAGCCTCTGTCCCCTCTGGTAAGAGTACCGGCAGCCACGAGGCGAAAGAATTGCGCGACGCTGACGGCGGCGTCGCACAGGCGGTAACGAACGTGAACGATGAGATCGCACACGCGCTCATCGGCAAAGATTTTGCGACGGCAGACGAGATAGACGAAGCGCTCATCGCGCAGGACGGCACGAGTGATAAGTCGCGGCTTGGCGCAAATGCGCTCTTGGCCGTCTCGATCGCAGCCGCACGTCTGTTCGCGCAAGAGCGCGGTCTCCCGCTATGGAGAGCGATCAGCGAACGTGCCGACACCGCGCCAGCCGCGCCGCGGCTCTACGTGAACGTGATGAACGGCGGCGTGCATGCCGACTTCAAGCTCCCCTTCCAGGAGTACATCCTGGTCGTCGAGGGCGCGACGAGCACCGCGATGGCGACCGCACGCGCTGCATTCGCGGAGCTCGGCGGACGGCTGGGCTCTGTGCCGATGGGCGACGAAGGCGGCTACGCGCCGACATTCTCCACGCTTGAAGAGCCACTCGAGATCCTCGCAGACCTTGTGCGGGAGTTCCCGGGAACGTCGATCGCGATCGATGCCGCAGCGAGCGAGCTTTACGAGGACGGCGCGTATCACCTCCTCGGGAAAACGTATTCGGCTGCTGAACTTACTGCTATATATAGTAGTATCGCGGCAACGTATCCGATTCATTCGATCGAAGACCCGTTCCATGAGGACGACACCGACGACTTCGCGCGACTCACCGCCGCGATCGGCGCGAACGTACGCATCGTCGGAGACGACTTCACGGTCACGAACCCGTCGCGCATCGAGACCGCTGCAGCTGCAAAGGCGATCAACGCCGTCCTCGTGAAGCCGAACCAGATCGGCACGGTGCGAGAAGCGCTCGCCGCCGTCCGCGCGACCTATGCGCACGGCTTCGCCGCGATCGCGTCGCATCGCTCGGGCGAGACCGACGACACGTTCATCGCCGACTTCTCCTATGCGATCGGCGCGCACGGCATCAAGGCCGGCGGCTTGGGACAGAAGGAACGGCTCGAGAAATACGAGCGGCTCCTCGAGATAGAACAGGAGGCGCAGACACGCTAATATACGCACATGAAGATTCATTATTTTGCGGGAGAAGAGTGGGAGGAGGCGTTCGTCAAAGAGAAGCTGCCGGGTACGGACATCGCCTTCCACCCCGGCGCATTCTCTGCATACCCTGACCTCACGGATCCGGAGGCAGACGTCCTCTGCACGTTCATCGAGTCGCCGATTGTTGAAGCGGACATGGCGCGCTTCCCTGCCCTTAAGCTCATCGCGACGCGCTCGACCGGCTTCGACCACATCGACCTCGCGGCTGCGAGCGCGCGCGGCATCGCGGTCGCGAACGTCCCCTCCTACGGCGAGAACACCGTCGCCGAGTTCGCCTTCGGCCTCCTCCTCGCGCTCTCGCGCCGGATCATCGACGCGGACGAGCGCGTGCGCGACGGCGTCTTCTCGCCGCAGGGGCTCCGCGGCTTCGACCTCTCCGGCAAGACGATCGGCATCGTCGGCTGCGGCCATATCGGCTCGCACATGATACGGATGGCGAACGGCTTCGACATGAAGGTGCTCGGCTACGAGACGCGCCAGGATCCTGCGCGCGCCGCCGAGCTCAATTTCACCTACACGACGCTCCCAGAGCTGCTTGCACAGGCGGACATCGTCTCGCTCCATGTGCCCTACAACCCGCACACGCACCATCTCATCAACAAAGAGAACATCGTCACGATGAAGAAGGGCTCCTATCTCATCAACACCTCGCGCGGCGCTATCGTCGAGACAGATGCTCTCGTCGAGGCCTTGAAGGACGGGACGCTCGCCGGCGCGGCGCTTGACGTGCTTGAGGAGGAGGGAGAACTCTCCGAGGAAGCAGCGCTCCTCACCGCACCGCACCCGAACGCCGAGGTGCTGAAGACCACGCTCGAGAACCACTACCTCATCAACCATCCGCGCGTCATCGTCACGCCGCACGCGGCCTTCAACACGACCGAGGCGGTCGAGCGCATCCTCGAGACGACGATCGGCAACATCACGAGCTTCGCGGAAGGCAGCCCGACGAACCTCGTCTCAGCGCAATAAAAAACGGTCGGCTCGTGGCCGACCGTTCATTGCCTAGGTACACTTACGCCCAGGCAGCGGTGTGCATGATCTGCGCTACATCTTTTTTCGTTATGCCCTTGGCGACAAGAATGTTCTGGTAGAGCCACCAGAATGCGTCGACGCCTTGGTTCACCACCATCGGGATGCCATCGAGCGTTTTGAAGCCGAGCGACGCGGCCTGCGCGAGCATTGCCGTCGGTCCCTTGCGGATACGAATATCGGACACGATGAGCGATCGCTTCGCGTGCCGCAACAATTCCTCTGCAGAGACCCGGTTCTGTTCGACAGACGCCTGCGTGATCGGCAAGGTCATATCGCCGATTGTCGAATACGCATCGAGCGGCGATGCCGCGTCGTCTATAACCGACACCACAGCGTCCGCCGTGCCGAATAACGACGACAACTCTCCCCTTCCGCCACCGAACGCAATGTCGGATGCGAAATAGTGGTTCAGCATCCCAGCGAGCTCCTCTGCCTTCTCTTTCGTCCTGTTGAGGATGCTGAGCTGCGCCCCCTTATCCGCAAGCGCGAATGAGATTGCTCGGCCAGAACCGCCAGCTCCGAGAACGAGGATATGAGCGCCGCGAAGCGATCCACCTCGAGCCAAGAACAGCTCTTCGAGGCTGCTCGCGTAGCCGGCGCCGTCTGTGTTATCGCCGATGAGCCGACCGTCTTCTTTCTTGATGATATTGACCGCACCCATCGCTTTCGCGAGCGGCGTCACTTCATCAAGATATTGGACGACCGCTTCCTTGAAGCCGACGCCTGCGCCGCCACCACGGTAGCGAGGATCGTCGCGGAACGCCTGCATGATCTCAGGGAGATCTATCGGGTTCGCGATGACCATCATATTCCGATCCGGCACACGCAGGCGTTCATACATCGCATTCCACATCGCCGCAGTCTTCGCCGGATAATCCTCGGCAAGAAGCGGCACCGTGTACGGGGCGTCCCCTTCCTCGACCCGCCGATTCGCGGGAGGAAGCGATGCGACCCGCAACGTTCCCTTCTGAAGTAGCGCGGTGATGTTCATGATGACTCCTTAGTTGAGATACGTGAACTCCACGAGACTGACGGTCTCATCTGAAGCCACGGGTCTTCCTTCGAAGAACGACAGGTCTTGCTGGACTTGAGAGACTCCTGACCCGTTACAGATACTCGTAAGTTCGCTGTGCTCGAGGTCGGCGAGCCGCTTGCTCACTACCCGTTGGATCTGCACTTTCTTCGAGAGCTGCTCGCGCCGCTCGTCGTCGAACACGCGCACTGTCGCGATCGTACCGGGAATATATCCTTTCGGATGCGATCCGTCGCGCTTCCCGAGCCGCAACGTTGTCGTCATTTCCTCTTCGCCGATGCATTTTGAAAGAACTGCGAAAGGCATTGTCGGACTCGGCCGAAACCACAATTCGGGATGTCCATGATGGTTGGGTGTGTCCATAATTGCTCCTCTGAAATAGGCCCTGTGATTTATACGATGCAGTGGGCCCGATATTTCAGCCCCGCCGAGGCGAGTATACTATGTACATGGACGAGCTCCAAGCTCTCGCAGACGAAGAATTGGCCGAGCTCGTCCAGAGAAAGAACGAGCAGGCGTTCGGTGTACTCATGAAGAGGTACCAGCCCAAAATGCTGCGCTACGGCCGCCGATTCCTCTCCGACCGCGCGCCGATCG
>CAYOCH010000010.1:0-25091 GCA_964402535.1 uncultured Candidatus Saccharibacteria bacterium | reverse complement strand
GGTATTTGCTATAAATTAGACCACATGGCTAAGGCATCGACGAAGCGGGGCGCACACAAGACGGCATCGGCGGCCTCGTTTTCATTTGATAGCGCCGCACTCGTGAAGAAGCTCCTCGCGGCTGCGCCTGAGCGCGCCCGCGACGTCCTCGTCCGTCGCTTCGGCCTCGGCGTAAGCGCCGAGCGCGAGACGCTTGAGGCGATCGGCGACCGCTCCAACATCACCCGCGAGCGCGTCCGCCAGATCGAGGCTGCCGGCCTGGACGCTATCCGCGCCAGCAAGGCCTTCAAGGAGGCTGCCTCTGCGTTCGAGGAGATCGCGCAGTTCATCGACTCGCTCGGTGCGATTGTCCCTGAGGACACGCTCCTCGCCGCCCTCGGCAAGGACGAGAAGAGCCGCAACCGATTCCGCTTCTTCCTCGTGCTTGACTCCTCCTTCTTCCGCGAGCGCGAGACGAACGACTTCCTCGCGCGCTGGCACATCGACCACGGCACCGCCAAGGCGATCCACGAGGCGCTCTCTAAGCTCTACTCCTCGCTCTCTGACGACGAGGTGCTGACCGAGGCAGAGCTGCTTGACCGCTTCCTCGACGAATTGAAGGGCGTGAACGACGCCTACAAGAACGAGGAGGTGATGAAGCGCTGGCTCTCGCTCTCGAAGCACATCGGCAGCAATCCGCTCTCAGAGTGGGGCCGCCTGAGCGCGCCGGCGATCAAGATCAAGGGCATCCGCGACTACGCGTATCTCGCGATCAAGCGTCACGGCGAGCCGATGCACTTCTCTGACGTCGCGAAGACGATCAGCAACCTCTTCTCCAAGAAGGCGCACATCGCGACCACCCACAACGAGCTCATCAAGGATCCGCGCTTCGTGCTCGTCGGCCGCGGCCTCTACGCGCTCACCGAGTGGGGCTACAAGCCGGGTGTCGTGCGCGACGTGATCCGCGAGGCGCTCGCTGAGCACGGCCCGATGAAGAAGGACGAGATCATCTCCAAGGTGAAGCGCGCCCGTTTCGTGAAGGACAACACCATCCTCGTGAACTTGAACGATCCGCGCTATTTCAAGCGGATGAAGGACGGCCGCTACGCGGCGGTCTAAGCCACAGTCGCGGCGCCAGAGGGGCGCCGCGTTTGTTATACTTCTACGCACATGCTTCCGTTCCTTCACGAGGTTGAGGAATTCTTCGGCAGTATCACGAGCAACTTCGGCATCCGGTTCAAACCGTGGCCGATCTTCATCGCCGGTTCCTCACTCCTCCTTGTCTCGGCGGTGTTCATGCCGCGCGTCGTCGCGACCGCCTTTGCGATCGCGCTCTTCCTCTCTCCCATCTGGCTGCCGTTCTTGCTAGTCGGCGGCGCACTGTCATTGTGGCTCGTGCTGAAGCGTAGCGAGTTCATCGCGAAGCAGAAGTACGTCCTGCTCGAGGTGAAGCCGCCGCGTAACCTGGTCAAGACGCCGCTCGCGATGGAAGCCTTCCTCTCCACGATCCATCAGACGGGCGGAGAGTCGACCTGGTGGGCGCGCTGGATGAACGGCGGCGTCCGCGCAAACTTCTCCCTCGAGATGGCCTCGTTCGAGGGGCAGGTGCATTTCTTCATCTGGACGCGGGTCAACTTCCGCCGCATGATCGAGTCGCAGCTCTATGCGCAGTATCCGGGCGTGCAGATAGCCGAGGCGCCGGACTATTCGCGGATGATCACCGCGACTCCGGAGGAGTGGGGAATCTGGGGCTGCGATTACGTCCACACCGGCGACGATCCGCTCCCCATCAAGACCTATGTCGAGTACGGACTCGACAAGGTGCAGAAGGAGCCTGAGCAGGTCGATCCGCTCGCGCACATCATCGAGTTCATGGGCTCACTGGGCAAGGGAGAGAACGTCTGGCTCCAGCTCATCATCCGCGCGCACAAGGGCGAGAAATATAAGGGCACTGAGTTCAAGGACTGGCGAGCTAAGGGTGAAGCGCTCGTCGCCGACATCCGCAAGAAGACGCGAGAGACCTACGTCGATGCGACGACCGGCAAGGAGATGCCCGGCTTCCCGAACCCGACAAAAGGGCAGATGGAGCGGATGGCGGCGATCGAGCGCAACACCTCAAAGCTCGGCTTCGACGTCGGCGGCCGGGCGATCTATCTCGCGAAGCCGGAGCACTTCACGCCGATCTCGATCACGCACCTGATCACGCTCTTCAAGCCCTTCAACACCGAGGGGTGGAACGGCATCCGCGCGACCGCGTGGATGATGGACTTCGACGACTATCCATGGGAGATCGGCGTCGACAAGCTCAAGGACGAGTATCGCCGCGAGCTCGTGATGGCGTATCGCCGCCGCCAGTTCTTCTATGACCCGTTCGGCTACGGCGTGATGATGGATAAGGCGATGGTGATGAGCACCGAGGAGCTCGCGACGATCTTTCACGTCCCGTCCCGTGCGGTCGAGACGCCGGGGCTCGGCCGGATCCAGTCGGCGACAGGCGAGGCGCCGGCGAATCTGCCGGTCTAGGCGCATGGACTTCTTCCTTCGCTATGCCCGTTGGGGGTTTGCCTTCGCACTCGTCATGATCGCGATCGGCGGCTATCAGGCGCTCTTTGCAGCTCCCGCCGACTTCCCGTCGGGCAGCATCGTCACGATCGCGCGCGGCTCCTCGGCACCCGCAGTCGCCGCGCAGCTCGCTGCCGATCGCGTGATCAAGCATCCGCTCGCGCTGCGCGCGCTCCTGCGCGCGCTCGGACAGAGCACGAACGTCCGTTCAGGAGCCTACCTCTTCTCCTCGCCGCAGGATCTCTTCACGGTCGCCGGCCGGCTCGTCGCGGGCGTCTCCGGCTTCCCGCCGACGCGGCTCACGTTCGTCGAGGGCGCGACCGTGCGCGATATGGCGGCGCAGGTCGCGGACGCGCTACCGGATATCTCTGCCGATGCCTTTACGGAAGAAGCGCAGCCCTATGAGGGATACTTGTTCCCGGACACCTACCTCTTCCCGCAATCGACCGATGCCGCAGCGATCGTGAGGGCGATGCGCGACAATTTCAATTCGAAGACGGCACAGCTTACTGCCGACATTGCAGCCTCCGGCCGCTCGCTCTCTGACACGGTGATCCTCGCCTCGCTTGTCGAGAAGGAGGCGCGCTCGATCGAGGCGAAGCATATGGTCGCTGGCATCCTCGAGAATCGGCTCGCCAAAGGGATGCCGCTCCAGGTGGACGCGGTGTTCGGCTACATCAAGGGACGCGATACCTACTCGCCCTCTTACGCTGATCTCACAATCGATTCGCTCTACAACACGTACACGCACAAGGGCCTGCCGCCCGGCCCCATCGACAACCCAGGCCTCGACTCGCTTGATGCGGTCGTGCATCCGACGAAGAGCGACTATCTCTATTACCTTACCGGCAAGGACGGGCAGATGCACTACGCTACTACCTATGCGGCACACCAGGTTAACGAACGACGCTATTTGCAGTAGCATGCGCGCATGCAGGAGGTGAAAGGGGAGAAGGTGTTCGTCGGTCTCTCCGGAGGCGTTGATAGCGCCGTCTCTGCGGCATTGCTCGTGCGCGCTGGTGCGCAGGTGACCGGCGTCTTCATCAGGGGCTGGTATCCGCTGGGGATGCCTTGCACCTGGGCGGCAGAGCGGCGCGATGCTATGCGGGTCGCGGCGCGGCTCAAGATCCCGTTCAGCACGCTCGATGCGAGCGCCGAGTACAAGAAGCACGTGATCGACTACCTGCTCGCAGAGTACCGTGCCGGCCGGACGCCGAATCCGGACGTGATGTGCAACCGTGAGGTCAAGTTCGGCGCGTTTTATCGCTATGCGAAGGCGCAGGGCGCCGACGCGATCGCCACCGGCCATTATCGCTCGGGAGAGAAAGATCAGAGCTATTTTCTCTGGGCGGTGCAGAAGGAGGTGCTCGAGTCAACCGTATTCCCTGTGGGTGATATGCAGAAAGACAAAGTGCGTGCGCTCGCGAAGCGCTTCAACCTGCCGGTCGCAGAGAAACGGGACAGCCAGGGCGTCTGCTTCTTGGGCAGCGTCTCGGTTGAGGAGTTCCTGCGTGCTGAATTCGGAGACAATCCGGCGATACTCCACACGATAGGGCAGAAGGTGGACGGTAAGTACGTTATCGGCAAAGATGTCGAGCGGGGGACTCTTGAGCTCTCCGATTCTCGAGCTGTCATCGCCACATCGATCCCGTTCACCGATGCGAACCGGCTCGAGGATGTATCGCTTGCCGATGCGGCGCAGCTCCGCTATCGCGGAGAGCGCGTCGCCGGCCGCGTCGTGGGTGATCGCTTTATCCCGAGTGGCGCGCTCGCCGAGCCGCCGGTGCCCGGGCAATCCATCGTTTTTTACCGAGGTCGCGATCTTGTAGGCGGAGCGCTAATCACTTAGCTGTCTTGCCACGTTAGACTGCCCGGAGTCTAATGGGGTATCATAGCGTGATGAATCATACGCGGCTCTGGATCGCGGCAGCGATTATCGCGCTCATCGTCGTGCTCGGCTTCGTGCTCTCTGTCCCGCACACGCGCGACGTACCGCAGGAGCAGAAGGCTGCGCTCGCGACCGTGAGCGTCCCGGCCGTGACGCTTCACGACGTCTACAAGAAGGGCGTGCACACCATCACCGGTTCGGTACTGGCGAGCGACGCGTGCTCGAGCGTCACGGCAGACGCGGTGCTCGAGGGCGAGGCGAGCACGACAGAGAGCATCCTGGTTCGCGTCACGCTCGCTGACCAGCCCGGCATCTGTCTCGAGGTGCCGACGAAGGAGACATTTCAGACGACGATGGTCGCTCCGGCGAACCTGCCGATCGGCGCGACGGTGAACGGCCAGGAGGCGAGCACGACCGAACAATGACGACCTTGCCGATCATCAGTAAGGCAGATGGATCGAGCGAGATCTTCGACCCGACGCGGCTCGTCCTCTCGCTCGAGCGCGCGGGCGCTGGCGTCCACACGGCGCACCGGATCGCGGAGGCGATCACCGAGACCGTTGTGGCCGGCATGACCTCTAAAGAGATCTACGCGCGCGCATTCGCGATGCTGCGCAGGGAAGCGCGGCCGATCGCCGCCCGCTACGCGCTTCGTCGCGCGCTGCTTGAGCTGGGTCCCACCGGCCATCCGTTTGAAGATTTTATCGGGCATCTCTACCGCGCGGAGGGGTGGAACGTGGAGACGCGCAAATTTATCCGTGGTAAGTGCGTTTCGCACGAGGTCGACTTTTATGCGTCCCACCCGGGGCAGAATGAGCACCTCGCGGCTGAACTGAAATATCACAATGACCCGGGCTACAAGACCGACCTCAAGGTCGCGCTCTACGTGAAGAGCCGTTTCGAGGACATCTTCGCCTGCGATCCGTCGAAGCGCGATTGTCCGATCGACCGCGGCATCCTCATCACCAACACCAAGTTCACCTCCGAGGCGATCGCCTACGCCTCGTGCGCCGGCGTCGAGCTCCTCGGCTGGGGCTATCCGGCGAACGACAGCCTCTTCATGCGGATGACGCGGGCGCGCGTCTACCCGGTTACGGCGCTCACGAGCCTCTCGCGCGCGGAGAAGAACCTGCTTATGGAGAACAGCGTGATCGCGGTAGACGAGATCGTGCGCGACCGGCGTGTCCTCGACCCGCTCCACCTCTCGCCGAACGAGGTCGGGAGCCTCATCGCCGAGGCTGACGCTCTTCTCGATCTCCCAGCTGTGGCGCATGGTAGTGTGTGACCATGAAGACCTTCTCCCCGAACTCCTTCATCCTCGGCACGATGTTCGGCGTCCTGCTTGCGGGCGTCTGGTTCTTGGGGAGCGACGTCTCAGCGATCCTGCCCTTTAGCGGCACGTACTCGCGGCAAGCGACGACGACAGAGAGCCTCCTCACCTCGAGCGGCGCGATCTCGGTGGAAGATCAGGCGGCAGGCGATTCGGCGCAGATCGAGTCGGTCACGGTGCCGCCGCCTGGTGTCTGGGTCGCCGTGCGCGAGATGGTCGGCGGCGACTTAGGCAACGTGCTCGGCGCGATCCGCGTCGGGGGGCCGAAGACGAACGTGACGATCCCGCTCTTGCGCGCGACCGAGCCCGGCCGTACCTACGCCGTGCAGCTCTACCGCGACGACAACGCCGGCGCGTTCGACCCTGCGATGAACAGCGTGTACGTCGATTTCGACACGGGCTCGCGCGTGGTCTCGTATTTCTCGACGAAATAATATGGCGCGCGCAACAGGGAAGCGGAACGGCTACGGTCAGTTCGACCCATCAGCGACAGAGCCCTACAAGGTGAGTCGCAGCAAGCTCGACCTCTTTACCGAGTGCCCGCGCTGCGCGTATCTCGACATGCGCCTCGGCGTGAAGCGGCCGTCGATGCCGGCCTTCTCTCTGAACAATGCGGTCGACGAGCTCTTGAAGCGCGAGTTCGACATCCATCGCGCGGCGGGCAGTACGCACCCTTTGCTCGAAAAGTATGGGCTCGACGCAATACCCTTGAACGACGAGCGCATGGACGAGTGGCGCGACGCGCTGCGGCGAGGCATCGCGTACCTGCACGAGCCGACGAATATCCTCTTGCGGGGCGGCGTCGACGATGTGTGGGTGAACCCGGCAGGGGAGCTGATCATCGTCGACTACAAGGCGACGAGCAAGAAGGTCGGCCCCTCGTCTGAGGACGATCTCTACGACGCGTACAAGCGGCAGATGGAGATCTATCAATGGCTCTTCCGCAGGAACGGCCACACAGTCTCGCCGACCGGTTATTTTGTCTACGAGAACGGCAACTCAGACGCGAAGGCGTTCGACGGCAAGCTCGAGTTCGACGTCGCACTCATCCCGTACACCGGCAGCGACACGTGGGTCGAGCCGGCGCTCTACGAGCTCAAGGCGACCCTGATGAGCGACGATATTCCTGCGGTAGGCACCTCGTTCGGCGGCGGGCCGTGCGAGTACTGCACGTATCGCGAGAACGCGGGCAAGATACTGCTCGAACTTCATACCAAGAACAAGAAAAAGGCGTAATCTGCGGGCATGAGAGGCATGACGTTTGCGGAGCGGGTGCGGGAGGCGGTACGGCAGATACCGCGCGGCGAGACGCGCACCTACGGCGAGGTAGCGCGCGCGGTGGGGCACCCGGGCGCGGCACGCGCGGTGGGCACGGTGATGCGCAACAACTTCGACCCGACGGTGCCATGTCACCGCGTCGTCCGAGCCGACGGCAAGATCGGCGACTATAACCGCGGCGGCGAGCGGGCGAAGCGACGCTTGCTCGAACAGGAAGGAGCATTATGATATACTGATCTCGATATGGTTGATAGCGCACTTAAGAAGGAGTTCGAATATTATAGGCAACATCAGGATGAGCTGGTAGCTCAGTATCAAGGTAAATTCATCGTCATTGCGGACGAGAAGGTTATTGGCGCGTATGATAGTGAGATGGAGGCGTATCAAAGTGCACAGAAAGAGCGCGCACTTGGGACTTTTCTCATCCAACGGTGCCTTCCGGGAACCGAAGGGTATACTCAAACATTCCAGTCGCGTGTGTTGGTTCACTAAAATCAGAGTATGCACCTGCAACGAGCATTCACGACTCGTTATGCAGGGAGAGTGCGCGTACTAAAAACAGAAGTCGGCATCTTCTTCCCACTCTCCCAGGAAGAAATACAGAAAACCAAGCCTAACGTTCGGCCGTGCGTCGCTGTATGGGATACAGGCGCTACAGGAACAGTCATCACAAAATCTGTAGCTGAATCGCTGGGATTGAAACCGATAGGCGTAACGGAAGTCTTTCATGCCCAAGGCAAAAGCCTTACGAATGAATATCTGGTTAATGTCGCGCTGCCGAATGGAGTCGTCATAGGTGGAGTGCGTGTTACCGAGGGAGTACTAGCAGAGTGTGAAGTGCTAATCGGCATGGATGTCATCGGTATGGGTGACTTTGCAGTCACGAATTCTAATGCGAATGGTGGAACGACGCTTTCATTCTGCATACCGTCGGCCGGTGAAATTGATTTTGTTCCTCGTGCACGTGAGGATGAAATACTGAGAACTGGAAACCGAGCGGCTCGGCGAGCACTAAATCGCAAGAAGAAGCGCTAGCAATGGAAGTGAAGATCGACGCGTCGTGGAAGAAGCATTTGGCGCAAGAATTTGAGCAGCCGTACTTCAGTGAGTTGACCGATTTCATAAAGAAGGAGTACCAAGGCGAGAAGGTGTTCCCGCATCCGAAGAACATATTCCGCGCGTTCGACTTATGCCCGTTTGAGAAGGTGAAGGTCGTGATCCTCGGCCAGGATCCGTATCATGGCGACCGGCAGGCGAACGGGCTCGCATTCGCCGTCGACGAGGGAACTCGCGTGCCGCCATCGCTCATGAATATGTTCAAGGAGATCGAGAGCGATCTCGGCAAGCCGCTCGTGCATACGAGTGGCGACCTGACGCGTTGGGCAGAGCAGGGCGTCTTGCTCCTGAATGCGACCCTCACCGTACGTGCACACCAGGCTGGCTCGCATCAAGAGCAGGGCTGGGAGCAGTTTACAGACGCTGCTATCAAGGCGCTCTCAGACGAGCGCGAGCATCTCGTCTTCATGCTCTGGGGCAACTACGCGAAGGCCAAGGGCGCGCATATCGATCGCTCGAAGCATCTCGTGCTCGAGGCTCCGCATCCGTCGCCTTTCTCCGCGGCCTCGGGCTTCTTCGGATGCAAGCATTTCAGCAAGGCGGACGACTATCTCATCAAACACGGCGAAGCGCCGATAGATTGGCTCTAAATGCGCTTTGCGTGTCGATTTGGTACCATACGGCTCTATGGCGACGCGGCAAAAAGCGGCTAAGAAGAAGCACGGCGCGACGTTCGTGCGAACGCTCGGCGGGATTCATGAATACCGTCTCGACAAGAACGGACTCCAGATCCTCCTCGCGCCCGACGCTGCGCTCCCGGTCGCGGGCTGCATGGTGACCTATCACGTCGGCAGCCGCAACGAGGCGATCGGCTATACCGGTGCTACGCATTTGCTCGAGCACCTCATGTTCAAAGGCTCGGAGCATTTCAACAAAGAGAACAAGAAGACGGTCTGGGATCTGCTCGAGACTAAGGGCGCGCTTGTGAACGCGACCACCTGGAACGACCGCACGAACTACTACGAGGTCGTGCCCAGTCAGCATCTCCCAGCCGCTATCGCGCTTGAGGCTGACCGCATGCGCACCGCGCGCATCCGAGAGACCGATCGACAATCAGAGATGCCGGTCGTCCGCAACGAGTTCGAGCGCGGCGAGAACAGTCCTATTGAGGCGCTCGACAAGCAGATCTGGGCGCTCGCGTATCAGGCACACCCCTACCACCACTCGACGATCGGGTGGCGGAGCGACATCGAGCAGGTGCCGATCGAGCGATTGCAGCGTTTTTATGACGATTTTTATTGGCCGGATAACGCGACCGTGACGATCGTGGGCGATTTTGACAGCGATGAGGCGTTGGCGCTCATCAATAAGGAGTTCGGCCGCCACTCGAAGAATCCGCAGCCGTACCCGGCGATGTATACCGAGGAGCCGAAGCAGGAAGGGGAGCGCCGCGCGATCGTGAAGCGCACCGGCGCCGCCCACATCCTCGGCATCGCGCACAAGATACCAGCCTCCGCGCACGACGACATGACCGCGCTCTTGCTGCTCTCGCTCATCCTCGCCGACGCCAAGACGAGCCGCCTCTACCGCGCGCTCGTCGATTCGGCCAAGGCGACCGACGCCAATACGTTCTGCTACTCGTTCCGCGACCCGTCGCTCCTCATCTCCTATGTTACGCTCGCGCCAGGTGTCGCGCACGATGCGATCGAGGCGACGGTGAAGAAGGAGTATGAAAAGATCGCCTCGCATGGCGTGACTGCAGCGGAGCTGAAGCAGGCGAAGCGCTCGCTGCGCACTTATTTGGCGGTACAGCGCGACGGACCGTATGCGCTCCTCTCGGCGCTCAACGAGTACATCGCGTGCGGCGACTGGACGCACTTTGTCACCTTCCCGAAGCGTATCGAGGCGGTGACGGCGGCACAGGTGAAGGCGGTTGCCGCACGGTATCTGCACGACGATCAGAGCACGGTCGGCTGGTTTGTCGCGCAGCCGCAGGCGGCGAAGAAGCGTAACGCGAAATCACGATGACCAAGCAAGCCTACGGCGCAGAATCATTCGAGCTCGCGGGCGGCGGCTCACTGGTCGTCGCGCGGACGCGGGCGAAGGATATCGTGTCGATCGAGGGTAGCGTCCTTGGCGGACCGAATCACTTGCCGCATGATCGCATGGCTGCCGCATCGTTAGCAGCCGAGCTTCTCGATGCGGGCACCACGCGCCACACGAAGGAGACGCTCCGCGAGGCGCTCGCGCTCCGCGGCATCACGCTCGCGTGGAGCTCGGACGGCGACCGGACGTACTTCTCGACGCAATGCTTGCCGGACGACGTCCCGTTCGTGCTCGACACGGTAGCCGAGTGCCTCGGCACATCAAGATACGCGGCGGCTGAGGTCGAGTCTGAGAAGACGCGCTCGATCGGCCAGATTCGCGAGCTCGCAGCTAACACTCGCACTCGCGCGAGCATCGAGCTCTCGCGCATGTTGTTCGACGAGAAGCATGTCAATCACGCGCGGACGCTCGACGAGATCGAGACGGACACGAAGCGCGCGACCGCACGCGAGATCGCGGCATTCGGTCATTCGTTCGGGCGAAAGGGGCTCATCGTCGCGCTCTCGGGCGATATCGACCCGGCTGTCGCGCACAAGGCAGCGCAGCGCGCCTTCAACGCTCTCTCGAGCGATGGGCAGCCGCCGCTCGACAAACGCGCTAACGAGAAGGTGCAGCGCGCGCAAGAATCGCTCATACGCATCAACGATAAGGCGAATATCGATGTCATGCTCGGGATCGCGCTCCCGCTCCACAAGCTCGACCAAGCCTACCTGCCGATGAGCGTCGTCTCGGAGATGCTCGGGGGAGGATTCGCTTCGCACCTCATGCAGACGATCCGCGAGCGCGACGGGCTGACCTATGGCGTGTACTCGAATCTGGGCGGCATGGGCGACGGTGCCGACGGCTATCTGCGCGTGTGGGCGACCTTCTCGCCAGCGCGGTACGCAGAGAGCGTCGCGGCGCTTCGGCGAGAGCTGCACGCGTTCTTTGCGAACGGCCTGACGAGCAAAGCGCTCGCGCAGAAGAAGGAGGAGATCGCCGGTTCGTATCTCGTGGGGCTCTCGACGACGCGCGGGCTCTCGCGCATGCTGCACCAGACCGTCGCCGACGGCCGCGGCCTCTCCTACGTGAGCGAGTATCCCGATCTCGTGAACGCCGTGTCGCTCGCTGAGATCAAGGCGGCGGCGGAGCTCGTGAAGCTCGACAAACTCTCTCTCGCCGCAGCGGGCACCTTCGATAAGCGATAGTCGCGTGCTATCTTTTTTCTCATGACCGTTAACGAGGTGCGCAAGCGATACCTGGATTTCTTCGCCGCACGGGGGCACGCAGTGATCCCGTCGGCGCCGATCGTGCCTGAGAACGACCCGTCGACGCTCTTCACGAGTAGCGGGATGCAACCCTTGGTGCCGTATCTCCTCGGGCAGCCGCATCCGCAGGGCGCACGGCTCGTCGACTCGCAGACATCCTTCCGCGCGGAGGACATCGAGGAGGTGGGCGACAACCGTCACACGACATTCTTTGAGATGCTCGGCAACTGGTCGCTCGGCGACTACTTTAAGAAAGAGCAGCTACCGTGGGTGTTTGAATTCTTGACTGACGCAGAGCATGGTCTCGGGCTCGATGCGAGCAAGCTCTATGTGACCGTCTTTGACGGCGACGAGTCGACCGGCATGGGGCTCGACACCGAGGCGGTGGAGATATGGAAGGGCCTCTTCTCGGCAAAGGGCATCTCGGCCGAGCTCGTGCGCCTCGGCACAGAGGAGCGCGGGTACGAAGAGGGGATGCAGGGCGGCCGCATCTTCGCCTATGGCGCCAAGAAGAATTGGTGGAGCCGCTCGGGCGTACCGGCCAAGATGCCGGCGGGCGAGCCGGGCGGGCCAGACTCCGAGGTGTTCTACGACTTCGGCTTGCCGCACGACACGCGCTTCGGCAAAGAGTGTCATGTGAACTGCGACTGCGGCCGCTTCGTCGAGATCGGCAACTCCGTCTTCATGCAGTACATCAAGCAGGCTGACGGCTCGTTCGTCGAGCTGCCCAAGCGCAACGTCGACTTCGGCGGCGGGCTCGAGCGGCTCACGGCCGCCACGCGGCACGACCCGGACGTCTTCTTGGTCGATGTGTTCGACGCAGCGCGTGCAGTGATCGAGCAGCGCTCAGGCAAGCGTTACGGCCAAGACACCGCGACGACACGTTCGTTCCGCATCATTCTCGACCACATGCGCGCGGCATCTGTGATGCTCGCGACCGGCATCGCTCCCGGCAACAGCGAGCAGGGCTACGTGCTCCGGCGGCTCATCCGCCGCTCGATCCGCGAAGCAGACAAGCTCGAGATCAAAGAGGCGGTGCTCGCGCAGGTCGCAGAAGGGTACGGCGCCGCGTACGCTGCTCAGTATCCGTTCATCGCTGCGAATGCCTCGCGCATCGCAGATGAATTGCAGAAGGAGGAGGCGCAGTTCCGCAAGACGCTCGAAAAGGGACTTAAAGAGTTTGCGAAGATGGGTAATGAAATTGATGCGTTCACGCTCATTACGACCTACGGATTCCCGATTGAGCTCACGGCCGAGATGGCGAAGGATGCCGGCATCGCGATCGACATGGACGCCGTGCGCGCGAAGATGAAGAAGCATCAAGAAGAGTCGCGTGCCGGCGCCGCGCAGAAGTTCGCTGGCGGGCTCGCCGATCACGCCGAGCAGACCGTGCGCTACCACACGGCGCACCATCTCTTGCTCAAGGCGCTCCAGATGGTGCTCGGAAGCGAGGTGCACCAGCGCGGCTCCAACATCACGAGTGAGCGCCTGCGCATCGATTTCAATTATGGAGCCAAGATGACGGATGAGCAGAAGGCTGAAGTAGAACGCATCGTGAATGAGCAGATCGCCGCTGCGCTGCCTGTCATCCGCACGGATATGAAGAAGGAGGAGGCTGAGAAGCTCGGTGCCGAGCACGAGTTCGGCGCAACCTATCCTGACGTCGTCTCGGTCTACTCGGTCGGCCCGCTCGATCACGCTTTCTCGATCGAGTTCTGCGGCGGTCCGCACGTATCGAATACGAGCGAACTCGGCGAAGGCGGCAAGCGATTCAAGATTTTGAAAGAAGAAGCCTCATCAGCCGGCGTCCGCCGCATCAAAGCAGTGTTACAATAACTGAATGAGGTTCTCTGATCTTTTCGGCGCTGCACGAAAAGGGAAGTCAGTCGTACTCATCGACATCGGGACCGGCTCTGTCGCCGGCGCATACGTCTGTTACACCGCCGGCGAGCTGCCGACGATCGTCTACACGCGCCGTCTGCCGATCGAGACGCGCCGCGGCGAGGCGCTTGCGAGCGCGATGCTCCGCGCGCTCGCGCTCCTCTGCGACACACTTATCCGCGAGGGCGCTCCCGCGCTCGCCCGCTTCTCCGGGAGCGGCAGCGTCGACACAGTCTATGTGTCGATCGACGCGCCGTGGCAAGAGACGAGCATTCGCACCGAGCATTTCGAGCAGGAGACGCCCTTCGTCTTTACTCACAGCCTCATCGCAGAGAAGCTGAAGGGCACGACGCCTGCGGCCGAGGGTCAGATGCTCGTCGACGAGAGCATCATCGGCACGATCCTAAACGGCTACGAGACGCGCGAGCCCTTCGGCAAGAGGGTGAGACGCGCGTCAGTCATCGTGCTCACCTCGCATCTGACCGAGAAGGTGGCGAGCAAGGTGGTTGAGACGCTCGCCGCCGCCTATCACACCAAGGCGGTCGTGCCGATCGCCGGCAACTCGCTGCGCTACCAGGCGCTCGAGCTCGCATTCCCGCATGAGCGCGATGCGCTCTTGCTCGATGCGACGAGTCCGCTCGCCTCGGTGGCACTTATCCGCAAAGGTCTCCTCGTCTCGATCGCCGAGATCCCGCCGACGCACGTGCGCTCTGCAGCCAAGTGGGTCGAGGGTGTGCGAAGCGAACTCACTGCGCTTGCGAAGCACTATCCCTTGCCGCGCAACATCTTCATGCTCGCGCGCGAACAGGAGGCAGCCGACCTGCGAACGATGCTCGACGCCGCGAACCTTGCGAACATCTGGCTCTCTGACGATCCTCCCAAGATCGTGTCGGTCTTAGCGAGCCACCTCGCCGGCCGCGTGCGGCAGCTCACGACCGCCGCGCCCGACCTGCTCCTCTTGCTTATGGCGCTCTTCTACGAAGCGCGGCTGTCTGAAGATTAGTAGGGGGCGGGGATCGGGCGGGTGGTATACTTTTCCCATATGCGCACACTCAACGACATCACCCCGCCCTCTCGCCGTCATGAGTCAGACGGCTCGCGTCACTCTGAGCACCACGAGCGCGCCAAGTTCCCCTACGCGACACTCATCGCCACAGCGGCGGTGATCATCGTCTCGGTCGGCGCGCTCATCTACTTCTCGACGGCGAGCGTTGACGTGACGCCGAACACCGTCTCGGCGGCGGTGCAGAGCTCGTTCTCGGCGACCAAGAGCGCCGGCGACCTGCCCTACGAGATCGTCACCGCGCAGAAGATCGCGACGCAAAGCGTGAAGGGGAGCGGCAGCAAGACCGTGAGCTCGTATGCGTCGGGCACGATCACGATCATGAACGCGCAGCCCAAGGCGCAGAAGCTGATCGCCAACACGCGCTTCCAGACCTCGGGCGGCCTGGTCTACCGTATCCGCACGGCGGTCACGATCCCGGGCGGCACAAGCGCGAAGCCGGGCACGGCGACCGCCAAGGCCTACGCCGACAAGCCGGGGGGCGACTATAATGTCGGCCCGACCTCCTTCACGATCCCGGGCTTCGCGGGTACGCCGCTCGCTACTCTGGTGACCGCGCGCTCTTCGGGGCAGATGTCGGGTGGCGCCTCGGGCACCGTGCCGGTCATAGACGGCGCGGTCGAGAGTCAGGCGCGCGGCGCGCTCTCTTCTGCGCTCGCCTCCGACCTCGCCTCGAGTATCCAGGCTCAGATCCCCTCGGGCTACACGCTCCTCAACGGTGCGGCGACCACGACCTTTGACGCGCTCGAGTCGGCGCCCTCCTCGACGACCGGCATGGTCGACGTTAAGGAGCAGGGGACGATCACGGCGATCGTCTTCCCGAACGCGGCGCTCGCCAAGGCGATCGCCACCTCGGTCTCCGGCCTCGGCTACCAGGGCGAGCCGGTCACGCTCGCCTCGGGGAGCAAGGTGACCCTCACGCCGACGAGCGGCATGCCGGACCCTACTGACAGCTCCTTCAGCTTCTCGCTCTCGGGCACAGCGTCGCTTATCTACACGGTAGATCCGACCCGCATCTCCTCAGCCGTGAGCGGCAAGACCCGCTCGGCCGCCGAGGTCGCCCTCACCAACTACCCGGAGGTGAAGCGCGCCGTGATCATTTTGCGCCCCTTCTGGCGCCAGACCTTCCCCCAGGATCCCGCCTCGATCACGGTGACCGTGGCTAATCCCTAGGCCGTATTTGACGATTTTAGCGGCACCTGCTAGATTAACGAGGTACTGCAACGAACAAGATGAGTGACGGCGAAGAGAATCAATCAACGGCGGTAGGGACCGTCGAAGAGGTATTGCCGAACTCGCTTTTTCGTGTTCGTCTTCCGTCGAAAACGGAGGGGGGAGAAGGGGAGCTGGTGCTCGCCTATCTTGCAGGCAAGATGCGTCTGCACCGGATCCGCGTGCTGATGGGCGACCAGGTCGAGATGATCCTCGACCCCTATGGCGGCCGTGCGCGGATCGTGCGCCGATTAACGTAACCGAAACAACTTTTTACGATGAAAGTCCGTGCGTCGATCAAAGTTCAGCAGACCGGTGACCAGCTCGTCCGTCGTGGCGGGCGGCTCTATCGCATCAACAAGAAGAACCCCCGCCGTAAGGCACGTCAGGGCTAGTCCGCTACATTTACATATTTAAATCTTTAAACATTTAACATGCGTATCGCCGGCGTCACGATCCCCGATAACAAGCAGCTCGCATACTCGCTGCCTTTGATCTATGGTATCGGGCCGTCGCGTGCGCTCGACATCCTCGCGACCGCCAAGGTCCCGGCGACCAAGAAGGGCAGCGACCTCACCTCTGAGGAGGAGCAGAAGATCCGCTCGCTCGCCGAGGCCTACACGATTGAGGGTGAGCTCCGCCGCGAGATCGGTCAGAACATCAAGCGCTTGAAGGACATCAAGTCGTATCGTGGCGACCGTCACAGCCGCGGGCTCCCCGTGCGCGGCCAGCGCACCAAGACGAACTCGCGCACGCGCCGCGGCAACACGCGCAAGACGATGACCTCTGGTCGCCGTACGCTCGAGAAGACGTAATTTCTGTAATCACGACTATTTACTATGGGAAAGAAGCGAATCATCAAGAAGAGCGGCAGGGGTCTCGATGCAGGCCGGAAGGAGCGCGCACTGTCCAAAGCGACCAAGCGTCACCTCGAGAAGGGCGTCCTCCACATCGAGGCGACCTTCAACAACACCAAGGCTGTCCTCACGGACGACAAGGGCAACGCGATCGTCTCGTCGTCTGCCGGCGCGCTCGGCTTCTCTGGAGCGCGCAAGTCGACGCCGTATGCGGCCGCCAAGGTGGGCGAGTTCCTCGGCGAGAAGGGCATGATGATCGGCCTCAAGGAGGCGTCGGTCGTTATCCGCGGCGTGGGCGCCGGCCGCGAGTCGGTCTTGCGCGCGTTCTCGGGCAAGGGCGTGCAGATCCGCTCGATCAAGGACGTGACGCCGGTGCCGCACAACGGCCCGCGCCCGCCGAAGCCGCGTCGCATCTAATACCTGCATTATGAAAACCGGACCACGATACAAGATCGCGAAGCGCCTCGGCGCGACCGTCTTCGAGAAGGCGCAGACGCAGAAGTTCGCTATCTCGGCAGAGCGCTCGGCTAAGAACAAGCGTCGCGGACGCGGCCGCCAGAGCGAGTACGGCAAGCAGATGCTCGAGAAGCAGAAGGTGCGCGTCACCTACGGCCTCGCGGAGCGCCAGTTCGTCAACTACGTCCGCACGGCGCTCAAATCGCACGCGGTCGCGCCCAAGGACAAGCTCCACGAGCTCCTCGAGATGCGCCTCGACAACGTCGTCTGGCGCCTCGGGCTCGCCTCGACGCGCCGCGCTGCGCGCCAGATGGTCGCACACGGCCACGTCTGCGTGGGCGGCAAGAAGATCCGCGTCCCGTCGCACCTCTTAAAGGTCGGAGACACGATCTCGGTGCGCGAGGGCTCGAAGGGGCACGGCGCCTTGGTCGGCTTCGCCGAGCGGTTCGCTGAGCGTCCGCTCCCGTCCTGGCTCGCGTGGAACGCGAAGTCGATGGAGGGCTCGCTCGTCGAGCGCCCGACTGCGGCCTCTGCGGATCCGGCGGGCGACTTGGTCGCTGTGCTCTCGATCTACACGCGTTAATTTAATAATTGGTAATTACGATTGAGTTATGGAATACCACATCACGCTTCCGTCCAAGCCTCGTATCGTGTCCGAAGAGGATATGCAGGGCGTTTATGAGATCGACTCGCTCTATCCGGGCTACGGTCACACGCTCGGCAACTCGCTTCGCCGCATCATCCTCTCCTCGCTCCCGGGCGCGGCGGTGACGCAGGTCAAGATCGAGGGCGTCGCGCACGAGTTCGCCACGATCGAGGGCGTCCGCGAGACGGTCATGGAGATCCTGCTTAACTTGAAGCGCGTCCACTTCGTCCTCCACGGCGACGAGCCGCAGACGATCGCGCTCACGGCCAAGGGCTCGGGCGAGATCACGGCCAAGGACTTCAAGCTCCCGAGCCAGGTTGAGATCATGAACCTCGATCAGCACATCGCTGAGCTCTCTGGCAAGGCGAACCTCGAGCTCGAGGCGACGATCGAGCGCGGCTTGGGCTACGTCCCGCGCGAGGTTCTCACCAAGGAGAAGGTCGACATCGGCACGATCGCGCTCGACGCGACCTTCACCCCGATCCGCCGCGTGAACTACGAGGTGGACAACATGCGCGTCGGCGACCGCACGGACTTCAACCGTCTGCGCATCCTGATCGAGACGAACGGCACGATCACACCGCGCGAGGCGCTCGAGCGCTCGATCGAGACGATGATCCACCAGCTTCGCGCGGTGATCGGCTTCCAGGAGAGCGAGTCGGTCGCTGAGAGCGAGGAGGCGGCTGCGCAGTCCGCTTCGTCTGAGGCGTCTAAGATCAAGGTCGCGGACCTCGGCCTCTCGGCACGCGTCACGGGCTCGCTCGAGGCAGCGGGCATCAAGAGCGCTGCCGGCCTCACGCGCAAGTCGGCCTCGGCACTGCTCGAGCTCGACGGCATCGGCGAGAAGGCGGTCGAGGAGATCGCACAGGCGCTCGCCGGTCACGGACTCACGCTGAAGGCAGATTAATACCATGGCATTCACGAAGAAAGCACAGACGTTCCATCGCAAGACCGGTCAGCGCCATGCGCTGATCCGCTCCCTTGCTCGCTCGCTCGTCCTCGAGGAGCGCATCTCGACGACCGAGGCTAAGGCCAAGGCGCTCCGCCCGTACATCGAGCGGCTCGTCACCTACGCGAAGAAGAATACGCTCGCGAGCCGCCGCTTGACCAAGGCCAAGATCGGCGATGACGAGGCCGTTGCCAAGCTCTTCGGCACGATCGGCCCGCGCTACGCAGACCGCAAGGGCGGCTACACCCGCATCGTGAAGCGTGCCGAGCGCGGCAGTAACGACGCGCGCAAGCTTGCGTACATCGCATTTGTCTAGTATTCATAGCTCATCCATGACGACCGCAAAAGCACAGCAGACGACCTATACCATCGACGCGACAGACCGCACGCTCGGCCGCGTGGCGAGCGAGGCTGCCGCGGCGCTCCTCGGCAAGAAGAGCGTCCACTTCGTGAAGCATCTCGCTGCGCCGATCACGGTCGTCGTCGAGAACGCGTCGAAGCTCCACCTCTCTGAGCGCCGCACCAAGGGCACCATCTACACGCGCTACTCGGGCTACCCTGACGGCCTCTACAAGATGACCATGGAGGAGATGATCGCCAAGAAGGGGATCGAGGAGGTCGTGCGCAAGACGGTTGACGGGATGATCCCGCGCAACAAGCTGCGTGCGCCGCGGATGAAGAATCTCGTCGTTAAGGCATAACAGTATGGCAACCACCTACATCACCGCCGTCGGGCGCCGCAAGACCGCGATCGCGAGCGTCCGACTCGCCAAGGCCGCGAAGCAGAGCTTGACGGTCAACGGCAAGAGCCCGAAGGACTATTTCAAGACTGAAGAGCGCGCACTCATCCCGCTCGAGGCGTTCAAGGTCGCCGAGAGCGCCGAGACCTACGCGGTCACCGCGCACGTCGAGGGCGGCGGCATCGCCGCACAGGCAGACGCGGTGCGCCACGCCGTCTCTCGCGCGATTACCTCGGCAGAGCCGAACACGCGCAAAGCGCTGAAGGCAGCCGGGTTCCTCTCCCGCGACCCGCGCGCCAAGGAGCGCAAGAAGCCGGGCCTCGTGAAGGCCCGCAAGGCCAAGCAGTGGTCTAAGCGCTAAGCGCCGACTCCCGCAAAACCGCCCTGGCGGGCGGTTTTGCGTTGCCCCCGCACCTGTGCAATCATGTGGCGGGTCAATAACAGTGGGAGGTGATCGTGTCAAACGAAGCTGGAGGGGCAGTCTGCACGAACTGCGGCGGGACGATCGGGGTCGTGTGCCTCGATCTGCACTTCAAGGTGAAGAAGGATCAGCCTCCGGTGCGCGTCGTGATGTGCCTGCGCTGCCTCATCGCGGAGAAGTGGTACTGCGCGACGCACAGCACGCCGCACATCTTCTTCCCGGTGAAGGAGTCTGCGGTGGGCGAAGACGGGCGGCAGCAATACTTCTTCAAGTCGGCGTGCGGCCTGTGCGCCCGCGAGAAGATGGGCAGCATGTCGCTCGTGAAGATGAACGAGCTCACGGTACAGGTGCGCAGCGCGGTCTCGCAAGAGACGTATGCGAACCTGCTCACCGCGTCGGTCGGCGCGCAGATGGGCGGATTGACGGAGGATGAGAGCATCTGCTTCGCGCTCCACCTGTGGGCGATGATGTACGAGATGCCGATGGAGATATTTGCCTCGCGTCTCATCGCGCAGCGCCCGCACGCAGCCGTGTTGCAGTGAGGACGCTATGTTCATCATCTTCTTCATCCTGCTCATGTCCGCGGGTATCGCGATCCTCGCCTACGACCGTCACGCGCGTTCTGCAGCCGAGAAGGCCTGGGATATCTCGCGCCGGTGCAACCGCTCATTCGCCGACTACTGCCGCGCAGAGAAGCGGTTCGAAGCGTGGGCGCAGGCACGGCCCTTCCAGCACGTGAGCCAGAGCGACTATGCGCGCGGCCTCGTCTTCGCGATGATCGACGCATACTGGTACCTGCTCGAGAACGATCAGCACGGCGTCTACGATCGGCAGCGCCTCGACTGGCTCTATGAGCTCCTTAGCGATAGTCCGCCTTCGGACGACCCGCCCGCGACCAGACGGTCGACGGGCGGTCTTTTTAATTGTGTCGACACCCTTTTTGTGTTATAACTGCGTCGGGTGAGCCTTGTGCTCATGTTCAACACACAAGAGGAGGGCATATGGCCCGGAAAGTGCATCACACACGACGGCCGTCGTGCGCGGCGTTCATCGTGGCGACTATCCGACGACAGCGTCCGTCTCGACCGTCCATGAGACCTGGCGCGCATGCCGGCATCGCCTTACACAGGATCGCTGCGTACGCGTGCGAGATTTATCGCGAGTGGCAAGTCCGTCGCACGCTCATCAAGCTGCTTGAGACGCGCACGCTGCTTCTCACGGCGCACGGCGAGCCGGTTGTCGGCGACGACAAGGAGATCAGCCCATTCACGTTCGGCCGGACCATACGATTGGAGCGCATCCCGCCGCACGCAGACCTAGTGAGCACCATCTGGTATCTCAGGAAGGGACGTGCGGTCGATCCGGAGAGGCATCCGGACGTCGTCTTCGACGAATGGCTGCGCGATCCGTTGCTCTACGTGATAGAGGACGGCTTGCCGGCGATCGTGGCGGGCGTCTGCGGACCGAACGGCGAGACGCCGGCAGAGCGCATCCTCGCGCAGATGTGATCCAGCCCTGTACCTCTGTCCCACTCCAGACCCCGCTCCGGCGGGGTTTGTTTTTGACGACACGTAACGCATGTGTTACAATCATTCCGGCAGCAAATTTCAACCCATTTCTGATCAAAGGAGAACGTGAATGAAGAACGAAAGCTCGTCTGATGCGGTCATCATGCCGCTCCTCGCGAGAGGGGTCATGCTGATCCGCGGCGAAGTGAACGGCGACATGGTGCACCACGTCTACAAGTGTCTTGCGATGCTCGAGGGGCGCGGTTCGCCTGATATCGAGATCCGTATCTTCTCGAGCGGCGGCAGCGTGCGTGCGGGCCTCGACATCTACGACGCGATCAACCGCTACCAGGGCAAAAAGGTCGGCGTCGTCTACGCCTATGCGCGTTCGATGGGCACCGTCATCTTGCAGGCCTGCGATATGCGCGTCTCGATGCCGCATGCGTCGGTGCTCATCCACCACATCAACACCCACACGGTCTCGCTCGACACGCTTGACAACCCGACAAAGCTCGACGAGCTGCGCAAGTCGATGTGGCGCGACCAGAAGGAGCTCTATGAGATCTTGATGGCCCGCACCAAGAAGACCGAGGCCGAGATACGTGCCGCATGCGAGAAGGATGCCGACATGTCAGCGAGCGAGGCGCTCGAGTTCGGCCTGATTGATCAGATATGGGTGAAGCCCGAAAGGAAGCCTGAATAGCCAGCCCGCAGGAGCAGTTTGCTCCCGCGGGCTGTTCTTGTTTACGAGAGTCTGACCTTCGTAAATTGTGACAGAACATGGGAATGACGGAGGAGGAGGCATATCAAGAACTGACGCTCTACACTCTCGAGCACGCCAAGATGCACCAGGAGTTCATCCACCAGCATGTGGTCGACGCCTACGCGGCGCAGCACGCGGCAGAGAACGAGAAGCCGACCACGACCTGGTTCGCCCTCATCGGGCTCTACTTGATGCTGGAGAAGGGCTACACCGGCCGCCAGGTGCAGCTCGCCCACATGGAGCTCGCCAAGCGCCGCAAGGAGTGGCCGCATCTAGAGGCTCCCGACATGACCGGCACCATGCGCGTGACCGACGTCCTCGCTGCTCCCGCTGGCCCCACCCGCGACGCCGCCATCCGCGAGTGGTGTGAGTCGGTGTGGTCTGTTTGGTCTGTCTGCAAATATACGATTGACCGGGCCTTACAATAACGACCTTTCAAGATGCAGACGTCAATGTCTTGCATTTCCACCTGCTGTTGTATACTTAATGTTCATGAAGAGAATGGCTCCATATTGGCCGTTTATCGGCATACTAGTGTACGTGGGCTTCGGTTTATGGGGCTATTTCTTTCACCCGTATTTTACTAACTCGACGTTCTTTTTTGCGGCAACAACGTTTGTGGTCGGCAGTTTTGCGATCTTTCTTTATCTTTATCAAAAACACGACACTAAAAATAGCGCTGCTCGGATTCTTTTTCTCGAGCTTAAGGAATCGGAAAGCGAAATCAAGAAACTCATTGATTACCGTCTTACGCATCGAACGGATGCAGTCTTTATATATCCTCAAACAAACATAATTAAGCTCATCCCGAATAGAGCTTGGGATAATTATTCTCACTTATTTATAGAAGACTTTAATACGGATGAATATCAACAACTCGATGAGTACTTCAAAAAATGTATTCTCCTAGAAAGATATTTCGAAAAGCAGCATGAGTTTTTTTGGATTTCGACCGGAGAACGCGCTCGTCAATACGAGCAAATCGGCGCCAAATTGGCGTATGAAAACCCAGCTATGACAGTTCAGAATTACTCTGATAGCCTGAGAACAATTCAGATTCTGTATGCTAATTCTATGAATTATGCGCCGCAAGCTATCACTAACGAGATAAATAAACAGCTTGACAGTATCACTCTGCCAAGCACGACCCCTTTGTGGAATAAGGTAAGAACATTGGCTGACTACGATAAGTAGTTTTTGACTGAACGTGTATCGTCAGGCATAGTAGGCGCATGATTGAGTGGAAGGGAGATGATATCGATCCGGAGAACGTAATTGAGCCGGAGACGGAGGAGGGAGACATTGAGGCAGACCTGCCTGCGGCTGCAGGGGCTAAGATCGCCAAGATGCGCGAGGAGTTAGCTGCATGCCGGAAGGATAAGCAGGAATATATGGACGGCTGGCAGCGCGCCAAGGCTGACTATGTGAATCTCTTGAAGCGGCTCGAGACCGACGCTAAAGCGTCGGAGTTAAAGGGGAAGGTGAGGGCCGTCGAGACGCTCTTGCCGGCATTTGATGCGCTTGAGCGGGCAAAAGACCTGCCTGCCGGCAGGCAGGGCACGGACGAGTTGCGTGAGGGCTTTATGGCGATCGCCAAGCAGCTCGAGAGCGCCTTTGCCTCGCTCGGACTCGAGGCGGTGGGGCAGCAAGGGGAGAAGTTTGACCCCGCGCTCCACGAAGCGTTCGGCCAGGATGCGGTCGATTCGCTTGAAAGCGACGATACGATTACGGTAGTATTAGAAAAAGGCTGGAAGGTGGGCACAACCATCATCCGACCAGCTAAAGTGCGCGTCGGGCATTTTAAGAATAATTAATTAACCGGCATATGGCGAAGATTTTGGGTATTGATTTGGGCACCACCAACTCTGCGATGGCGATCGTCGAGGGCGGCGAGCCGCGCGTCCTTGAGAACGCCGAGGGCGCCCGCACCACTCCCTCGATCGTCGCCGTCGGCAAGACCGGCGAGCGCACGGTCGGCATTCTCGCGCGCCGCCAGTCGGTGACGAACCCGCTCAACACCATCTTCCAGATCAAGCGCTTCATCGGCCACTCCTTTGACGAGCCGGCCGTGCAGAAGGATAAGGCGGCCGTCCCCTTCGAGATGCGCAAGGCCGACAACGGCGGCATCGAGGTCAAGATGAACGACAAGTGGTATCGCCCCGAGGAGGTCTCGGCGATGATCCTGGGCAGGCTTAAGGCCGACGCCGAGGCGCGCTTGGGCGAGAAGATTACCGAGGCGGTGATCACGGTGCCCGCCTACTTCAACGACGATCAGCGCTCGGCGACCAAGGCCGCCGGTCAGATCGCCGGCCTCGAGGTCAAGCGCATCATCAACGAGCCGACCGCGGCTGCGCTCGCGTACGGATTCAATAAGAAGAAGGAGGAGAAGATCGCGGTCTTCGACTTCGGCGGCGGTACGTTCGACATCTCGGTGCTTGAAGTGGGCGACGACGTGATCGAGGTCAAGTCGACCGACGGCGACGCGCACCTGGGCGGCAAGGACATCGACCAAAAGATCATCGGCTGGCTCGCCGAGGAGTTTAAGAAGGAGAGCGGTATCGACGTGCTCCAGGACCCGCTTGCGCGCCAGCGCCTCGACGAGGCAGCAGAGAAGGCCAAGATCGAGCTCTCAAGCGCGATGGAGACAGAGATCAATATCCCCTTCCTCACCTCTGACGCATCGGGCCCCCGCCACCTGCTGATCAAGATGACCCGCGCCAAGCTCGAGGAGCTCTCGGCCGAGTTTATCGAGCGCGCGATGGCGATCACCAAGCGCGCGATGGACGCATCGCCCTTCAAGATCGGCGACATCCACGAGGTGATCCTCGTCGGCGGCCAGACCCGCATGCCCAAGCTTCAGCAGGAGGTCGAGAAGTTCTTCGGCAAGAAGCCGAACATGTCGGTGAACCCCGACGAGGTGGTCGCTGTAGGTGCGGCGATCCAGGCCGGCATCCTCCAGGGCGACGTGAAGGATATCCTGCTTGTGGACGTGATCCCGCTCTCGCTCGCGATCGAGACGATGGGCGGCGTCGCGACCAAGCTGGTCGAGCGCAACACCGCGATCCCGACCTCGCGCACGCAGGTCTTCTCGACGGCGGCCGACAATCAGCCATCGGTCGAGATCCACGTGACGCAGGGCGAGCGCGCGA
>CAYOCH010000009.1:0-38940 GCA_964402535.1 uncultured Candidatus Saccharibacteria bacterium | reverse complement strand
GGTTTGTGGTGTATGCCATGCCTTGGGGTGATTCCAAGGTATTGAACCATTACGCAGTATTGACACTCACTTACAATCATTGAAAAAAATGCAGCGTTTGCTATGGTTCTTCTCGGGGGTATCCATTCATAGACGAGAGGAGTGCCGATATGGCAACCAAGGCTGTACGTCCTGTCACGGGACATATGTTGATCGGGGGTGACTTCTACCAGCATACGGGATACGGGGTAGATCGAAGCTGGCTCGCCGGCAAGAATCCCGCGAAGAGCCTCTTCACAGAAAGAGACTTCACAGGAGAGGGGTCCACTGAAGGTATTGGTGCTCGCTTTATGCTATCTGCGATGCGCGCACCGTTGCCTCTGCTCCTGCTTGATTTGCCGATGCATCGCGAAAACGGGGCCATCAAGATGAGTCAAGGGCTGACGGTGCTCTACTTGCCGGAAGGTAAGCCCTGGAGCAGCGCCGTGCCGGTTCATGTTTTCAACTGGTACAGAGACATCATTGTGAACGGCGAGTGGCGTCTTTGGGATCAGGATTGGTTCCTCGGCTGCATCCGTGATGAACTCACGAGTGAATTGCGCGAGCATCACACCGCAACTCGCACACGGTGCGCGGAGATCACGCGAACGAAACAAATCCTCGGCGCGATCGGTTGATCTCGCGCGAACTCTGTTCCCAATAGAGCCTGCCTCGGCGGGCTCTATTTTTTAAGGCGTTTGACGTTTATGGGCACGGTGCTATACTGAGCGAGTCAAAGGCCCGCAGGGCTTTTTTATTTAGTAACGGCCCCCCATGACCTCACCCTTCACCTACCTGAAGCATGTCCGCGAAGAGTTCGCCCATATCGTGTGGCCGACGCCGCGCACGGCGGTCGCGCACACGCTCGTCGTCATCTTCATCGCGATCGCGATCGCGGTATTGGTCGGCGTGCTCGACTACGCATTCGGAATCGTGGTGAGCCGCTTCGCAGGCGCCTAACTTCTTCACCATGGACGAGATGAACGTACACAGCGGAGAGATGGAGAATCTACCCGAAGAGATCGGGATGGCGGATATCGCGCCGGCCGCGCGCAAAGAGATCACGGACCAGACGGCGCCGGACAAGACGGACGCGCGGTGGTACACGATCCACACATATGCCGGCTACGAGAACGCCGTCGAGCGCAACCTGAAGCAGCGCATCGAGTCGCTCGGCATGGAGAACAAGATCTTCGACGTCGTCGTGCCGACCGAGAAGAAGATCCGTGTGAAGGGCGGCAAGCGCATCGTCGAGGAGGAGAAGATCTACCCCGGCTACATCCTCGTCCGCATGATCGTGGACGATGACTCGTGGTTCGTGGTCCGCAACACTCCAAGGGTGACGGGCTTCGTGGGTTCGGGCAACACGCCGGTCCCGATGGAGCAGGCCGAGGTCGACTCGCTCATGAAGCGGATGACCGCCGAGGCGCCCAAGCACAAGATCGACCTCGTGAAGGACGACCCGGTCGTGATCGCCGACGGCCCGTTCAAGGACTTGGAGGGCAAGGTGGGCGACATCGACGAGGAGCGCGGCAAGGTGAAGGTCATGGTCTCGATGTTCGGCCGCGAGACGCCGGTCGAGCTCGATTTCTTGCAGGTGCGCAAGCTCTGAGGTAAAGTCACACAACTATGGCTACAGTCGTAAAGAAGATTAAATTGCAGATCCCCGGCGGCGCAGCGACGCCGGCGCCGCCTGTCGGCACCGCGCTCGGCCCGGCCGGCGTGAACATCGGCCAGTTCGTCACGCAGTTCAATGCGGCGACGCAGGACAAGCGCGGCTCTATCATCCCGATCGAGCTCTCGGTCTACGATGACCGCACGTTCACCTTCGTGATGAAGAATCCGCCGGCCAGCCGCCTTATCTTGAAGGCGATCGGTCTCGAGAAGGGCTCGGGCAAGGCGGGTACGCAGAAGGCGGGCACGATTACCTCGGCGCAGATCGAGGCGATCGTCGAGGAGAAGCATCCGGACATGAACGCCGCCTCCAAGGAGGCTGCCGCGCGCACGATCGCCGGCACGGCCCGCTCGATGGGCATTGAGGTGAAGTAGATTTTGAAAAATAGCGGACCGGCGCGGCGCAAGTCGCGCCGGTTTGCTTTTAGGCATTCTGGCGCGTAGAGTTTGCCCGGGTAACAGTTCCAAACAACTCGTGGAGGAACATTGTGGACACAAGGATATTGGCTTTGCAGCACGTTGAGATACCGCTTCCGAATAATGGACTCGTGCTTGTGCTGAACACTGGCGCCATCATCACGCCCGAGGCTGAGGCGATGCTTCAAGCATTGCATTCGCGGTCAGTCGGTGGCGTTCGCGAGCACTTGAAATCGCTTGCGGAGAAGGGCGCCGAGAAGTTCATGCAGAGCTTCTACGTGGGCTACGGGCACAAGTCCATCGGCGACTGCGGCACGACGACGATCTTCATCGAAGGTGTCTCGATGCTTGTCGCAAAAGCGGTTCAGGACTGGCTGCTGTACTCCGGTCAGGAGGCGTCGACGCGCTACATCAACTTCTCGAACCAACCGTTCATCAATCCGGTCGACACGTCCGGGTCGGGGGCCATTCTCGAGGCGTGGCGCGGGTTCTATCTCGCCTCGCAAGAGCCGGTGCGTGCGCATCTGCGCGCACTATTTCCGAGGAATGCCGACGAAGATGAAAAGACGTACGAGAAGGCAATCAATGCGCGGAGTTTCGATATCCTGCGCGGGTTCTTGCCGGCCGGCGCGTCGACCAATCTCGCCTGGCATACCAATCTGCGCCAAGCCGCTGATCATATGGCGTTCTTACGCCACCATCCGCTCTATGAAGTGCGGGTAGTTGCTGCGGCGCTGGAAGACGCGCTCAAACAAGCGCATCCGAGCTCGTTCGAACACAAGCGTTATCAAGCGACCGAGGCCTACAACCGCACGTGGATGGAAGAGCAGTATTATTTTCACGGAAACGGGTACCGGCCTCGGGTTATGCTCGCGCACGACGGTATCGACAGGGAGCTGCTGAAGGAGTATCGGTGGAATCTGCGGAATCGGCCAGCAAAGACAGAGCTGCCGAAGCAGGTGGCCGAGTGCGGATCGATGCGATTCGAGTTCATGCTCGATTTCGGATCGTTTCGCGACATCCAACGTCAGCGGTCAGTCGTCCAACGTATGCCTCTCCTGACGAGCAACTTCGGGATGCATCCGTGGTACACGGAATCGTTGCCGGAGGCGGTGAGACATGGCGCGGGCAAGCTGGTTCAGCAGCAGCTCGACGCGTTAGCCAGTCTCGCGCTCAATGATCTCGAAAAGCAGTATTTCCTGCCGATGGGGATGCTCGTTCCGTGTCGCTTGACTGGCGATCTCGCGGCACTCGCCTATGTGACTGAGCTTCGCGCGCAGTCGGTCGTCCATCCGACCTTGCACGAGATTGCACTCGGTATCGCAGATATTCTGCTTGAGAAGTACGGTGCTTACGGCTTGACGCTCAACGTCGACCGGGCGCAAGGGCGCTTCGACGTGAAGCGCGGCCTGCACGACATCGTGCAGCGGGATTGAGACGCGCGTATGGTTCGCTTTGCGGCAGCTTCGGCTGCCGCTTTCTTTTTACATCGAGCCGTGATATGAAAGAGCAAGCTGCAACTTTACAGGAGACCGCAATGAACGCACCAGAAGCGAAGGAGCCGCTCTTGTGGCTTCCCGG
Organism: uncultured Candidatus Saccharibacteria bacterium; assembly: GCA_964402535.1. Taxonomy (GTDB): domain Bacteria; phylum Patescibacteriota; class Minisyncoccia; order Phycocordibacterales; family Phycocordibacteraceae; genus C7867-001. The sequence goes on along the minus strand of CAYOCH010000009.1, from coordinate 35,250 downwards.
TACCAATCCGGATGTGGTGAAGAAGATGTTCCAGTACAAGCTCGACCGCTCGTACCATCGTCCGAGTCAGCTTGAGATCGAAGCGCAGGTCGCAATCGTCAGATCGAAACGCAGCACCTGTCTCTTCTACGAAGCGGGCGCGTCACTCTTCTACGTGAAGGACGGCATGTACCACCTCTCTGACGGGTACAACGGACCCTCAAAAGGGGATGTCGACCCGCGGATCGAAGGGTGCGCACGCGTCGTGGACGGCGTCATTCAAGAGGGCAAGGGCCTCTGCAGAGGCTCTCATGCCGAATTGAATGCCATCGGCAACTGCCCGGTGGACCCGGCGACCTACGAAGATGTGCGCATGGTCGTGACGCTCCACCCCTGCTACACCTGCGCTAAGCAGATGGTGAATCGCGGCATCAAGCACGTGTACTACATCTGGGAGTACGGTCGCGAGGAATGGGTGAGCGAGTACTTCAGGAAACGGAACGTTCAAGTCGAGCAGTTCATGACGCCGTTTCTGCAGAAATGGATCGAGCGGAACGGCTACGACCCCATCGGCCTGCGTCACCAGGAACCATGACCGAGGGGTGGATTCGCGCGCGGACAGTCACTTGTCCGCGCGTTTGTTTTTTATACGCAGACGTGTAGTCTTCGGGTCAGAAGTTCAACCTAATTCGAGGAGAAAACGATGGAAGCAGGCAAATACGTGGTACTCGACGGTATGGACGGCTGCGGCAAAGGGACGCAGATCGCGCTCCTCAAGGAGAAGCTTGGCGACCGCGCCGTGTTCACGTGCGAGCCGGGTGGGACGCCATACGCTGAGCAGATCCGCAAGCTCGTCCGCGACAACCCGCTCACGGCCGAGACGACTGCGCTCACGCAGTTCCTGTTGTTCTGGGCGGCGCGCGATGAGCTCGTGGAGAAGGTCGTGGTGCCCGCGCTCAACGCTGGCAAGTATGTCTTCTCTGATCGCGGCGATTCGTCGACGTTCGCGTTCCAGCTCTACGGCGAGGAGCACACAGATCTGTATGGGGCGTTCGCGTTCCTTCGCCAGCTCGTGTTTGGCGGTTCAGGCCGGCGCACGCCGGATCTGTATATCGTCCTCGATCTGCCGCCGCACGAAGCGCGTGCGCGGGCACTGAAGGACGCGACACGCGAGAAGACGCACTTCGACGTGCGGGATGAGAGCTACTACACTCGTGTCCGCATGGGGTTCGGGGGACTCAAGTGTCGCTACTCGAATGTCGAATTCGTCGATGCGACGCAAGCACCGGGAAAAGTGCATCACGATATCCTATGCATCCTCGCGCAGCGGATGATCGTTCCTGAGTTCGCATTCGTCGTCTGACAATACTCCGGGCGCGCCACACGGCGCGCCCGATTCTTTATGCGTACGTTTCTGCTATACTCCGCCTTATGGAAGAGCGGATACGGAAGGCGATAGGGGATCCGACAGCGACCGTGCGACGGCCGCTCGCCGCATTCGGCGACTATGCGGTTTTCGGCGGCGCAAATGCTACAGCGTATGCAGAAAAATTGCGCAGCGCGCTCGGGAGCGAAGCCGAGAAGGTGGAGGTTGCGAAGGGCTTCGTCAACGTCACGCTCGCGCGAGAGGCGGTCATGTTCGCGGTCGCTGAGGCGGATGCGAAGGGTAGTGAATGGGGAAAGGGGTCTGTGAATGAAGGAGAACGCGTGATGGTCGAGTACACCGACCCGAACCCGTTCAAGCCGATGCACATCGGCCACCTCATGGGCAACGTGATCGGCGAGGCGGTTGCGCGGCTCACCGAGAGCGAGGGCGCACACGTCGTCCGCGCGAACTATGGTGGCGACGTCGGTCCGCATGTCGCGAAGGCGATCTGGGCGCTCAAGAAGGCGGGTGTCACCGAGCCCTCGTCTGCGAACGAGATCGGCGCGGCCTATGTCGAGGGCTCGCACGCCTACGAAGACGATCCTGCGGCTAAAGCAGAGATCGATGCGCTCAACTCGGCCCTCTATGAGGGCAAGGATGGTGCACTCATGGACCTGTGGCAGCGCGGGCGTGCAACCTCGCTTGCAGCATTCGAAAAGATGTACGCGCACCTCGGATCGAAGTTCGACTACTTCTTCTTCGAGAGCGAGACAGCCGAGCCGGGCTTGCGGCTCGTACGGGACGGCCTCGCGAAGGGCGTATTCGAAGAGAGCGACGGCGCGGTGATCTATCGCGGCGAGAAAAAGGGCCTCCACACGCTCGTCTTCATCACGAGCCGCGGCACGCCGACGTATGAGGCCAAGGATATCGGCCTCGCATTCCTCAAAGAGGAGCGCGCGAGCGCTGACCGGTCGATCATCGTCACGGCAGCCGAGCAGATCGGACACTTCCGCGTGATGCTCACGGCGCTCGAGGAGCTTGCGCCGCAGCTCGCGGCGAAGACGCGGCACGTGCCGCACGGCTTCCTTCGCCTCGCGACCGGCAAGATGTCCTCGCGCGAGGGCAACGTGATCACGGCAGCAGAGTTCCTCGACGAGGTCATCAAGAAGGCGGCAGAGAAGAACGCTGACCCGATCATCGCCGAGCAGGTCGCGATAGGTGCGATCAAGTTCATGGTGCTGCGGCAGTCGCCCGGGCAGGACATCATCTTCGATCCGGAGAAGTCGCTCTCGCTCGAGGGTGACTCCGGTCCTTATCTCCAGTACGCGCTCGTGCGCGCCAAGAAGATTCTCGCCTATGCCGAGAGCGGTGAGGGAGGGAAGGAGGAGCCGCCCGCGCCCTACGCGATCGAGCGGCTCATCCTGCACTTCCCTGAGGTGGTGGCGCGCGCGGCGCGCGAGCTCGCGCCGAACCTGCTTGTGAACTACCTGCTCGAACTCGCGAGCGCGTGGAACTCTTTTTATGCAAGCGAGCAGGTGCTCGGCTCTCCCGAAGAGCGGTACAAGCAGCGCGTCGCGCGCGCGTTCGCGAACACGATGGCGAACGGTCTCGCTTTTCTCGGTATCCCCACACCTGACCGAATGTGAGTTGCACAGTCGCTGCTGGCGCGCTACTGTCACCCGCAGACTGCACATCCCGTGCGTCGCGAATAAAAAGGAGGGTGTACCGATGCGAAAAGGAAACGCGTACTCCAAGGAAGACGTGGTCAGTGGCGAACACGCCAAGTGCGGCTGTCCGGAGGACAAATTCCGCCAATGTGCATGCAAGTTCCACGGGTCGCCGACAGTCGCGGGAGGCATGAGTCACCCCGACGTCACGTCATTCGCCAACTACCTGGCCATCAAGTCCAAGGAGGCAGTCAGCCATCGCATGGGCTGCAACGGCGGCGAGAATCGCCTGAAGGCCGAACACCCGGCGCTCGCGGCATAACGCCGGCACCATCAACCGATCACACTGCTGCGGGGTTCGCCCCGCAGTTTCATTTTTTACCTGAAACCGCTACGATAGGCGGATATGGCTGAATTGCCACAGAAGTCAGACGCTGCGAAGCGCGAGGAGGCGACGCTCGCGTTCTGGCAGCGCGAGAAGATATTCGAGAAGTCGCTCGCCAAAGAGACGCCCAAGGGCGACTACATCTTTTATGACGGGCCGCCGTTTGCGACCGGCACGCCGCACTACGGCCACATCGTCGCGAGCGTGATCAAGGACGTCGTACCGCGCTACTTCACGATGCGGGGCTACCATGTGCCGCGCAAGTGGGGCTGGGACTGTCACGGGCTGCCGATCGAGAATATCGTCGAAAAAGAGCTCGGCTTCAAGCACAAGAAGGACATCAAGGCGTACGGCGTCGCCAAGTTCAATGAGCTCTGCCGCGAGCGCGTCTTGACCTACGTCGACGAGTGGAAGAAGTCGATCCCGCGCATCGGCCGCTGGGCCGACATGGAGGACGCGTACCGCACGATGGACAAGCCGTTCATGGAGAGCGTGTGGTGGGTCTTCAAGCAGATCTACGACAAGGGGCTCGTCTATGAGGACTATCGCTCGATGCACATCTGCCCGCGCTGCGAGACGACGCTCTCGCAACAGGAGGTGGCCGAGGGCTACAAGGACGTGAAGGATATCGCGGTCACGGTCAAGTTCAAGCTTAAGCATCCTGAAAGGCTCGGGCTCAAGGGAGACGTGTATATGCTCGCCTGGACCACGACGCCCTGGACCTTGCCGGGCAACGTCGCGCTCGCGGTCGGCAAGGATATCGCCTATGCGGCCTACCGCATCCCCGACCATAGCGGCACCTACCTCATGGCGCGCGACCGCGCGGCGACAGTCGCACCGACGGCGACAGCCGAGGGCGGGCAGTGGCAGGGGAGCTCGCTCGTCGGCCTCGAGTACGTGCCGCCATTCGATTACTACGTGAACGATGCGACGCTGAAGGATCGCGAGAACGGATGGAAGGTGTATGCCGCCGACTTCGTCACCGACGCGGACGGCACCGGCATCGCGCACGAAGCGCCGGCGTTCGGCGCGGATGACTGGGAGCTCTTGAAGCAGGTGAACCTCCCATTCGTACAGCACGTGAATTACGACGGCACGATGAAGGCGCAGGCACGCGACTTCGCCGGCAAGGACGTGAAGCCGCGCTCGGAGGACGACTCGGTGCGACTCGGCACCGATATCGCCGTGATCAAGCACCTGCAGGAGCACGGCGCATTCTTCGCCAAAGAGAACATCACCCACGCCTACCCGCACTGCTGGCGCTGCGACACACCGCTCTTGAATTACGCGACCTCCTCGTGGTTCGTCTCGGTGACCGACATCAAGGGCAACCTCCTGAAGAATGCGAAGCACATCAATTGGTCGCCCGCGCACATCAAGGAGGGGCGCTGGGGCAAGTGGCTAGAAGGCGCGCGCGACTGGTCGATCTCTCGCCAGCGCTTCTGGGCGAGCGTGATCCCGATCTGGAAGTGCGAGACCTGCAAGGAGATCCGCGTCTTCGGTAGCGCCGCGGAGCTCGAGGCGGCGAGCGGCACGGCGGTCACCGACCTGCACAAGCACATCATCGACGAGGTGACGGTGCCCTGCAGCTGCGGCGGGACGATGCGGCGCATCCCTGACGTGCTCGACACGTGGTTCGACTCCGGCAGCATGCCCTACGGCGAGCGGCACTATCCGTTCGAGAACAAGGAGCGCTTCGACAAATCATTCCCGGCGCAGTTCATCGCCGAGGGCATCGACCAGACGCGCGCCTGGTTCTATTACCTCCACGTGCTCGCGGGGGCGCTCTTCAAGAAGAACGCCTTTCAGAACGTGATCGTCAACGGCATCGTCCTCGCCGAGGACGGCAAGAAGATGTCCAAGCGGCTCCAGAACTATCCCGACCCGATGGCGATCGTCGAGCGCTACGGCGCCGACGCGCTGCGGCTCTACCTCCTCTCCTCGCCGGTGATGCAGGCAGAGAACCTCGCATTCTCAGAGGCGGGCGTCGACGAGGTGGCTAAGAAGAATATCGGCCGCCTCACGAACGTTCTCGCCTTTTACAAGCTGTACGAAGACGGCACCCCGCGCGCCGCGACGAGCGAGACGGTGCTCGACCGGTGGATCCTCGCGCGGCTTGCGCAGTTCATCGAACAGACGACGGCAGGCTACGAGCGCTACGAGCTCGACGCGGCGACGCGGCCGATCGCCGCGTTCGTGGACGACCTCTCGGCGTGGTACGTGCGCCGCTCGCGCGACCGCTTCAAAGAGGAGGGGGCGGATGCGGTCGCGGCGCGCGCGACGCTGCGCTACGTGCTCTACACATTCGCGACCGCGATCGCGCCGGCGATGCCCTTCATCGCCGAGGAGCTCTATCAGGGCGTGCGCGAAGAGAGCGATCCGGAGAGCGTACACCTCGCCGCGTGGCCCTCCTCCGCCAAGGCCACGGAGGGCACAGCCCGTTGGTTCAAACGGCTCGTCGGTAACGGCGACGACGCGCTCCTCGAGCACATGAGCCGCACGCGCGCTCTCGCCTCAGATGCGCTCCAGCTGCGCCAGCGGGCCGGGATCAAAGTGCGCCAACCGCTCGCGAAGCTTGCGATCCCCGAGGCGCTCCCCGACGAGTTCAAGGCGATCCTCGCCGACGAGGTGAACGTGAAGCATGTCTCGACCGGTCAGGCGACGGTCGAGCTCGACACCGCGCTCACGCCCCAGCTTATCCGCGAGGGCGACGACCGCGAGATGGCGCGCGCCGTCGCCGATGCGCGCAAGAGCGAAAGGTTGATGCCGAAAGATGCGGTCGATGTCGTACGCGGGGATGGTCCATATTCTGCTGAACTTTCCACCGGTACCGTGCGGTTCAAACTCGTTAGGCGCTAGGCTCTAGGCACTAGCTTTTTGCTAACGCCTAAAGCCTAACGCCCTAGGGCCTATGAGACACAAGTACGACACGCGCGGCATCGTCCTCGCCCGGGCGCCGGTGGGGGAGGCGAGCGCGTCGGTGACGCTCCTCACCGAGGAGCTCGGTCTCGTACGCGCCCGCGCGCAGAGCGTGCGCATGCGCGGGGCCAAGCTCGCGAGCGCGCTCGCGACCTTCGCCGAGAGCTCGCTCACGCTCGTGCGCGGCAAGGAGTCGTGGCGTGTCGCCGGCGCCGTGCTCGAGGAGAACTGGTTCGCGCGCATCGAAGGCGTCGAGGCGCGCCGTGCGGCAGCGCGCGTCATCGGGCTCCTCGTGCGGCTTGTTGCTGGCGAGTCGCCAGAGGCGGGGCTCTACGCGATCGTGCGCAGCTTCATGAGCGCGCTCGCGACAGTGCCGGCTGATGCGGTCGAATCTGCCGAGGCGCTGGCCGCGCTGCGGATCCTCGCAGCGATCGGGCTCGACGCGGGCGAGATCCCCGGCGAGCCGGACGACTTCTCGCCCGTGGTGCTCGCACAGGTACGCGACAATCGTGTCGATCTTGTCGCGCGCATCAATCGCGGCATCGAGGCCTCCGGCCTCTGAATCTTTTTGTATACTGTTACGGATGATCCCCTCGCCCGACGAAGACAAGAGTTCGCTCGAGAACGCCCGCGAGCGTCTGTACCGCCCGCAGGGCGTCCCGCGCCGTTCTCGCGAGACCCTCGCGAGCCCGGGTGAGCGCAACCTCCCGCATGCGTGGAAGACCTCTGAGGGGAAGCTTGCGCCTTTGGGGCCCCGACACGTGCGTCTCGCGAGCGTCTTCTTCACCATCGCGGTCGCGTTCTTCTTCATTGCGCTTCTCGTGGCCGGCTACTTCTTCTACTTCGGCGCAAACGAAGTGTCGGTAGATAAGGTCGCGATCGCCGTCCAGGGCCCGACCGCGATCGCGGGCGGCGACACCGTGCCGCTATCGTTTACAGTCACGAACACCAACCCGGTCGCGATCGACAATGCGACGATCGAGGTCGATTTCCCGAACGGGACGCGTGACGCGACGAACGTACTCGCTGCGTATCCGCGCTATACCGAAGACCTCGGAACGATCGCGAGCGGTGCGAGCGTCACGCGCTCGACGAAAGCGATCCTCTTCGGCGCAGCAGGGCAGAGCCTCGCGCTCCCGGTCACGCTCTCCTACGGCACGACGGGCAGCAACGCGACTTTCGTAAAGAAGTCCTCCTACAGCCTCGCGATCTCCTCCACGCCGCTCTCCGTCTCGGTAGACACCCTGACCGAGACAGTAGCCAACAAGCCGCTCACGCTCACGGTAACCATCAGGAGCAACGCGAGCGTGCCGCTCACGAACGTGGTGCTCGAGGCGACGCTGCCGTTCGGTTTCGTGACGACCGCCTCGTCACTCCCGTTCAACAATTCGACGTTTGCGATCGGCACGCTCGCGCCGGGCGCGACGAAGACGGTCACCCTGACCGGCACGCTCTCGGGGCAGAACAACGAGCAGCGTGTCTTCCGCTTCACGGTCGGTACGGCTGATGCAGCCAATACGCAGTCGCTGGCGGTGAACTATATGACGCAGGACGCGACGGTGACCATCGCCGCGCCCTTCATCGACGCGACAGTGGCGTTGAATGGCGACACCTCGAACAACGCCGTCATCACGCCGGGCAGCGTGCAGAGCGTCACGGTCACCTACAACAACACGCTCACGACCACGGTCGCGAACGCGACGGTCGCGATCGCGCTCTCGGGCGCGGCGATCGACTATGCGAGCGTCCGCACCACGAGCGGCTTCTACAGCTCCGGGACGCGCACGGTCATCTTCAGTAAAGACACCGATCCGGCGCTCGCCGCGCTCGCGCCGGGCGCCTCGGGCATCGGCGCGTTCACGTTCTCGACCTTGCCGGCCGGTGCGGGCAGCGGTTCGCCGAGCGCGAATCTCACGATCTCAGTCTCCGGTACGCGGCTCGGCCAGTCGAACGTCCCCGAACTCGTGAACGCGACGCTCTCGAAGTCCTATAAGGTCGCCACCGCTGTTGCGCTCGCAGCTTCATCACTCCACTCCTCCGGGCCCTTCACGAACGGCGGTCCGATCCCGCCGCGCGCCGGCGCGACGACCGGCTACACGATCACATGGAACGCGCAGAACCGCGGCAGCACGGTCGCGGGCGCTGCGGTCACTGCGACCCTGCCGAGCTACGTCACCTACACCGGTGCGACAAGCGGCGCCGGCTCCTTCACCTACGACGAGAAGGCGCGCGTCGTCACGTGGAGCGTGGGCGATATTGCGCAGGGCGCGAGTGCGCAGGGCGCCTTCCAGGTTTCGATCGTTCCCTCGACGACGCAGAAGGGGACGACGCCGCAGCTCACCGGCCCGGCGAGCTTCACGGGCTACGACCGCTTCGCAGGCGTTCAGGTGAGCGCGACCGCCAATCCCGTCACGACTGAGACGCCGGGCGACCCGGGCTACACCCCCACGGCGGGCGCCGTGCAATAGCAATAATCGGGCATTTCGTATACGCTCTATCTCATGAACGACGCGAACCTGATGGAAAAGATCGTCTCCCTTGCGAAGCGCCGCGGCTTCATCTTCCCGGGTTCAGAGATCTACGGCGGGCTCGCCGGCACCTTCGACTACGGCCCGATGGGCGTCCGGCTCAAGGAGAACGTGGAGCGCCTCTGGCTCTCGATGTTCCGCGACGGCCGCGACGACATGTACGGCGTCGACGCGGCGATACTGATGAATCCGAAGATCTGGGTGTCCTCCGGCCATGTCGCCGGCTTCTCTGACCCGCTTGTCGAGTGCGAGAAGTGCAAGCGCCGCTTCCGTGCCGACCACCTCGACGACGCGACGACCTGCCCCGAGTGCGGGGGCACGCTCGGCGCGCCCCGCGCATTCAACATGATGTTCAAGACGCACGCCGGCGCGATGGAGGACGATTCGGCCACGGTCTATCTGCGGCCGGAGACTGCCGGGGGAATCTTCGCCAACTACAAGAACGTCGTGGATTCTCTCCACCCCAAGCTGCCGTTCGGCGTCGCGCAGATCGGCAAGGCGTTCCGCAACGAGATCGCGCCGCGCGACTTCATCTTCCGGCTCCGCGAGCTCTCGCAGATGGAGGTCGAATATTTCGTACAACCGAGCGAATGGGAACAGGCGTTCGAGGAGTGGCGCACAATGATGCACCTCTATGCCGAGGCGATCGGCCTCCCAGCAGAGCGCGTGCACGAGCTCGAGGTGCCCGCAGAAGATCGCGCGCACTACTCGAAACGCACGATCGACTTCGAGTTCGACTACCCGTTCGGTCGCAAGGAGCTCTGGGGGCTCGCGTACCGCACCGACTTCGACCTCTCGGCGCACCAGCAGGGATCCGGCGTCTCGCTCGAGTACCTCGACGAAGAGACGAAGGAGAAGTTCATCCCGCACGTGATCGAACCATCGCTCGGCGTCGACCGCACGGTGCTCGCGATCCTCACGAGCGCGTATCGCGAGGACGATCTGGGGGGAGAGACGCGCGTCTACCTGGCGCTCGCACCGAAGGTTGCGCCCATCAAGGCGATGGTCTCGCCGCTCTTGAAGAACAAGCCGGAGCTTGTCACCAAGGCACGCGAGGTCTATGCGGAGCTCAAGAAGGTGCACCCGGCGATCGCCTGGGACGACAACGGGAACGTAGGGAAGCGCTACCGCCGCCAGGACGAGATCGGCACGCCCTTCTGCATCACGATCGATTTCGATACGCTCGGCGAGACGCCGGACTTGAAGGACACCGTCACCCTCCGCCATCGCGACACGGGCAAGCAAGAGCGCCTCTCTGTCGCTGAAGCCGCCGATCGGATCCGCACGGCAACACGATAAACGGGAATGTGCTAGGATGCCCGTATGGGCAAGGAAATCAAGGTTTCCATCACGCCGGGCACCGTTTTTGCCGCGCTCTTCATCGTGGTCGGGGCGTACCTGTTCTGGACCCTGCGGAGCCTCGTCCTGCTGGTCGTCACGGCGATAGTGATCGCCTCGGCGATCGAGCCGGGCGTCGCGTTCTTCATCCGCCACCGCGTGCCGCGCTTCGCGAGCGCACTCCTCGTCTACGTGCTCGTCTTCGGCTCTGTCTTCGGCATCATTTATCTCCTCTTGCCGCCGATCATCTCGGACGCCGCCGGCTTCCTCTCTGCGATGCCGAAATATCTCGACACGATCAACTCGACCGCGCCGTTCACGAGCTTCGCGAACGCAACCGACATCATCGGGAACGGGCAAGGGACGCAGTCGTTCCTCACCGCGCTCGTCTCGCTCCAGGGCATCTTCTCCGCGACCTCGGGCGGCGTCGTGCAGATCCTTGTCACGTTCTTCGGCGGCATCTTCTCGCTCATGCTCGTCGTCGTGCTGTCGTTCTACTTCGCGCTCCAGGACACGGGCGTCGACGACTTCCTCCGGCTCGTGATGCCGGTCGCGCATGAGAACTACTCGGTCGACCTCTGGCGCCGCTCGCAGAAGAAGATCGGCCTCTGGATGCAGGGGCAGATCCTGCTCTCTGTAATCGTCGCGATCCTCGTCTATCTCGGCCTCCTCATCATCGGCATCCCGTACGCGCTCCTCCTCTCGGTCTTCACGGCGATCGCCGAGATCATCCCGGTCTTCGGCTCGCTTATCGCCGGTACCGTCGCGGTGATCGTCGCCTACGGCGACGGCGGCATCCCGCTCGGCCTTATCGTCGCGGGCCTCTTCATCGTGGTGAACCAGTTCGAGTCGAACCTCGTCTATCCGCTCATCGTGAAGAAGATTGTCGGGCTTCCTCCGGTCCTCGTCATCGTGGCGCTCATCGCCGGCTACACGCTCGCCGGCTTCTTGGGCGTGCTCCTCTCTGTTCCGCTTGCGGCCGTGCTTCTCGAGTTCATTTCAGACTTCGACAAACGGAAGCGTCGCAAGGCCGCCGCGTAGCGCATGCAACGGTATCTCACGACCACGCTCCCGTACGTGAACGCGGATCCGCATATCGGGTTCGCGCTCGAGCTCGTCCAGGCAGACGCGCTCGTACGCACCTGGCGCGCCCAGGGCGACGACGTCTTCTACAACACCGGCACCGACGAGCACGGGCAGAAGATCTTCGAAGCAGCGAAGAAGGCGGGGCAGGACGTGCAGGCCTACGTCGGCCATTACGCGGGCGAATTCAAGAAGCTGAGCGACGCGCTCGGCCTCGACGATCCGACGTTCATCCGCACGACGGACACGAAGCATGTCGCTGCTGCGCAAGAGATGTGGCGCCGCTGCGCCGCGAATGGCGATATCTATCTCAAGGAGTACGAGGGACTCTATTGCATCGGGCACGAAGCGTTCATGACTGAGAAGGACTTAGTCGACGGCAAGTGCCCGGACCACGGCGTCGCGCCACAGGTTTTGAAGGAGAAGAACTACTTCTTCAAGTTCAAGAAGTACGAGCAGTACCTGCTCGAGTATCTCGCAAAGCCGGGTGTCATCGTGCCCGAGTGGCGCCGCCAAGAGGCGATCAAGTTCGTCGAGGGCGGGCTTGAGGATTTCAGCATCTCGCGAGAGAAGGAACGGCTCGCGTGGGGGATCAGCGTACCGGGCGACGACTCGCAGGTGATGTACGTGTGGTTCGACGCGCTCACGAACTACATCTCGACCCTTGATTGGCCGGACGGCGGAAATTTCAAGAAGTACTGGGCAGAAGGGCAGACCCTGCAGGTCGCGGGCAAGGATCAGCTGCGCTTCCAGTCCCTCATCTGGCAGGCGATGCTCAAGTCTGCTGGCGTCAAAGCGACCGACGCAGTCTTTTATCACGGGTTCATCACTTCGGGCGGCAAGAAGATGAGCAAGTCGCTCGGCAATGTCATCAACCCGCACGAGCTGGTCGCGACCTACGGCACCGATGCGACCCGTTACCTGCTCTTGCGGCATGTGAGCCCGAACGAAGATTCGGACCTCACGCGCGAGGCGATCGCCGACCACTACACCGCGCATCTCACGAACGGTCTCGGTAACTCGGTCGCGCGCGTGATGAAGCTCGCAGAGCAGCATCTCGCAGCCCCGATAGCCACTGATGATTCCGTACCGTCGGCTGAGGTGCCAGATGCGATACGCGCGTTCGAGTTCAACAAGGCGATGGACCATATCTGGTCGCGTATGACGGCCGCTGACGAGCGGATTACGAACGAGAAGCCCTTTGCTGTTGTGAAGGAGGATCAAGCGAAAGGGCAGGAGATGATAGCCGACCTTGTACGAGAGGTGCATGCGATCGGGCAGCTTCTCGCGCCGTTCATGCCCGCGACTAGCCGCGCGATTCTCGAGGCAGTTGCAGCAAACAAGAAGCCCGAGAACCTGTTCCCGAGGCTCGCATGAATGAGAAGTACATAGACGCGCACTGCCACGTGCAGTTCCCGCAGTATTCTGAAGACGAGGCCGCAGTCATCGCGCGGATGCGCGATGAGGGCGTCGCAGGGATAGTCGTCGGCGTCGGCGTCGAGTCATCAGAGCGCGCGATCGCGCTCGCCAAGCAGCACGAGCATCTCTATGCCTCTGTCGGTTTCCATCCCAACCACGCAGCTGATGAAGTGTTCAACGCGGCTACATTCCGAGAGCTTGCGTCGCAGATGAAGGTGGTGGCGATAGGGGAGTGCGGATTGGACTATTTCCGACCGACTGAGGTGACGGACGAAGTGAAAGAAAAGCAGAAAGTAGTGTTGCGCGCACAGATTGCGCTCGCGGCCGAGCTCGACAAGCCGCTCATCATCCACTCGCGCCCATCGAAGGGGTCGCAAGATTCGTATCGCGATCTCATCTCGATCCTCACTGAAGCGAAGGCGGCTCATCCGAACCTGCGTGGCGACATCCACTTCTTCGTGGGCGGGGTCGAGGAGGCGATAGCGCTCATCGCGCTCGGCTTCACCCTCTCCTTCACGGCGGTCCTCACCTTCGCCCGCGACTATGACGAGGTCATCAAGGCTGTCCCGCTTGAGAGCATCCTGTCAGAGACGGACGCGCCGTACGTGTCGCCGGCGAGCCGGCGAGGGCAGCGCAACGACCCGCTCGCAGTCACCGAGGTAGTCGAAAAGATCGCCGAGATCCGCGGCGAGGACGCTGAAAAAGTGAGGCAAACACTGGTCGAAAACGCCAAGCGGCTCTTCGCGCTCCCGTAGGTCGGGGCGCCGCGCCGCGTCTTGCGGGCATCAAAAACCCGTGCTAGGATGCGGGAATTATGGCGAAAAACACCAGCGAAGAGATTCGCGCAGATGAGGCGCTTGACGGCGCGGAGCTTCGCGTCTACGAGCTCGGCTTCCACCTCGATCCGGAGCTCCCGACCGAGGAGGTCAAGAAGGCGTACCAGGCCGTCCGCACGACCGTCGAGGGTAACGGCGAGATCGTCGCCGAGGTCGAGCCGGAGAAGGTCCAGCTTGCGTACACGATCTCCCGTCAGGAGGTGTCTGGCCGCCGCGACTTCGACGCAGCCCACTTCGCCTGGATCGCCTATGAGGCGAACACCGAGCAGCACGCAGCCGTCATCGCGGCAGCCGGCGCGAACAAGCAGATCATCCGCTTCATTGACGTCGTGACCACCAAGGACGCAGCGCGTCACGCGGTCGAGATGCACGAGATGGCGCAGAAGGCGCCGGAGCCGGCCGAGGATGCAGAGGCGGTCGCTGGCGCAGAGCTCGACGCGGCGCTCGAGAACGTGGTTGTATAATCACAGCATGTACCTCAACAAAGTCTTCCTCTACGGCAACCTTACCCGCGATCCGGAGCTCAAGGCGCTCCCCTCGGGCGGCCAGGTCGTGAACTTCGGTCTTGCGACGAACCGCACCTACAAGGACAAGAACGGCGCGAAGCAGGAGACGACGGAGTTCCACAACGTCGTCGCCTTCGGACGCACGGCGGAGGTCATCGCGCAGTATGTGAAGAAGGGTCGCCCGCTCTTCGTCGAGGGCCGTCTGCAGACCCGTTCATGGGACGACAAGGAGAACGGCAAGAAGCAGTACCGCACCGAGATCATTATGGACACCTTCCAGTTCGGTGCGGATAGCAAGGGCGCTGGCACCGGCGGCTCGTCGTATGAGGCGCAGCCCTCGGCGGCGAGCGCGGCTCACGAGGGCGGCGATATCAAGTATCCGGACGAGGAGATCAACCCGGAAGACATTCCGTTTTAATTTAGAAATATGGCATATCAAGCAGAACGTGAGGAGATAGAGATCAAGAAATTCATCGACTACAAGGACGTCGCGTATTTGAAGCTGTTCACCAACCCGCACGCGAAGATCCTGTCGAAGAAGCGCACCGGCGTCCCCGCCGGCAAGCAGCGCGAGATCGTCCAGGCGATCAAGCGCGCCCGCTACATGGCGCTCCTGCCGTACATCGCGGCATAAACGCAGTGAGAAAAGAGCCGCCGCGCGAAAGCGCGGCGGCTCTTTTCTCCACAGGTGCCCCTCGAGAGGGAGGCGATATGCCGGTATGATACCCGGGTATGAAAAAATACCTGATCAGTGCGGCAATCATGGCTGCGGCGCTTGCACCGGCTCTTGCAAGCGCCTCGGCGCTTAACCAGACGCAAGTGAACGCCATCATGGGTCTCTTGCAGTCGTTCGGTGCGGACCAGACGGTGCTATCCAATGTGCAGGGCGCGCTCACGGGCACTGCGCCGTCGGCGAGTGCGACCGCAGCGCCGACGTCCGTGTCATCCACAGGTTCGGGCTCTCCAGAGCGCGACTCACACCCGACGCTCCCGCCTCCGACGGCGAGCTCGGCCGCGCCTTCATCTGTCGCATCGACGCCGGGCGGCGCACCGGTCACGGGCACGGGCGGCGCCTTCAACTGCGCAACGATCGTGAATAACCTGCGCAAGAACGCGACCGACGAGACCACGAACGGCGAGGTCTCCAGGCTGCAGCAGTTCTTGGGCGGAAGGGTGACCGGCACGTTCGGTCCGGCGACCGAGCAGCTCCTCAAGAAGTGGCAGGCCGAGAAGGGGATCGTCTCAGGCGGATCTGCAGGGACGACCGGTTTCGGCATGGTCGGCGCGCGGACGCGCGCGGCGATGGCCTGCGCGAAGGGGGTGCCGTTTGAGGGTCTCGTACCGCCTGGTCAGCGAGCGAGCACGACGCCTGGCCTGCCGCCGATGATGCCGCTCCCGGTCAAGGCATCGACGACGCCGGTTCAGTAGCCAAATGAAACAGCCGCCGGGCTTGTGCCCGGCGGCTGTTTTGTTTACCCTACGCCTTCTCGACGCGCTCGGTGTACTCACCCGTGTCCGTGTTGATGCGGACGACGTCGCCCGGGTTGATGAAGAGCGGGACGTTCACCTTGGCGCCCGTGACGAGCTCGGCGAGCTTCGTGCCGCCCGAGACCGTGTTGCCCTTCACGGCTGGCGGGGCGTCCTTGACCTCGAGCTCGACCTTGACCGGGATCTTGATCGTCATCGGCTTCTCTTCGTAGGTGACGACCTCGACCGGCGCGTTCGCGACGAGCCACTGCACCTTGTCGTGCACCGCCTCGTCGGGGAAGGAGAAGCGGTTCTTGGGGTTGCCCTCCTCGGCAAACCAGCTCTCGCCGCGGTTGGTGTAGAGGTACGTTGCGGCCATCTTGCCGATGTCCGCCTCGGTCACCGTCTCGTTCTGGTGGAAGGAGATCTCGATCACCTTGCCGCCCACGAGCTGGCGGAGCTTGGTCTGGTTGACCGGCTTCCTCTGCTGCATGCGGAAGATATGCGCCGAGAGCACTTCATACGGCTCATTATTGTAGTCGATCACACAGCCCTTGAGGATTTCGTTGTAGGAGAGTACTGCCATAGGCCTGAAACTAACGCGTAATAAGATTCGTTATAAAAAGTACCGCCCGGGGCGGATTCGTGTATGCTAGCAGACATCATGGCTTTATCAAGTGACACGGCCGACCCCGCGCTCCTAAGCGACGCACAGGTGCTTGCACGCTCCAAGACCGAGCCGGAGCTCTTCGCCGTCCTCGTCCGCCGCTATGAGGCGCCGCTTCTGCGCCGCGCCCGCACGATCCTCAAGAGCCCAGAGGACGCAGAGGAGGCAGTGCAGGACGCCTTCACCAAGATGTACCTCTACGCCGACAAGTATCGCGAGCAGGAAGGGGCGAGCTTCTCCTCGTGGGCGTACACGATCCTCAACCGCGTCGCATTTACCAAATACCGCGCGCGGAGCGTCGAGCGCGGCCGTCGCGCCGAGCTCGAGCCCGAGCACTACGAGTCGCTGCCGGACGCGAAGGCGGAGTTCCTCGAGGATCTCTCGATCCGCAACGAGGTCATCACCGCGCTCGCAAAATTGCCCGAGACTGCCGCAAAACTATTGCGCCTCCAATTCATCGAGGGCAAGAGCCAAGAGGAGATCGCGCAGTCAGAGGACCTCTCGATCCCGGCCGTGAAGACGCGGGTGCATCGCGCAAAGAAGCTGTTTAAGAAAGCGTATGATGAACAACACTATGATTAATACTGAGCCTGTCGAACGTAATGAGCATACGAACATCGAGCGCATCGTGATGCGTCGCGTGCACGCGATCCGCATTCTCGCGCTCATCCTCTCGACGGTGACCTTCGCCGCGCTCGCATTCGTAGCAGCGATGTGGGGCATCGGCAGGGAGGTGTGGGTCGCACGCGTCTTCGAGAACGGTCCGCAGGATCCTCTTGGTCGCGCAGGATACCTCTGGTACGCATTCCTCCACACCCGCTTTATCGTGCAGGCGCTCGTCGTCCTCACGATCGGCTCCCTCGCGCTCCTTGCGCGCGAGACCGCGCGATTCCTCTCGTCGTACTTTTCGCCCTTCGCGCGCTAGCTCTCGGCGAGCTTCGCTTTGATCTGCTTCAAGAGGTCCTTCGACACATCCTTGTTGTCGTGGAGGAAGGTGCGCGAGGCGTCATAGCCGCGGCCGAGCGCATGCTCTCCGAACTTGTATGAGGAGCCGGACTTCTCGACGAGGCCGTACTTCTCGCCGAGCGCGAGGAGCTCGCCCTCGCGGCTGATGCCCTCGTTGTAGAGGAGGTCGAACTCGGTCGTCTTGAAGGGAGCCGCGACTTTATTTTTCACTACTTTTACCCTTACCCGACCGCCCACGACTTCCTCTCCCTTTTTGATGCTCGCGATGCGGCGGATATCAAGGCGCACGGAGGTATAGAACTTGAGCGCCTTGCCGCCCGGCGTTGTCTCGGGGTTGCCGAACATGACGCCGATCTGCATGCGGATCTGGTTGATGAAGATGACGACCGTCTTAGAGCGGGAGACGATTGCCGTGAGCTTCCTAAGCGCCTGGGACATGAGGCGCGCCTGCTTGCCGACGTGCTGCTGGCCCATCTCGCCCTCGATCTCGTCCTTCGGGGTGAGCGCGGCGACCGAGTCGACGACGATCACGTCCACGTTGCCGCTCCGCACCAGGCTCTCGACGATATCCAAGGCCTGCTCGCCGGTGTCCGGCTGGCTGATGAGGAGCTCCTGGAGCTTCACGCCGATGCGGCGCGCATACTCGGGGTCGAGCGCGTGTTCGGCGTCGACGAAGGCGGCGATGCCGCCCTCTTTCTGCGCCTCGGCGATCACGTGAAGGGCGAGGGTCGTCTTGCCGGAAGATTCGGGACCGAAGATCTCGATGATGCGCCCGCGGGGGAGGCCGCCGATCCCGAGCGCGGCATCGAGTCCGATCGAACCGGTCGCGATAGCCGGGATCTTCTCGATGCGGCCCGCGCCGAAAGTGGTGATCGCTTCGTCACCGAACTTGGTGCGGATCTCCTTCAGGGCCTGCTCAATCGACTTCTGCTTCTCGCTCTTGTCGGCTGCCGCGACGGTCACGGTCTTCAATGCTTTTTCTTTTTTCGGTTTTCCGAATGCCATAGATTATTGATTAGGGTACGAAAATATTCCGTGTCGCGGTCACCGTCCTGCCGAAGCGGTCGGTCGCCACGAAGGTAAGTATAGACCCTCCGCGGGGGAAGGTAAGGGTGGTCGAAAAGGAGCCCTCCTGGTCGCGGAGCACGTTCGCGCCGTCGAGCGTGAGGCGCGCCGCACGCGCAGCGCTTCCAGCGACCGTCACGATGCCGCCCTCGATGGTCGCATTGTCCGCAGGTGAGGTGATCGTGAGGGAGGGGCCGGCCACCAAGGGCCACGCCTCGATCGCGCCGTAGAGCGCGAAGACGGCGAGGACGATGAAGATGAGGGTGCGCGTCATCCGTTAGAACACCTCCTCGCTCTCCTCCGGAGCAGGAGCTGCACCGCCGCGAGAGAGGACCTCTCGCGGCTTAGAGCCGTCGGCGGGGCCGATCACACCCTTGGCTTCGAGGACGTCCATGAGGCGCGCGGCGCGGGAGTAGCCGATCTTGAGCTTGCGCTGGAGGTAGGAGGTGGAGGCGCGGCCAGCCTCCTCGACCGCGGCGCGCGCCTCTTCGTAGAGGTCGTCATCGGCATCATCGTCGAAACTGCCCGAGGCGAGTCCGATCACGTCGCTCGCGTCATTTGAGCCGCTGTTGCCGTTACCGCCCAGGTCGATCGAGTTCAGGTCGCCGGCGTTGTGGCTCTTGATATAGCTCACGACCTTCTTGACCTCGCTCTCGCTGATGTAGGCGGTCTGGATGCGCACCGGCTTCTGCATGTCGCTCGAGAGGTAGAGCATGTCGCCGGCACCGAGCAAGGTCTCGGCGCCCGAGCCGTCGAGGATCGTGCGAGAGTCGATCTGAGAGGCGACCTGGAGCGCCATGCGGGTCGGGACGTTCGCCTTGATGAGGCCGGTGATCACGTTCACCGACGGGCGCTGGGTCGAGAGCACGAGATGGATGCCGACCGCGCGCGACATCTGCGCGAGTCGCACGATCGAGGCCTCGAGCTCGCGCGGGTAGGTCTGCATGATGTCGGCGAGTTCATCTATAACGATGACGATGAAGGGCATCGCCTCCGGCAGCTCCTCGAGACCCTTTCCGCCAGAGGCGGATCCGCCTCTGGCGGACTTCTTCGCGGGCTCATAGACGGTCTCGTGGTAGGAGTTCACGTCGCGGCAGTGCTCGGCCTCGAGGATGTTGTAGCGGCGTTCCATCTCCTTGGCCGCCCACTTCAAGGAGAGGATCGTCTTCTTCGGGTCGGTGATGACCGGAGTGAGGAGATGCGGGATCCCGTTGTAGGCGGTGAGCTCGACGCGTTTCGGGTCGATCATGATGAAGCGCAGCTGGTTGGGACCGTTCCGATAGAGCAGGGAGGTGATGAGCGCGTGGATGGCGACCGACTTGCCTGAGCCGGTCGCGCCGGCGACGAGGCCGTGCGGCATCTTGGCGACGTTCGTGTAGTGCGGCGTGCCGGTGATGTCGCGGCCGAGTGCGGCGAGGAGGGGCTTGTCGCTGTCGCCCCACTCGGGAGCAGAGAGGAGACCCCCGAGGCCGACCATCGCCTTGACCGTGTTCGGCACTTCGATGCCGACCAAGGACTTGCCCGGGATCGGCGCCTCGATGCGCACGGGGTGCGCGGCGAGCGCGAGCTCGAGGTTCGAGGCGAGCGAGACGATCTTCGAGAGCCGGACGCCCTCGGCCGGCTTCACGGCATACCGGGTGACGGTCGGGCCGACCGAGACCTCGTCCATCTCGAGCGAGATGCCGAAGTTCTGGAACGTGCGCTTGATGATGTTCGCGTTCGCCTTGATGTCGCCCACGCCCGGCTTGCCGCGATCGGCGCCGAGGATCGATAGCGGGGGAGGGTCGTATTCTGCGTCGATATTCGCGATGCCGGCGAGCGACGCGGGCGCGCCTTGCGCGCGGTTGAAGACGGTCACCGTCGGCTCGCGCTCGGGCAGCACATCCGGTTCGTCGCCAGTCCCTTCATCTTCCGCATCGTCTTCGTATTCATCGTCCTCGTCGTCCGCAGGGACGCCGACGACGTCGAGCTCGTCATCATCACTGTTCCGGCGCTCGCGCCAGCGCGCCCAGATCGAGGAGACGTTCTCGCCGAGGAGGGCCATGAGCTCTTCGATATCGGTCACGACTGCGACGCCGACTGCGATCGTCGCAACAAGAAGCACGAACGCTCCCCAGAAGCCGAAGAAGCCTGCGAGCACCTGCCCGCCCCAACTGCCGGCCATGCCGCCGAAGTCAGTGGTCGGGAAGAGGCCCGCGAAGGCGAGGACAGAGGCGCCGATGAGCGCAACGCCGCCGGCAGTCAAGGGTGCGATCGATGGCCGTCCGAAGCCGATGAATATCCCCGCATAGAGAAGGAGGAAGGGGAGCACGAACGAGCCGATACCCACCACGGTGTAGCTCGCCGCAAAGACGGCCGCGCCTACCGGGCCTGCTGCTCCGAAGACGCCGAGAACAAGCAGGATGCCGGCAGCCATGAGGACGATAGCGGAGGTCCATCGGATGATCGCGTCGTACTCTCGCTCATCATCACGAGCGCGGCTTCTCTTAGCCACGCTCCCGTTCCTGCTCGACCGTCTGCTCATATGCACACTATTGTATCACCGTGATTTCATGACGTCGTTCTCTTGCGGGTGGAGAGGCTTGCGCGTGTCCGTGACGGACGTATACTGTCCGATAACATATATGGGACAACCGTCCAATCACGGACACGGCAGCGAAATACAGCCGACGCACAGGCAGAACGGCGACGGTACTAATAGTGATTTTGTCCTAGAAAAGAGCATATTTAATAACGTATTTGAAAAGGACATCCGACGTGTCTTTATCTACAAGAAAGCCGAGCGCCTGGCGAAAGCGATTCACCTGATCGCCCCCGCTTTCGCGGAGTCTCTGTCCCTCAGGAATCGGGTCGACGCAATCGCGGTCGGTCTGGTGGACGCGGCGATCCTCCCGTCGGGCGCCGCGCGCGCGGCGCTCTCGCGCGAGCTCCTCGCGCTCTCGAGCGTGCTCTCGATCGCGCGCACGGGCGGTCTGCTCTCGCCGATGAACACCGAGCTGATTAGCAGCGAAGCGCACATGTTGCTTCAAGAGGTCGCGGGGTACGAGGAGCCGCGGCTCTTCCTTGATGAAGCGCCGACCCTCTCTGGGCTCGCAAAGAAGGCGCAGACGAAAGCGGCTCCCACCTCGCGAATCGCGGTGCCGCGGCAGTTGCGGGCAGCGGCTGCTCATAAAGGACATGAAAAGGACACATCAGGACCTATAAAGGACAGACGAGAGGCGATTCTGTCCGTTATACGCAACAAGGGCAAGGCAAGCATAAAGGACATCTCCACGGTGATCCGCAATGTCTCGGAGAAGACGATCCAGCGCGAGCTCGGGGCGCTGATCGCTTCTGGTGAGGTGACTAAGGAGGGGGAGCGGCGTTGGAGCACGTATTCGCTCGCTTAAGAGCGCGACATGAAGATTTCACTGCGGTTTGCCTATATGAGGTAAGTTTTGACTATCGAGCACGTCTCTGCTAGTATGACGGCTGTGGTAGCGCCTAAGTCATAGGGCAAAAAGAGGCCGGAAACGGCCTCTTTTTGGCGCCTATTTTCTGGCTGTTATCCACACGCTAGTCATAGGGAACGTATTGCCTCCGCTATACTACTAGCTAGTCCTTGCGGGGACTATTCGTTCCCGGAAGGGCGTACTTTGATAACTGAATAGTGGCGCTAGCTACGCCACATCAACCCTTGCCAACTAATTCATGGCGCACTGGTCGATACCGTGCGCTGTGGGTCAGTGTGAAAGTGCGTGTGCACTTAGTGCGAATCGAACTTGATTACTCATGTGCTCTCTAAATCCTTAACAATCGTTATGCAAAAGGTAACTACAAAGGCGATGGCGAAAGTCGCGGCTGTGGCGACCGGACTCGCGATGGCGACGTCTATTCTCTCGCTTGCGCCGATGGCGCATGCGGCAGGATTGACCCAGTCGAACATCGACGCGATCATCGGTCTCCTCACCTCGTTCGGCGCTGATGCGTCGACGATCGCCAACGTCAAGGCCTCCCTCACGGGCGGCACGCCGGTCTCGACCGGCACTGGCACCTCGAGCACGGCGTGCTCCTTCTCGAAGGATCTCACGACCGGCTCGACGGGCACAGATGTGACCTGCCTCCAGAACGGCCTCAAGGCCGGCGGCTACATGTCGGCTAACGCGACGGGCTACTTCGGTCCGGCGACGCAGGCTGGCGTCGTCGCGTGGCAGAAGGCTAAGGGCCTCACGCCTGCAGCCGGCTACTTCGGCGCTAAGAGCCGCGCAGCCTGGGGCGGCACGTCTTCGACGGGCTCCACGGGCGGCGTCTCGGCCGGTACGGGAACGGGCCTCAAGGTCTCGCTCTCGCCGACCTCGCCGAACGGCACGGTCCTCGTTCAGAACCAGGGTATCGGTGATCTCGGAGACTTCGTCTTCGCGAACCCGACCTCGGCTCCGATCAATGTGACGGCGCTTACGTTCAAGCGCACCGGTGTCAGCAATGACGCGACGCTCGTGAACGTGTACCTCTACAACAACGGTACGCGCCTCACGGACTCGGCCGGTGTCTCGAACTCGTCGTTCACGTTCGCTGATCCGGTCGCGCTCTTCACGGTGCCGGCTGGCCAGACCTTCACGGTCTCGGTCCGCTCGGACATCGCGAACAACACGTCCGGCCAGCAGATCGGCGTGCAGCTCGTCTCGGCGACCAGCAACGGTACGCTTGACTCTTCGGTCAGCTTCCCGATCAGCTCTGGTTACCAGACGATCTCTGCCGCGAACCTCGCGACGGTGAGCTACGGTGCGACGGTGACGCCTTCGTCCACGTCCATCAGCCCGCAGTCCTCGTTCCCGGTCTGGCAGAACACGGTCAGCGTCTCGACGAATCCGGTGAAGCTCACTTCAATGCGCTTCACGAACCTCGGCTCGATCGACTCCTCGTACGTCTCGAACCTCCGCCTCTATGTTGATGGCGTGCAGGCGGGCAGCGCGGTCGCCTCGATGGGCTCGGCTCGCACGGTGACGTTCGACCTCTCGGCTGCTCCGGTCTCGCTCTCGACGACGAGTCACACGATCAAGGTGCTCGCTGACGTTACGGGTGGCGCAAACCGCACCATCATCATGTCGGTGCAGCGCTCGTCTGACGCTATGTTCGTCGACAGCCAGCTCAATCAGCCGGTAACGCCGCAGTTCAACGGCGGTACGTTCTCGGCGGTTGGCGGCTCGTCCAACACGGTCACGATCAACTATGTCAGCGGCACCTCTGGTGTCTCGGTCTCGGTTGATCCGGCTTCGCCGAATCAGGCAGTCGCAGTCGGTGCCTCCTCTGTCGAGTGGGCCCGCTTCGATATGCTTGCTTCGGGCGAGAACGTGAAGGTCTCTGACCTCTACGTCTTCGCTTCTTCGACGGCAAGCTCCGGCGCAACGGCCGGCGCAGGCGGTCTTAAGAACGGCAAAGTCATGGTGAACGGCGTGCAGGTCGGCTCCACAAAGGACATCGGCCAGCTCGTCGCCGCCAAGACGGACTTCTCGCTCGGCTCCTCGCTTATCCTCCCGGCTGGTCAGACGACGGTGGTCTCCATCTTCGCTGATGCCAAGGATACGGCGAACGCGAACCTCGCGACGGGCAGCACGGTCATCGTGTCGCTCGCAGCGGGTTCGGCGAATGCGCAGGGTCAGTCGTCGCTCAACTCGGCGGACGTCCCGGCAAGCGCAACCTCTGGCAACTCCATCTCGGTCTCGGCTTCGACGCTCACCGCGACGAAGTTCACCGGCTATGGCAACCAGACGATCGTCCCGGGCACGAACAATGCTAAGCTTGGTGCATTCACGCTCTCGACTGGCTCGACGGAAGGGGTCACGGTCAACACGATCGGCATCACCCTCACGGCGGCCAACGCGGCGTCGATCACCAACCTTACGCTCAAGGATGACGCCTCTGGCGCGGTGCTCGGCACGGTCATCACGACCCCGGCCGGCGCCTCGAACCAGTTCTCCGTCAACCTCACTATCCCGCTCTCGTCCTCCAAGACGATCGACGTGTACGGCAACATCCTCTCCGGCTCGAACATTGGTTCGATCCAGGCGACGGTGGACACGAACACGGTCGGTGTCGGTGTGGTGACGGGCATCCAGGCTACGGCCAACCAGGCAGCTCTCCAGACCATCACGGTCGGTGCGGGCTCGCTCTCGGTGACTCGCGGCGCGGGTGATCCGGTCTCCAACAACGTCCTCGCCGGCGCAAGCTCGGTGATGGTCGGTGAGTTCAACTTCGCAGCCCAGAACTCCGCGTACACGGTCCAGAATCTCGCGATCCTGGTTCCGAACAGCGCGGCGACCTCGGTTACGAACGTGACGCTCTCGTACAAGGACGTCAACGGTGCAACCCAGACGGCTTCTCAGCCGCTCCAGGTGAACGCCTTGATGCCGTATGCGACTGCGACCTTCACGGGTCTCACGCTGTACGCTCCGCTTAATGACTCGACCAACCTCGATGTGTACGTCGGCACGCCGACCATCGCCTCGGGCGCGACCTCGGGCGCAGCGGTCAACGTCACGCTCAGCACAGGCAACAGCAATACCGCTCTCAACAACACGTTCCGCGCGGTGGACAGCTCCGGCTCTCCGCTCTCGGTCGTGAACTCGGGTACGGCTATTGCAAGCAACGGCACGTTCTACGTGCGCAAGTCGATCCCGACGTTCGCGATGATCAACACGAACACGACGGTCCCGGCCACCGGCTCGCCGATCTACAAGTTCAGCATCTCTGCTGATCCTGCAGGCGCGATCGAGTGGTCTCGCCTCTCGTTCAACATCGCGACCTCGTCGACGGCTGCTTCCTCGGTCACCAACGTCTACCTGACGGATGATGCCTCGGGCGCAAGCCTGCTCGACTCAAGCACGTACGCGTCGACCACAGCGACGAAGATCACGATCGATCTTCCGACCAACAACATCACGTTGGCGAAGTACGCGCAGGTCGCCGCGGGTGCAACCAAGACCTATGACCTCTACGGCACGGTCGCTGGCTTCACCACGGGCTCGACGGTCACGATCAGCCTCGCCTCTGACGGCACGAGTGTCGCGAACGGCTACGCCTCTGGCGCAACGCCGGTCGCCGGCAACGTCGTCTGGTCTGACCGCTCGTCGACCAACCCGGTCCACTCGATCACCTCGACGGACTGGACGAACGGCTACCTCCTCAAGAACTTCACTGCGAACGCGATCAGCTACTCCAAGTAGTCTGACCACGTAGCGTGAACTCCTGAGCGAAAGCTCCAGCTAGGAAAAGGCCTAGCGACGAAAAAACCACCCCTCGGGGTGGTTTTTTCGTTTTTCCGTCCCAATGCCACTTCCTTGTAAGTCAAACTTACAATCCCAATATCTCCAGCAATTTCTTCATGTTGATAACTTGTAAGTTAAACTTACAAGAACGCGGTAGAGTAAAGCTATGCGCGTTGAACCGTATGGCGTCGACTCGATTGTTCACGTAACACAGCGCGGAGTACGGGGAATGGACATTGTCCGTGACGGTAGTGACCGCACGAGATTCGCCCGCTCTCTTTTGTACCTGAATGACGAGCATGCTGATCCGAATTGGCACACGGTTGTGTCACATCTCGGCACATTTGAGCGGCCGCAGCATTGGCCAGAGCATAAACCTCTCACGCGCATCCTTGCTTGGACGCTTCTCTCAAACCACTTTCACCTGGTGCTTCAGGAGATAAGCGAAGGAGGCATCGCAAAATTCTTGCAGCGCCTCGGGGGCAGCATGACACTCTGTTTCAACAGTAAGTACCGAGAGAAGGGCAGTCTATTTCAAGGGTCGTATCACGGTAGGCTCGTTTCAGAAGGTGAACATCTCTCCTATCTCGCGTTCTACGTCTTGATAAAAAATACTCTCGAGATGTATCCAGGCGGCCTCACGGCAGCTCTCGCCGATTTTGACAATGCATGGCAGTGGGCCGCCGCGTATTCGTTCTCAAGTCTTGGCGGGCATGTGACTGGAACGCACACTCCCATCATCGACGATCCTGATGAGCTGATGGCAGTTACTCTCGGAACGGGCGATTCCTTCAAACAAGAGGCGAAAGATCTTCTCGAAATGCATATGGCCTCCCACGGCGAAGAATACACTGGTCTCATGCTCGAAAGTTGGTAGCCTTGTAAGTTTAACTTACAAGCGCGCGTTTTCGGGAGGAGTGGTATCCTGGGTGCATATGCAGATTACCAAGCGTCATTGGGCGGCATTAATCATCGGGTTCGTCATCGCGGTCGTAGCGGCCGGATGGTACTACAAGGCTGAGGCACCGACCGTCGGATCAGAGTCGCCGACGGCAACAACGACCGAGGAGGCTGTGACCGCGACGACCACTCCGGCTACAGAACTCGCGCCGTTCACCCTGAACTCAGCCGATCGCCTCACTGCCTGGAGCTTCACCGGCACGTACAGCAGCAGTGACGCGCTCATCGCGCAGGCGAATGCCGACATCGCTCGTCTGACCGGGCTCGTAGGGAAAGGCGAGTACGACGACTACGACCTCTATCTCGGGATCGGCAACGACAAAGGGCTCCTTGGTGATGGTCGAGCCGCTTACGACAACTACATGAAGGCGGTCGCCATCCACCCGAAAAAGGGCTTGGCGTTCGTGAATATCGGCAACCTGATGAAGCAGCTCCGCGCCTACGCGACGGCAGCTGATGCGTATCAGCGTGCGACGACGGTCGAGCCGGGCGTGCTCGAGTACCACGTCGAGCGCGTAACCTATCTCACGCAGCAATTCCCCAAGGACACTGCAAGGATCACCGCTGCGCTCGCTGACGTGACGAAAGTCTTCGGCGACACAGCGCAGATCCTCGCACTTGAGGCACAGTGGCTCGCGGGGCAGGGGCGCTACGCGGACGCGATCAAGGCCTGGGAGACGGTGAAGATGCTCTCGCCGGGCAAGGACACGACGCCTATCGATACTGAGATCGCCCGCTTGCAGGCGAAACTCAAATGAGATATCTCGAGCGCGCGTTTCCCTGGCTCCTCATCGCGCCCGCCATCTTGCCGGTCGTGATCTGGGGGAAGGTCGTCTACCCTTACCTCGTCCCCAAGACGCTCCTCTTCTACGTACTCACGCTCCTCACGCTCGCGGCGTTCGCGCTTCTCGCAGCGTACGGCCGCTCGTTCTACTACGCGCGGCTCTCGCGATGGGAGACGTGGGTGCCGGGTGCCTTGCTCTCACTCGCGTATGTCGCGAGCTACTTCGGTACTGACTTCTATCGCTCGTTCTGGAGCCTCTTCATCCGCGGCGACGGGCTCCTGATGCTCCTCTCGGTAACCGCGAGCTACTACCTGATCGTGCTCACGGCCGACGCCGCGTTCTTCACGCGGCTCGTGCGCGTGGTCGCAGCGGTCGGCTCGTTCGTCGCGGTCTACGGCATCGGCGAGTGGATCGTGGGCGGAGGGCGCATCGGCAGTCTCCTCGGCAACGCCGCTTTCTTTGCCGGCTATCTCGGTATCGCACTCTTCGCGACACTGATTGCTGCGAGCAATCTCTCACGCGGCTGGCGGCGCACGGCCTACCTCGGTGCGGCACTCCAGGTCGTTGCGATCATCCTCACGGCCACCCGCGGCACGATGCTTGCGCTCGCGGTGGCGCTCGTTACAGCGCTCGCATATTTCGCCCTCAGCGCCTCTGAAGCCGGCAAACGCAGGATTGCAGCTCAGGGCGCACTAGCGGCAATCGTCATCCTCGCCGGACTCTTTGTCACATTCCGGAGCGACTTGGCGCACGTACCATTCCAGCCGGTCGCGCGTCTCGCGACGATCGGCACCGGCGATACTGACGTCGCGAGCCGTCTCTTCATCTGGAAGAACATGGCCACACAGCTCGAGGCGAGCCCGTGGCTCGGCGTCGGGGCAGAGCATGTCGACGTGCTCTTCAACCGCTTCTATGATCCGACGCAGATCGTCGAACAGTGGTTCGACCGTTCGCACAACGCCTTTCTCGACTATGCGGCGCAGTACGGCCTCGGCGGGCTCGCCCTCTACCTAGCGCTCATCGCATCGTTCTTCATTGCTGCCTGGCGCTTCGCGAAGCGAGGCGAGCGGCGGCATGCGCTCCTCATCTCGCTTCTCGCCATTACGTACGCCGTGCAGAACTTCTTTGTCTTCGACACGGTCTCCTCCTTCTGGCTTTTCATCGCGATTCTCGCAAGCGTCACGGTTCTCTCTCTCCGCGAGACAGCGCGCGAGCCGCTCGACCTCGCGCCGTGGACGCGCGGAGCTGTATGGGCGATTGCGATCGCCCTCATCTACTTCATTTATCCAACGTCAGTGAAGCCGGCAGTCGCGGCGTACGACCTCGCGCAGGGCTACAAATATCAGCTCGTCGATGTCGCTAAAGAAGTGAGCTTCATCTCCCACGGCTATGCACTCGGCACATACAGCGATATCGAATACGGCTATGAGGCGTACGACATGTACACGAGCCGTCAGGCTACCGCTCTCTCGGGCGCCGACCTTGTGAGCGCGTATCAAGTGGCGGCCTCGATCCTCACGACCAACTTCAATCGTTACCCCTACGACGCTCGCACAGCTATCTACTTGGCGCATGTGCTCACGCTCGCGCCCGCAGGCGCGAGTCCGAGTCGCGACCTGCTCTCTGCTGCACTCGAGCGCGCCATCCGTCTCTCGCCGAAGCGTGCGCAGCCCTGGTATATCCTCGCGAACCTCTCGATCAGCGACGCGAACGCGTATCCGCCGCAGTCTGCTTCAAGGCTCGAGGGCTACGCCGCTGCACGCGACCTGCTCGAGAAATTTGTCGGACTCGTACCGACCTTGGCCGAGCCGCGCTTCGTGCTCGCGCAGCTCCTCTACGCTTCGGGCGACCCGCAGGGGGCGTCGGCCGAAGCCGCGAAAGGAAAGCAGTATTACGCAAGCGACCTCGAGACGGCCAAGCGCGCGGCAGGGTATTATGAGACGGTACTCGACCTGCCGAGCGCAGCCTACTTCCTCGCAGAAGTCTCGCGGCTCGACCCGACCGACACGGCCGCAAAGGCAGACCTCGAGAAGATCCAAGCCTATGAACGATCAAAGCTCTAACCGCCGCGCGCTTTCCTACGTGGTCGAATTCGTTAAGTTCGCTACGGCCTTCTCCGCGATCATCGCCGCCGCGCTCTTCGCGCTTCAATTCGCCTCTGCGGCGATGAACGGATAGACACTCGGCATCTCCTCTGGTACAGTGCTCGCTGTACGAACCGAAGACCGCTGGTCGCAGACCCTGAGCATGTCGAAGGGCTGCATAAACCCGGCGCAGGAGACCCCTCGATTACACTCGGGGCAAGCCAGGTCGATTTCTCCATAAGTTCGTTCGTACGGACAATCATGGCAATCACACAGGATAAGAAGCGCGAGATCATCGCGAAGCTTGAAGGCGCGTTCAAGGAGGCGTCGTCGGTAGCGTTCGTCGGCTTCAGCGGGCTCACGGTCAAGGACGCTTCGGCGCTCCGCACCGAGCTCGCGAAGAAGGGCGTCCGCTACTTCGTCGCCAAGAAGACGCTCATCCGTCGCGCGCTCACCGACCGCGGGTATGCCGGGGATATCCCCGAGCTCCCGGGCGAGGTGGCCGTCGCGTGGACCGCGGGCGATGATACGACCGCACCGGCAAGCGGGGTGTACGACTTCGGCAAGAAGCTGAAGGGCGCGCTCTCGCTCTTGGGCGGCGTGTTCGAGAATGCCTTTGCAGACAAGGCGGCAATCACGGCGATCGCAACGATCCCGGCGCTGCCGGTGCTGCGCGGCATGTTCGCTAACGTTATCAATTCACCCATTCAGCGGTTTGCGATCGCATTGAACGAGGTGGCTAAGACTAAGCAGTAATCATGACTCAAGATCAGATCATAGATGCAGTTGAGAAGATGACCGTCCTTGAGCTCAACACCCTCGTCAAAGCGATCGAGGAGAAGTGGGGAGTCTCGGCGACGGCCGTCGCGGCCGCAGGCCCGGCAGCAGCCGGCGCAGCCGAGGAGGAGGGCAAGACGACGGCAGACGTGGAGCTCACGGATGCCGGCGCGTCGAAGATCGCCGTCATCAAGGTGGTCAAGGAGGCGCTCGCCCTCGGCCTTAAGGAGGCCAAGGACCTCGTCGACGGTGCTCCGTCCATGCTCAAGCAGGGCATGAAGAAGGAGGACGCCGCCGAGCTCGCCAAGAAGCTCACGGATGCAGGTGCGAAGGTGACGCTTAAATAAAGCGCAGCAAAAACGCGGCGCCGTCAACGACGGCGCCGCGTTTTGCGTTTTATCCGCCCTGCCTCTACACTCTAGCCATGGAAATGCTCGGCAAGGTGTTCGGCTCTCCCGCACGGTTGAAGGCGCTCCGCCTCTTCCTCTTCAATCAGGACACCGCCTTCACTCTCGCCGAGGTCGCCGAGCGCGCGAAGCTCTCTAAGGATGCGGCACGCCACGAGGTGAACGAGCTCCTCGCTGCCGACCTCTTGCGCAAGAAGGGGAGCGCGACGCCGGCCCGCTACCAGGTCAACCCGCGCTTCGAGCACTTGGAGCCCCTCGACGAATTCATCCGCGAGACGACGAACGTCCGCCCGCAGGCCGTGGTGAACTCGCTCCGCAAGGCCGGCACGCCGCGCCTCATCGCGCTCTCCGGCATCTTCACGGGCAGCCTCGAGCCGCAGATCGACCTCCTTGTCGTCGGCGACAACCTCGAAGAGCGTGCGATCGTGAACACCGTCCGGTCGCTCGAGGCCGAGCTCGGCCGCGAGATCCGCTACGCCTCCTTCGCCACGGCCGACTTCCGTTACCGACGAGGGGTCTACGATCGCCTGTTGCGCGACGTATTCGACTATCCACACCGGATTCTGGTCGACAAAATAGGGCTCTAAAAGTGCTACACTTTTGTTAGAGGCTCGCGGCACGCGCCCGGGTCATTAATCATATAAACGCGTCATTTACCTTATGGTTTTCACCACATGGACGGATGTCCTCAGCCAGTCGTTCCAGAACCTTTTCTACGGCCTGGTTGCCTTCATCCCCAACTTAGTCGTCGCGATCGTCATCTTCATCGTGGGATGGCTCGTCGGCGTCGGCCTCGGCCGCGTCGTTGCGCAGGTCGTCAACTCGTTGCGCGTCGATCAGGCGCTCCGCGCGACAGGACTTGAGCATCTCCTCTCCCGCGCCGGATTCGAGCTGTCGTCGGGCCAGTTCCTCGGCTTCCTTGTGAAGTGGTTCTTCATCATCGTCTTCCTCGTGGCGGCGCTTGATGTGCTCCGTCTCACGACAGTGAACGCCTTCATCAGCGATGTCGTCCTCGGTTATCTGCCGCAGGTGATCGTGGCGGTCTTGATCCTCCTCGTCGCGGCAGTCGTCGCAGAGGCGGCAGAGCGAGTGGTGACCGGCTCGGCGAAGGCCGCGGCGCTGCGCTCGGCGGGCTTCATCGGCAAGGTGGCGCGCTACGCGATCTGGATCTTCGCGATCCTCGCTGCGCTCACGCAGCTGAATGTCGCGACCGGCCTTATCCAGGCGGTCGTGCAGGGCATCATCATCGCGCTCGCGCTCGGTGTCGGCCTCTCCTTCGGCCTCGGCGGCCAGGCGGCCGCGGCCCGCTACCTGGAGCATCTCCAGTCGGACATCAAGGACTAAATAGTCCTGTGTTTAGGCTCCAAGCGCTCCGCTCCCGCGGGGCGCTTGCGCTTTATACAGGGCTCCGCTATACTCGGCTTACGTGTCTACGAAAGCAACAAACCTTAACCATCCGGGGATAGGCCGATGAGGCCGCGCGTTCGTACGCGAACCGCCCCGTTGGGGCGGTTCGCGTTTTTCGGGAGACACGGGAATCTTTGACATACGAATACGCAAAGTCCCGGCACAGCGATGTGCCGGGCAAAGGTATCCCGACGCGTAGAACGCGCGTCGGGAGTGCAGCAATGATTGTGGTATATAGGTCTCCGTACGAGAGACAATTAAGAGCACACGGTGGATGCCTTGGCTTAGGATGGCGATGAAGGACGCGACTAACCTGCGATAAGCTTCGGGGAGGCGGTTTGTAGCCTGTGATCCGGAGGTTTCCGAATGGGGGAACCCCCCGGTTTTGAACCGGGATCTGTGGGGTAACGCCCGCACGATGCGAACCCTGGGAAGTGAAACATCTCAGTACCAGGAGGAAAAGAGAACAATACGAGTTGCTTTCAGTGTGCGCGTTATGTTCGCGCGCATTGAAAGCGACTCTCGTGATACCCTAAGTAGCGGCGAGCGAAAAGGGAAAAGCCCAAACCCCGTCCTTCGGGACGGGGGGTTGTAAGATGCGAGCATCGTACTTGTACGTAAAGAGTCACAAAACGTCTGTATAGCGGAAGCTGCTGGGAAGCAGCGCCCCAGAGGGTAATGGCCCCGTACGCAAAATGCATGACGACTCTTGCCCGTATTCTTGAGTAGCTCGAGACATGAGTAGCTCGAGTGAATCTGCCGGAACTAACCGGTAAGGCTAAATACATCCTACGACCGATAGTGAACTAGTACCGTGAGGGAAAGGTGAAAAGAACCCCGAGAGGGGAGTGAAATAGAACTGAAACCGTGTGCTTACAAGGGGTCGGAGCGGAATTTATTCCGTGACGGCATGCCTATTGAAGAATGAGCCGGCGAGTGTGCGTATCTTGCATAGCTAAGCCCTTCCGGGGTGGAGCTTAAGGGAAACCGAGCGTGAATAGCGCGTCTGTAGGATACGTACGACCCGAAGCCAGATGAGCTTGCCATGAGCAGGGTGAAGTTTGTCGAAAGACAGATGGAGGCCCGAACCCGTAGATCGTTCAACGTCTTGGGATGACTTGTGGCAAGGAGTGAAAAGCTAATCGAATCTGGGAATAGCTGGTTCTCTCCGAAACAGCTTTTGGGCTGGCGTCGCCATATGTGTATAGGGGGGTAGAGCACTGGAAGGGACCAACAGGGAGAAATCTCGTGGTTCCTATCAAACTCCGAATACCCTATGCCCGGGCGGCAGTTAGTAGGTGGGGGCGAAGCTCCATCGAACGAGAGGGGAAGAGCCCTGATCGCAACTTAAGGCCCCAAAATCGACATTCAGTACATCCACAAGGAAGTGAGGACTCATAAACAGTGAGGATGTTGGCTTAGAAGCAGCCATCATTTAAAGAAAGCGTAACAGCTCACTCATCGAGAGTCCTTGCGCCGAAGATGATCGGGGTTAAATGTCGTGCCGAAATTGCGGGTGTGCGGATCCCTTCGGGGAGCCGTACGCGGTAGGAGAGTGTTCTGTTCGCACTGAAGCTCAAGGGGTAACCCAGGGTGGAGCGTACAGAAGTAAGAATGCCGGTACAAGTAACCACAATGCGGGTGAGAACCCCGCACATCGAAAGACCAAGGTTTCCTCAGCTATGGTGATCAACTGAGGGTTAGTCGGGCCTAAGGGGATGGCGAGAGCCGCACCCGATGGACACAGGGTTAATATTCCCTGACCGTTTCTAGAGGCTATGGAGTGACGGATCGCTGTATGTGCCGCCGGTTATTGGATTCCGGTCGGCATGGTGAGGGGGCGCGCTAGGGAAATCCGGCGCGCACTACCCCGAGTCATGACGCAATTTCCTCCTTCGGGGGGAGAGAGGGTGCAAAGCGCGGTTTCAAGAAAATCTTCTAAGCATTCAACTCTAGAGACGACCGTACCGTAAACCGACACAGGTGGTCAGGTCGAGCAGACCAAGATGAACGAGTAAGATGTCCTCAAGGAACTCGGCAAAAAAGCGGCCGTAAGTTAGCGATAAGGCCTGCCCCCCACAAGCAATTGTGGGGGGCCGCAGTGAAAGTTTTCCTGTCAACTGTTTACCAAAAACACAGCTCCCTGCAAACTCGTAAGAGGAGGTATAGGGGGTGACACCTGACCAATGCCGGAAGGTTAATCACGGTTGGTGGCATGTCGCAAGATGTGCTGCTGGACTGTGCAAGCCCCGGTGAATGTCGGCGATAACTATAATCGTCCTAAGGTAGCGTAATTCCTTGTCGGGTAAGTTCCGACGTGCACGAATGGTGTAATGAGTGGGAAACTGTCTCGAGGACTCGCTCGGTGAAAATGCACTTCCGGTGAAGATGCCGGATACCTGTAGGTAGACGAAAAGACCCCAGGAGCTTTACTACAGCTTCGTATTGGCATTGCGTGCTGCATGCGTAGCATAGTGGTGAGAGGTTGAAGCATCGGTTTCGGCTGGTGTGGACTCGACAGTGAAATAGCCATCTTGTTGTGTGCAATGTCTAACCCCGTTGGGATCCAACGGGGGACCGTGCGTGGCGGGTAGTTTTGGTGGGGCGCTATCCTCCTAAAAAGTAACGGAGGAGTCTATTAAGGTCCTCTAGGCGCGAATGGAAACCGTGCCGATAGTGTAATGGCAGAAGAGGGCTTAACTGCAAGGGGTACGTCCCGAGCAGATGCGAAAGCAGAGCATAGTGAACCGATGGTACGCCTTAGATGCGGCCAGAGATTAACGGATATAAGTTACCCTGGGGATAACAGGCTAGTTCCGCCCAAGCGTCCATAGCGACGGCGGAGTTCGGCACCTCGATGTCGGCTCACCTTAGCGCGGGGCTGGAGAAGGTCCCAAGCGTATGGCTGTTCGCCATTTAAAAAGGTACGCGAGCTGGGTTCAAACCGTGCAGCAACTGACTTGAAATATTTAAAGATTTAAACATTTAAATATCAGTCGGTGATTGCACGGTTTGAACCCCGAGGCAGACTGTTAGCTGCGTGGAGACGCAGTGCTTGCCCAGCACTAACGGATGTTAGTGCTGGGTGAAAATCGACAACTCACGGCGGTCGCATGCAGGAATGCATGCGTTAGCAAATCAACTGATATCGGTAAAACCCATAATGCAATGGGCAATACCGAGGGAATCCCGAGAAAAATCGAGGGAGCCCTTAGAGACTGAATGTTGATGGCCCAGAACGGGTCGTGTTACAGTCCGATCCCGCGAGTAATCGCGGCAAACGAAATGCGTGAGACAGGTTGGTCTCCTATCTACTACAGGCGTTGATTCTTGAGGAGGCTTGTCCCTAGTACGAGAGGACCGGGATGAACTGACCTCTGGTCTATCGGCTGTCG
>CAYOCH010000008.1:0-40859 GCA_964402535.1 uncultured Candidatus Saccharibacteria bacterium | reverse complement strand
GCCGATCGTCGGCGGAACTGTCACGGCGGTGAACGGCTCGTCGATCGCGATCACGAACGCGAGCAACGCCGCCTATACGATCGACGCCGCGAACGCGAACATCGTGAAGGCCGGTGTTGCGAACGCGACCGCTGCGAACATCGCGGTCGGTGATGAGCTCCTCGTGCAAGGCTCGGTGAACGGCTCGTCGGTCACGGCGGCCTCGATCATCGACCAAGCGGTTCGCGCGGCATCAAGCACACCGTCGGCTAGCGCTGCACGCGGCATGATGGGCGCCATCCGCGGGTTCTTCTCCCGCATGTTCGGCTTCTTCTAATCACGCACTAGAAAGACGCGGCCCCTCACGGGGCCGCGTCTTTCATTTACTTATGCGCTCAGGTGCTTCTTCTTCTCTTCGAACTCTGCCTGGCTGATCTCGCCCTTCGCGTAGCGCTCGCGCAGGATATCCATCGCAGAATCGCCGAGATGCATCCCGCGCATGTGCCAGCGGCTCTTGCCGCGCAAGAAGCGGATCGCCGTGACGATGATCGCGATCAGGATGACGATCCAAAAGATCGAGAAGATGATGCGGACCCACTCGTAGCCATAGCCGAGACCGTAGCCGTAGTCCATCATCGGCGAACCGTACCCGTAATATGCGTTACCCAACATGACTCAAATCTTAACTGATAATGTGTGCCCCTAGTGTATCATTCTGCCCCGTCGCGCAGGTCCTCTCGCATCCGCACCTCGTGCTCGTCCATGCCGAAGTAGTGCGCGTATTCGTGCCAGATGGTCTCGGCGACGACGCGCCGCACCTCGTGCGGGTCGCCGCCTGCCTCCTCTTCGATCGGCAGCTTGTAGAGCGTGATGGTGTCCGGCACGGTCGGCCCGACGCCATAGGACTCGCCGCGCGCGGTCGCCGGGATCCCTTGATACAGACCCAGCAAGGTCTCGTCATCTTGGAGCCCTTCAAGGCGCCGCACTTCTGCTGACGGTTCGTCCTCGACGAGGAGCGCGACGTTCTTGATCCGCATGCGGAACTTCTCAGGCAACGAGAGATATCCTTCTTCGACGAGCTTCTCGAATGCGGTCTGCTCCATGCGGAGAGTGTACTACGTGCGCAGCTCAATATCCGGTGAACTTCTCGAAGCGGCAAATAGCACCGCCGCCGCGCTTATGCGCGGCGGCGGTGCGGTAGCAGGCGCTTACGCGACCTTGCTGACCTTGATCGCGTTCAGGCCTTTCGGGCTCTCCGCAACCTCGAAAGATACCTTGTCCCCCTCCCTGAGTTCGTCGAACGTCGTGCCGACTACCTCCTTAGAGTGGAAGAAAAGGTCCTTCTCCTGGCTCGCAGACTTGATGAAGCCGAAGCCGCGATCAGTGAGACGAGCGATTGTTCCTTCTTGCATGTGCAATTGAGTTTGGATTTGTCTAAGTATCAATGCAGGTAGCTGGAATAGAAGCTCGAGCCCTACTTCTCTGGCTCAGCGCTGGTTGATTAAGTCATGATATCACGCTGAAGCACGCAAGTCAAGCCCAACGCACAAAAGCGCCTATGTAGGCGCTTTTGTGCTGCTTGTTGCCCGAGGCGATACCGTACCCAACCATACAAGGTATCTAAGGGTTCTTTCGCCGCTGCTCTTCTCTCTTTAGCGATGGGAGTCGGTATGGGTCGGTTCTCAAGCGTTCGCAGCGTTTTCGCGCGATCCGAGCAGCCGAACACGGGCGGCGGTACCGTACAGATTTGCTCTACACATTAGTGCGGAACAACAATTGACTCGTACGTCTGCAATGCTTTTTCGAGATTTTGCAATTCTGCGCTGTAGCCGGAGATTGAGTAGTTATAAGATGAACATTGTCCTAATCCTATTTGGTATGCTTGCCCGAGTCTGCCTGAGGGTGGAACTTCGCCATAAGTAGCAGTGAGATTGCTCATGCAGGTTGTCTGTTGCTGGATTACCTGCGCCGCTTCCACTTGGACTTGCTTAATTTGTTGCAGCGTTGTAGCTATTGCGTTTGTCTTTTCAGTCGCCAGCTGTTGAGCCTGTTGTTGTGTCACTGGAGTACCATCGGGCCAAACCCAGCCAGTTTGTCCTGAGCCTGAAGATACATTGTTCGAAGTGGATGCTTGTTGACAGTATGCATCTCCCGATTGCGGGCAAACAAACGAAGAACCTGCAGAACATTGGTTCCAATATTTACCGTTACAATATGTTGAATTTTGCGGTGCCGCCTGTGGAGCAAGTGTTTGTGGCGAATTAATTACCGGTGCGGCTGCACTTTGCGGAGGTCGACAATACGCATTGCTACCGTCGTCCAGACATATCCTCTGACCTCCATCTGTGCAAGGTGGATAGTATTTCCCATTGCATGTAATACCGCCCGGTTGAGAATTAGAGCTTTGCGCTTGTACCGCCTGTTTTTCTGTAGATTTTGTTGAGATGTTCGGGGGTAGAACCGCTTGGATTTTTGCAGGGACCGGTGAAGGAGCTGCAACCTCTATTGGTGTTGATGAAGAAATCGGCGATGGGATTGATTGTGTGGGAGCCGGACTAACAATCCCGGTGACTGCTATAAACACGCCGGAAACTACGGAGCCTATCTTGGCGAACAGGCCGTATAGAAAAGCCATGCTAAAACTTTACAATAATTTTCAACAACGCGAAAGGCGCCCTTGCGGGCGCCTTTCGCTGACGTGTGCCGGGCGGTACCCCGTAAAGCGCAGACGCCACGGGGCTATGCCGTACCTAAGTTAAGTAGTGCGCTAACTGCTTCTTGAGGAAGCGACGACCGGAACCGCTTTTGAGAAATCGTTCGCGACCATTTGCGTCCAGTTCGTTTAAGTACGCTTCGTAGTACATCAATTTCCAATCGTTCTTGCGCGATGTCGTGCGCGCACCGTCGCCTTTGTTATGCCGCGCGACACGTAGCTTTAAATTGGCGGAGTAGCCGATGTACCAGCTTTTGTCGTCGCTTTCCAATACGTAAACGTAATACATACGACATACTGTAGCAGGCGAAGCTGCGTGACGAGAGCTTCACGCATTGCCTCTCGTTTTACGCAGTTGCCCCGTAAAATTCGCTTCGCTCACCACGGGGCTGTCAACCACGTAAACGCTTCGCGTCTCGTGTCTGTGCGGCGCAGCCACGTGGCAAAACACCCAGCGGGTCTGACCTGCTGGGTGTTTTGCTTTACGTGGTTGCGGGGGCACGAATCGAACGTGCGTCTGGAGGTTATGAGCCTCCCGAGGTACCTCTCCTCTACCCCGCTATATTGAATCTTACGACTCCTGAAAAGGATTGCAATCCGTACTCCCGTTGCGAGGCGCGACTCTCCTCTACCCCGCTATTTCAGCATTATACGCTGCGAACCAGACAATGCAACCTAAATGACCTTGAACTCGCGGAAGACGGCCTCGTAGTGCGCGATCGTGCGGCGCGCGAGCGTCTCGGAGAGGTCGAATGAGGAGCCCTGGTGCGCGATGCGGTTGCGCACGCCATGCGCCTCGCCAGCGTTCTTAAGAGTCTTGAAGGTGTCCGGATCAGCGCGCCGGAGCTTCTCGCCGACGCCGTCGCCCTCATAGCCGTTCTGCGCGAGCACGTCGTCGAGCATGATGTCCGCCTCGATGATCGCCTCGCGCCACTCGCTCGGCGTATTGCCCTCAAGCAGGGATTGGATGTGCTCGAAGCGCGAGTGCGAACCTCCCGCCGCCTCCTTGGGCACGATGAGCGTGTTGTAGTAGTGCTCCTCGCGCTCGCGTAGCTCAAAGAGCCGCACCAGGCTGTAGACGATCACGCCGAGCCCGATGATCGAGAGCAGGTAGCCGATCCCCGTGATCCAGAGCCAGAGGTTCGCGAGCCACGCCTCGATGCCCGTGAGACCCTCGGAGCCGTAGCAGGCGCCGGTGATGCAGTTGTAGAGGAGGCGGAAGAAATATTCAACGTTCGCTTGAACTGCTGGGTCCATTGCCCTTCAGTATACGCGACTGGTGCTAGGCACCCTGCCGCTTCTCCACCTCGGCGGCGATAGCGAAGAGCGTCTCCTCGGCGCCCAAGGGCGCGGTGAAGTGGATGCCGACAGGGAGCGCCGTCCCCTCGCGGTCGACCGTGCCCA
The DNA here is from genome assembly GCA_964402535.1 of uncultured Candidatus Saccharibacteria bacterium. Classification (GTDB taxonomy): domain Bacteria; phylum Patescibacteriota; class Minisyncoccia; order Phycocordibacterales; family Phycocordibacteraceae; genus C7867-001. The sequence goes on along the minus strand of CAYOCH010000008.1, from coordinate 36,763 downwards.
TCGGGACAGAGAGCGCCGGCATGCCGGTGAGGTTCGCGGTGACGGTAAAGACGTCGCCCAAGTACATCGAGAGAGGGTCGCTCTTCTCGCCGAATTTGAACGCGGGCGATGGCGTGGTCGGGAAGGCGATCACGTCGCACGTCGCAAATGCCGCGTCGTACTCACGGCGCAATACGGCGCGCGCGGCGTCGGCCTTGCGATAATAGGCGTCGATATAGCCCGAGGAGAGGGCGAACGTGCCGATCAGGATGCGGCGCTGCGTCTCTTCGCCGAAGCCCTCGGTACGGGAGTCGATGTAGTCGGCGAGGAGCGTGTCGCCGCGCCGCGCGAGGCCGTAGCGCATGCCGTCGAGGCGCGCGAGGTTCGTCGAGACCTCGGCGGGCATAAGCACATAGTAGGCCGCGAGCGCGTGCGAGCTCGTGGGGAGCTCGACGTCGACGAGCGTGTGACCGGCGTTCTCGAGCGCCTTAAGTGTCGCATCGAACGCTTCGCGCACATCTGTGTCGATACCCTCGCCGAGGAGATGGCGCGGGACTCCCACGCGCAGATGTCGGGACGTAGTACGTCCTACATCTGATGTAGGACGTACTACGTCCTTCACATACAGGTTGTCGGGGTTGGTGGTGGCGTCAAGCGGGTCTGCACCGCGGATCGCGTCAAAAAGTACCTTGGCATCTGCGACCGTCTTCGTTAAGGGGCCGATCTGGTCGAGCGATGACCCGAGCGCGATGAGGCCGGAGCGCGAGACTGCGCCGTAGGTCGGCTTCAGCCCCGCGAGGCCGGTATAGGCCGCCGGCTGGCGGATCGAGCCGCCGGTATCCGAACCGAGCGCGGCGATGCAGAGATTTGCGGCGACGGCGGCCGCAGAGCCGCCCGAGGAGCCGCCAGGCACGCGTGAGGTGTCGCGCGGGTTCTTAGACGGACCATACGCTGAGTGCTCGGTCGAGGAGCCCATCGCGAACTCGTCCATGTTCGCGCGGCCGACAAAGAGCGCACCTTCTGCCTTTAGCTTCTTGATGACCGTCGCGTCGTACGTCGCTTGATAATTCTCGAGCATCTTGGAGGCTGCGCTCGCGACCTTCCCTTCTATCAATATGTTGTCTTTTACCGCGAGCGGGATGCCACAGAGCACCGGTGCGTCGCCAGCGTCGATGCGAGCCTGCGCCGCAGCGATAGCTGCCTCGTCAGCGTCGAATATCTCGAGATACGCATTCAACTCACCGTTCTTCGCTTTCGCCTCATTCACGCACGCGTCCCAGAGCTCGCGAACAGTGATCTCTTTCGCGCGCAGCGCTTGTGCAGCCTGCTCGATCGTCATCTCATTGAGCTTAGTCATGTTGGATGATCTGCTTCACCGCGAGATAGTCGCCCTCACGCGCTGGGAATTGCGCTGTGAGCTTCTCGGTATAGCTGCCCGTCTCGCGTGGCTCGCCGTCAGCGCGCAAGACGTTCCGCAACGCCGGCTTCTTCCCTTCGCCGGACTGCTTGATGTCGAGCGTCTCGAGCTGCCCGACATAGTCGAGGATCGCGTCGAACTCCTTTGTGAACTTCTCGAGCTGCGCGCTTTCTACCCTGATGCGCGCAAGTGCGGCCAGCTTCTTCACCTCATCTGTCGTCGCCATATCCGGCACTCTATCACGCCCCGAGGCGCTTCAGGAACTCGGCCTCGTCGATGATCGGGACACCGAGCTGCTGCGCTTTCGACAGTTTAGAGCCGGCTTCTTCACCCGCGACGACGAACGAGGTCTTGGCCGAGACAGAGCCGGCTGCCTTGCCGCCTGCCGCGCGCACGCGCGCCTCGGCCTCTTCTCGAGAGAGCGTGGGGAGCGTACCGGTGATCACGACCGTCTGGCCGGTCAGGGGGCCGCGCGCTGGCGCCTCGACACGCCGGATCTTCACGTGCTTCTGTAGCCGCGCGACGAGCGCGCGATTGTCCTTGCCTTTGAACCAGCTCGCCACCGATGCGCCGATGATCGGGCCGATGCCCTCGATCTTCGACAGCGTTTCCTCGCCCGCTGACTGCAATTTCGCGAGCGTGCCGAAGTGCGTCGCCAAGAGGTACGCATTCTCCTCGCCCACGTGCGGGATCCCGAGCCCGATGATGAGCCGATCCAAGGGCACGCGCTTCGCCGCCGCGATCGCGGCGATGAGCTTGGCCGCCTTCGTCTCCTCGAAGCCTTCAAGCGGCACAAGCTCGTCTTTGGTCAGTTCGAAGATATCGTCGAAGTCGGAGATGAGCCCTTGCTCCATGAGGAGCCGCACCGTCTCGCGGCCCAGGCCCGCGATATCGAGCGCGCTCTTCCCCGCGAAGTGGCCGAGCCGGCGCGACTGCTGCTCGAATGAGCCCGCGACCTTGCAGCGATGTGCGACCTCGCCCGGCACGCGCTCGATGCTTCCATCGCCGCCGCACAAGGGCGAGTGCGTCGGGAACTTCCACGCCTTCGTGTTCTTGGGTCTCAGCGCTTTGATGACCTCGACGACTTCAGGGATCACGTCGCCCGCCTTCTGCAGGATGACCGTGTCGCCGATACGGATATCTTTCTCGATGATGAAATCCTCGTTGTGGAGGGTCGCGCGGGCGACCGTCGAGCCGGCCACCAGGATCGGCCGCAGGTGCGCGACCGGGGTGAGCTTGCCGGTGCGCCCTACCTGGAGCGAGATGTCCTCGACAAGCGTTTCGACCTGCTCGGGCGGGAATTTGTAGGCGATCGCAAAGCGCGGCGCCTTGCCGGTATAGCCGAGCCGTTCCTGTTCGTCACGGCTCTCGACTTTGAGTACGACGCCGTCGAGCTGGTAGTCGAGGCGATCGCGCGCCTTGCCCCTCCACTTTTCCCAATAGGCGAACACCTCGTCGAGCGAGTCGGCGTGGCGGTGCTCGGGGTTCACCGGCAGACCGAGCTTCTGCAGATACTCGAGCTCGCCCGTCTGCGTCGGCGGCATCGCGTCGGAGGTCTGCGACACGTCGTAGATGAAGGCCGCCAAGGGGCGCTCGGCTGCCATCTTCGGATCGAGCTGGCGCAAGGAGCCGGCGGCGGCGTTGCGTGGGTTCGCGAACAAAGGCTCACCCGCCTTCTCGCGCTCTTTGTTGAGCTTCGCGAAGCCGGAGCGTGTGAGATACACTTCGCCCTCGGCGACGAGGTCGATCGGCCGTGCGAGCCGTGCGGGCACCGAGCGGATCGTACGCACGTTGTGCGTCACGTCCTCGCCGATCGTCCCGTCGCCGCGCGTCGCAGCAAGCACGAGGGCGCCCTTTTCATACGTGAAGACGACCTTCAATCCGTCGATCTTGAGTTCGAGGTCATATGACGGGGATTCGGACATCCGATGTCCCTGGGACATCGGATGTCCTAACATCTTGCGCACACGCTCGTCGAACGCGCGGATCTCCTCCTCGGTGAATGCATCGTTGAAGGACCACTGCGGCACGGCATGCCGCACCTTCTTAAGTTCGGGGAGCGCCTCGCCCACGATGCGACCGGTCACCGAGCTCGCGTCGCGCAGATCCGGGTACTTCTCTTCGAGGCCGGCAAGCTCGCGATGAAGCGCATCATAGGCGCTGTCAGAAAGCTCGGGCGCGTCGAGCGTGTAGTAGCGGTGCGCGTGGTACGCAAGGAGCTCCCGCAGTTTTGTCGCGCGTTCGCTCGCTTTTTTGGGGGCGGCCATACCCCCTCACTCTACCAGATACGAGCTAATAGCGGGCGGTAATGCCGCGTGTCACGAAGCGGGCGCCTGAGGGCGGCGCGGTTGCGGTCGCGCAGGGAACGTCGAACCCCTGGGAGAAGATGTAGGTGGTGAGACCGGACTGCGGCGTATTGTACTTGTAAACGGTCACGATCGAGCAGCGGTTGTTGTTGAGCGGTACCTGCGCCTGTGTGACCCAGAGACCGACCGGGTTGTCATACGAGACGGTCGAGACGTTGATCGATTGGCCGTTGCAGGTCATGGTCGGGTTGCCGGTCAGGTTACGGTTCGCATAGGCGAAGAGGTTCTGCTGCTGGTCGCCGTAGAGCACGCACTCGAGGCCGGCGTCTGCCGCATAAAAGGCGTACTGCGACTCGATCGCCGATGACGCGAGCACCTGCTGCTTGTAGCCCAAAGAGCCGAGTGCGAGGCCGAACGAGAGCATCACCGACATGAAGATGACGGCGATGAGGAGCGCGAATCCGCGGTTGTTTATTGCCATGGTGCGAGATGGTCGACGACCTGGACCGAATACGGGAATCCGTGATACGTCCAGCTCACGGTCGACGTGATGAACTCGTCATTCGGCGCGAGCGCCTGCGCCTTAACCGTACGGATGTACTGCGTGCCGCCCGTAATCACCGAGAACGAGCTCGTGCAGACGCCGCCCGGGCATGCGGCCAGCGAGAGCGATCCGCCCTGAAAGGCGCCAAGCGTGCAGATGCCCGGATTCCCGGCATCCGTACACGGCTGGAACGACGGATTCGTGAGGAAGTTGGTCCACGCCGTCGCCGATATCGCCCCGCCGCCGGCGCGGAAGGCCGCGAGGAATGCGTTGTCGCGCACGTCTCGCACGTATTCGACGCCCTCTTGGGCGAGATACGAGGCGGTCAGCTGGTCGCGCGCCGTCATTGAGGCGACCGCTGAGCGGTTGGCGGTGTACAAGGGACCCGCGACCGCAAGCATCAATATCGCGACGGCTACCATCGCCTCAACCAACGTAAAGCCGCGCTGTGTGTCGTATTTCATACTCATATATCGCTGCCGCGCATCGTCGCGCCTGTCTCTATCGTGAATGACTCAGACTTTCCGGCGGCATAGGTGACCGTACCCGAGACGATGACCGTCACGTTCGGCTGCAAGGCATCGCTCTTGCTCGTGCCGGACGCGTAGTACGTGAGCGACGTGACGTTCACCGACGGGTCGGTGAGGACGATGCCGTTCCTCGTGATGTCTCCGACCGTCGTACCGTCAGGTGCGACCTGCGACCCGCGAGCATACGTTATCGTCGCACCACCGCCCGAGGGAGTGAAACTGAACGAATTGCCGCCCGAGAGGCAGTCGCCGACTCCGGCGCAGTTATAGGCGGTACCGGTGCGCATCTCACGCGTCATCGTCTCGAGTGCGAAGGCGAGGTTGTCCACGCCGGTTGCGATGCCCTGCACTTGCCGAGTGATGCTGATCATCACGAGATAGGCGCCCGAAGAGAGAAGCATGATGATCGAGAAGATGCCGATCGCCACCATAAGCTCGATGAGCGTATATCCGTTTCGTGCTTCGTATTTCGTGCTTCGAGTTTCCATAGTTATGGGCAGGAGGCTGCGTTCGCGATGATCTCGCCCGCGGTCGTCACCGTCACGTAGCGGGCGCCGCCCTGTGGCGACGAGATCGTCACGCAGGCGACCGTGTCCTTGGGTGACGTGTTATACACGCCGTTCGTACTGATGAACGGCATCGGATTGGGTCGCGCATAGGTGATATCGAGCGAAGTGAGCCCGCCCGAGGCGGCCGGACCGTTCGAGCCGTCATGCGCATAGGTGCAGGTCCAACCGTTGCCGTTGTACGCGCAGAAGTCAGAAATGGTGATGCCATTCCCCAAGATATAGTCCATCACCTTCTCGCCGAGGTTGTAGATGCAGTCGCCCGGGATCACGTCAGGCGCCGACGCGGTCTCGCCGGCGGGGAGCTGGTGGCAGAGAGACGGCGGCAAGGGCGACGTGTCGGCGAAGAGCGTGAAGCGATCGCGCTGCGCGATCTGGAAGTCGAGCCCATAACCGGCATTTACGGCCGGGGAGCCGCCGCCGGTCGAGGCGCGGCTGCTGATGCCGTACATCTCGGCTGAACGGAGCGTGAGTGCGATGTCGTAGGCGGTGTTCGCGATCATGAGCGTCTTGTTGAACGTGTTCTGGCTCGTGAGCACGACACCCGAGATAACGGTAATGATGGAGAGCACCACCAGGAGCTCGACGAGCGTGAAGCCCCGCGTCACGGGAGGAGCGCTGTCGCGATGAGAAATGGGTTCCATTGAGTGATGAACGCGAGCAGGAAGCCGGCCGCAAGAAACGGGGCGAACGGCACCTCAACCCCCATTCTAGAACCCGCGGGCCTCCGCGCCAACAGGATTATCCCGATCAGCGCTCCGATCCAGAACGAGTAGACGAAGCCGGGGAAGGCGGCAGGGCCGGTAAGAAGTGCGAGCCCAAATGTGAGCGGCGCGTCAGAGAATCCCATCGCGCGGCCGCGCGAGAGCAGGTTGATGAGTGCGAGCGAGCCGGCCGTGAGGAACGCGATGACGAGCGTACCCTCAAAGTCGGCAAACGATGCAGCAGCGAGCACTCCCGCAATCGCGCTCGCGAGGACGAAGAGGCTGAGGAGGACGGGCGGCAGGATCTGGTGTGCAAGGTCATAGAGCACGAGCGCCAAGAGGAGCGCGAGCGCCGCGAGGTAGAACGGGAGCGCGAGCGTGAACCCGACCCGGATGTAGGCGAGGACGAACAGGACGCCGAGCAAGAGCTCTGTGAGCGGCGCGATAAACGAGATTCGCGCCCCGCAGCAACGCGCGCGGCCGCGGGAGAAGAGGTAGGAGACGACCGGCACCATGGCCGAGGCAGAGAGCGTCGCGCCGCAGACATCGCAGCGTGAGCGGCCGCGCACGATGCTCTCACCCGTATTGAGGCGTGCGACGACCACGCCCATGAAGCTCGCGACGATCGCTCCGAGACCCGACAAGAGCGCCGCAATGACCAGATCCATGTGTAGCAAGTATAACGCGACACGGCCCCGCGGAGCGGGGCCGTGTCTGAAAAAACGCGTTTAGCAGCTCGTACCGGTAGCGCCGATGCTCCTGGTGGTCGTCGTCGAAACGCCCGTGCTGTCCACGCAGTAGTAGGTGTTCGCCGTAGCGACGAGAGCGGCCTCAACAGCGTACGCTGTGCCCTTGTCCGCGACATTGCAGAGCACGCCAGCGGCAGCGCCGTTTGCGTTATCTGCACCTGCGACCTGATTCTTGATCGTCTGGTCGCTGAAGAGGTTGTCGATCGTAGAGCAGCTGCTCTCAACGCCGGTGTTCGTGCCATAGGCATTCGCGTGGTCGGTGAAGTAGAGCTGAGCCTGTGTGCGGATGCCGTCGAGGTCGGACATGACGGCCGCATCAGAGCCCTTCGAACGGGCCGAATTCAAGGACGCGAGCACAACCGACGAGAGGATGCCGATGATGGCGATCACGACGAGAAGTTCGATGAGGGTGAAGCCTCGGGAAGAACGGGTAGACAGATGGGTCATGGGGTAAACGTATTAATTAGGGCACTCCTATAAGTGTAGCAGAGGGTCGGCGCGTCAAGCGCAGTTTTCAACCGCTAGTTGCAGACCGTCGCGCCGCTCGCCGTATGCGCGCCGCCGGCGCCGGTGACGCCCGAGTAGAGGACGCCAGCGGAAGTCTTGTTGCGCGCGACGCCGGTCGAGTCGATGCACCACGCGCCGGTCGAGATCGCCGCTGCGATCGAGTAGGCCGTACCCGTGACGCCGCAGTCGCTGTCTGCAGAGCCCACCGAAGAGCTCTTGGCCGCCTTGAGCGCGTTCTGGACCGTCGTGTCGGCGAAGATCGAGCCGGCCGTGGTCAAGGTCGAGCACACCGCGCTCGAGATCGTCGTGCCGGTGTTGTACGAGTTCGTGTTGCCGCCGTAGAAGATCTCGGCCTCGGTCTGGATGCTGTTAAAGTCCGACTGCACGGCGGCATCATTGCCCTTGGTGCGGGCGGAGTTCAAGGACACGAGCACGACTGACGAGAGGATGCCGATGATGGCGATGACGACGAGCAATTCAATGAGCGTAAAGCCGCGCTGTGTATTCATGTAATAAGTGTTACAGCGCCAAGTATAGCACCCCGTTTTATGGGCAAGCGGCCGCAGATGCGCCACCCCCGAGCGCGACGCCGGTCTCGACGCGGTTTGAGACCCCGGTGCTGTCAGAGCAGAACCAGTTCGTCGCGGTCACCTTGGACTGGATAGCGATCGCGTAGGAGGTGCCGTTGTTCGCGACCGCGCACTTAGAGACGGTCGCTGGCGCGCCGCCGTTCGCCGCGATGGCGGCCGTGAAGGCGTTCACGATCGTCGTGTCGGCGAAGAGCGTGTTGGCGGTCAAGGTGCAGGTGTTGGCAGCAAGACCGGTCGCGCCATCCGTGTTGTATTTGTTGCCTCCTGTGGTGCCGTAGTAGATCTCTGCCTCGGTCTGAATCGTGTTCAAGTCTGACTGGATCGCCGCGTCGGCGCCCTTAGAGCGGGCAGAGTTCAAGGAGACGAGCACCACCGACGAGAGGATGCCGATGATGGCGATCACGACGAGAAGTTCGATGAGGGTGAAGCCGCGGGAACGAATAGACATAGGTTGGGACAGGGAAGTAATGGCTCTATTGTACGCCACTCCCTTCCCCGGAGCACGCCAGGTGTGGATAGCCGGGCTAGATCGAGCCGGCGAGATTGTAGATAGGCATCAGCACCGCCGCGAGGAGGGTGCCGACGCCGAGGCCGAGCAGCACGATCATGATCGGTTCGATGAGGTCGACGAGCGTGTCGACAGCCGTCGTGACCTCGCGGTTATAGAACTTCGCGAGCGTGGTGAGGATCTTGCCGAGCTCGCCGGTCTCTTCGCCCACCTTGGTCATGGCGACCATGATGCCCGGGATGCCTGCGTGCCGGCCGAGCGCATCTGAGATCGAAGCGCCGCCCTTTACGTCGGCCGCAACCTCTTCGAGCATCTGGCGGTACGCGGCGTTCCCCACGACCGCGCCGGTGATGTCGAGCGCTTCGACCACCGAGACGCCCGAGAGGAGCATCGTGGCGAAGTTGTCGGCGATGCGCGCAAGGTAGAGCTTTCGGTAGAGGTCGCCGATATAGGGCACGCCAAGCTTCAAGCTGTCGAGCATGAGCTTGCCTTTGGCGGTCTTGCTGATCTCGAAGGCGTAGAAGCCGACCCCGATGAGCACGATAAGCACGAAGATGCCGTACTGGACGAGGAAGTTGGAGAAGCCGATGACGATCTTGGTATAGACCGGCACGGCCTGGCCGGAGTCGACAAGCACGGCGCTGATCTTGGGGATCACGAGCGTGAGCATGAGCGCCATCACGCCGAAGAAGACGGCGATGACGAACGCCGGATAGATGAGCGCGTTCTCGGCCTTGGAGACGAGGTCGTAGGAGCGGTCGAGATAGTCGGCTAGGTAGTCGAACGTATCGGAAAGCTTGCCGGACTCCTCGCCGGCGCGGACCATGTTCACGTAGAACTCGGAGAAGACCTTGGGGTGGCGCGAGAGCGCGGTCGAGATCGGGCTGCCGGCCTGCAGATCGTCGCCGACCGAGGAGAGCACGTTCGCGAGCTCGCGATTGTCCACCTCGGCCGCGAGGAGACGGAAGACTCGCAGCGCGGAGACCTGCGCCTCGAAGAGGGTCGCGATCTGGCGCGAGAGGATCACCACCTCCTTGTTTGAGACGCGGTTGAAGAACGAGAGATCGAAATCGAAGATCGACTTCTTCTCTGCCGAGGAGATCGAGGAGATGATCAGCTCGCGGTGCTGGAGCGCCGAGACGGCGATCTCCTGCGAGGGCGCCTCGATCGTGCCGTCGCGCTCGTGCCCGTCCTTGTCGATCGCGTGATAGTTGAAGAGCATAGGAATGCGGAATTAGGAATTAGGAATTAGGAATGATCTACGATTCATAATTCGAGATTCGTAATTCAGGATCATAGGTAGCGCTCGAACGTCTTGGGGTCGACCGCGTACTCGAACGCGTGCTCGGTGGTCACCTCGCCGCGGCGCACGAGCTCGGCGAGCGAGCGATCCATGTCGATCATGCCCTCCTGCGAGGAGGTTTGGATTACCGTCCCTATCTCGTGCGTACGCGCGTCGCGGATCAAGGTAGAGATCGCGTTGTTGTTGATGAGAAGCTCATAGGCCGGGATCAGTCCGCCCGAGATGCGCGGGATGAGCCGCTGAGAGAAGATGCCGGCGAGAGAACCGGCGAGCTGCACGCGCACCTGGTCCTGCTGCTCGGCCGGGAACATGTCGATGATGCGGTCGATCGTCTGCGCCGCGTTGTTGGTGTGGAGCGTGGAGAACACGAGGTGGCCGGTCTCGGCGGCGGTCACAGCCGAGCTGATCGTCTCGTAGTCGCGCATCTCGCCCACCATGATCACGTCCACGTCCTCGCGGAAGGCGCTCTGGAGCGCGGTATGGAAATCGGGCGCGTCGATGTGGATCTCGCGCTGGTGGATCAGCGACTTCTTCGGCGTGAAGAGGTACTCGACGGGGTCCTCGATCGTGAGGACGTGCTCGGCGCGCGAGTCGTTGATGCGGTCGATCATGGTCGCGAGCGTGGTCGACTTGCCCTGCCCCACCGGCCCCACGACGAGGAAGAAGCCCTGCTCGCGCTGCGTGAACACCTCGAGCACGGACGGCAGGTTGAGCTCCTCGAACGTATTGATCGCGCGCGGGATGAGGCGGAACGCGAGCGCAGTCGCGCCCTGCACGCGATAGCCGTTCACGCGGAAGCGGGCGTCGGCCTTGTGCGCATACGAGAGGTCGATCGTCTGATTGGTGAGAAAAGCGCTCCAGCGCTCCTCCGGCACGATGCTCTTCAGCATGATCTCGGTGTCCTCGGCCGCGAGCGCCTGGTAGCGCGAGAGCGGCACGAGCGCGCCCGAGACGCGGATCATCGGGACGCCGCCTGCGAAGATGTGCAGGTCGGAGCCGCCTTGGGCGATCACGACGTCGAGCAATTCGGCGAGGCGTTTATCGGGCGTCATGATGTCTATTTGGTATTAGCTTCTATCGTCCGCAGGGTCTCTGCGAACACCTCGGACGGGATCGCCGAGGCCTTGATGATATAGCCGTCAGCCTTGAGCTGTTTGGCCTTCTCGATATCGGAATCCTGCCCCTGGTTGGAGAGGATGATGATCTTCGCTCCTTGGGCGAGGTTCTCCTTGCGGATCGCCTCAAGCGCTTCGAACCCGCCGACGCCCGGCATGATGAGGTCTAAGAGGATCGCGTCGGGCGAGGCCTCCTTCTTGCGCAGAGCGGCGAGCAGGTCTTCGCCGCTGCCGAACGCCGTCACGTCGTGGCCGGCGTTCTTGAACTTGACGGCATAAAGGTCGAGAAGGAATCGGTCATCGTCGACGAGGTACACACGGTACGCCATGATGAAAGTATACTATGCCGCTACCGGAGCCTCAGCCGCATCGGGGACAAGGTCGCCGCCGCCCAGGGACTCTACCTCCTCGAACGGGATCTCGCCCGTGAGCGCCTTGACGATCGCATCCTCGCGCATCGTGAGCATGCCGTTTGCGCGGGCGGCGGTATAGATCTCCTCCTCGACCGGCTTCTTGAGCACGACCTGCTCGAGGGTCTTGTTCATGCGCAGGATCTCGAAGACGGCGGTGCGGCCGCGCGTCCCGTTGGGGCACTCAGGCGTCGGCGTCGCGCGGTAGAACTGCTTGAAGTCCGGCAGCTTCTTGCGGTACTGCTCGGGAAGGTCGGCAAAATCCTGTGTAAGGAGATCCTTATAGCTCTCGTCGATCGGGAGCGGCTCGCCTGCCGCAGGACAGAGCTTGGCGACGAGACGCTGGCCGATCACCGCCACGAGGGTCGGCGCGATCAAGAAGGGGTCGACGCCCATATCGACCAAGCGCGGGATCGCACCGGAGGCGGTGTTGGTATGGATCGTCGAGAACACGAGGTGGCCGGTCAAGGCCGCCTGCACGGCGAGCACCGCCGTCTCCTTGTCGCGGATCTCGCCGACCATGATGATGTCCGGGTCTTGGCGGAGCACGGAGCGGAGCCCGCTCGCGAAGGTGTAGCCGATCTCTGGCCGCACCTGGCTCTGCGCCACACCGGGGATCTCGTATTCGACCGGGTCTTCGAGCGAGACGACGTTATACTTCTCACGGTCGAGCTCAGAGAGCATGGCGAAGAGGGTCGTCGACTTACCGGATCCGGTCGGACCGGCGATGAGGATGATCCCGTAGGGCGCCTTGGTCATCTCGCGCACGTCGGCGAGCTGCTCGGCAGAGAGGCCGACGGTCTCCAAGGTCGCGGTCGCGTCGGACTGGTCGAGGATACGCATCACGACCTTCTCGCCGTACTCGGTCGGGAAGGTCGACACGCGGAAGTCGATCCGCCGCTTGTCGACCGTGGCGGAGAAGCGGCCGTCCTGCGGCTTGCGCTTCTCGTCGAGGCGCAGTTTGGAGAGGATCTTCACGCGCGCGACGACCGCCTCGTGCACCTTGATGGGGAGCTCGAGCGAGGTGTGCAGGTCGCCGTCCATGCGGAAGCGGACGCGCGTCTTGGTCGGCGAGGGCTCGATGTGGATGTCGGATGAGTGGCCCTCGATCGCATAACGGAGGATCGTGGAGACGATCTTGGTCACCGGCGCGTCAGCCTTGAGACTCCCCGCCGGACCCGAGAGATCCTCGACGCCCTCCTCGCTATTCAAGGAGATCGTCTCCTCGGCGGCAAGGACATCGGCTGCCACGTTCTTCTGCGTCGCGGGCTTCTTGGTGGTCTCGAACTCTGAGAGCGCCGTCCCGACCTCGCCCGAGAGGTTCTGGTACGCGTCGATCACGCGCTCGAAGTCCTGCGTCGTGATGAGGAACATCACGTACGGCAGGCCGATCTTGCCCGAGATGAACTGCAGCGCGTCAAACGCCTCGATGTTGTCCGGGTCGGTGATCCCGACCTCGAGCACGCCCTCCTTCACGTCGAGCGGGACGAAGCCGTAGTGGCGCGCCGAGTCGATCGGGATGTATTGAAATGCCTCCTGGTCAGCCGGCGGATCGCCGAGGAGCCTCGCGGGGATGCCGTACGCCTTGCCGACCTCGCCGAGTGCGCCCTCCAAGGAGACGTTGTGCTCGGCGAGCGCGTCGGTGAGCGACTTGCCGGCGGCATAATCGGCCTCGACCGTCCGGCGGTCTGCGGCAGTGAGGAGCCCTTTCTCAACCAGTGACCCGAGGAAATTCATCGGCGAAGGGCATCACTGGTTCGTGCGGAGGCCAGGGATGGTGGCGAACGGGTCGAGCCGGCCCGGCGTCTCGGGCGAGATCGGCGTCGCGAGGTCAGAGAGCCCCACGAAGCGCGGATCAGTGAAGATCGCGGTATTGAAGGTGATCGGCCCGAGCTCGCTCACGAGCATCTTGAACTGCGTCTGGGCCGGATTCTGCGTCGCGTCGGCAGTCAAGGGTGCGTCGTTGCCCGTGCCGGTGAAGAAATACCAGTACGCCAGGCCGCCGAAGAGGAGCGTGACCATGACGATGATGAGTGTTCTGGATTTCGATTGCATAGTCGGTGTGCTAGCGCAGCCAATAAAGGCGGATGCTCATCTGGTAGGTATAGACGCCCGTGTCAGAGCCCTTCACGACGACGTCCTGCACGTCGAGGATACGCGCGCTCTGCTCGATCCCGCGGAGGAAGGCCTGCAGCGAATCGAAGGTACCGACCGCCGAGAGCGTCATGTTGGCCGAGCCGATCGGGTCGCCGGTCAAGGCCTTGCCGCTCGCGGTGTTCGGCGTGCCGTTCGAGTCGTTCGCCGCGACGTCGATGTTCGAGAGCGAGATGCCCGAGCGCGCCGCGAGCGCGTTCAAGTCGAGGATGAGCCCCACGTTGTCGACCGAGTCCGGCAAGAAGGTCGAGAGCTTGGAGAGCTGCGACGGGTCGATCGCGTCGCGCGCGGCGATAAGCGCGTTCTGCTGGGTGGTGTACTCCTGCGCGGCCGCGAGCGCCTGGTCGTCGAGGGCGATCGCAGCCTTGGTGGTAGCGATCGAGCCGCCCCACGTCGGATTGACGTAGACGAAGAAAATGATGATGGCGGCGGCGAGAGCGAAGAGCGGTAGGATGCGGTCGTTCATACGTTATTGGGCGGGCGAGCTGCTCGAGGCCGCGGGACCACCTGCGGCCGGGGCCGAGAGCGAGGCCGGCGCGACCGGTTGCTGCGCAGGCTGCGTCGCTTGCGCCGGTTGAGCGGCCTGCGCCGGCAGGCTCTGTGAGAACGAGTCGATCGAGAAGGTGGTGAGCTTCTGGTCGAGGGTGGCAGAGAGGTTGAAGGAGACCGAGCTGTCCTTGTTGATCGCGATCTTCGAGAAAATCGCGTCCTTGATCCGACCGTCGGCGGCAAAGGCGGACGAGACGACCGCGAGCGCGTTGAAGCTCTTGGCGACGCCCTGCCCCTCGATCTTGGCGGTGTTCGAGGTGGTGTCGACCGAGAGGTGGAGCGAGGTGAGACGCACGTTCGTCGGCATGAGCTGCTCAAGCGCCGCGAAGAAGCCCGAGGCGGCGACGTGGTTGTCGAGGAGCTTAGCGCCGAGGTTCAAGCGATTGCGCAGCCGGACGAAGCCGACGACCGTGTTGCGGTCGATCGCGGCTGTCTGTTTGGCCAGCGTCGCGTCCTTGGCCGCCTGATCAGAGGAGAGGTAGCGGCCGTAGAAGAAGATGCCGATCGCGAGCAAGAAGACGATCCCGAGCACGCCGTAGCAGAACGAGGCGAAGGCACCCGTGAAGTCAGAGCGGAAGCGCTGCGGCGTCACGCTCGAGGAGTGCGGCACGAACGAGGTCGGTATCGAGGGAGGAAGAGCCATTTTCTCACTTAGTATACGCTACGCGTGCAAGCGGAGCGCGAGTCGATTGTGCACAAGTGAGGTCGTCTTAAATCTCTTCGAGCTTGCGGAGCGCAAGACCGACGGCGACGGCGAACTCGGGGCCGATCTCTTCGAGGATCGGGCGCATGAAGGCGGGCGACTGCGTCTTGGCGAAGGGGTCGGCCACGTGCACGTCGATCGAGAATATCTTCTTGGCGTAGGCGCCGAGCTCTTTGGTGACGCCGCCGCCGCCCGTGAGCACGATCTGGGTCACCGAGCGGCGATGCGCCGTCTCGTATTGGAGCAAGACGCGCTGCGCCTCTGAGAAGATGCGCGAGAAGACGAGCTCGGAGCTCTGCAGGGTGTCGGTGCCGCTTAAGCCCTCCTCCTTCTTCATCGCCTCGGCCTGCGGTATCGAAATGTTATTGGAGATAGAGATGGCGCGGGTGATGTCCTGGCTCCCCACCGAGATCGCGTGAGAGAGCGCGACCACGCCGTGCTCGATCACGTAGGTCTTGGTCGAGGCGGCGCCCACGTCGAGGATCATCACCGGCTTGACCGGGTCGTCGACCGTCGCGCGGATCGTGCTGAAGATCTCGATCTCGTAGAAGCTCGCCGTGAGGCCGGCGCCGGTGACCACCTTCTGCAAGAGGGCGAGCTCGTCGTTGTGCACGGCGACGAGGAGGACGTCCACCGTCTGCGCCTTGGCGTTCGGGTCGTTCGGCGACTTCTCGGCGAACTCGTCGGGCTCGGGCGCCGGGAGGATAAACCAATCGAGCTGCACCTCGGTCACCGGCACGGGGATATATTTGCGCGCCTCGAGATTGATGATCGTCTTCTGCTCCTCTGGGTCCTTGCGGTACGGGAGCTTGACCAGGGTGAGGAGGGAGCGCGCGAACGGGATCGACACGCCGCAGTTCTTGGTCGTGACCTTGGCCTCGCGCAAGAGGTCCTTGAGCGTCTCGGTAATCTGTTCGACTGAGAGATTGGTCGCCTGCCCCACCTCAGAGCCGCCATAGGGGCCGAGTGCGAGCTCGCCATAGGTCTCGAGCACCGCCTGGCCGCGCTCGCGGCGGAGCTGCACCACCTTGAGCGAGGAGGAGCCGATATCGACTCCGATCACGCTCCGCTCCTCCTTCTTAAACAAGCTATCGAGAAACGCCATATGAGAGAATAGTAGCATGCTGCGCTTTTTCGACCTCCTCTTCCCTCCCCGCGCAGACGAGCGGACGGTGCGCGAGCTCCGTGAGGACGAGTTCTTGGCGCTCCTTGATCCGCGTCTCGTCCCCTCGACGCGGCCGGCGGCCGTGGGGCTCCTGCGCTTTGGCGACCCGCAGGTGCGCGCCGCGATCCACGAGGCCAAGTATCACGGCAGCGAGCGCGCCTTCGCGCTCCTCGCCGCCGCGCTCGCCGACTATCTGCGCGAGAACGACGAGCTCGGCACGCGCACGGTGCTCGTGCCTGTCCCGCTCGGTCGCGCGCGGCGCAAGGAGCGCGGCTACAACCAAGTGGAAGAAGTGGCGAGGCGAGTCGCACGCGAACTCAACCTCGCGCTCGACTCATCGCTCCTCGAGCGCGTCCGCGAGACACCAACCCAAGTCTCGCTCTCGCGCGACGCGCGTGAAGAGAACATGCGCGGCGCCTTTGCCACTACGCCATGGCTACGCGGCACAAGCAGCACCGACATCGCGAACACGACATATATAGTGGTAGACGACGTCATCACCACCGGCGCGACCCTCCAAGCCGCCCTCGACGCCCTCACCTCTTCGGGCGCCTCCCATATAATCCCTATCGCCTTGGCTCGGTAAGTGTAGACTGGTGTGTATGTCTAACAAAGTAATGGCGTGGGCACGGCGACGCGTCGCTGATTACGGGAATACCGTTGATTTCTATATCGGGTTAGTTCGTGACTACAAGAAATGCGCCTACTGTGGCAAGACCCTACATTGGTGGAAGAAGGGCGGAAGTTGGGACAATGCTTTGACTGTCGAACACCTGCACCACGACGGCCACAGCGGCAATGATGTCGTTCTATGCTGCGGCAAATGCAACAGACAACGCAGTGATTATCCTCTGCGGGAATGGTTTAAGTCAGAATATTGCCGAGCGAATCAAATCAACAGTAAGACAGTTCATCCGTTCGTTAGGAAATATCTCCGCACCAAAGAACGGAATTAAGACCGCCGGCGACCACTCATATCATCCCTATCGCCTTGGCTCGTTAAATTTGGTATCGTGGCCTCAACACGGAGGGGTCGCATAGAGGCCTAGTGCGGCGGGTTGCTAACTCGCTATACGGGTAAAACCGTATCGAGGGTTCGAATCCCTCCCCCTCCGCCCGAAGACTTTTTTATCGGACAGACCCGAGAGCTTTATGATTACTGGTGGCAACAAAGAAAGACTCGAGCAGGAAATTGCAGCACTTATTGGCTTCATAGCCGAAGGTAGAGAAATCTTCTTCAAGAAGACTGGATTATCGGTTAACTCATCCGATGGGTGGTTGAATCATTTTGTTTCAAAAGAAGTCCTTAACGGAAACATGGAGTTAAATCAACTTCAATTGAACATCCAGCTTTTATACATAAAACTGGCTGCATATGATGAATTGCTTTCGCGCGAGAATAGAGATGTCAGTACAAGACGGCATGTGTTCGCACATGCCAATACACGCCATATTTTGGGGAAGGATGTGAAATATAACTTCTTTCTTCACAAGGTAAGCGAGAACTTCAAAAGAGTTCAGTTTGTTTTCTATGACGAGAATGGCATGGAGGAATTCCCGCCGAATGTAAAATCTATCGATCTAGAGTTAGACAAGGATATTAGGAATTTCCTTTCAATTTGGTCGGAAGCCGAATCCGCCTCTGTCTAAATAGTTGGGTTACAATTTCCATATGCGCTTTTGGCTTGAATCAAGTAGCAACATCCTGATAAACACGTGGGGTTATCTTGTTCTAGCCTTAACTTTTGCAGGGTTTCTTTTTACGGCCCTCGACCTTTATAAGGTCAGGACTTCATTACTAGCGTGGTGGAATAAACAAAAGGAGTTCGAAGCATCTGTAGCTCTACTTAACGCCTCTAATTATTTCATTGCCCACATTATTCAGGTTGGTGGCGAAGGTTCTATGCTTTATTCGCTAGTGGTGAGTGTAGACGAAGAGGGCGGATATTTCTTAAATCCACCGAAGAAATTTGTTGGCGTCTGCTTCAACCGCCCAATCGATCTCATGGTGATTATGCCGTCAGAGTTTTCGTCAAAACACGGTCGGTTCGTGATTGACTCCGCCGGACCGGCTTGGAACAAACTCGCACCTGTATCCAGTCCTGATCTTTTCCATCTGCCGCTTACTGAAATGCGTAACGAATGCTTCGTTAAGTTTGTAAAGCGACCGTAATTTTATTAAGTCTCGATCGTCACGATTCCCTTCGTGATCTTGAGCTTTGATTTGAAGCACCCCATCAACTCACGCTTCTCTTGAGCCGTTCCCTCCTTCAGGATGTACTTCGCGTACATGCGAAGATCGATGTCCTCGTGCGTCGCGCCCGGTTTCGATAGTCCGAGCACCGTGCGTTGGAATTTGTTGTGCCGTTTGAGCTCCTCTTTGAACTTCATCTCGACCCCGAGCTCGTTGATGTCAATTCTGTCCAGGATCTCGAGCAATTGCTCCACCAGATCCTCCTCTCGCAGGTATTTATTACCGGTGCAATGATGATCCTTGGAACGTCCGCAGCCGTAGTAGACATAGCGAGCGGTTGTGCCATCCTTGCGCGGCTTGTACTTCTCTTCGGCGCTGATACATGAACCGCATGCTCCGCAGGTCATGAGCTTGGTGAACGCGAACTCGTGGCTCTGTCGAGTTATGTTGTCGCGCTTGAGTTGCGTCTGTACCAGATCGAATAGTTCCTTATTGATGAGCGGTTCGTGCTTGCCCTGGTACCAATTGCCGGAATCCTTCGGGAACTCGAACGTGCCGTAATAGAAGTGATTTTGTAAAGTGCGGAACACGTTGCTGAGCGCGAGATTCTTGTTACCGACCGTCTTGAAGTTCAGCTCGAACTTGAGCCAGTGGTGGATGCGTCGTCCCGACCATTTTTCGTACGCCATCTTCTCGAACATCTTCTTGATGATCGGCCCGCGCTCTGGATCAACGATGACCTGGCACTTCTTCTCCATATTCTTTTGCGTGAGATAGCCGGTCGGCGGCGTGGTCGGCCAGAGTCCCATCTCTACACGCGTGCGCAGACCGCGCTTCACATTGATGCCACGGTTGTCATTTTCAAGTTTGGCTTGGCCGCCGAGTATTGTGAGCAAGAATTTCTCGTTCGGATTGTTCCGGAAGCTTTGGCTGTATGTACGAATATCTTGTAGGTATCCTGCATCCATGAGATCCACGATGCGGCCGAGATCTCCCGCGTTTCTGCTGATGCGGTCCGGTGCCCATGTGAGTATGCCGTTGTATTTACCATCCCTAATTTCCTCGACGATTTCGTTGAAAACCGGTCGCTGGCCCGTTTCTTTGGCCGAGTGACTTTCACGCTTCATGGCAACCACTTCAAGACCGTCTCGTTCCGCGAGCTGGAGCATCTCCTTGATCTGGCTATCAATGCTCAAAACCTGCCGTTCCTCGCTCTCGGTACTCTTACGGGCATAGAGGCAGTATCTGACCCGCAAGGGGGCTTGTATTTGTCTAGCCGGAAGCCCCACCGGCGCTTGTATCGTGTTCATACCCCAAGGGATGACGCCAAGCCCCGAAGGAGTCCAGAGCGTCTCGGGAGGCCGGGAGTTGATAAGAAATACCCTAACGGGCCGCTTTGGAGGCTCGGTTTCCGCAGTTATAATGTAGCCAACTTATGGCGATTCACTTCATCACAGGCTCAAAGAACAAACTCGCTGAAATACAAGCGATTTTAGGTGATGTTGAACAACTCGATATCGATCTGCCCGAAGTACAGGAACTCGATGCACATAAGATTATCCGAGCCAAACTTGAGGAAGCGCTCAATCATAAGAAAGAAGCGTTTATCGTGGAAGACACTTCTCTCTATTTCGATGCGCTCAAAGGCTTACCCGGCCCGCTTATCAAGTGGTTTATGAAGACAGTCGGCAACGAAGGTCTCTTCAAAATCGCCGATGCATTCGGCAACTATGGAACCAGCGGTACAGTTTGTCGCGGTTATCCTTCACCTTGACCGATGAAAGGTCCTCGAGGTCGTCACAGACGATGAGGTCAGGGCGATATGCGCCATGCTTCATACCGCGCACCGAAGTATCGAGTGAGACAGCGGTTATGCGAGCGCCATATTTCGGGATGACAATGGAGGTATGTCGCCATTCGTCGTCCGGCTCGTCGAAGGGCCCAAGTTCCATTTTGAGCAAGCGGTTTTCGGTCAGCTCGTCTTTGATGTTTTTGAGGGTCTGTCTCGCTTGCGCCTGCGTCTGACAGATGATGAGAACGAACTTTTTCTGCTGTACCCCGATAATTGCCCAGATGGGGTAGCTCAGCGCCATGATGGTCGATTTAGCGCTGCCGCGAAATGCCTCAATCACGACGAATTTCTCCCGCTCATCCTGCGCGAGTTTCAGGAGCCTGCGCTGGAAGGACGCAGTCTGATACGCAATGTGCCTACCGAGATAGGTGTGGAAGAAGAGCAGATGGCTACGCCTGGTCGCCGCACGGCGCAACTTCGGGTTGTGCATCAACTCCGTCAGTTCCGGAAGGTTTGATGGGTTGTTGGCCATGGGGTTGTTCTTCTAAGTTGGTAACGTCGGTGTCGAGCATTTCTTCGATGCGGCGTATCGCCGCGTCCTCTTCAGGCGTCGTCGGCTCGTCGGGCGGCTTGTTCTCGATTTGCACCTTGGTGGCGTACGCCGGATGGCGATGCTTAAGCCAGAACTTTGAAGCGTCCTTGTCGCGATTCTTAATCTCCGAAATGATGTTGGACTCTGCCGCATCGTTGACCAGCTCGATGCCTTCGCGAATGGCAAGATCTGCTTCAATAGCGAAGGCAGAATCCTCCTGCCGCCAGCGGTAATAGGTCGTTTTGCTCACGCCGGTCTTTCGGCAGACTGCGAGAACGATGTGGTTCTCGCGCAGAGCATCGAGGAATTTCTTCTTGTCCGAGGCGTTTTTCATACCTTTTCGGGAGTAATGCCGGTAAGCTTCTCGAGCCGCTTGAGGATTACCGCCGTGTACACGGGAGACTTCTCCATGAGGCGGAAACGACGCCCGAGCTTGAACGCCGCCACGGCGGTCGACCCGCTACCACCGAATGGCTCGAGGACGAGGTCGCCGCGTTTGGTGAGCACCTTGATGTACGGAATCAGAAGTTCGATGGGCTTCGTGCCGAAGATGATCCCTTGGCCGCTACTTTTCTCGTCCGCCGCGACGTGCTCGATGTAGTCGGTTGGCTGAATCTTCTTTCCTTTTTCGTACGGCTCCCAGTGCGGCTTGCCCGAAGTGGCGTACAACGCATTCTCGTACTCGCTCTGGAAGAGCGCATCCTCCGGCTTGAGGTTGAGCGTGATGTCGCCGCCAGTGCCGACGAGCGCGACGTCGAACTTGTTGAAGAACTTATACTTGGCGGCAAAGCCCTGCACGCGATTCGGCACCCTCCACACGATCGTGTTGCGGTACCTCCAGTGCCGCTCCATCGCCGTCCAGATGGTCTTGAGATTCTTCGGATGCTCGTAGATGAGGATGGAGAAATCCGGCCTCTGCACTTTGGCGACGGCATCCATCCACAGGTCGCTGAAATTCTCCGGTAGCGAATCAGTGCCGAGATATTGGCGGTCGCGCTTGAGGCCGAAGCCCTTGGTGGCCTTGCCGCCTTTCTATTTCTTGCCGTGGAGGTAATCAAGGATATAAGGCGGGTCAGTGCAGACCATGTCCGCCTTCGTATCGGCCATGAGTTTGAGCATGTCGTGTTCCGCCGTGCTATCGCCGCACATGACCATGCCAATCTCCGCGCCGAAGTCATAGCGGTCACCTTTCTTCACAGTCACTTTCTTGATGTCGAGCTTCTCCAATTCCATCTTAAGGTCGAATTCCTCCGGGTGCTCCTCTGCGGGGAAGATGTCATCGAGCTCCTCGCTCGTGAACCCGATGCCCGAGAGGAGGGACTCATCGAATTCTCCGAGCAGTTCAAGATTCCATTCTCCGGTGTTGCGGTTCAAGCGCAGGTTCAGCTCGCGCTCCTTCTTTTCGTCGGGGATGTCCACGTAGACGACAGGCGCGTCAGCACGCCCAAGCTTCTTGAGAGCAGCAAGGCGCATGTGGCCGCCAATGAGGATATTCTTCCGCGTCGTCGCGCGGTTGACGATAAGCGGATCGACGGTGCCAAAGCGGTCGATACTCTCCATAAGGACTTTGAGCTGGTCATCGCTCCATTTGCGAGGATTGTAGACCGCCGCTTTGAGCGCTTTGACGGGAATGTAGGTAATCTCAAGGCGGTCATTGGTTTTTGTTGTCATACCTAATCGGTTTTTAGCAATTAAAAACAGCCGCTTCCACTCGGCTGTTCTTTGTTGCAGGAGACATTCAAAGAAGAGCCGGTGGTACAACCACCAACTCCACTTTTGAAGAGGTCTCTGGTCTATATGCACCCAGGTACCCGGTTAGGGTAGTATCCCAGATACGCCAGCAATCCAAACGTGGTGATGCGTATTCAGCTATCGACCCTTTTGCGGTATGCAATTGGGTACATTCATAGTATACAGCTCGAATGTCTATTTTAATTACCGACCATCAGAATTCGATTTCGGGACGGTTCAGACTCATCCCGAAAAGCGGTTTTTCCGTCCCGTTCATCCCATTCTAGAAAGCGTCGTATACTTTCTTCGAGATATTCTTTCCGCTTATATATACCTCGTACGCGGTACCATTCCTCATAAAATCTGTTCGGAATTCCTCCTTATTCTTGACCTTAGCGTATTCCTCAGAGCGGTCCGCTGAATAACGGATGGCGTATTCCGGGGCACCATATGCGAGTCTTTCTACTTTGTATAGTAATTTCCTTCCCATACCTATATTATGCCGCTAAAGCGCAAGAAGACCGAGGATCTTAAAGATATCCGACTGACTCGAGAGCCTCGGGAAAGCCTCGGTAGGGGCGCTAAAATACCCTTATGGTGCTTGGCCACGGAAGTTTGAATCCCGAGTAGCCCGCAGCGAACAAAGTGAGCGGTGGAGGGGGCGAGGCGCCTGCGCGCCTCGCGTGAGGGATTCGAACGCCGGAGCATGTTTCGGTCAGCAGGCCGAAACGGCGAGGCGGTGCCTAGGCCAATGCTGCGCGACGGCGCAGCTTAGAGTCGAGGGAGAAATGCCGTAATCGGCGGTCCCTCCCCCTCCGCCAGATGTCCAAGTTCGGACCAAAGTAAAATAAGGATTTTTTGGATCAAAAGAGGGGATGTTTATCCCCTCTTTGAATTTGGACGGCAATCTATACATTTGATAAACTTATAAGAGTAAAGTTATATCAAATGCCGAACAAGAAAAAAGTAACGAAAATCTCAGAGAATTTGAAGAGATTTAAGGAAAATAAGCACTTATCTCAGAGCGGCCTGTGTGAAATAACTGGCTTGGCATATCACACCATTGCGAAGATAGAGGCAGGAGCAACTCCCGATCCTCGGATTAGCACTCTTAAGAAAATAGCCAAGGCGCTTGGTGTTTCTATTGATGTATTAGTGGGTGGAAATGAATAATATGAAAATAGACATTCAAAATGAAATTTCACTCACAGCAATACGCCCTCCCCTTAAATGGGCCGGGGGCAAGAGATGGTTATTGCCATATCTAAAGCCACTGTGGGAGGGGCATGCAGAAAAACGCTTCGTGGAACCTTTCTGTGGGGGTTTATCCGTATCTTTAGGACTAACACCAAAGAAAGCTTGGATAAATGATGTTAACCCGCATGTCATTAATTTTTATGAACAAATCAAGAAAGGTTTGACGATAACTCTAAGTTTTAGAAATGAAGAAGATACTTACTATCGAAACAGAAACAGATTTAACGCTTCGATAAGAGAGGGAAAAGAAAAGAGCGCAGAGGCTGCAGAACTTTTTTATTATCTCAATAGAACGGGATTTAACGGACTTTGCCGATTTAATAGTCAGGGCTTTTACAATATTCCTTTCGGTAGAAATAAAAAAATAAATTATCTTAAAGATTTTCTAGAATATCAGAAATATTTTGAAAATTGGAAATTTACAAGCAAAAATTTCAATAAGATGAAATTGAGAGATAATGATTTTGTATACGCCGATCCACCTTATGATATGACATTTAACCATTACTCAAAGGGAGGATTTTCTTGGGAAGATCAAGTTCGTACAGCAAAATGGCTTGCAAAACATAAAGGTCCGGTGATCCTTTCCAACGAAGCAACGCCTCGTATTATTGAGCTTTATAGCTCTCTTGGCTTCAAGCTAACAATATTAGATGCCCCTAGAACTATAAGTTGCACTGGTGACAGGAAAAAAGTGAAAGAGGTTCTAGCAACAAAAAATCTTTAGTCCTTTAGACCCATAGCCCGCTTAAGCAGTTTCATTTTCTTGTCGATGTTACCGATATACTCTTTCTCGTTCGGAGCAAAACCGTCAGTGCCCATTTCTCCAATATTGATTTTGTTAAGTTCGTTTAGAACAATCTCGAGCGCGTGTTGAAGCGTATGCTTTAAGATTTTTGCAGCAACCGTCGTCTTTACATCCCCAGCCTTCTCACGATCTTCCATAATCCTTCGAATATCTTCGGGTGTTCCTTCCGAAACCACAAAGGCAAAATCACGCACGTTCGACATGCCCGCAGATGCCTCTGTTATAACGGGCTCTTTCCCATTCAATCCAAAATATAGATCCAAGATTTTTTCAGTACCTTCCTCAGAAAAAATTGACAAGGACTCGTCATAGCCAAAAAAGATCTTAAGTGCCTGTTTATTCAGTGTTTCTTCAATCATCGAGAATGAATCAGGACTAATGACATTTCTTGCATTATTCGAAGCATTGATCAGTTGAAGATAGACTCTGTAGAGTCTTACTTTCTCCCTTACATCGGAAAGCTTCACGGAGTACATGGCTGCAACGCGTTTTGCTGTGGCAGGAACATACTGAAAGTTTTCAGGATCAGTTGCCTTTACTGCATCACCAGAGCAGTGTGCCAACATATATTCTCTGTAAAGGTTGAAAGCCGCCGGCAAAGGTTTCCACGGGAGAATGGAACCGTGATGGCGAAGCCCTAGAATCTTACGCATTAGCTCTTCGGCACCAGGCTCACTCGTATCAATCACGATGCATGGGATATTTGTGATCTGTCTTTTTAACTCCGGAGCAATTTCTTCGGACTCATCCTCAAGTATTTTTTTGATTGCAGAAATACGGCGATTGCCTTCAATGACGAGATACTTGTCCTTTACTTTTTGAACAAAAATTTTATCGACGTGAATGAATCCGTCCGTTCTAATGGCAGCAACCAGTTCTTCAATTTCAAAATGGTTCGCGCGCGAAAGCATCTGATCATAGGCCACTTTCTGCACATCAGAATCTGCCACCTTCTCAAATGGAATTATTTCGTTGTGATGCTTTGAAAACCGAGGATTGTTCGGATCAAGAAGAAGGTCCTTGATATCGAGTGTCTTTTCCTTCAGGAGATCTGGGTTTATTGCCATATATTTGATAGTTATTGCACTGATAAATAAACAAGGCTATCGACGTGTTTTTTGTCCAACTTCAGAGTCGCCGCTCGTCTGAGAGCAGCCATGAGGCTTGATCTGTAGGCGCGGCTACTCATTGGGAACAACTGTGATTCCTGTGGATACTTTTTCTCGATAAGGTAGTCGTGGTTGAGAGGATAGTATTCGTTAATATTATCGGACAGATCGTTGAACATACGGACTTGTTTTATATCTCCGTCTTGCATAGTAATCGAGCGCCATTTTCCTAAGCTCTGATACGGGACATCGTTGAATAAGAGGAAGCTTACCCGTCTACCTAAGAGAAGCGCTAACAGTGCTGATTTGGGAATGTCGCTAAGAACGACACGCAGCGACACAAACTTAGCGATTGCCTTAATAGTTTTTACGGGCCATATACCTTTTACGTCGACGATAGTGGGCTCAAGGTAATCGGAGATCTCTGCAAACAGCCATCTATTATCAATTCGATAAGCAACATTCGGGAGCTGGTCAACTATTTCAACAACATAGGCTTTTGCATTGTCGCTATTTTCGGGATTTCGCACGACCCTACCAACACACTGAAGATAATAGAGAATCGAGTTTGTTGGAGTGGCCATAACAACAGTGTCGATATTAGGATCGTCATAACCCTCATTCAGTATTTTGCAGTTAACAAGGATCGAAGATTCTTGCGAATGATGCCATTCTAGATATTTCTCGTTCGGCAAATTCTTATCGTTAGAATCACCGCCATAAATATATCCAACGTGATTAAATGGACTGCCCAGTCTATCGTTTTCAGCCGACAGAGTTTCGTAAAGACGTTTTACGTGTGCGTTAGTACCCGCAAAGACAATCACTTTTTTAAAGGCATACTTTCCTTCCTCTTGAAAGATGGTGTGAGCAACGAGATCATTACGTTCTTTACTGTTGAATCTTTCGAGCTGGTCCTCATCACCAAGCGAGGTGATTTCGATTTTTATTCCAGTCCTGACCTCAGGCAAGAACTTTGGCAAGAGCACTACTTTGCGTTGTACAAGTTCACGAAATGTTATCGAGTACGAAACCTTCTCGAATGGCAGTTCTTTGACGTCCATTCGGTGGGGTGTCGCGGTCAGACCAAGAATGCCAACCGGGTATTCAAAAAATTCACTATAAGTACTGGCCGCCGCATGATGGGCCTCATCAATAACAATAAGACGATAAGTATTTTTCATTTGGAGTGCCCTTATGGCCTCGGCTTTCATTCGCACATCAACGATTTCTTTGAGTTTTGCGTTGAGAGAGAACTTTTTAATGTTCTTCTCGCTTTCAAGATTTTTCTTTGCGTGTGACTGAAGGGAAAGGGTATGCACTATCCAAAGAACCTTGTCGTCGTCATGAATGGCCCCTTTATTTATCATCTCGTTAAGTGAGCGAATAGCTGTTAATGTCTTGCCACCACCAGTAGGCAAGACCAGCAAAAACCGACCCTTCGGATTTCGTCCAAAATCCACGACAATGTTTGAGATTGCAGTGAGCTGGAAACTCCAATCCGGTACTATTTTGTTTCTGAAGAAATTAAACATTATGATTTATTTTATAGCTTGAACCCATTCTTACCATCAGGAAAATAGAACTTGGAACGCGCTTCTTTAGCGGCTTTCTCTATGGCCGTGAAGATCTTGCTGATATCATCCTCAGAATACTCATATGCACTCCTATTGGAGCAATTACTCAGAATCCTAAGTTTATTTAGAATTTCGTTTGTACGAGTTGCGGCTAGACGTTTAAATCTCTCTGTTTTCTCTTCTTTTTTCATAAATATATGACTATATTAGTAATAGTATTCTCTATTTATCAAAATGTCAATATATTTACTAATACGTATGTTAAACTGCCAACTTCACTATTCAGGTGATGCTTGCTATATCGCCGCGCCAGCGGCGCAGTAGCGACAGTCGCGATTGTGCGTGAAAACCGATTGAGCAAGCTTGTTAGTCAACGCTTACAAGCTGCCCTACCGGAAAGTAAAACGGACGATTTCGCTGTCGGTGCCGACGCGCATGGGCGGGCCCCAGGTGCCCGCCCCGCTCGAGGTGTAGACCTGCGTGCCTTCGCACTGCTGTAGGCCACAGGCGAATGCGCCATAGACGCGGCGCGCCACATACTCCAAGGGCCACATCTGCGCGCGGTGCGTGTGCCCCGAGATCATGAGAGAGACGCCCGCCTTTGCCGCTATTTCTACATCGCGCGGCTCGTGCTTGAGGAGGATTGAGGGGCTACTCGATTTGAGCCGCGCGAGCGTCGCGCCGAAGCGCTCGGCGCTGGCCGCGCTCGCGTAGTCGACGCCGATGATGCGCACGCCGTCGATGTCGACCGCCTCGTCGATGAGTGGCCGCAGGCCCGCGGCGCGTACCGCGATGAGGAAGGGCTCTGCGCTGTCGAACTCCTCGTGGTTGCCGGTGATGAAATAGATCCCCAAGGGTGCCGTGAGCGCGCCGAAGGGCGCGACGAGCTCGCCGATGTCGGGCGCGCCCGTGCCGTCGAAGAGGTCGCCGCCCACAAAGACGATGTCATGCTCGAGCGCGTTCATCTGCCGCACCAGCCGGCGCGAGAACTCGACCCCCAGGTGCTGGCCGAGGTGGATGTCGCTCACCCAAAGCGCTCGCCTCCCCCGCCACGCTGTCGGGAGCCCCGGGAGCGACACCGTCACCTCGGTCACCTTGATCTGCGCGGCGTGATAGAGGCCGTAGGTGCCGAGCGCGACAGCAGTCAGGAGGCACGCGAGGCCGATGAGCGGCGCGGGGCCGACGACGAGCGCGATGAGCGCGTAGACGACCGAGGCCGCGAAGAGGTAGAAGAGGTAGCCGATCCAGATCGCCGAGAGCCCGTAGTAGGCGCGGGTGAAGCGGTTGTAGGAGTAGCGCCCGATGATGCTCGACGCGATGAAGCTCAAGGAGGCGAACGCGAGCACGGCGTAGAGCGCACCACTCGCGGGCGCTGCGCCCGCGCCAAGCACCGAGAGGAGCGCGTTTAAGATCGCGAAATCCGCGATGAGGAGGATGACCGCGACGATACCGAAGAAGACGGCGAAGCGCAGGAGGCGGTTCATGCCCGTACAGTATACGCGGCGCTCATGAAGAAACAGCAAACGCCCCTCGGGGCGTTTGCTGTTTTGAGAGACCTGCGACGCTCACGCGGCGCCGTCCGCCATGCAGTAGCGGCAGTCGCGCTTATGGGTGAAGCCGAGCCAGAGAGCCGAGATACCGACAAGCAGGTAGACGAGATTCTCGACCGTCGGCCAGGCGCCGACGAGGAGATTCACGACGTTCCAGTTGCTGCCCGCCCAGTAGCCGAGAGCGATGAGTCCCCAGTTGAGGCCGCCGATCACGAGCAGGACGAACGCGATACCGTGCAGTGCTTTCATGAGAAGTGGGTTGGTGGATAATGGCGGTGTTGCCGCTACCCATAAGTATGCCCCTTCTAGAACCGCTCGGGAGACCCCCTGTGCAGAACTCTGGACTGCTAGGCCGAGCAGCCGCCGCCCGTCTGCGCCTGCGGCTGCAGCTTCACCTTCGCAGAGATCTGCTGATAGCCGCTTGCGCTCGAGAAGGCCGCGCCGAGCACCTCCTGCGCGGAGACGTCCTTCCAGTCGATGCCCTGCTCGCGCTCGTACTCGGCGATCGTGAGGTACGTCGCGGGGAACCAGTACGAGTTCGCGACGAGCGCCGCCTTGTACATGTCCTGCTCTGAGACGCCCTGCGACGCCATGAGCTCGAGGAACGCGAGCATCGCCATCCCGTGGTTGCAGTCCGGGAAATGGGTCGAGTTGCCGCAGCAGGGACGGTAGATGTTGCGCGAGACGCGATCGACGATCGCCTGCTGCTCGGGGGTGAGCGAGATGAGCTCGTGCGCGCCGTAGTGCTCCATCGGCTTGCCGGTCGAGAGCGTCCAGCCGCCGGTGGCGGCGAAGTTGCCTGTCTCGCCATAGCGCGGATCCTTCATCTCCTCTTCGAGAATCGGGTTCTTGTTCGCGAGCCCGAGCGCCCAGAGCAGATTCAAGAGATACCCGGCGTTCTGGCTGGTGATCACGACCTTGCCGGCAACGTTCGTCTCGAGCATCTTCTTGAGCTCGTCGGGGATTCCGCCCCGCTGTTTGTAGAGTTCTGCCAGTTTTGCTGGATCGATCGCGCCGACCTCGACGAGCCGCTTGCCGAGCTCGCCCCAGGTGATGGGCAGCGTCACGCCCGCCGCAGGCAGCACCGCCTCCTGCAGATTCCCTTGTGGCGGCAGGACGGCCGGCCCTTTCTGGCTGGGGTTTACGCTGATCGCCATCGCGATGAAGGCGCCGGCGGCCAGGATCGACAACGCTGTCGAGTTCCGCTCGACGAAGGACGCGAGGCGCCCGGTGGTTGGTTTCGTCTCCATATCACTCTTTGCAGCAATCGACGAGCCGCTTGATGAGATCCTCGGTCGTCGCGGGCTCGGCGGCAGCCGGCCGGAGCGCGGGGACGGTCACGAGCTTGAGCCGCAGCGCCCAGAAGAGCGAATACGCCTCATACGCCTTCGCGAACATCTCGCGAGACTCCTCCTTCTTGCCTGATGACTGGAGCTTGGTACCGACCTCCATGAGCCGCATAGTAGCAGCCAGGAGATGCTTTGCAACGCACCACGTCTCGCCCTCATGCGCGCCGATGAGCTTCCCGAGCAGCTGCTTGCGCATCTCGCGAACCTGCCCCAAGAGGTCGAAGTACGCCTCCTTGCCGGTCTTCTCTGCGGTGAAGTAGAAGTGCTCCTCGAGGCTGATCAGGTTCATGACGGCGATGGAGAGATCCTCCTCCATCGAGAGGTCGATCTCGCCGGACGCCTTCAGCCGTTCGACCTTGGCGACGAGCTCTTCGAATGTCGGTTGTTTCTCCATATCACTTGCTCAGTTCCTGGATCTTGCCGTAGAGCATGTCGTTCTGGATCGCCATGTTCGGATCGTCGAAGACGAACCGGACGACGCCATCCTTGTCGACGATGAGGTAGGTGTGGCCCGCGAGCGAGCCGCGATGCATCGACGAAGCGGTCATCACCATGCCGAGCTGGCGTGCCGTCTGCGCACCCTGGTCGAAGAGCGTGGAGACCTTGGCGAGATCCGGCATCTTGGCGACGGCCTGCTGCCAATCGCTTGCGGGATCGGCGACGATGGCGAAGGTCTGAACCCCGTTGCTGTTGAAGCGGCTGTCTTTGCCGAACGCCGCCATCTGGTTCCAGCAGGCGGGATAGCACATGAGACCCTCGCTGAAGAACAGCACGGTCTCCTTACCTTTGAACGAAGAGGAGTCGATCGTGCCGCCATCCTTCGTCGCGAGCGTGAAGGCCGGGAGCGGCTTCCCGACAAGGTCGCTCAATTGCGTGCTGAGCGGCGCCCCTGCGGAGGCATGCATCGGATCGCTCGTGCTGGTGGCCGGCTGGCTCGATTGCGAGGGCGCGGTGCGCACGAGGAGATACCCGACGCCGAGCGCGACGATGACGATGAGTACCGCGAGCCCGGTCGGGATGCCCGAACGTGATTCTGTCTTAGTCATGATTTCGATTCTTATATTGGCTAATGAAGGTGCGCGTCATGAGGACGACGATGCCGATGGCGAGCGCCGCCCAGACGTACTCCGGGATACGGGAGACGAACCCGTTGATGCTGCTCATGAACTGAGCATTCCAGAGATTCATCTCGAGCTGGTACCCCGAGTGGACGAACAGCTGATTGCTCGCTGCGAGATACGTGATGTAGCCGCCCATGAGGAGGAAGATCAACCCCGAGACGAGCTCCGAAACGGTGATGCTCCACCGGGCGCCGCCGACGCCGAGCGCGACGGTCTTCTTCGCCGAAGTGAACTTCTCAGTCAGGTTCACCTTGTCGAGGAACGCCGCGATGATGAAGAGCGGCAGGGTCATGCCGAGCACGTACGCGAGCGTGTAGAGGCCGCCCCAGAGGATCGTGCCGCTCGCGACCGACAAGGTGAGCACGCCGGCCAAGACCGGAGCGCAACAGGTCGTCGCGATCGCCGAGAAGATCCCGAGCAGATAGATCGAGGACACGTGACGCTTCATCCCGTCGCGCACCGAGACCGGCGTCGCGAATTTCTTGCCCGCGAGCATCGAGATGCCGAGCACGACGAGGAAGATGCCGCCCACGCTGAATATCTGGTTGTGGTACTCGCTGAAGAGCTGCGCCAAGAACGAGGCGCCGAGCCCGATCGGCAAGAAGACGGTCGCAACCCCGAGGAAGAAGATGAACGTCATGAAGAAGATCTTGTACTTCTCCCTGAAGATGTTCCCCAAGTACGACGGCAGGAGCACGGTGATGCAACAGGGGGCGAAGAGGGCCGCGACGCCCGCCACGAACGCGGCGACGAGCGAGGTCCCTATGAGCACGCCCATATGTTGGTGTTCATACGCTGATAGATAGCGCGCTGATGCGCAGTGATAATGCGGACGACACAGGCGGAGGCGCTGCCTCGGCTTGTGCCCGAGTTACCGCGCTGGACTCAATTCGAAAAGGGAGAGCCAGGAGGCTATCCGCTGCCTACGGGATCGAGAGACGAGGTCGAGCTCGCGATAGCGCTGCCGCGCGAGTATGAGCGGCTGCACGAGCGCCGAGAAGAGCGCGAGGAACGCGGCAGCGAGGACGGCCGCAGCGAGGAGCGCCGACTGATAGATGTCCGTGAGCGGGATGTTCGTAATCGACTGCCAGACGGAGATGTGGTGCGTCGGGAGGTTCGTCACGCAGGTCTTGCCGTCGATTGCTGTCGCGGCGCAGCCCGCGCCGTGATCGCTGTCCATGAAGAACAGCGACGCGCTGAAGCCGAGGAGACCGACGAATCCCGCTATGAGCGCCCATCGGGTGACCCGTTCCATAGTTGTGTGCGAGTATAGCATATCCTGTGCTGTTCAGCCGCCGATCTTTTCTATCTTCTCGATCAGGCCGTCTCCGAGCCAGATGACACGGTCCACATAGTGCCGGTCGTCCGGTTCGTGCGTGACCATCACGATCGTCTGCTTGATCTCCTTGTTCAGCTTCTTGAAGAGCTCGAGCACGGTCTTAGACGAAGCAGTATCGAGATTGGCCGTCGGTTCATCAGCGAAGAGCACCTTCGGATAATTGATGAGCGACCGGGCGACCGCGACCCGCTGCTGCTCCCCGCCCGAAAGCTCGTTCGAGTAATGGTTGAGCCGCTCTCCGAGCCCGACCTTTTCGAGCAGTTGCGCCGCATGCAGCCAACAGTGATCGGGCTGCTTCCCGTACACGAGCGCGGGCATCCAGACGTTCTCTCGGGCCGTAAACTCGGTAATCAGGGCGTATTCCTGGAAGACATAGCCGAGCTTCTCAAGCCGGAACCTCGTCTTCTCCTCGTCAGACAAGGTCGTGACATCGATGCCGTCTATCGACATCTTCCCGCTCGTCGGCGTATCGATGAGCGCCAGCTGGTGAAGGAGGGTCGATTTCCCGGAGCCGCTCCTCCCCATGATCGCGACGAACTCCCCCTCCTTGATATCGAATGAGACGCCCTTGAGCGCTGGCGTCGGGACTTCTCCTGCATATGTCTTGACAAGATTCTCGACGGTGATCATATCAGTACCAGATAGCCGAGATGATATCCTGGCGCGCGACGATCCGCGACGGGATATATCCAGACAGCATGCCAGCGATGATGAAGCTTGCGACGCTTGACGCGATGCCCGGAGCCGTGAAGAGCAGGCTGATAAAGCCGATGTCCGCGTTGATCGGATGCGCTGAGAAATACGGGTAGAGCGCGCCGAACACCACGAGAGAACCGAGCACAACGCTCACCAGGACATAGAACAGCGCCTGCATCGCATATGAATATATAATGATGCTCTGCTTCACTCCGATCGCCCTGAATATGCCGATCTGGCGGCGCTTATTGAGCGCGTTCACGTAGATGAGGATGAAGATGGTCACGGCAGCGACCAAGACGCTGATCACGCTTACGATCAAAGCGACGAGATTGATCGCTCGGAAGATCCCGGCGTACCCGCCGAGCGTGTCTTCGTATGTCTGGACCTTGAGATTCGGCCCGAGCATCTTCACGTCCTGGACGTAGCCTGCGAGCGGCTGCCGCTCGAGATCGACCTTGACGAGGATCTTGGACGCCGAATCATAGGTTCCGAGGACGGATTCAGCCTCCCGCGACGTGATGTAGCTCGCGAGGATATTCATATTGTCGCGGTAGATTCCCTTCACGGTGTATTCGCGGACGAAACCGTTGCTGTACGTGACCTGTACCTTGTCTCCGACCTTGACGCCGCCGAGGTCGCTCGGAGCGACGTCCCCGTATCCGCCAGCGAGCGCCGAGCTCATGACGATCTGATCCGTATCAGAGTCGGTGAGGAATACGCCTGCCCGCATGACCGCGTAATCCCCCATGATCTGGCTGTCCTTCGCCGGATCAACGCCGACGATGCCCGCAGACAGGCTCTTATACAGCCCGCTCTTGTCCTTATCGAACGCCACAGAGCCGGCGAGCGAGTATCGCCTCGTCGTCCCGAGCACTCCCGGGATGGTCGCGATCTGAGACCGCAGGTAGGTCTGGTTCGAAATGAACTGCTTCACATCCGGCTTCTCCTGCGGACTGATCGCTATGTCAGAGCTCACGTCATTGATGAACATCTGCGGGATCATGCCGCCGAATCCGTTCATGAGACCTGAGATGAACAGCATGTTGATGAACGAAAGCGTGAGGATGAGCACCATCAGGACGGTCGTCGATCGGTTGCCGCGCACGATAGACTTGTACGCGATATACGACGAGGCTCGCCAATCGTTCGCGTGCATGCCTAGTGGGATCCGAGGATGATCCGCGTCCCTTCGCTCACGCCGCTGATCTCGACCATCCCGTCCTTGCTCTTCAGGCCGGTGGTCACCGATTGATGCGTGATCTCCCCGCCATCGAGCACGCTCACATAGGTGCCAGTCTGGTCCGTCTGGAGCGCGCTTGCCGGGACGACGAGCGTGCTTGACGCGATACCGGTCTGGATCCACACGTTGGCCGTCATGCCCGGCCTGATGCGCGAATCCGGCGCATCGAATGCGATCGTGGTCTTGTAGTAGATCGCGCCGCCGACGATCGTCTGCGCGGGATCAATGCTCTCGACCGTACCGGTCCACGTCACGTCCTTCGGGAAGGCGTCGAGCGTGATGCGCGCGGGCTGCCCGACCTTGATCCCGACGATATTGTCCTCAGAGACGTTCAGCTTGATCTCGAGGGTCGATTTGGGGATGAGCGAGATCATGATCATGCCCGGATTCGTCGTCTCGCCGACGGATCCGTGCGTATCGGCGACGACCGCGTCGGCCGGTGCGGTCAGCACCGCCTGGCTGAGCTGCGCACGGATAAGGTCGACCTGCGCCTGTGACGCCGCGATCTGGTCGGCAGTCGGCGGCGCTTGCTTCAAGGCGAGCTGTTTTTCAGCGACGGTCAGCGCCAACGCCGAAGAATTGAACGCCGAGCGTGCGGCAGTGACGTTCGCGATCGCCGCCGCCACCTCGCTCCTGCCTGCAGCGACGTTCGCCTTCCACACAGCGACGTTGGTTGTCGACGTCGTGATATTGAGCGCAGCGGCAGCATCTCCCATGAACGCACCGATGTCGGTTACATACGTTGAGATCTTCCCTGCGACCGCATCCAGATCGCTCGCGGCGGTGAGCTGCTGGATCAACGCCCTCCAGGAGTCGAGATCGTCCCCGACGCGCACTCGGTCGGCCTTCAATGCGTCGGCGAGCAGCTGATTCGGAACCAGGATCGCCAGATCCGGCGTATTCGTATCCGGGTTGATGAAGATCGAATCGGCTTGAGTGCGCACGGCGTCATCCGCGGCGGTGAGGCCGTTACGCAGAGACGCCTTAAGGTTGCTCGTCGCCGCATCGAGTGTCCCTTTGGCGTTCTGAACCTGCGCCGTAGACACAGCGACGTCTTCGGGGGTCGCACCTTGGCGCAGGGTCGCGAGGTTCGCCTGCGCCTCTGCAAGCTTCGCCCGCAACTCGATGGCATCCTGTTCGGCGAGGATCGCTCCACGCTTCACGTCATCGCCGACAGACACCTTCAACGACGACAATGTCCCGGGGTTCTGGAACGAGAGATTGACGGTGGTCGGCGCCTGCACCGTACCGTTCGCGAGGACCTCTTGCGAGAGGCTGCCGCGTGCGACCGTCGCCGTGGCATATGCCGGCTGTCGCCACGCAAAGATCGCATACCCGGCGAAGGATATCGCGAGAAGCCCCGCGATCGAACCGACGATAAGGATGTTCTTCTTCATATCAATGTTTGGATGAAACGATAAACCACAGAGAGCCTGCTCCGAGCGTTGTGAATAGGATGATCGGGAACCACACCGGCCCTATCCACGGCGTCGGGATCAGAAAGTAGACGTCGGTCGTCGTAAGCGATTCAGGCCAGCGCAAGAACAGATATAGGAATCCGTAATACGCAATGTCCCACACCGAGAAAGCGAACAGGAAGGCGTAAATCTTGTCCGTCGCCCTCCTGAACGCTAGGTATCCGACGGCCGCAAGCATGACGATGGTGGCTGCCTCTCTCCACAGTTCTACAGTGAGGATTCGTCTCGGCATGAGAGCGAGATCCGCCGCCGTCCATATAAGGAATCCGTTCGGATAGTAAAGCTCCCGCAGATAGACGACCACTGCGGCCTCGACCATCGCCATAGCGACCGCGTAGATGA
Source organism: uncultured Candidatus Saccharibacteria bacterium (assembly GCA_964402535.1). Classification (GTDB taxonomy): domain Bacteria; phylum Patescibacteriota; class Minisyncoccia; order Phycocordibacterales; family Phycocordibacteraceae; genus C7867-001. The sequence continues at coordinate 786 of CAYOCH010000008.1, read as the reverse complement.
AGAGAGCGACAGCAGCCTTGCTTCGAGAGATCATATGCCGTAGTTACAGCGCCAGTTTCGGCTCTACGCGCTTCAGGAGCACGGCGTTCGTCGCGACGATGATGGACGACGCCGACATGAGAAGCGCGGAGATCTCGGGCCGGAGCGACCAACCGAGGCTCGGGTAGAAGATGCCGGCCGCGACCGGTATCGCGAGCACATTGTAGATTGCCGCCCAGAAGAGGTTCTGCTTCATCTTCTCGACCGTCGCGCGGCTCAAGCGGATCGCGGCGACGATGTCATAGGGGTCCGATTTCATGAGCACGATGTTGCCGGTCTCGATCGCGACGTCCGTACCGGCGCCGATCGCGATGCCGATGTCTGCCTGCGCCAAGGCCGGCGCGTCGTTGATCCCATCGCCCACCATAGCGACGAACTTCCCTTCCTCCTGGAGCTTCTTCACGTAGGTCGCCTTCTCCTCGGGGAGCACTTCGGCGAAGACGCGGTCGATACCGAGCTCGCGGCCGACCGCCTCGGCGACGCCCGGGTGGTCGCCGGTGATCATCGCGACCTCGATCCCTTGCGACTGGAGACCGGCGATGGCCCGCTTGGCGCTCCCTTTGATCGTGTCGGCCGCCGCCACGATGCCCGCGAGCTTTCCGTTCACCGCGAGCAGGCTGAGCGTCTTCCCTTCTGAGGCGAGCCGATCGATGTCGGCCTTCGCCGCATCGACCGAGACGCCATTGTCCGTGAGCAGTTTCTCTTTGCCCGCTAGGACCACCTGTCCGTTGATGAACGCCTTGAGCC
>CAYOCH010000007.1:0-42544 GCA_964402535.1 uncultured Candidatus Saccharibacteria bacterium | reverse complement strand
CAAGACGCCCGCAGAAATGCTCTAACTGATTCCAAGGTCTTGAACTCTATTCAGTATCGCGTCTGCCCTCCCCTCATAGATGCTATGATTTGAGCCATGGATTCATCGTTCGATTCAGCACGCTCCGACGCCAAGCTCGCGCAGGTGCGCGAGCGGGAGGAGGAGGACGTCGCACGCATCCTCTCCGAGAAGTACGGCATGGCCTATGCCGACTTGAGCATGAAGCAGATCGATGCCGAGGCGCTCCGCGTCGTCGCCGAGCCGGACGCGCGGAGCGCTGAGGCCGTCCCGTTCGCCAAGACGGCGCGGGATGTGTCGCTCGCGATCAGGAACCCCAACAACCCGGCGCTCGAGAAGCTCGAAAAGGAGCTCGCCGACCGCGGCTTCACGCTCCACAAGTTCCTCGTCTCGGAGAAGAGCCTCGAGAAGGTGCTCGAGCGCTATCGTGACCTCTCCTACGCCACGACTGCCAAGGCAGGCGTCATGTCCGTCTCTGCCGAGGCGCTCGCCTCGTTCGCAGAGAACGGCGCGACAAAGACCGCGCTCAAGGCAGCGATGGACGCTTCCGTCGCACTGAAGTCGCTTGAGCGCGTCTCACGCGTCTTCGACATGATCCTCACCGGCGCATTCGCGCTCCGCGCCTCTGACATCCACTTCGAACCGTCCGAAGAGGGCGCGGTGATGCGCCTGCGCATCGACGGACTCCTCACTGAGATCTACGACTTCGCACCCGATCTCTACCGACAGATCAATTCGCGCATCAAGCTACTCTCGGGCGTGAAGCTCAACATCTCTAACCGCGCACAAGACGGACGCTTCAGCGTCCTCAAGGGCTCGGCCGAGACAGAGATGCGCGTGTCGTTCATCCCCGGCAACTACGGCGAGTCGATCGTGATGCGTATCTTGGATCCGGAGGCGACCAAGGTCTCGTACAAGGAGCTCGGCATCCACTCCAAGCTCCTTGCACGCCTCGAGCGCGAGATCCGGCGGCCGAACGGGATGCTGCTCACCACCGGCCCGACCGGGAGCGGCAAGACGACGACGCTCTACTCGTTCTTGCGCGAGATCCACTCGCCCGAGATCAAGATCATCACGATCGAGGATCCGATCGAATACCATCTTGCGGGCATCGTGCAGACGCAGGTCGAGGGCGAGCACTACACCTTCGCTGAAGGATTGAAATCGATCGTCCGTCAGGACCCGGACATCATCATGGTTGGTGAGATCCGCGACGGCGAGACGGCGAATATCGCGATCCAGGCCGCGCTCACGGGGCACTTCGTCTTCTCCACACTCCACACGAACAATGCAGCGGGCACCTTCCCGCGACTCGCGGACCTCGGCGCAGACCCGAAGTCCTTCGGCTCGGCTGTGACCGTCTCGATGGCGCAACGCCTCGTGCGCACGCTCGACCCCGAACGCCGCAAAGAGCGCCCGCTCACCGATGAGGAGAAGAGGATGATCGCGAAAGTATTTGAAACAGTCACTGATAAGTCGCTCTTGCCCGAAAAGATGGAGACTGTGTGGGAGCCGGCGCCAGAAAGCGTTGATGAGACCGGCTACAAGGGCCGCGTCGGCCTCTATGAAGCGATCTTCATGGACGACGAGCTCGCGTCATTCCTCCGCGACGCGCCGCCCGAGAACGAGATCGCGAAGCTTGTGGCCAAACAGGGTTATCTCACCATGGCGCAGGACGGCATCCTCAAAGCGCTCGCCGGCACCACCTCCCTCTCGGAGGTCGCCGCGACCGTCGACCTCCCGAGCGTTTAATGTATTTGACGAGCAGTAAGTGACCCGTATGATGAGGGTCTGTTCTTTTTGTGGAGATTAGGAATGATGGGCAAACCAGCAATCGGTATTGACGTCGACGATGTACTTGTCGATCTCAACAGGCCGCTACAACAGTGGCACAACGTGAAGTACGGTACGAATAACCGGTACAGCGACATTACGGACTACTTTCTCGCGCCGCGTTGGGGTTGCACGCTCGCCGAAGCGGTGCGCCGATGCAATGAATTCTGCTTCAGCGCAGCGCACGGTGCGATAGGGCCGGTCGAGGGCGCGAGAGAGGCTCTCAACCGCCTGCGTAAGCGTCATACGCTAGTGGCTATAACATCGCGACCCGAGGAGTTGAAACAAATAACGTGCAAGTTGCTGTGGCGGCACGGATTGATGCAGCAACTCGATTCGATGATATTCCTCGGCCATTTCCATCGCGTCGGCGAAGTCGTCAGATCGAAGGCAGAGGTGTGCCAAGACATCAGCGCGGTGTGTTGTATCGAGGATGGCTTGCCGCATGTCACGTCGCTCTCTGCAGCTGGCGTTCCGGTTTTGGTGTTCGACCGACCGTGGAATCAAGGCGCGCTGCCTCCCCACGCTACCCGTGTGTTCAATTGGGCCGATGTACTCCGAGTCGTCGGCTAGGCCCCTGCAGCAGCAGGGGCTGTCCTTTACATACTACAAGCAAGAGTTTCCCTGCTCACAGACGCCGATATGAGCCAGCAGCTTGATGCTTCAATAAAAAAACGCACCCCGCTCAAGACAGAAGCGGGGTTAAGTTCGAACAAAACAATTGATGATTAGAGGCCGATGAAGGTTCGCAGCATCTCGAGAGAGGGAGGCTTTTCGCTTTTCCCGGCAAACCAAAACAAGTTAGCTACTTGCTCTTTCGAAAGAGGGTTTGCCTTCTGGGTTTCTAGAATAAATTCGAGAAGTAAACGGTACTTCGGGTCCACGAGGAGAGATGCCACCGTATCCAAGCCCTGCGGCAGACCCGATTGTGTTGCCCGAAAGTAGCGACCTAGGGCAACCATCTGCCCATTTTGCGGCACACGGGCACCATTTACCCAGCGGTCGATTGTCGCCCTATTTGCTCGAATGGCGACAACAATTTCGGCTTTCGTCTTTCCTGACGCAATCAGGAGCTGCCTGAATGCGGGCCCAATCGCTTGCTTCTTGCTTCGATTGGCTCGTGCCTCTCCCACCGCAAATTCAAACGATTCAAGTGCTCTCAGTACGTCCATAACGACCCTCCCTGAATATAAAGAACAAATCCTGCCCATACTCCTCAAGGCAATAACCTACAAAATCGTAGGGTGGACGTAGCACCTGAGGATATTCCCAGCGCCAACACCGAAGTGTCGAACCAGAAAGTCCTTGGGGAAACGCCCGAAGCCGTCAAGCCTTGCCGAGAGGAGTATGAACAGGATCAACAAACTGTGATAGAATGCTAGCATCATACCATTTTTATGTCAAGTGACCCGTCCGTCCCGCCCGCTCTTGATGCCGCACTGCGGCCCTCACGCTGGGACGAATATGTCGGGCAAAAACAGGTAAAGGCGAACGTCCGGATCGCGATCGATGCGGCGAAAAAGCGCGGTTCGATGCCTGAGCACCTCCTTTTTTACGGTCCGCCGGGCGTCGGTAAGACGACCCTCGCCCACTTGGTCGCCGCAACGCTTGAGACGCCGATGAAGACGACCTCGGGCGTCGCGATCGAGCGCGCCGGCGACCTCGCCGCGATCCTCACGAACCTCGAGCCGAACACCGTCCTCTTCATCGACGAGATCCATCGCCTCTCACGCAAGATCGAGGAGCTCCTCTACCCTGCGCTCGAGTCCGGCCATCTCGATATCGTGCTCGGCAAGGGTCCGTCGGCGCGCACGGTCGAGCTCGCGCTCCCGCCCTTCACGCTCGTGGGCGCCACGACGCGCGTCGCGGAGCTCTCGGGCCCCTTGCGTTCGCGTTTCGGCGGCGGCGTCTATCAGCTCGACTTCTACAGCGACGACGACCTGCGCGATATCATCCGCCGTTCGGCGCGATTGCTCGAACTCGACGCTCCTGAAGAGATGGTCGAGCGCGTCGCGGCGCGCAGCCGTGCCACCCCGCGTGTCGCGAACGCGCTCTTGAAGCGGGTGCGCGACTATGCCGAGGTGCATGAGCAGCCGCTCTCGGCCAAACTGACCGATGAGGCGTGCGCGCTCTTCGGCATCGACGCACTCGGTCTCACTAAGGACGATCGCCGCTACCTCGACACGCTTTTGAAGGGCTTCCGTGGCGGTCCGGCCGGCGTCCAGGCCCTCGCAGCTGCGCTCCATGAAGATGTCGATACGATCGAGCATGTCTATGAGCCGTATCTCCTACGCCTCGGACTCGTCGAGCGCTCTTCGCGCGGCCGCATCCTGACGCAGCGCGGACGCGAGTATTTGAACGGCGAGATTGCCGGTGCTATGTTCTAAGGATGTCAGGGCATTCTAAGTGGTCGCAGATCAAACGGCAGAAGAGCGTCACCGACGCAGCTAAGAGCCGCGTCTTTTCCAAGTTCGCACGTCTCATCACTGTCGAGTCCAAGAAAGCGAACGGGGTCCTCACCGCACCCGGGCTCGCTACGGTCATCGCGCGCGCCAAGGCAGCGAACATGCCCAAGGACAATATCGAGCGCGCAGTCGCTAAGGGTACTTCTAAAGATGCGGGTGAACTTACTGAGGTGACCTATGAAGCGTATGGCCCGGCCGGCGTCGCGATCGTCGTGACGGCACTCACCGACAACAAGAACCGCACGACCCAGGAGGTGAAGCACTTGCTCGTCGTTGAAGGAGTCGAGCTCGCTTCTCCTGGCGCCGCAAGCTGGGCGTTCACCAAACAAGGCAACGAGTACGTCCCGAATGAGCCCTTGATGGAGATCGCCGGTGCCGATGAAGAGAAGCTTGGTACGATCCTCGAGAAGCTCGACGAGCACGAGGACGTGCAGCAGGTGTACACGAACGCCCGCGGCTATGAGGATACTGGCGATTGATCCGGGCTACGACCGCCTCGGTATCGCCATCCTCGAGGGCAACCCGTCACGCCCGACACTCATAACAAGCTCCTGTGTCGAGCCGGAGAAGGGTCTGCGCGAGACGCGGCTTGCGACCGTCGCACGCGCTGTCGGCGACGCCATCACGACACACGCCCCGGACGCGCTCGCGCTCGAGACGCTCTTCTTCAGCACCAACAAGAAGACGGCGATCGGCGTCGCCGAGGCGCGCGGCACGATCCTCGCGGCAGCAGGGCTTGCATCGCTCCCGATCATCGAATGCTCGCCGCAGCAGGTGAAGATCGCGGTGACCGGCCACGGCGGCGCGACCAAGAAGGATATCGAGCTCATGGTGCCGAAGCTGCTCTCTTTGCCTGCAAAGAAGCGGCGCGACGACGAGCTCGACGCGATCGCGATCGGCATCACCGCGCTTGCGATGGGCCTCTCTCGCGCATAATCCACACGCCTGCCCGGGCGCCGCTTGCACGAAAAGAATAATTTGCTCAAATATGGCCAACCCTGCGGGGCTTTAACATACGAGATTATGGATGAAGACAAGGATCTCTTTGAAGAAAGTCTGATCGACGATGAGGCGGATGCTGCGAACGTAGCGTTCGGAGAAGGAGAAGAGAGACACGACGAATTCGCGGAAAAGGGTGATCCGTTCGATTCGATAGATCCTGAAGAACGCGATTATTAGCCCGCACGGGCGCGTCGCGTGATACCATAGCCGACATGACGCAGCGTCGGCATTCTTCGTGGCGGCATACGGTGCTTGCCGCGGTGCTAGCGATACTCGGGCTCGGCTTCTTCCTGGTGGGCGCCATCCTCTTCGATGTTGCGTTCACGCCAGTGCCGGACATCAACTCCTTTGCGGCGCGCCAGGTCGCGCAATCGACGAAGATCTACGACCGCACCGGCCAGGTGCTCCTCTACGACTACAACCGCGACGCGAAGCGCAATGTGGTGCCACTCTCGGCCATCTCCCCCAACTCGATCAATGCGACGATCGCGATCGAGGACTCAAGCTTCTACGAGCACGGCGGCATCCGCTTCACCTCGATCGTTCGCGCCATCTTCGCTGACGTCCTCGGTGGCGGCTTCTCTCAGGGCGGCTCGACGATCACCCAGCAGGTGGTGAAGAACGAACTCCTTACGAGCCAGAAAAGCATCACACGCAAGATCAATGAGTGGGTGCTCGCGATAAAGCTCGAGCAGGTCTATTCGAAGGACCAGATCCTTGAGACCTACCTCAACAACGTGCCGTACGGCGGTACGCTTTATGGCATTGAGTCGGCCGCCGAGGCCTACTACGGCAAACCGGCGAAGGATCTCGACCTCGCCCAAGCGGCGTACCTTGCCGCGATGATCCAGGCGCCGTCTTATTACTCGCCCTACGGCTCACACAAAACGGAGCTCTCGGCTCGTAAAGATGTGGTGCTCGAGCGTATGCGCACGCTCGGTTTCATCGACGACGCGACCTACGCATCTGCGAAGGCCGAGCAGGTCTCATTCGCGCCGGCCGGACAGAACGCGATCATCGCGCCGCACTTCGTCTTCTACATCCTGAACCAACTAGAGCAGCAGTACGGCTCGCAGGCGCTCATGTCCGGCCTCAAGGTGACGACGACCCTCGATGCCGACCTTGAGGTGAAAGCAGAGTCGATCGTCAACGCGTATGCGCTCAAGAACCAGAAGGATTTCAACGCTTCAAACGGTGCTTTGGTCGCGGTCGAGCCGGCGACCGGCCAGATCCTCGCGATGGTCGGATCGCGCAACTTCTTCGACACGTCGATCGATGGTCAATACAACGCGGCATTGGCGCTCCGTCAGCCGGGTTCGACGATGAAGCCGTTCATCTATTCGCTCGCGCTTGAGCGGGGCTACACGCGCGATACTGTCGTGTTCGATGTCCCGACGCAGTTCTCGACCTCCTGCAAGCCGTCCGACACGATGAACAGCACGGCTCCCTGTTATGCGCCGCAGGATTTTGATGGTAAGTTCCGCGGGCCGATGACCTTCGAGACGGCGCTCGCACAGTCGATCAACATCCCAGCCATCAAGGCGCTCTATCTGGTGGGCATCCAGAATGCGATCAACCTCGCGAAGTCGTTCGGTCTCACGACGCTCGGCGATCCGAACCAATACGGCCTCACGCTCGTTCTTGGTGGCGGTGAAGTCCGCCTCCTTGACCTCGTCGGCGCCTACGCGGCATTCGCGAACGACGGTACCTTGAACACCCCAACTGGAATCCTTGAGGTTGATGATGCTCAAGGGAACATCTTGCAACAATTCTCTCCGCAGTCAGCGTCTGTTCTTCCCTCCAACATCGCTCGTGATATATCCGCGATGCTTTCAGATGCTCCCGCGCGCCTCCCGGAATATCCGCTCGACTCTCCGCTCTCCTTCCCCGGCTACGACGTCGCAGTAAAGACTGGTACGACTGATGACACGCGTGATGCATGGGTGATCGGCTACACCCCATCAGTCGCGCTTGGTGTCTGGGTCGGTAACAACGACAACTCGAAGATGGTGAAGTCTATCGCCGGCTTCATCGCCGCTCCGATGTGGCATGAGGCGATGGCGTATGCCCTCTCGAAATATCCGAAGACCTATTTCGGCGAACCTGATCCTATCCCGTCGACAGTCCCGCCGATGCTGCAGGGGAATTGGTATGTCGCTGATGGTTCAGGAGCGATCGTACCGCACGATCTCTTGTATTGGACGGATAAGAATAATCCACTCGGCCCTCGCCCAACGAACCCTAGTCAGGATCCTCAATTCGCATATTGGGAATATGGCGTCACGGCCTGGTATGCCGCACACCCAGAATTATTCACTGGCGGGGTGATGCTCCCCGTACCTCTTTCTTATCAAACGAATTCGACGACGCCTGCTCAGTAGTGTTACTGATTCATCGGTGAGACGAGGTAGAGGAGTGAGGTGTCACCGACGCCCTTGATGATGAGTGGGCGGCCGATGCCGGCAGCGACAACCGAAAGACTCTCAGCAGTTGTGAGGCTTAGGACCGCTGCGAGGTAGCGATGATTGAACGAAAGGTCGAGTGCACTACCGGAGACCTGTGCCGACAAGGTCTCGGTTGCTTCGCCTATGTCAGAATTTCGCGCGAAGAATGAGAAGGTATGTTTTTTTGGGTCGAAGCTCACCTTCACCTTCTGAAACGCGTCTGAGAAGATTGTGGTGCGTTTGAGCGCAGTCTCAAAATCCTTCCGTAAGACGATCGCCTCGACAACCGACTCTTTCGGTATGATCTGGCGATAGTCGGGATACACGGCATTCGTGAGCCGGGACACCATCATGCCGGAGGTACTGACAAAGGCGCATTGATGCTCGTCGAACGACATAATAATCTCATCGTCCGGAAGCGCTTGGGCGATATCGAGTGCATTCTTCGCGGGGATGAGGAGCTTTCCTTGCGTCCCTTTGTTCGTGAGCGGCACCTTCTTCTCTGCGAGACGGAACGAGTCGGTCGCGACCGCAGTCATCACACCACCCTCGATCGAGAGGTAGATGCTCGCTAATTCCGGCCGGACGGTCGAGGTCGACGCGCAGGATGCGATCGAGGTGAAAAGATTCTTGAGGAGGACGCCAGGTAAGACGATCCTATTCTTCGGATTCTCTGGGAATGGGATCGAGGGGAAGTCGTCGTACGGGACGGTCTTGATCGTGCTCTTCCCCATGCCGCTTGAGAGCGTCACGACATCCCCAGAATGTTCGAGGGCGACTGTACCGTCCTGAGTGAGGGAACCGGCGATCTGCTGCAAGAGTGTCGCAGGGATCGCGACGACGCCGTCACTCTTGTGTTCTCCCTCGATCTTGAGGTCGATGCCTGTCTCGAGGTTCGTCGCGCGTAGTTTGATGCCATCATCTCCGGCGATGAGGAGGATCGAGGAGAGCGCGGGGAGCGTACCGCTCTTCCGTTCGGCGAATCGCGCTGCGATATACACTGCCTCCGAGAATTTCTTTTTTTCAATTGAAATCTGCATACGATACCTATTAGGGCTGTTGATAATGGGATAACTCGGAAATACGGCACAGATCCTCACTCTTCTTACCTACAGTAGAAACGTATTGTGTTGAAAACAGTAAGGAAAACATCATACGAGCAGTGTACGGATATTCTGGATCTCTTTTGCGAGATCGGTATCCACAGTCATTTCCTTCTTTATCTTCTCACAGGAGTGGATAACGGTCGTATGATCGCGGCCGCCGAGTTTCGTTCCGATCGTCGGATACGAGATGCTGAAATCCTCACGCAGGATATACATGATCACTTGGCGCGGACGCACCACCTCACGGCGGCGCGTCTTCTCATAAATACTCTCCTCATCGATCCCATAGAACTCTGCGACCTTATCGACGACATTCTTCACCGAGATGTTCTTCTGCGGCCGGGTGAATGAGCGGAGAGATTGGCGCACCTCAGCGATGTCCGGCGCAGCACCCTTCACTTGAGAGTGACAAATAATACTGTTGACCATACCTTCAAGCTCCCGGATCGAGCCGTTCACGGACGTCGCGACATATTCAATCACTTCATTCGACAACATCACCCCATGGGAGGCTGCCTTTTTCTGCACGATCGCCATACGCGACTCAGTGTCTGGCTCGCTTATATCGACCGTCATACCACTTGCGAGGCGGCCCTTCAATCGGTCGGCGATGTCCGCGATCGCGACCGGAGATCGGTCTGAAGAGAAGATGATCTGCTTGTTTGTGTCGTGAAGCGCATTGAAGAGGTGAAAGAGCTCCTCTTGCGTCTTATCCTTCTTCGAGAGGAACTGAACATCATCCATGATAAGCAGGTCGTACTGGCGGTACTTATCCTTGAACCGGTTCGCCGACCCGGCCTGCACCGAATCGGTGTAGTCGACGACGAATTTTTCTGACGTGAGGTAGAAGACCTTCCGTCCCGGATACTGCTTCTTGTATTGGTTGCCGATCGCTTGGATCAGGTGAGTCTTCCCTCGCCCAGTGTCGCCGTAGACGAAGAGCGGATTGTAGGTGATGCCCGGACGCAAGAGCGCTGCCTGTGCTGCCGTGTACGCGAGTGTGTTGAATGAACCGATAACAAATGTCTCGAAGGTATAGCGCGGATTCAAGTTGTCGCTCTTGTTAATGTAAAACTCATCAAGCGGCAGCTCCATCGCACCTCGGGAGAGTTTCACCTCTTTTGGCGGCTTGCGATGCTCGTCTTTAACGATCAAGTACTCGATATTCCGGAATTCGTACGAGATCTCACGGACGATCTTCAAGAGGAGTGAATGAAACTTCTTCAAGTACCAATCCTTGAAGAATTGGCTCGGGACACCAACATAAATGATCCCGTCTTCGATCTTGACGATAAAGCTACTGCGGAACCAGGTGTTGAAGTTCGCGGGGGAAATCGAGAGCTCGACTTGAGTGAGGATGTATTCCCACAATTCTCGAGGATTTCCCTTATCCATGATGGGAGGAGTATACCGCCCCTCAAAAAGGAATGTCAGTCTGGTTTTTCGTTGAGAACCTGTTAATATTGTGTGTACAACCTAACACCTGCTTTGTATGGGGAAAATGACCTACCAGCCGAAGAAGCGCAAGCGCGCGAAGACCCACGGATTCCGCAGCCGCACCAAGACGACCTCAGGCAAGAAGATCGTCCAGGCTCGCCGCCGCACCGGCCGTAAGCGTTTGGCGGCCTAAAACCTCGTGTTTCCGCGCCGTTTGCGACTCGCACGGGCGCACGTCCCCCTCCTTATCCGGACCGGGGTGCGTGTGATGTCCGAACACTTCAGTGTCGTCGCAGCAAGGGAGTTCAAGGGGTACGCCGTCGTCGTGCCGAAGAAGGTTGCGCGCCTCTCAGTGACGCGGCATCGCATCAAGCGTCGTGTCCAGGCCGCGCTCCGCACGCTCAGACTCCCATCGGCGCTCATCGTCTTCCCCAAAGCGAGCGCAAGTAGTGTAAGCTACAATGACATAAAAACAGAACTCGCCCGTATCCTCACTAAACTCACCTGATCATCGTGATCTCGACACTCTTCAATGCCGTCTTCTATAATCCGATCTATAACGCGCTTGTGGCGCTCATGGCGCTCGTGCCAGGCGGGGATGTGGGCGTCGCCGTGATACTTTTGACGATCGCTATTCGGCTCGTCCTCCTCCCCTTTTCACTCTCTGCCGCAAGGACTCAGCGCGCGATGAAGGATCTCGAACCGAGACTGAAGGAGCTGAAAGAGACGCATAAAGGCGATAAGGAGAAAGAGGCGCTTGAGACTCTTGCGCTCTATCGTGAAGCGAAGATCAACCCGTTCGCCAGCATCTTGATCGCCCTCGTTCAGATTCCGGTCCTCCTCGCGCTCTACTGGGTCTTCCGTTATGAGCCGTTCTTGACGCTCGATGCGGCGCGCCTCTACACATTCACCCCACTACCACACACGGTGACACTGCAGTTCCTCGGCTTCTTCTCGGTCGCGGGCAAGAGCTTCTCGCTCGCGGTGCTTGCCGGCCTCACCCAATTCCTCCAGGCGCACCTCGCGCTCTCAGGGACGATGAAGCCCTCTGGCGAGGGCGCGCAACACGATTTCCAAAAGGTGATGGGCATGCAGCTCAAATACGTCTTCCCGTTCCTCATCGGGACAATCTCATACACGACCTCGAGCGCGATCGCGCTCTACTTCATTGCGACGAATATCGCAGGATCTATTCAGGAGATATACGTGCGTCGGACGATTGCATCTGACGCACTACAGCGCGTAACTCCATAACGACCCGTCATTCTTATTAAAGAACACGAGGGTTGTGTTTGCAGCATCGACTGTAAGCGCTTCAGCATCAAGATCTGCTTTTGCGTCCTTTGAGAAGTCGAGTACGAGCTGCGCATATCGGCCGGTCACCTGAATGCGCCAGATCCGGTCGGAGAAATGGACAGCACCTTGGTACCAATCATCGGGGTACGAGGCGTTCGTGGGCGGACTATCCGGTACGCCGCAATAAATGACGCTGTCATCTGCCGACCAGGCGCACTTATCAGCGATGGTCGCGATCGGGAGCTGTGTCGTCTCACCGGTAGCGACGTTCACAAGCTCGAGCTGCATCTCGCCATTCTGCACATAACTTGCGAGCACCCACTTCCCTGACGGGCTCGCGATAGCAACGAGACCGTTTAATGGCCCAGCGACGCGCGTGAAGCGGCCAGCAGCGTCGACGATGAAAGCATCGCCCGAGAGCGTCGACGCGGCTTTAGTGACCGCAAGGTACTGCTGCTTGCCGGCGAAGCTCGCACGGAGGCTCGAGAGCGGCGTAGAAAAGGCGGCAACGGTGCGAGAGCCGTCTGGCCGCACGACAGACGCCGTCGAGCCGTTTACGCCCGAGGCGAGCGTAAGGACGCTCGTCGAGGCGACAGCGACGTCGTCGAGGTCTTGCGGCAAGAAGAAGCCGCCGGTGCCGGTTGCAGGCAGGCCGTAGGTGTTGATCGTCGAAGAATCATCCCCAGAGAGGTAACGCACGAACGCGAGCGAGCCGTCCGGCAACCATGAGGAGGACTGGATACCCGGGATCGTCTTGTTGCTCGTGCGGGTCAAGGTGCGCGCGGCAGAACTGTAGGAGTAGACATTGCCGCTCTCACGCGCGATGAAGCGGATCGTCGTATCAGCCGTCGAGCTTGCTGTCGCACGCTTGGTGGTGACAGACTCACCCGGCACGACCGGTCCGTCGGTGATCTTGGTGAGCCTCGTGGTGACGGCGACAGAGGCGCTGCCGCCGGAGCCACCAGAGCCGAGCGAGCCGCCCGATCCCTGACTAGGCGCGCCAGCGCCGCCAGCAGACGGCAGTGTCGCAGTACCAGATGGCGCGACCGACACACCCGACTGGTTCGCGAAGAAGAAATAATAGACCGCCGCTCCCCCGCCTAAGAGGACTAGCACTATCGCAGCGATGATGATGGTGCGGTTCATATCAATATTTCACACACGCCTGCTGCGTTCCCGATTGGCCGTCAGTACAAGCGACAACAGTCAGGTTGCTCTTGCACAAATCGTTGTAGATTTGTCGACATCCATCAGGACTACGGGCGCAGAAATACGTCTTCCCGTCTGCGACTTGATCTGGTTTCAATTGAATACAGAAACCACCTGCCTGCGGAGCAGCATAATAATCTTCCGGAAACCCGATGACCTGTCCGTTGTATATCGCCCGGGTGCTACCTGCTCGTACCGATGTTTGCGTCGATGTCGAAACAGCTGGTGCAGCGTTATATATAGTCGGCTTAATCTCTTGCAGATTCAACGAGAGGTTGAGGATACTCGGGTTGATGATGGAGAAGACGAGCACAGGCGAGAGGACGATGACGAGGCCGAAGATCGCGTTGTAGATCTTGCCCTTGCTGTCGGTGATCTTGCTCACGTTGTCTCGATTCATCGCGATATCGATCCCACCCCACGTGATCATCACGACTGCGAGAACGCCGGCGAGGCCGATAAGGTACTTGTAGAGATTGTCGAGAAATTTCGCGATTCCTTCGGTATTCGCGGTGACCCCTTCCGTGAGCCCTGGGATCGGTGCAAGCGGGACGAACCCTTGCGCGAGCGCGAATGGCGCAAAACTGAAGAAGAGAGCGAGTGAGATGATGAGTGTCCGTTTCATAGGCCGAAGAAGCTAGATGATTTCGTGCCGAACGTGAGAGAGAGATTTGCGCTCGCGGTCGTCAGTTGCCCCGACGAGGCAGTGAACGAGAGAGAGGCGCTACCCTGCCCCGAACCCGAAGGACGCAGTGTGATAAGCGAGCCGGTCTGTACGGCGTCTCCATTCAAGAACCAACGCATGACCGGCATGCCGGATGTCGTCGGGAACGAGAATGGCGCCGCATAGAGCGACTGTTCAGAGCCGACTGCGAGCGTACCGCCGAGCGCGCGGTCGAACTGGATACCTAAGAGTGGATCATTCTTGTACAAGCGAACCGAAGGCTGCATGGGAGTAAGCGAAAGTGTTGCGCCGCTCACTTGGCTGCCGTTCGGATTAGTGACGGTTACTTTGACCGTGCGAGAGCGATACTGCAGCGGCGACGCGACCACAAAGGCGGTCTTTCCGATACCAGAGAGATTATCGAAGGCGGTGCCGTCGACTGACCAGGCATACGAGAGTGTCGCCGGGTCGATCGGCGCGCCTGCCGCGGTGCGGAAGTTCGCGACAGCGACCGCACGCACTGATCCTTCAAGCGGCACGAAAGCCTTGCCGGGGTACAAGGGCGGCACCGACGCTATCGGTTCTGCGACAAGCGAGAGGTCTTGGGGCGCGACGGAGAGGCTCTTCGGATAGTCGGTACCCGCTGATGTGATCGTGGCGGTGATAGCCGTGACGATCCCCGCCTTCCCGAGTGTGATGCCGACCGGCTGCACGGTCCCTTTATAGACATCCTTGCCGTTCACGCTGACCCGCAGGGTTGAGCTCGGGAGGTCGAGGAGCGTCGAGACGAACGAGAGCGTCGCGGTCGAGTTCGGCGCGGGGTACTGCGGCGAGAGCGACAGCATGAACGGGTCAGTCGTGCCCATACCGCCGAGCGCCTGAGCCGACGCGATGACCGGCAAGAGGAGCGCGACGCCGATGATAGCCGCAGAGGCAGAACGCATGCGTCTAGTATATAGCCTCGCCGGCTGCCCTAGGCGACCAACCGCTCCCTTTCGTGGATAGAGGGACGACGTACGGCCTCGGTTGCCGCGTATTTTTCTATCTTTTCTTTATCACTCTTGATCTGAGCGCTGTAGAGCCGCCACAAGGTGCCAGTCAATGCGGGGATTGCGCCCAAGAACGGCACTTCGCTTACGAGGAGGCTCCCGCCGAACCAGAGCGTGCCCGCGTTTTCTGACAGGAGGCGGCTATTGGTCACCAGGACCCAGAGGCCGATCGTGAGCCAGCCGAGGAGGCCGATCGCCATCGCCATCACGACGCCAAGAGCAGAGAATGCCGGCGAGCCGTAAAATCCAACGACTGACGCGCCCGCTGCACAGGCAGCCCCACCCACGGTCGTGCCTATCTTGTCGCTCACATATGCCGTGCAGACGGCAGCGCCGAGTGCTGGTCCCAAGAGCCAGAGGAACTCGGCCATGAGCCGCAGCGCGTCAAAAATGAGTGCGACCGCCATGACGGGCATGGCTTTCGTCCACGTCATCTGCGGCGGCGGACTACTGCGGCTGTCCTGCGGCATAGCGCGCCTTCTCCTGCTTTATGGCGAGGAGCTGCGACGGGTCAGAGGTGATGATCTGGTCCTCGGTATAGCTCGCGACGACCTTGATCGCGACATGCTTCAATCCGGCGAAGAAGAGCCCCTCGCCCACTCCGGCTTCGAGCAGCAGGTATTTCTCCTCGTCGGTGAGGTTGAAGGTCTGCTGCAGCACGTCGATCGTCGTCGGCGACTGCTTCAGGAGGAGCTGGAGCGAGGAGTTCGTAAGGATCGGCCGGCCGTACGGGCTCTTCAAGAAGTCTTCGACGTCCTGCGTGATCGTACAGACGCCGAGATAATATTTGCGGCCGCGCTTCGCGAGCGAGTAGAGGAATGAGGCGGTGTCGTCGCTCTTCATCATCCACCACGCCTCGTCGATGATGAGGAGGCGCTTCTTGAGCTCATGGCGCACGGCATTCCAGATGTAGTGCGTGATGATGTACATCGCGACCGGCTTCAATTCGTCCTCCATATCGCGCACCGAGAAGACGGCGAACTGCTGTTTGAGGTCGATGTTCGTCGGCTGGTTCAAGAAGCCCGCCCACGAGCCGCGCGTGTATTTAGAAAGGCGCTCGACAAGCGACTCACTCCCCTCCATGCCCGAGAGCACCTGCTCGAAGTCGGACATCAAGGGCGGTTCGGCGCCGGTGAAGTCAGAGTCGCCGGTGATGTCCTTCAAGGCATAGGTCTCGCTGATCGCGCGATCGACGATCGCGTCCTCTTCAGGCGAGAGGCCGCCGAGCATGATGCGGAAGAGGCCAACGAGCGCCATGATGTTCGACCGCAGGATGTCCTTCGGATCCTCGTCCTCCTTGACCGGCGGAAGGTCGAACGGGTTGATGTGGTGCTCCGAAGAGAGCGAGATATGGAAGGAGCGGCCGCCCGTCGCCTCAGCGAGCTGGTCGTACTCGCGCTCCGGGTCGATCACGATCACGTCCGTACCGAACATGAGCGAGCGCAGGATTTCAAGCTTGGTCGCGTAGCTCTTGCCCGAGCCGGACTTCGCGAAGACCACCGAGTTGTAGTTCTCGAGCGAGAACCGGTCGAAGAGGATAAGCGAGGAGTTGTGGCGGTTGATGCCGTAGAGGATGCCGCGGTCGCTCGTGAGGTCGAACGAGACGAACGGGAAGATCGAGGAGAGCGGCGATGAATTGAGCTTGGAGTTGACCAGGAGCTCGTCGGTGCCAAGCGCGAGGCAGGAGCGGAAGCCTTGCTCCTGCTGGAAGAGGGCCGGCTTCGTATAGACGAGCTTGGCATCGAGGATGCCGCGGATATCCCCTTCTGTCTTCTCGATCTCCTCCTTCGAGTCGCCATAGAGCGAGAGGTAGAGGCCGACGTCGAAGAGCTTCTCCTGCGCCTGTTGCAGGTTGTCGCGCAGGCTCTCCAGGTCCTGGTAGGCAGTGTCCAAGAGCGGGTCGCGCACGAGTCCGCGCGACTCGCGCTCGTTGATCTGGCTCTGCACCTCAGCCACCTTCTTCTGGAAGCTGCGCAGCGCCTGCTCGGTCTCGACCGGGTGGATGAAGATCGAGACGTCGAGCACCTTGTCGAGATTGATCACCGGCGCAAACCAGCTGTCAGAGAGGAAGCGCGGGTACGAGATGGTGTAGAAGGCGCGGACGAACTTCTCGCCAAGCTCGAGCTCACGCGAGCCGATCTTGAGCGCCGTCGGCGCGATGGTGTCGACGAGGTCGAGCGCGCCGGCGCGATAGATGTCCTTGGGCAACACGGGCACGACCGGCGGCGCATCGTCTTCTTTCTTTCGGGTGAGGAAGTCGAGGAGTGACATGAGAGGCGCTAGGCTCTAGGCGTTAGGCGCTAGCTTTTGAAATCATAACATTCAGTATGCGCATGACCTCATCAAGAAGTGCCTCGACGGCGCGATAATCAAGGGATTTCGTTCGTGGTAGTCGTTTCGCCACCTCAATCTGAGTCTCCAGCTCACCGCCGGAACCGAACGCGATGCGCAAGAAGTGACAGAATTCTTTTGAGGAACCTCGCAACTTCCCTTCCGCTATATTCGAAGGAATGGAAACGGCCGCGCGCTGCATTTGTGACGTGAGGCCAAAACGTTCTTCAGTCGGAAATTTTGCAGTCAATGAGTATGTTTCGCTTGCCAGTTCAACCGCCTTCTTCCATACGACCAGATCTCGATAGGTTTGCATGTCAATTCATCGTTCCCATTGCTTCACTTCTGGCGAGAAGTCGACTTGGTACGCAGGTATACCGAGCGAGATGCCGTACGCAGTCGCTTCGTCGTACTGATCCTTAACGGAACGATCGGTGATGTGGAATACCTTGTTGAGATAAATAACGTAATGCTCTTTATCAGTTTTGTAGTCGGCGTACCAATTGTGCTCAGGATCTAGAGCCCTGCTGATTCTTTCGGCCACCTCTGCTGCGTGCTCTGCGGATATTTCGACCGTATGCATTGTCCATTGCCGTATCCACGGCGTCTTATGTTCTTCTGTCGCCGGCTCGATTTCAGTTGAGAGAATTTTCACGTCGCCCAGTACGGACTTATCTTTCAAACTCTCTTCGATTATGACGCCAGTGAAGTTCATGGCTTCTAGCTAAAGCCTAGTGCCTAAAGCCTAATTGCTATCTAGACGGATCGGGTTCTCGAGCTCGCCCGGGTTGAACGAGCGATAGAGGAGCTCGATGATCTCCTCGGTGCCCAAGGGCACGGCGCGCACACCGGTCGCGCCGAGGCCTGCCGCGACGAGCGTGAGGCGCTGCTCGAGCTGCGCGCGATCCTCTTCGAACGAGACGTCGGTCGTCTGGCTCTTGCCGCTCCCGCGCAGGAGGCCGACGGCGCCCGCGGCGCTCACGCGCGGCGTATACGGCACGACGATGTAGAACGACTTGGTCATGATGTTCGCCTGGTCGGCGAATGAGCGGATGAACTCGACGTACTCGCGCAGCTGGATGCGCAAGAGCTCGGTCTTCTGCTCTGAGGCCTTCGCTTCAAGCAGAGAGAGATACGGGCGCAGGTCCATGCGGCGCGAGTTGACGACGATCTGGATCGAGAAGTCGAGCGTGTTGAGGAAGTTCTGGAAGCCGAGCGTGATCGCGTGCTGCTCTTCGGCGGACTTCAAGCCGAAGTTGATCGACGAGCAGATCAGGATGCCGCGGTAGCCACCGTCTTTGAGCACGATGACGCCGTTCCGGATCTCTTTGACCGGGACGAACTGCTGCGTGGCTGTCGCCGATTGTGCTGATACCGCCATACTATGATTCGCGCGCTGCGGCCTCGCCGCCCTTCTCCTTCACGTCGAGCGACCAAGCGAGGTCATCAAGCTTGCCGCGGGTGAGCCGTGGGGCGCCGCGCGCCGGGCTCGGCTCGGTCGCGACCGGCGCCGCCGGTGCGGCGGCAGCCTTCGGCTCCTCGTGCTTCCAGAGGAACAATTTAGAGCCGGTGTAGTAGTTGAAGCCGGCCTCCATGACCTCGATGAAGGGCTTCCCGTTCATCTTGTAGAACGCGAGCGCGGCGGCGAGCGCGGCGATCGGCGCTGAGAAGAGGAGCGCGAAGACGATCGGCAGATAGACGAAGAAGACGATGCAGAGCCCTGCGGCGCCGGCGATATAAATGAACTGCTTCAAGGTCAGGGGGCCGATGATCTTGTCCTCGACCTCGATGAACTGCGGCACTTGGTATTCCATCCGCTCTAGTATAGCAGCAGTGCATAACCGCTTGCCGCGCGCATACTGGATATACACTTATATATGGTTCGACCTGATCATTGGAGGACATATGGGACCGGACCGGAAGCTGTTCGACCTGCTTGTCGAGAAACCGCCACCGTTTGACGAGCCGCCGCGCTGCTCGATCTGCCGGCGGCCGGTAGACGTTCATGGCAACAATGTCGTCACAGAGAAGGACAGCCATGGCGTGGAGCTCCACCAGCACATCATTCCCTGCCTCTTGGGCCCACTGTCGGCTCAATAAGAAGGCGGTGCCTCGGCATCGCCTTCTTCCTTTTATATAGATGCGCCGGTCAGATGCGCGAAGATCCAGAGGACCAGGTTGAAGAACGGTCCCGCGAAGATATACGAGAAGATAAGCAAGAAGAGGAGGAGCGAGAGGGCGCCGGTCGAGCGGATCTGGTGCTCGAAGCGGTTCATCCCGGCCGCGAGGTGCCACGGCAGAGCACCGCGAAGCGCGGTGAAGCCGTCTAATGGCGGGAACGGGATCAGGTTGAAGAGGCCGAGAAAGAGATTCACGAACGTGATTGTGGCGGCCAATGAGAGCATCGCCGCGTCGAAGCCGAGCCCGGCGCCGTAGCGCGTGACGAGGCCGAAGATGACAGCCAAGAGGAGGTTCGTGGCGCTCCCCGCGATGGCGACGAACGACTCCCCCCAGCGCTGGTCGCGCAGATTGTAGGGGTTGTAGGGCACCGGCTTCGCCCAGCCGAAGAAGATCGGCGACTGGGTGAAGACGAGGAGCGCCGGCAAGACGATCGAGCCCATGAGGTCGATGTGCGGGATCGGATTCAACGTCAGGCGGCCGGCGAGACGCGCGGTGGGGTCGCCAAGCGAGTCGGCAGCATAGCCGTGCGCCACCTCGTGGGCGATGATCGAGAGGATAAGGACGACAAAAGCGAGTGCGGTGGCCATATTTGCTGTGTTTGGACCCTCATGGTACCATGCGGCGACTATGGCACGAGCATGTGAAATTACGGGTAAGAGCACGCAGATCGGCGGGCGGTATTCTAACCGCACGCGCGCGACGCAGTTCAACCCGACCGGCAAGGTCCGCCGCAAGGCGAACCTCCAGCGCCGCCGCATCTACGTCCCCGAACTCGGGAAGACGGTCATTATCGACGTCTCGATGAAGGGCTTGAAGACGATCAAGAAGAACGGCGCCTACGCGACATTGAAGAAAGCGAAGGTTATCTAATCTTTAGGACGCGGAAGCGAACCGGCAGACGCCGGTTCGCTTCCGCGTCCATGTATATATCTAAGACACTAAAGCCGAGCCTCGAGTTTTTTAACAGCGCCCCATCTTTCTATTTCATCTCTCGAGAACACGCCCGTAGCAGCAAGCTTGGCAATTTGATTCTCGAGAAACTTCGGCCGATTTGCTCCGCTGATGCCGTCGCTGTTAGCGATCCATCTTACTTGGCGAAGAACATCGCGACGAAGTCGGTTCTTGACCCACGACTGTTCGTTAAGTTGCTCGTGAGAGAGGAGACCTGATGCGACAAGGCTATTTGCGTGTGAGGAATACCAATCGGAAAGTTGCCCGACCATGTTTGAATGGCCAGAAACCTCCTTGAATAATTTCTCAAAATGTTTCAATGCAACTTGCGCAATTTTAGGGTCAACCGTTTCCCCTTCCCTCAAGCCGAGTTCTTCTCGGCTGAGTGTCGACCCATGGCTCACTCCCGAGGCGAGATTATATTTGAGAATCGCCTCAAACGCCTTAGCATCTCCCGTGCGTGCTGCCCGTGCCTCGGCTTCTTTGAAGGCCTTATGGTAGGGAGCGAATTGTTCCTCAGTCGCTCTGCGGCTGAACCGTTCGTTATCTAGTCGCTCATAATCTGAAATTGCTCCCTTCAAGTCGCCCACCGCGATCTTACGGGTAAACTCTTCACCAAACCTATTGAAGCGATACCTGTTCTCTTCGGGCGTGAGTTCTCTACCGAAAAGACGTTTCGCGAATATGCGAGCCCTGCCCCCGATACTCATTTCCACGCCGACACTTTTCTCTCCAGGTGTTGGGGTTTCAATTGGAGTCTCTTCCAGAGGTGCTGCCTTAACATTCGCCCGGAGCCGTTTAAGAAGTTCAGCAGCTTCTTTCTGTGACGATGCTTGCTCGTCGCGCAAAGCATTTTCGGCACTTGCCTGATTCCACGCCTCGCTATGCATTGATTCGCGCTGTGCTAGGAATTCCTCCATCTGACCTGATTTTTCACGCAGCTCGTCGATCGGGGAACTTTCATTAACTGAAGACGCGAGATTCTCCACATTTTCCTCAGTACTTTCGTATGCTTCTCGCGAATACGACGGTTTCTCAGCGCTCATGATATGCGTTAGTCGGATATGCACCAAGTATACATCAGGCTCAGGTTGTCAATGCGTTTGGTAGTTTTGAGAGACGTGCAGGACGTAATATGCAGTACTCATTAAAGGAACGCCGGACCAGAGGTCCGGCGTTTTTAAGGTGCAACTTTCCTTGCATCAAGGATTGTGACAAGTTCGGTCCGCACACGATCACAGAAATGATCCTTATGGAAGAGCGGGCCAAACTTCCCGTCAGGTCGGCGGCACAACCGCGAATACTCAGGGTAGCTTAGCGGGATGCCGATATACCGTGACCATCTGCAAACTGGGTAATGAGTCCAGTCGATCGCTATAGGTTCCTGCAGGCCGCGCGCATTCCAAGCGTGAAGCATGGGACGCACTATTGATCCGACGACGATTCCCTCTACATAGACAAGAGGAGATCCGTTATCCGCGCGCTTTCGTGGCCGACTAAGCAGCCATGAATTCTCGAAGCAGCGATTCTCGAGCGGTTCTGGGGGTGCAGCGGTGAACTGCTGCGGCGAGTAGTCCGTCCCGTAGCGCACAAGGAGATCGAAGGCATCCGTTGGAATTTGCTTCAGGAGTGCGTAGGCATACCGGTCCATGACAGGATCGTTTCTCACGATATTCTTCAATGCGGACCTCGCGAATGATCGCAGGCTCGTCCGGTGCCCTTTCGGGAACATCGCGTTGAATCGTCTTGTGTGCACTCGCCGGAACGAAGCGCTTTCCTTGCTGTTAAGCCACTCCCACTCCTCGTGGAGCGTTCTTTTGGACATGTCGATTCTCCCAAAATTATCCGGTCTGACCTTACCAAATTCTTGCTAAGAATTCCATAGCCAAACCGATTATAAAGCGAAAGGGACCCTGCGGTCCCTTTTTCTTTCAAAAAGCATCGTTACGCGTGTTCCTTATTTTACGCTATAGCATGAATTAAGGAACGGCGTGGTTATTGAGATGCTTTCAGCACCACAGTCCCTTGCATGAGGGTGATGGCGATCGGCTTCGTCTCTGACAGGATGATATCGAGCGTCGTGCCGCCCGTGAGCGTGAGGCGGGTGTTGTTGCGGATCGGTACCTCCTTGCCGATCGCGTAGCGCGCCTCGACGTCGTGCAGGCCGCCGACCTCTGGCTGTGCCGCGCTCGTCAGCACGAGCACGTCGATCATTCGCTGCCAGGGCGGCAGCCGGTCGCCGAGCGCGCGGAGGACGCTCGCATCGGGACCCGTGTTCACGAGGATTGTCTCGCCACCCGCACGCACGAGGGTCGCGGCACCCTTCCCCACCGCGAACGTTTCGAGCGAGGCCGGCGTAGGTGCCGCGATCGCACTATAGAAATAAACATTAAGCGCGAAGAGTACTAGCAAGAGCGCCGTATACTGCCGCTTCGGCAATTCACGAAGCATAGGTGCAACCATGTTACCTTTTAGCCTATGACCTACCAAGCAAAGACATTCAACCTGCCCGCGATGAACGGGCTGTCTGAGAAGCAGATCAAGGTGCATTTGGGGCTCTATGAGGGCTACGTCAAGAACGTGAACCTCCTCCTCGCCACGATCAAGCAGTATCAGGGGACGACAGACGAGGGCGGCAAAGCGGCCGTGACTGAGATGCGCCGCCGGCTCGCGTTCGAGTTCAACGGGATGCGCATGCACGAATATTACTTCGGGCAGTTCGAGGGCGAAAAAGGCGGGAGCCCCGACTCGGCGCTCGCCAAGGCGGCAGAGGCCAAGTACGGCAGCGGCGAGCAGTTCATCGAGCACATCAAGACGGTCGCGGGTACGCGCGGTATCGGCTGGGTCGTCGTGTATGTCGACCCGCAGGTCAAAGAGCTCCACACCGTGTTCGTCGCCGACCACGAGCTCGGTCAGCTTGCCGGCCTCCCGATCGTGCTCGCGCTCGACATGTGGGAGCACGCCTTCATGGTGGACTATGTGCCCGCCGACAAGAAGAATTACGTCGACGTCTTCATCGCGAACGTTAACTGGTCGCTCATCGAAGAGCGGTACGCGCGCGCGGTCGCATAGATAAGACAGGCGTAGGAGACGAGGACGATCCAGAACGGGAACGCGTGGATCGTGAAGGCCGCAAGCGGAAGCGCTGCGGCCTTTTGCGCTACTAATATGAGATACGCATTCGAGACGTAGGCGGGCAATCCGATGAACACAGCAAACGCCGGCAAGGACGCAAGCAGCATGCCCGCAAAGCCGGCGATCGCGGAGACCGCCATGATGAGCGGCGTGACCGGCATCGTGACGAGGTTTGCCGGTATCGATACGAGCGAGAGATTGCCGGTGTCGTAGAGGAGGAGCGGCAGCACGAAGAGCTGTGCGGCGAGCGTCGTCGCGATGGCGTTCATCCAAAACGCGTTTGAGATCTTCGTGAGGTGCGTTTCGATGACCGGTGCGAACCAGATGAGTCCTGCGGTCGCCGCGACCGACAAGCCGAAGCCGGGGTCGAAGACGAGATACAGCGGATTCCAGATGAGCATTAAGAGAACTGTAACGAGCAATGCGCGGCCGGCCGTGTACGTGCGTGCGGTCGCGCGCGCATAGAGCGCGATGAGCGCCATGAGCATCGCGCGTACTGCCGTCGCCGAGAAGCCGGCGACGCCGACGAATGAGATGAGCGCGACGGCGCCCGTGATCGCACGGGCGCGTCGCGGCACCGAGAAGTACGCGAGCAGATCCATCAGGACGCTTGCGACGATCATCACGTTGTAGCCCGAGAGCACGATGATCTGCACGAGGCCGGAGCGGACGAACGCGTCTTGAAGCTCTGTGCCGAGACCCGACTTGCCGCCGATCACGACGCCGCCGGCGAGCGACGCGTACGGCTCGGGGAGCGCGACCGCGAGCCCGCGGAGGAAGGCGTGCTTCACGTGCGCGAATGCTGCCGGCAGCGAGTACCACGGCGCGCTCTGCACGACATCGAGATATGCGTATTTGAGCAAGAAGCGGATGCCGTCGCGCTCAAGATATTTGTCGTAGCGGAAGATGCTCCCGTTCTCGCTCTCAAACGGCTCGGGAACTGAGAGCGTGCCATAGGCATTCACCGTGTCCCCTACCGAGACGCTCGGGTAGCGCGGCGCGATGATGAGCATGACTGTCTCGTCGTTGCCGCTCCGCACGCGCACCGCGACGCGCTGCTGCGCGTCGCGCAAGTCAGGGTCGCTCACGACCACGCCCTCGTACGCACCGCGGTGTCCGATGTCGCGTGCGAACGCGTCGGGCAGCGGTGTGTCAGCAAGATCGGCGCGCACAATTCCGAATGATGCGAAGACAAGAAACAACGCGCACGACGCATACCAGACGCGCGGCCGCACGAGCCATGCGGTAGCGAACAGCGCGGCAAGCAGCGCGAGAAAGGCGACCGGCTCCCACCCGATAAAAAACAACGAGCGGAGTCCCACCCCGCTCGCGAATCCTGAGACGACAGCGACAAGCGCTATCATGCACCACGATCCATCGCGGCGTTCGCGAGGGCATCGGCGTCTTTGTTCTGTGCGCGCGGGACGTGCGTGAAGGTGACGGTGCCGAACGCACCGAGTTCTTGCACGAGCCGCGCGTACTGCTCCTTAAGTACCGGATGCTTCACCTTGTACTCACCACGCATCTGCTTCACGACGAGCTCGCTGTCCATCTTCACCGTCACTTCAACGCCCGCGCGCTTTGATGATGGGATGAGAGCGCTGAGCTCGCCGAACGCACGTATGACCGCTTCATATTCAGCGAAATTGTTGGTGCGATGTCCGAGAAAGGCGGACACGCTGGCGACGATATTGCCGAGCTCGTCGCGCACGACCGCGCCGGCACCCGCGGGTCCCGGATTCCCACGTGCTCCCCCGTCGGCATGGATCGTGTAACGCATGCGGGCAGTATACACTGCGACCGTTACACAGCCTTAATGTCGAGGAGGCGCAGACGCACGGGCGAATAGCGCGAGAATGCGTCGCGCTCGAGATGTGCGAGGAGGTGCGCGTGCGCACCGGCGAAGAGCGTGTCGGTCGCGCGCGTGAGCGGCGCCTTCGCGAAGAAGGTCACGGCGTCGACGACGCGTGCGGAGTCGCGAGACCCGATCTTGATCTTCAGGTGCTCATTCGCTTTGCCGAAGCGCGAAACGTTCATCACGACCGCATCGCGGACAAGGAACACCGGCTTCGCATTCTCCATACCGAACGGGGAGAGGCGCTCGACGTGCTCAAGCAGCGTGAGCGACGTCTCGTCAGGCGTGATGACTGCATCGGCACGCGTCGCGAATGCGTCACCACTGTCTTCAACTGTAGAAATTTTTGCATGAGCATCGACAAGGCGGTCTTCGAGGAAGAACACCTCAGTGTCGATTACGGTGAAACCGCCCGCGGCCGCGTGTCCGCCGAATTGCGAAAAGATATTCTCAGTCGCGCGCATGAGTTCGAGCGCGTGCACGCCGGCGCTCCGCACTGATCCCTTCAGACTGTTGTTGCCCTCTCTCCCCCACAAGAAGACCGGCCGCTCATATTCGTCGGCGATCGTGCCGGCGACGAGACCGAGGAGTGCTGGACGCCACTGCGGGTCCCCGAGCGCGATGACGGGAGGTAGCTCTTTTCCGCCGGAGGCGGATCCGCCTCTGGCGGAGAGCCGAGCATGCACGGCACGCGTGATCGCACCGGCCTGCGCCTTGCGCTCGCGGTTTGCCTTCTCAAGTTTCTTCGCGAGCGCATCAGCGGTGCTCTCATCGGTTGCGGTGAAGAGGTCGAACGCGTCCCGCGCATTGCCGATGCGGCTCGCCGCGTTCACGCGCGGTGCGATCATGAAGCCGACATCATCCTCAGTCACGCGCCGCTGTTCGACGCGCATGCCGCGCAACAGCTTCTGCAGCCCGAGGCGCGGCGACTTGCGCAGCACCTTGAGGCCGTAGGTTGCGAGCACGCGGTTCTCGCCGACAAGCGGCACCATATCGGCGATCGTTGCGAGACCGACCATGTCGAGGAGCCATTTTTCATGTCCGTCTGGAAATTTCTCGCGTAACTCTGGTGCGGCAGCGAGCGTCGCGCACACGAGCTTCCACGCGACAGCTGCGCCGCACAGGCCTTTGAACGGATATGGTTCATCGTGCCGCGCATTCGGATTCACGACGGCGAACGCCGGCGGCAGTGTCTCGCCGGGCAGATGATGATCAGTCACGATCACCTCCATGCCGAGCTCGTTTGCGCGTGCGACCGGCGCGACGTCGGTGATGCCGGAGTCGACGGTCACGACGAGTTTCGTACCGCGACCGGCAAGCGCCTCGATGCCGCGCACGTTCATGCCGTACCCCTCTTCGTGCCGATGCGGGATATAGTTCTCAAAATCGGCACCGACCTTTTTCAAGAAGTCGTGCAGTACGACGCCGCCTGGGATCCCGTCGCAATCGTAGTCGCTCCAGATCGCGATGTGCTCGCTGTTCTCGATCGCGTACGCGAACCGTTCTGCCGCGCTCCTCATATCCGTCATCGTGAGAGGGTCGTGAAGGTGCTCGCTATAGGACGGGTTCAAGAATCGCTCGGCTGCCTCTTTTGATTCGATGCCGCGACGTGCAAGGAGCGCGGCCGTGAGGTCGTCGTAGGCAGCGAGTTCGTCGCGCAGCGCGCTGCCGAGCGGGTCGTGGAGCGGGAACATGTCGCACTATTGTATACTGTCGCGGTATGGACGACACTTCCACGCCGGTCAGCGCAAGCTGCATCTTCTGCAAGATCATCGCCGGCGACGTACCGGCCGAGAAGGCGTACCACGCCGACGACACGATCGTCTCCTTCCCCGACGTGCGCCCGGTGCACCCCGGCCACACGCTCGTCATCCCGATCGCGCACTACCAGTGGTTCTGGCAGCTGCCGGACGATGTCGCGAGCGACCTCTTCAAGGTCGCTCGAACGCTCGCCGCAGAACTCAAAGAGACGTATGGCGCGGACTATGTGCGCCTCTCGATCGTGGGCAAGGATGTGCCGCACGTGCACATCCATCTTATCCCGATGAAACTGAGCGACAGCGTCGCCGCTTAAGCGAGCGCGTCGATGCCGGGCAGGGTGCCCTCTGCGAGATAGTCGAGCATCGCACCGCCGCCGGTAGAGACGAACGAGAAGCGCGGCAAGAGTTTGAGCCCCTCGATCGCGGCGATCGTGTCGCCGCCGCCCACGACCGAGTGCGCACCAGAGTGCGCGACCGCACGTGCGAATGCGTCGGTCGCTTCGACGAAGCCCTGTTCGTAGAGGCCGAATGGGCCGTTCCACAATATGGACTTCGCCTTCTCGGCGAGACCAGTGAGGAGCGCGATGGTGCCGGGCCCGTGGTCGACGATCACGTCATCTCCGCGCACATACCCGACCGGCGCGACCCGCGATTGCGCGCGCGCGGTCGCGGTGCCAGCATCAGCTGCTGGCGTCACGATCGAATCGACCGGCAAGACGAGGTTCTCGCGCGCGAGGAGGTGCTTCACCGCTGCAGCATCGGCGTCCGAGGTGAGCGACTTCCCCACCTCTTGTCCTGACGCTTTCAAGAAGTCGTCGGCGAGCGCGCCGCCGACGAACACGTGATCGTATTTGGCGAGGAGCGCGGTCAAGACCGCCTCCTTCGTCGCGAACTTGGCGCCGCCGATGACTGCGAGCGCCGGGTGCTCTGGCGAGAGAGCGCTCGAGAGCTCGCGCACCTCCTCTTCAAGCAAGAGACCGGCGTAGCTCGGCAGCAATGTCGGCACGCCGACGATCGAGGCGTGCTGCCGGTGGCACGTGTCGAACGAGTCCTGCACGAAGACGTCCGCGAGCGCGGCAAGTTCTGCCGCAAAGGCCGGATTATTGTTCTTCTCACCCGCATTGCGGCGCAGGTTCTCAAGCATAAGGACGTTACCGGCGGATAACGTACGAATCCCGTCGCGCGCTGCCTTGCCGACGATATCAGGACAGAAGGTGATGCCGCGCACGAGCTTGCCGAGTGCATCGGCGACGGGTGCGAGGGTCTCGGTCCCCTGCTCCCCGATGTGGCTTATGAGGATGACGCGTGCGCCGCGCTCGCGTAAGAAATTGATCGTCGGGATCGCACGGCGCAGGCGATAGTCGTTCGCGACCTCACCGTCCACGATCGGGACGTTCAAGGGCGCACGCACGAGGATCGGGATGTTCTCGAAAACGGGGATGTCGCGGATCGAACGCATCGCTACGCCAGCGCCTTTACGAGCGCCGCGAATGTGACCGGGTCGACCGACGCGTGCCCGACGAGGAATCCGTCCACACGCGAGCTCGCCGCGAGGTCGCGGATATTGTCCGGCTCCACAGAGCCGCCGTACAGCACGCGGGTGCGGGAGGCGCTCTTGCCCGGCAGGAGGTCGCCGAGCACCTTGCGGATATAGAGCGTCATCTCCGCGAGGTCGCTCGCGCTGATGGCAGCGTCGGCAGACTTGCCGATCGCCCAGATCGGCTCGTAGGCAAGGATCACTTTGGCGCGCTCCTTCACCTGGAGCGGGGCGAGAGCGTTCGTGATCTCTTCACGGACGAATGCGAGATACCGACCTTCGCTATCGCGCTCTCGTTCGCCGACGCAGAGGATCGGCGTGAGGCCGTGCGCAAGCGCGCGGGCGAGCTTGTCGGCGATGACGCGATCCGTCTCACCCTGCGCTCGGCGCTCTGAGTGGCCGACGATCGCGTAGCTCGCGCCTGAGGCGGCGTAGGCCTGCGCGGTCGCCTCACCGGTCTGCGCCCCGCCGGTTGCAATCGAGACGTCCTGTGCGGCGAACGCGGCGCGGGACTTGTTGCCTGCAGCAAGCACGCTGAGGAGCGGTGCAGGCGGTGCGAGCACGATCTCTCCTGTCCCCGCCGAAGCGAGCCGTTTTGCGAGCGCGACGAGCTGCTTGGCCTTACTGAGGTCTCCGACATACGCTTTCCAGTTGGCGACGATAAGCATCGCTCTAGTATATCAAGCTCGGATTGGCGCAAGCTTGCTATACTTCCGGTGATGCCTGCGACGAATCGGCGCGGATTCACGCTCATAGAAATGATCTTTTCAGTCGCGATCATCAGCGCGGCGATCGTTTTCGCCACGATCGTGACCGGTACGATCCGGATCAGCCGCGACGCGACGTACGAGAACATCGCCTTCCGCATTGCGGAGAGCAAACTCGCCGAGCTGCGCGCAGGCGGTTACGCCTCGCTTCCCGCGAGCGGAGCCTTCACCGATCAGTCGCTCGCTGCCCTGCCCCAGGGCACCGCGAGTACGAGCGTCGCTACCTATAATACGAAGACCAAGCAGGTCGCGACCGGCGTCTCGTGGCTCGGCTCTGACGGGACCACGAAGTACGTGACGCTCACGACGCTCGTGACGCAGTCAGGCGGACTCTAGTATGCGCGGCTATACGCTTATCGAGGTCACTGTCACGATCGCACTCTTCTTGATCGCGCTCCTCGGCGTCGCGCAGCTCTATATCGTCTACGAACGCGTGATTTCGCTCCAGAGCGCCTCGATCGACGTGGCGCTTGACGCGAGCGCGATCGCCGACGCGGTGCGGACGAATGGCGAACAGGCAGACCATGTCGTCGCTTCTCATACCTTCCCCGCTGCCACGCTCTCGACTGGTGCCTCGACGGTCATCTTCGAGCTCCCGTCGATCGACTCGACCGGAACCGCGATCCCAAGCACGTTCGATTATGTCGGCATCTACGCCACCGGCACATCGGCGTACCGGCTCACGGACGCGGCCGCGGGCAGTGCGCGCGTCTCGGGCACCAAGCTGCTCACGACCGTGCTCCAAGCGCTCTCATTCACCTACGACTCGGCCACCATCTCTGCGATCACGAACGTGTCGGCAGAGGCGACGACCTCCTCCACGGTTCGCGGCCAGCTGCGGCAGGTGCACGTGCGCGAGCACGTATACTTGAAGAACCTATGACCGGCCCTCGCACGCGCGGCACGATCATCATCCTCGCGCTCGTCGTCTCGGCGGCGATCATGGCGGTCACGACAGCGTTCTTCGGCTACTTCGGCGCATCGATCCGCGCCGAGCGCGTCGCGCTCGCGAGCGCGCAGGCACAGGCGATTGCTGAGGCGGGCATCGACGAGACGGTCTACCAGCTCAACCAGAACTCTGGCTACTCTGGCGAGACGAACACCGCGCTTGGGAACGGGACCTTCACGGTCGCGCTCGCGACCGTCGACGGCAATACCAAGAGAGTGACCGTGACCGCCTCGGTGCCGAGCGCGACCGCATTGGCGGCAACCAAGGTCTTGAAGGCGACGATCGGCATCAACGCGTCCGTCGTCTCCTTCCGCTACGGCGTGCAGACCGGCCAGGGCGGCGTACATATGGACAACGGCGCAAAGATTCAAGGGAATCTCTACTCGAACGGCAGCATCTCGGGGAGCGGGACGATCACGGGCGACGCGACGGCGGCGATGGGCACGAGCGACACTCCGGACCAGCAGTGGACGGCGCGCACGGGCGGCTACAACATCGGCGACATCGCCGCGCGCGCGGATGTCGCCGAGAGCTTCAAGCCGTCGACGACCGGGACACTCACCCGGCTCACCCTGAACCTCGTTAAGGTCGGCAACCCGAGCGACCTGACGATCAAGCTCGTCACCGACAATGCCGGCAAGCCCTCGACGACCGTGCTCGCGAGCGGCACCTTGCCGGCCTCGCTCGTCACGGGGAGCTACGGCTTCGCCGACGTGACGCTCTCGAATACGCCGGTTGTGACTGCCGGCACGACCTATTGGATCGTCGCGATCGCCGCTGTGAACGCGAACAACTACTTCACCTGGGGGCTTGACGGCGGGAGCGGGTATCCGAACGGGGCCGCGAAATATTCGAGCAGCTGGAATGCGCAGAGCCCGACGTGGAGCAGCATCACGGGCGACCTCGACTTCGCGATGTATGAGAGCGCGACGACGACGATTAGCGGCGTCACCGTGCAAGGGAACGTCTGGGCGAGCGGCTTGAGCTCCTGCACCGTCGGCGGTAACGCCTCCTATCAGTCGATCTCGGGCTGCGCCGTCGCCGGCACCCGCTACCCCAACACCGCGCCGGCGACCCCGATCCCCTTCCCGATAAGTGATGCACAGATCGCTCAGTGGGAGCAGACCGCGCAGGCAGGTGGGGTGATCACTGGCCCGTACACGCCGAACGGCAGCGTCACCCTCGGACCTAAGGAGATCAACGGCGACCTGACGATTACGAACGGCGCATCACTCACCCTGACCGGCCCGGTGTGGGTGAATGGCAACGTCACGTTCAGCAACAATGCGACCTTGACGGTCTCGCCGTCGACCGGCAGCGGCGGCGCGGTCATCGTCGCAGATGCGGTCGGCAATACGGCGACCAAGGGGCTCGTGAGCATCAACAACAACGTGAACATCAGCGGCAACGGTACGGCGAACAGTCACCCGATGATCCTCACGACGAACACGAGCGCGCAAGCCGTGAATCTGGCGAACAACGCGAACAGCGTCATCCTCTACGCCCCCTACGGCACGATCGACGTGAACAACGGCGCCTCGGCGAACCAGATCACGGCGAAGTTCCTCACCCTCGAGAACAACTCGAGCATCGTGTACTCGAGCGGCCTGCAGAGCGCGAGCTTCTCTAACGGTCCGGGCGGCTCGTGGGCCGTCGTCCCGGGCACTTTTTCGATACAACAGTAGCTAGATAGCGGACGAGAGCTGGTAGATCGGGGCGATCATCGACACGGCGAAGATGCCGACGAACGTGCCGATGATGAGCATCAAGACCGGCTCGATGATGGTCGAGAGGTCCTTGGTCTTCTCGGCGACATCGGTCTCATAGAATTCGGCGATCTGCTTCAGCATCTCGGCGAGGTTGCCGGTCTCCTCTCCGACCGCGAGCATGTCGCTCATGAGGATCGGGTAGAGCTTGTCGTGCGCGGCGAACGAGGCGGAGAGCGGCTCGCCCTTCTTCACGTGCTCCTGCGCCTCGTCGATGACGGCGGCGAACGCCTCGGCGTGCACCACGTCGCGCGCGATCGAAAGCGCGTCCAAGACCGGCACGCTCGAGGAGAGGAGCGAGGCGAGCGTGCGTGCCGCGCGCGCGGCATACGTCTCTTGCACGAGCTCGCCGATGACCGGGAGCTTGAGCGCGACGGCGGTCACGATGCGGCCACCCGCGCTCGAGCGGACGAACGCAATACCGCCGAATATGAGGGCTGCGATGGTAAGCGCGACGAGGAGCACGTGCGCGACCATGAAGTCGGAGAGTGCGACGATGACGCGCGTGGCCAAGGGCAGCTGCACCTTGAGCGCGGTGAAGGTGGCGGTCAGGGTCGGTACCACGTAGATGAGCATCAGGATGCCGACGATGATGACCGCCGAGATCACGATCGCCGGATAGATCATCGCGCCGCGGATCTTGCGCACGAGCTCCTCGGAGCGCTCCATCTGGAGCGCGACGACGTTCAGGGAGTCGGTCAAAGAGCCGGACTCCTCGCCGGCGCGCACCATCGCGACCATGAGCGTCGAGAAGACGTTCGGGTATGCCGCGAGCGCCTCGTGAAAGGAGGAGCCCTTCTTGATCGAGTCGGAGATGCCGGCGACGATCTGCTTCAGCCGCGCATTGCTGGTCTGGCGCTCGATCACGGAGAGGGCGCGTGCGAGCGAGAGGCCGGCCGCAAGCATGGCCGAGAGGTTCTTGTTCATGCGAATCACCTCGGCGCGCTTCACGCCGGAGCCGATCGTGATGCTGTAGTTCAAGAGCGACTTGAACGAGAAGCCGCTCGTCTCGTCGATCGCGATGACCGTGCCGCCCTCGTCGCGCACCGTGTCGTAGATCGCGAAACGCGTCGGCGCCTCGATCGTGCGCGTCTCGTCAGCCGCCCCCTGCCTCCGTATCGTGACGCGGTACTTCATTCGCAGATAATCGTAGCATGCAAAAAGTAGACGGCGCGGATTTTTTGTCCGCGCCGTTGTTGGCAGGTTCTAGTGTGAACCGTGTACAGCATTGATGTCGAGCAGTGTGGCTTCCACGCAGGCGCGCTGGTTTTCGAATTCTTCCCACACCTCTTCGCTCGTCTCGTCGGGGTTACCGATGAGTTGCTCAGCCATTTTCCGGCTGATTTCTTGCAGTGCAGGTTGAGTGAGACGGCCAATTCTTTCGAGCTTGACCTCGCCTTTTACTGCCCCAAACTCCACCGTTACCGGCATGAACAGCCAAACCAGCTGGTCGCCCTCCATGTATGTGCCTCGAGCTACTTTTTCGTCGAAACGTGAATCAGTAAGCAGCACCGCTTGGGGGTTTGGCCGGTGGTGTTCGTCTTTGCTGACGACCACCCCTGACACTCCCTTCTGGGTAACGTTGGTGACTAAAAACGCCATCCAGTCGGTACCCGTTTCGAAACTTTTCTCGAGGCTCATTGGTGCGCATAAACACGCCAGGTCGCCTGCCGCCAATTGCTCCATCAGACCTCCATGTGAAAGACCAAATTACAATGAGTTTATGGTAGCACCAACAAACTTATTTGTCAACCCAACGTAATGGTTCAATACCTTGGAATCACCCCATAGAACTGAAATGCGGCGTATTTGCTTGACTATTCGGTGATAGCGCGGAGAACCTCCTCGATCGAGGTGATCCCGCGCATGGCCTTGTAGAGGCCATCCTCGACCATCGTGAGCATGCCCTCCTTCTTGGCCTGCTCCTCGATCGCGTCGGAGGTCGAAGAGCGCAGCATGATCTCGCGGATCGCGGGCGAGACGGCGAGCACCTCGTGGATGCCGATGCGGCTCTTGTAGCCGTCCTCGCTCTCGGCGGTCGGCACCG
Organism: uncultured Candidatus Saccharibacteria bacterium; assembly: GCA_964402535.1. Lineage (GTDB taxonomy): Bacteria > Patescibacteriota > Minisyncoccia > Phycocordibacterales > Phycocordibacteraceae > C7867-001. The sequence goes on along the minus strand of CAYOCH010000007.1, from coordinate 8,742 downwards.
GGCGGTAGAACGGGATGTCGTCGAGCGTGGTGCCCGCCTTGATGATCTTCTCGTCCTCGAGCGCCTTGAATGCGACAGAGAAATTAGCGTCACTTGCGATCGTCGCGCGCGTCGCGGCGTCCATCGGATAGGGCTGCTTGCTCTCGCAGAGCTTGCGCACCAGGCGCTGGCCGATAATGACGCGGATCGTCGAAGCGAGGAGGAACGGCTCGACGCCCATGTCGATCAAGCGCGGGATCGCGCCGGCCGCGCTGTTGGTGTGGATAGTGGAGAGCACGAGGTGGCCGGTAAGCGCGGCGTTGATCGCGAGCGAGGCGGTCTCGCCGTCGCGGATCTCGCCGACCATGATGATGTCCGGGTCCTGGCGCACAAGAGAGCGCAGGCCGTTCGCGAAGGTGAATCCGATCTGCGGGTTGACCTGCGTCTGGTTGACGCGCTTCATCTGGTATTCGATCGGATCCTCGACCGTCGAGATATTCACGTCCGGCTGGTTCAGGATGTCGAGCATCGTGTAGAGGGTCGTCGTCTTGCCGCTCCCCGTCGGGCCTGAGATGAGGATCAAGCCCGTCGTCTGCTTGAGCGCGTGGTGGATGCGCTCCATGTTCTCGCCGTGGAGGCCCAAGGCGTCGAGCGTGAAGCCCTCCCCTGTCTCGCGGAGGAGACGCATCACCGTCTTTTCGCCGAAGAAGGTCGGCAGGATGGAGACACGGAAGGAGACGCGGTCGGACTCGGTCTCCATCTTGAAGCGGCCGTCCTGCGGGAGGCGCTTCTCGTCGAGCTTCAAGTTGGAGAGCACCTTGATGCGCGCGACAATGCCGGCCGCCGCAGCCTTGGGCAGCGTCATCGCGTCGTGGAGGATGCCGTCGATGCGGTAGCGCACCAGCACCTCGCTCTCCATCGGCTCGATGTGGATATCGGAGGCACCCTGCACGATCGCGTGGCGCAAGAGCGTGTCGACGATGCGGACGATCGGCAGATCCTCGGCCATCTTCTTGAGCTCGTCGCCCGAGAGGTCCTTGCCGCCCTCAGAGACGGCGCGGATCTTGCCTGCCTCCTGTGAGATGATGTCGCCGAACTCGTCCTTCAAGGACTTCTGGTACTGCAGGAGCGCATACTTGATGCTCTCGGTGTCGGTGAGGCGCGGGAGGATCTTGAGCCCCGTCTTCTTGCGCACCGAATCGATCGAGGCGAGGTCCTCGACGTCGAGCATCGCCACCTCGAGCGTGCCGGCGTCCTGCTTGAAGGCGATGATGTTGTGCGTGCGGGCGATCGGCTCGGGGATGAGCGAGAGCACGTCGGGTGCGACGCGGTGCTCCTTCAGGTTCACGAACGGGATGCCGAGGACGTAGGCCTGGATGCGCCGGAGCGCATCCTCTGAGAGCGAGCCGCGCGAGACGAGCACGTCGCCGAGCGACTTGCCGCCCGCCTTCGCATCGGCCGCGGCCGCGTCGATCTCCTTCTTCGCGACGAGGCCGGAATCGATGATGAACTCCTTCAGCTCCCCCTCCGAAACGTGCATATGGCGTCAGTATAACGCGCCGAGGCGCAGCCTCGGCGCGCATTGCACACACAACTTGCAGCGCGCGCGTTCTCCCGTTATACCTAAGTCAGATTAAACGGTATCCGAACCATTTCTAGAGGAGAAGTGCGATGAATGCAGAGACAGCAGTGATGCATGAACCGATGTATGTGATCGGCACCTTGGAAGCGATTATGCGCAAGATCCGCGCAGCAGCGGTAGACGATGCAAAGGCGCCGGCGCAGCCACGGCCCGACACGGCTCCGGTCGTCGGGCGGGCGACGTCGAGGATCAAGCGGCTCTATCTCGCGCAGCTCACGCTTCAGCTCGAGCTGCAGAAGATCGCCGCGGAGGAGGCCGTGCAGAGCTATGCCTATAATATGCAGCACAACCTAAGCGACCTCATCGGGCGGCACCTGCAGCACGAAGTCTGGCTCCAGTTCCCTGCACTGTTCGAAAAGCAGTTCGGCATCGCGAGCGACTGGACGCTCTATGAAAAGGAGGCGGTTGTGAAGCAGTTGACCCTCGTCACGCCTGTCCCCACCGAATGGCGTTCGACGCGCTCGGCTGACGTGGGCATCGGCAAGGTCCGCGGGCTCTCCGGCAACCACGTCTTCTGATCCTTCCCAGCATCTCGTGCCCTTTCCGAAGCCGCCCCCGTGGCGGCTTCTTTCTATGTGGGAGATGGTATTCACGGCGGCTTCATTCTCACGTGGGTAGTATGTATTGACATTGTGTGCACGATGTCTATACTATGCGCATGACCACCTTGAGCATCCGGATAGAAGAAAAGACGAAGAATGCGGCGAAGCGCGCGCTCGCGGATATTGGGCTCGATTTGTCGAGCGGCGTCAAACTTTTTCTCACTCAAGTGGTGAATGAGAAGGGTCTCCCCTTCACGCCAACCAAGAACCCGAAAGCGCTCATCGCCAAATGGGATCGTGAGGTCGCCTGGGCGCGCAAGCATGGGAAGAAATACACCGATGTACAAGAGCTTATGAGGGATCTAGGTCTAAAATAGGCGGGTGTACGCGCTTACCTATTCTCGGCGTTTCAAACGCTCTCTTCGCAAATTCCAAACGTCTGGGCATATAACCAGTTCAATCGTTGCTGACCTGGAGGAAGTGTTTTCTGCATTTCGAGCGAAAGAGGACCTCCCGCGGAAATATCACGATCACATGCTTATCGGAGAATTTGCTGGTCGTCGCGAATGTCACATCAGAGGCGATTTGCTGCTGCTCTATCAGAAAGATGATAAGAACCGGATTATTGACCTCATCGATATCGGCAGCCACTCTCAGATTTTCGGATAAAAACACGCGCCTCGGCTGTCGCCTCGGCGCGTTTGTTGCGAATTCCCGATTTATGTCGGATCCCAGATGCGAACGAATCCCCCGCACTTTGTGCACCAGACTTCGCCGAGCCGTGTGACAGGATTCACATTCCGAACTACTTGTTCTTGCGGTTTTGACCCACAATCGCACTTATTTTCGGAGCCAATCCCAGCTTGACCCGGGCAGTTGCGTTCGTCATTGATGCGAGTGGCGAGCGTGTTACGAATCGCCAGCAAATCTGAGTCTTTGATCGAGAGATCTACGGGAGTCGGCGCATAGTTGCGTCCCCAGCGATTATCAGTCAGTTCTAGGCCTTCCAAATGCACCGCACGCGAATAACGCGGAATGATATGCAGGTGCCCATGTCCGCCGTGCGTCTCGATGTGGTTCCCGAGCCACGCATAATTCATGTGGTCTGGTCTCCAAAGAGACGCCGTTGCCGATTCAAACTGTGGCAGTACTGCATCGAACAGCTCGTTCCGTTCTGCATGATTCAGTTCCGATAGGCGTTGCATCTCGCCCGGCCGCTTAAGCCATGCGTATGAACGGCCAAGATAATACTGGTTCCGATGCAAAAAGAGCACCCAGAATCGATAATCCTTCAACTTCAATTGTTCATAGGTAGCCATAGTGGCCCTCCGGTTGTTGTCTGTCGCTACCCTACTCCCACTGCCCGCTTGACGCAACAGCCCGAGTCTGGTACCTTTATAAGCACCAGAAACGCCCCGACGGGGCTTTCTTTATCAAAGTGCGACATACACAACCCATATCATGATCGACTTGAAGACCATCAATGCAGTGCTCGGCGAATTCGAGGATCGCGGTATCACCCGCGCCACGATGATCGAGGCTATTGAGAGCGCCATGGCCACTGCCTACAAGCGCGAGTACGGCAAGCGCGGCCAGGTCGTGCGCGCCAAGCTCGATATGAATACAGGCACGATCGCCTTCGAGCAGGTGAAGACGGTGGTCGACGACACGAGCGTGCGCTTCCCCTCCCCGGACGAAGAGATCCCCGAGGAGCACCCGCACCCGCACGGCCACTTCCACGAAGAGGAGCAGCTAGCTGAGGGCGAGTTGCCCCGCTTCGACGCTGAGAAGCACATCCTGCTCGCGGACGCGAAGCTCATGAAGCGCGGCGTGCAGCTCGGCGAGGAGATCATCTTCCCGCTTGAGCCGCAGGACGACTTCGGCCGCATCGCCGCACAGACGGCGAAGCAGGTCGTGATCCAGAAGGTGCGCGAGGCCGAGAAGCTCTCGATGATGGAGGAGTTCGGCGAGAAGAAGGGCGAGATCGTCGGCGGCATCGTGCAGCGCATGGAGCGCGGCGCGATCTTCGTCGACCTCGGCCGGACGACCGGCATCATCCCCTACGAGGAGCAGATCCCGGGCGAGCGCTACCGCATGGGCGAGCGCATCCGCGCCTACCTCTATGCCGTGGACGAAGGGTTCCGCGGCGTGTACCTGCGCCTCTCCCGCGCGCACCCGAAGTTCGTGGTGAAGCTCTTCGAGCTTGAGGCACCGGAGCTCGCCGCGGGCGCGATCGAGATCAAGGCGCTCGCGCGCGAGCCGGGCAGCCGCACCAAGATCGCCCTCGCCTCGCTTGACCCACATGTCGACCCGGTCGGCTCCTTGGTCGGCCAGCGCGGCGTGCGCGTCTCGACCGTGATGAGCGAGCTCGGTGGCGAGCGCATCGACATTATCGAGTGGAGCGACGACGCGTCGGCCTTCATCAAGGAAGCGCTCTCGCCCGCGACCCCGCTCGAGGTCGTGCTCGACGAGGCCGAGCACCGCGCGACCGTGACGGTCGCCGAAGACGAACAGTCGCTCGCGATCGGTCGTGGCGGTCAGAACGTGCGTCTCGCGGCGAAGCTCACGGGCTGGAACATCGACATCGTCTCGACCGGCGGCTCTGAAGTCGCCGAGTCTGATGGCGAGTCGGTCGCGATGGCGCCCGCCGAAGAGGCGGAGCCCGCAGCCGAGGCGGGCGTGATGCCCACCGAGAGCGTCGAGCTCGTCGAGGAGGCGCCGCAGGAGACGACGCTTCCCGCTGAAGAGGAGCTCACCGAGCTCCCGGCCTCTGACGAGACGGTCGCCGAGAAGTCCGAAGACCGCGACACCGCAAAGGACGAATAAACGGCATACAATAAGGACAAAACAGCGCATTGACAAATGCGCTGTTTTCGTGTATACTATGTTCAGTTAGTTCGTTGAGAACTGGCGTCCGCCCCGGACGAGGGGACCACAACGGGCAATCGAGCCCAAGGAGAATGTTATGTCTGAATTTGCAAGCGCCAAACTGACTGCTGGTCAACTGAACGCCATAGTGAAAAAGCTTGGCGGCCATGAAGCAGCACTGCGGTTCCTGAACGATGAAATCGTTGTGAGCGAACCTCCAAAAGCAGCGGTCCAGAAATTCTATGAAGAAGTCCTCGGCGCGCCGCTCACGAAGCAGTTCGTACCGACCGAATTCTTCAAGAACCGTCAGGGTTTATACCTTTGGAACGATATGCAGCGCGTCCTCAAGAACGCGAAAATTATCGAACCGACCCAAGGCGCGGCAAAATTCCGCTCGTTCGACCTAGTGAAGAACGCTCGCGACCGCGAAATCAAGGCGGAACTGTCCGAGAATCACGAAGTCGAGCTCTGGCAGATTGCGCAATTGATCGACGCGCAGACGGATGGCGAAGATGGGCCGCTTCTCACGAACGGCTACGCCAACATCTTCTATGTCGCCGGTTACGCGGTCAGCGTGCACTGGGACGCCGACTACCGCGAGTGGGACGCCGGCGGTTGGGGGCTCGACGGCGGCGGCTGGGGCGCTGGCGATCGCGTTTTCTCTCGCAACTAGCTCTTGTACCTTTGAGCAATCCTCGGATCTAGACACTTAGTGCTTTGCACTTGGTGTTTGGGCCGAGGATTTTTGTATACTGTTATAGAAATTTCTAGTGACGTCGCGACTACGGTTTCGGCGCGGAGATTTTGAAGGGGTTTTCTGCCGGAGTCTTTACAATCACGGTTGCGAAGAGCGTGCGAAAGCCGTTTCTAAAAAATCTTGGTAGTTGGTGTGCGCTGCTGGAGGACTTTGAGGTCCCGAGCCCGATTCAGCCTTAAGAGCATTCGAGGGGTGGTGGCATGGATGGCAGCACATACCGAAAGAGTCGCCGGTTACGCGGTCAACGTGAACTGGAACGCCGACAACCGCAAGTGGAACGCCAACGATTGGAAGCTCGACGACGACAACTGGAACGCTGGCAATCGCGTTTTCTCTCGAAACTCTCAAGGTTCTCCCGCCTCACCGGGCGGGAGTTTTCGTCTCGATGCCGCGGAGCCATCCGCCGAGCATCTTGCCTATCTCGTCGAGCGGTACAGATAAGGCGACGTACTTCTCCGTGTCGAGTGATTTTGACTCCCACAGCACGAGCAGGAGGATCTTCAACGCGTCTAATTTGCGTGCAGCAAGCCGCAAGTAAGGCTCTTTTGCGCTCTTGAGAGCGTAACTGGCACAAGCTATCGCTTCGATAATCTCAACAAACAGAGCATCGATGCGTTCGCCGAGCGTGTAGCGATGAACGCGCGGCAGCTTCTGATAATATCCGTACCAAAGCAGGTATGCGCTCTTCAGCTTCTCAAGCACCGGAAGCAGTCGGGGGGGGGGGTTGCTCATGGTCGCTTAGATACGACGATATCATCTCGGTCGAGAATCTGCTCGGTGCGTGGCATGAATTCCTGCTCGGGAAGCGACACAAGTCCGATGTACAGGCATTCGGTCGGCACTTGATGCGCAATGTTCTTGCGCTCCATACTGACCTCGCGAACGGCACCTATCGTCACGGCGGATACGAGCACTTCAAGATAAATGACCCGAAACCGCGTGACATCCATAAGGCGAGCGTCCGTGACCGGCTCCTCCACCACGCCCTGTACCGCAAGCTATACCCGTTCTTCGACCGTACATTCATCGCCGACTCATATTCCTGCCGGTTGGGGAAAGGCACGCACAGAGCGATGGATCGCTTCAGATATTTTTCCCGCAAAGTCTCGCAGAACGATACGCGCACCTGCTGGGTGCTGAAATGTGATGTCCGGAAGTTCTTCGCTTCGATCGATTACCATGTATTGATGGATATTCTGCTCCGATACATACCAGACGAACGCCTTCTCGATTTGTTCGCGAACATCATCGGCAGTTTTTATGCCACATCTAGCGTTGAACACGCTGGACGGAAGGGTCTACCGCTCGGGAATCTCACGAGCCAGCTCCTCGTGAACATCTACATGAACGAGTTCGACCAATTTATCAAGCACAAACTCAAAGTGAAGTACTACATCCGCTACGCGGATGACTTCGTTCTATTGTCTACGGACAGAAATTCGTTGCTCCAAACACTATCATATATAGTAGTGTTCTTGCACGAGCGATTGAAACTTGAATTGCATCAGAACAAAGTTTCTATCGCGACGCTCGCCTCCGGCGTCGACTTCCTCGGCTGGGTGCACTTCCCCGACTACCGTGTGCTGCGCACCGCGACGAAAAAACGGATGTTCCGGCGGATTCCCGAACGTGACTGTGATGAGAACACTGTCAGCTCGTATCTCGGGATGCTGAAGCATGGGAATACCTATAAACTTCGCAAAAAATTAGCGCGAGAGTATAATTGCAGCATATGAACATGCTTCACGATATCGACCCGGGCGCGAAGGACGCGATGAACGTCATCATCGAGATTCCTAAGAACTCGCACAACAAGTACGAGATCGACAAGGCGACCGGCATCATCAAGCTCGACCGCGCCAACTACTCTGCGGCGGCCTACCCTTTCGACTACGGCTTCGTCCCGCAGACCTTGTGGGATGACGGCGATGCGCTCGACGTCATCGTGCTCACGACCTATCCGCTCGACGTCGGCGTGCTTGTCGCGGCGCGGCCGGTCGGCATATTGCACATGGTGGACGGCGGCGACAACGACGAGAAGATCATCGCCGTGCCGGTCGAGGACAAGCGCTGGGAGGACGTGCAGGACATCAAGGACGTGAACCAGCACCAGCTCAAGGAGTTCGTGCACTTCTTCGAGACGTACAAGGAGCTGAAGGGCAAGCCGGTCGAGGTCAAGATCGACGGCTACGGCGACGCCGCAGAGGCGATGGCCGCCTTCGAGCGCGCCCGGCAGCTCTACCAGGATAAGTCCGCCGGAGGCGGATCCGCCTCTGGCGGAAAATAATATGGACGAGAAGCTCCTCCCGCCTGGCGAGCCGTTCCAGATCCCGGTCACTCCGGCAGAGCCAGAACGCGCGCCCTCGGCCGTGCTCTCGGGCACGCCCTCGGTCAAGCAGCAGCAGTGGGGTGTCGTGATCTCGATCGTGATCATCGTGCTCATGATCATCGTCGGCGCCTTCTACGCGTGGGGCGAGCGCATCTCGCAGAACCAGGTACCCGACGTCTCCTCGCTCGGCCAATAATCGCTGCGCTTGCAGCAATATCCCTTTTTCGTTAGCGTAGTACCTATATGAAGAACTCTATCCAACCGCGTGCCTCGATGCTCGTCCCGATGGTGATCGAGAAGAGCCAGTTCGGCGAACGTGCCTATGACATCTACTCGCGCCTCCTCAAGGAGCGGATCGTATTCCTCGGCGGGCCGATCGACGACGATGTGGCGAACCTGGTGATCGCGCAGCTCCTCTTCCTTGAAGCGGAGGATCCGAAGAAGGACATCTCGCTCTATATCAACTCGCCAGGCGGCTCGGTCACCTCGACCCTCGCGATGGTCGACACGATGAACCACGTGAAGCCGGCGGTCTCGACCGTCTGCGTCGGCATGGCTGCCTCGGGCGCGGCGATCCTCCTCTCTGCCGGCGAGAAGGGCAAGCGCTTCGCGCTCCCGAACGCCG
>CAYOCH010000006.1:0-43935 GCA_964402535.1 uncultured Candidatus Saccharibacteria bacterium | reverse complement strand
GCACCGGCAGCCCTTGGGCTTGATGTGCTCGTTGACGTATTCCTCGCCGTAGTCGTAGGTGAACTCCTCACCTGCCTTGATGCCCTTTATCGCATCGATGAAGATGCGGCCGCGCTCGATCTCGGGCTCGCAGTTGGGCTTGCAGGAGTGGTTGATGTAGCGCGCGGTGTTGTAGCGCGGCGAGCCGTCGATCGTCTTACGGCTCGAAACCTCGAAGAGGTACTTGCTACGGCTCGTGTACTCCTCTTCGCGCGAGATGACGCGGCCGACGTACTCGATGATGCGCTCGCCCTTCTTGTACGCACGCGTCGCGAAAAGGCCGAGACCGGCGCTCGACCTCCCTACCCGTACTCCCGCGGGGACTGTAGCTTTCATATGGCCCATAACGATATACTTCATATATCATGACGACCGCGCTCACGCCAAATCTGGGGAAAACGATCGATGCGACAGTCGAGGACACACGCTACCTGCGCCTCCCGATAAAGACGCGGCTCATCAACCCGGGCGACGACCTGAATGCTCTCCTCGAGGAATACGCGCGGCCGCATATCAGCCCGGGCGACCTGCTCTTCGTCTCTGAGAAGATCGTCTGCATAACCCAGAACCGGCTCCTGCGCACCGACTCCGTGCAGACCTCATGGCTTGCGCGCCTCTTGTCGAAGCGGGTGAAGAATTATGCCGGCACGCCGCAGTTCCGCGGTCTCGGCCACGGCACGGCGCCGGCGATGCAGCTCCTCATAGAGGAGGCCGGCTACCCGCGCACGCTCTTCGCCGCTGCCGTATCGGCCGTCACCCGCCCGCTCGGCATCAAGGGCGCGTTCTACTACATCGTCGGCAAGCAGGCCAAGTCGATCGACTGCCCCATGTCCTGGACGATCGAGCCCTACACGCAGTATGCAAAGAAGGCGCCAGCCGACCCGAACGGCGTCGCACGAGCGCTCAAAGAGCGCTTCGGCGTCGAGACGGTGATCGTCGACGCCAACTACCGCGGCGCCTTCTCGCTCGGCAAGTCGAGCCGCGCCATTTCAGAACGATTCATCCGCGAGGTGCTCCGCGACAACCCGGCCGGCCAGGACAGCGAGATGACGCCCTTCATGCTCATCCGCAAGGCCTAGGTGCGCGGATGCCCCTTCTCCCACTCGACAAGCGTGCCCGCAGCGAGCTCCATGTCGTCGGCGCGACGAACGTGCCGCCAGTTGCCCTTCGGCACGATGAAGTAGTGCGTGCGCTCCGCGAGCGCGTCGGCGACCTCCCACAAGTCCTTCTCTGCGGTGACCCATGCGGTACCGAAGCGGCGCATATCGAGCGGCTTAGAGTAGCACTCGAGCGTCTTCTCCCGCGTCTCATTCATGAACCACTCGTGGAAGTAGGAGAGCGCGAGCTCGCGCGGCGTCCGGTAGACCGGATCGCGGAAGCGGAGCACGGCGTGGTTCGTCTTGCTGATCGCGCCGTAGCGCCCGCCGCGCTTGTAGAGTGCGACCACATGATCGACATCTCCCATACCCATGCGCGAGGAGAGGTTCATGATCATGGGCGGCTCGCCTTGGATCCACAACGCTGCAGCCGCAAGCATCGCGCCCTCGATACAGTGAGCCTTCCCTGCAGAGAGCACACGTCGCGGCGACTGATGCGTGTCGCCCGCCTTCTCCCAATTGAACGCGAGCGTGTCGAGGAAGTCCTGGATCTTTGCGGGCGTCGTGAGCCTCGCGAGCGTCGCATACTCGGCCTTCGTGAGCCCCGACTCCTGCTGCATGAGCCGCTTCATGCTAGAAGCATACCAAAACGATGCGGCCTCCCGCTCTGGGAGGCCGCATCGTTGCGAATCCTATTTGTTCAGCGCGAGGCCGTCTGCCTTGCCGTTAACCAGGCTGGCAAGCTCTGCCTGCGTCTTAGGGATATCTTTGAAGTCGACGCGACCGACGACGCGGACAGTCACGCCGCGACAGACGCCAAGCACGGAGGCGACATTCTCCTTGCGTCCGTCCTCATGCGTCACGAACTGATCGGTCGGCAGAAGGACGTCCACGTAGCGCTTGTAACGCGCATTCATGGTGTCTTCGATAACGCGATAACCGATGAGACGCGAGACCGAGCTATAGCCGCACGTCGGCGACGTCGTGGTGGCGCTCTCGATCGCGATCACCGTGCCGAACGGCAGCTCCGCGCTCATGTCCTGGGAGCGGGCAGCGATTACCTCGGGGTTCGAATAGGCGCCGCTGGCCGTCTCGAACGGATTGTCGTCGGTCTGGCCGGTGACGGCGTTATACGCCGTGAGCGTCACCGAGTACTTCGGCGCATCCGGGATTATCGGAGACGCTTGCGCACTCGAAAAAAGCAAAAAGCCCAATAGGGCTCCTAACATAGTCATCGATAGTGTTATCGAAATAGCCAATAGCTACCTCGTATTTCCAGTATAGCCTATTGACATATTTTTGTCAATAGGTCGTATTGTGTCTTTAAAACTCCTGGAATCCCGGCGGGGCGTTCACGATCACTGTCGAGGTGGCGTGCGTGCCCTGGCTGTTCTGACAGTCGAGAAGGTAGACGGTCCGGGTCGTGACCGTGTCGAGCGCGCCCGCGTTGCTCAAGCCCGAGAGCCAGGCTGTGCCGTTCTTCGTGACCGAGCATGAAGAGGCATTCTGGGAGCTCCAGGCGAGGTTTGCGTTATTCGACTGCCCCAACACCACGCGTGCCGACGTTGACTGACCGTTCACTGTGAAAGAGGTCACCGCCGGGACGATCACCGAGACGACCACGTTCGCCGGCGGCGGCGGCAAGACCGAACCGCCCGAGCACGTGAGCGCGTAGGAGGTCGTCGGCGGCGCCGGAGGCACGGTCGCGAGCGCGGAGCCCGAGGTCGCGCCGCCCGTCGAGAAGCCGCTCCCTGAACAGGTTGTCGCGCACACTGCACCCCCGGTCGTCGACCAGGTCAGTGTCGTGTTCTGCCCTTGCTCGACCGGGTTCGGGTTTGCCGAGAGAGTGCTCGTGCAAGAACTGATGACGACGTTCTGCTGTCCGGTACTGCTGTTGCTGCAGGTTGCCGATGCTGTATTGCCGGTACCCGTGTCGGTCACTTGGACAGTCGCGGTCTTGGTGCCCGAGGTCGTGTAGGCGATCGATGCCGATGAGCCGCTCCCTGAGAGACCGTCCGTGCCGCTCCACGAATACGTGAACGGTCCGGAACCGCCCGTGAGCGTCGAGCTCCACGTGACCGTCTGACCCGTGTACGCGCTTGTCGGGCTCACTGAGCAGGAGACGGCCACCTGCCCGCAGGCTGCCGGATTGGTTCCGGCGACGCCGTACGTAGATCCGTCGCCTGCGGTGCCGCTCATACTGATCGCGCCGACGAGATCGTTGCCGCCCCACGCGTAACCGCTCCAAGCGCAGGATGGGGTGAGACTCTGTGACACGGCATACGTCGTGTTGTCGGCCGCGGTGCCAGCGAGCGAGATCCAGCCGTCCCAGCCGCCGCTGTTGCCGTCGAGCGCGCCGCTGCAGGCGTTCTTGTCGAGAAAGGCTGCGCAGGCGCGCGCCCAACCCGAGGCCTTCCCTGTTGAGAGATTAATGACCGGCGCCGGGTGCGAGGCGTCTGACCACTGGAAGCTGATCCAGCCGATGTTCGAGGACCACGCATAGCCCGAGAGGGCGCCGCTCGTCGTGTCCTCGGTGACGCCGTAGCCCGTGCCGCTGAAGCTCACCCAGCCGATGTTCGGCGACCAGGCATAGCCAGTGATCGACATCGTGCCGGCGGCAAACGCGGTGCGAAGCGCGAGGGCGCCTGCAACGACCACAACCGCGATCCCCGTGAGCATGATCGCGAACCGGCGGACGTTAGCGTGTCGTGCGTGCGTCATGCTACTTCTTCGGCGTGAGCGAATCGAGGGCGCTCGGGCTCGCTGTCGTACTCGGCTGCGTCGTCGTATTCACGACGGACTTGCCTTGCGAGACCTGCGTCGTTGTTGCCACCGGATTCGCGGGCGCAGAAAGCGATGAGAGCGTCTTCGAGGGCGCGTTCGCCTCTTCTGCCGTCATCGTCGAGGTCGTCGCCGAGAGCGAGTCGATCACCTGCTGCGGCGTCGGTCCGGATTTCTGGAACGGGTTCGAGAATGCGCCGAACGGGAACCAGCCATTGCGCCACGAGACCCACAGTCCGGCTGCAAGAAGCGCGACGACAAGGAGAAGGACGGACCAGCCAGCAGTGCTCCGTTGCGGTTCCATTCCCATCAGTATACCCGACTAGATATGCGCGTTGCGCGCGTAGAAAGCGCAGCGTGGATAACTGAAACCGCCGCTCCTTCGGGAGCGGCGGTTACGAAGCGAGGCGGTTATCTTTTTGCCGCCGACGTCGTGGCCGTTCTCACGCCCGGCGCGACCGGTGCTGCGCTCGGCGGCACAATGACCGAAATCTTCACCGCGTCGAAACTTGCAAGCGTAGCGACATTCTTGCCCCCATCGACCGTGACCAGGTCACCAGCCTTCAGATCGGAAAGCGAAATCGGCGACTCGATAACGGGTGCGGGCGGAGTCGGTGGAGTCGGTGGAGCCGCATTCTTGGGAGCCTGCGTGAGCGGCGTCGCGTACTTCTGCATCGCCTGTTGGAAGGCGGCCATCTCTTTATTGAAGACGGCCGGATCCTTGGGAGTCGCGCGGACGATCTTGGTCGCCGACGTCACGTCGACGGTGCGAATGAGCTGTGCCCCCTTCGTCCCTGCCGCTTGCGGCAGCTCAATCGTGATCGACTGCCCTGAGACGCTCTTGATCATGCCGGAGACGAACAGCATGGGCGGCTGCGTTGGGCTCGCACTCGTCAGAGCTGAGTATCGCAGCACGTACGACGCAATACCGAAACCGATTACGCCTCCGACAAGCAGCGCGAGGACGATGATGAGACCGATCTTCTTGTTCATACAGCTCAATCAGTTATGCCACTGCCAATACGCCAGGCCTTGCGCGGGACTCACCCAGCACTGGTATAGTACGTAGCCCGATGGCGCAACATTGCAGGAACTGTTGCCGCAGCTGTTGCCGCACTGCGTCGTGAGCCACGCCTGCGCTGACGCACCTGCTGTCGTTGCGTATTGCGCGACTGTCGCGCTGCCCGCGCTGTTAGCATAATTCGCGCTGCTTGCGCTCCCGGCGCTGTTCGCGTAATTCACCGACTGTGAGCCGATGTTGGCTGTCGTGATCACGCGGCTGCCGGCGTCGTAGAGGCCTCCGGCCGACTCGAATGACGTGTTCGTGTAGAGTCCCCATGCCGTGCTGCCGGCGAGGTAGTAGGAGGTGTTCCAGCCGCTGCCTTGTCCGGGAACAAACCCTGGATAGACGTAATTACCTGTCGTCTGCTGGATGCCGGCCGGGTAGCCGGGCCAATTGGCGAGGAGCGAACCGCCACCAGCCTGAAAGGAATTGACGTTCGTGTTGCCGTTCGGGTCGACGTAGTAGCCGGTGTTGTTACGGTCATACCAGATGTCGGCGAGGAGGCTGCCGCACACTTGGAAGGTGTAGCCGCCGCCGAGGCCGCCAGAGCAGCCGGCACCGGCCGGAGAGCCGCTGTCATAGCCTGCTGACATGTAGACCGGCTTGCCGTTGTAGGAGCGGATCCAGGTCGAGTCGATCATCTGCCAGCCGCCGCCGTAGGTCTGCCAGTAGATGCCGCCGCTGCCGTTCACGCGGAACCAGTCGTTCGTGTAGGGGCCGTTCGCGAACGTGCCGCCGTTACTGATCGCGGCTGTGGTTTGCGTGGATCCGTCAGGGAACACATAGCCGCTATTCGAACGCACGTAGCCGGAGACGTCGAGCTTGTACCCCGGACTTGTGTTCCCGATGCCGACACTGCCGCCCAGCGGGTTGATATACGTGTTGTTCTGCGAATAATACTGAATGTACACTCCCTTGCTGTTATTGCCTGAATCGAGATGAAGGTTGCCGTCAGTGGCGATCGCCTGTGCGGTGTTAGTCGTCGAGCGATTCGGGCTCGCGCCGACGTAGAGCTGGCCGCCCCACGAGGCGTTAGGGCCGTAATAGGTATATGAGTTGTCGCCTGAGACGACACGCTGATTGCCGGCCACGTCGAGTGTGTAGGCCGGATTGGTGTTGTTGATGCCGACGTTGCCAGAACCGCCTACGAAGAACGGGACGCTACCGCCGTTCCCATTAACGACCTCGAAGCCTCGCGTGTTGTCGCCCGTACCGTAGAACCTGGCATAGGGGTAGAAGTTCGATCCGGAATTCGACATGCCGAATCCCCAATTACCGTCCCACGTGTTCCAGTTCGTCACCGTACCGAGCATCCAGTTATAGTTCGACGACCCGCGCACGCCGATGTTACCCGCAACGTCGAGTGCCGCCGCAGGTGTTGCCGTATCGATGCCGACATTGCCTGAGTTCACGATGAGACCGTTCGCCGCGCCGCCGGTGTTGAGGAGGAGACCGCCTACTTTTGCTTGAGCCGCCGAACCGGTCGAGAGCGGAGCATCGGGATTACCGTTGGGCGGCGCAGAACTGGGCTGCGTGAACGCGGCGAGCGCGTTCAACGCCGCAGAGGTCATCGCGACACCGAGCACGAGGACGAGCAGGGTTGAGAATCGGCGAAGGTCCATGTGGGTACGATAAAAGAATCGTGTAATGGCTACAGCAATCAGTATACATCGCGCATGCCGCCTATTTCCGCTGCGGATACGGAATGTGGATAGTCCCATGCTACCATCTTTGGACATGCGGTATCTCGAGGCTACGACGCTCATCTTGCCGGCTGTCGTGGCGTTCTTGCTTGCCGGCGCGCTCGCCGCGAGCGCGCCGGGGCTCTACCTGGCCGCGATCGCAGTCGGTCTCGTGCAGCTCATCGTCGTGGCGATCCGCGACTTGCGGCAGAAGAGCTGGGCGCTCGACTACATCGCCTTCTTCGCGATGGCGCTCGCGGCGGCGACCGGCGAATACTTGGCTGGCGCGGTCGTTGCGCTCATGTACACGGGCGGCGAGGCGCTCGAGACCTATGCGGCGCGGCGCGCCGAGGCCTCGCTCGCTTCCCTCCTCGCGCGGATCCCCAAGGTCGCGCTTGTGAAGGATGCGGGCGGTACGCGCGAGGTGCCGCTCGCACAGGTAACGACCGGTTCGGTCATCGTCGTGCGTGGCGGCGAGCTCGTGCCGCTCGACGGCACGCTCGCATCGACACAGGCGGTTCTGAATCTCGCGAACCTCACCGGCGAGCCGCTCCCCGAGGCAATGACCGAGGGCGCCGTGATAAAGAGCGGCAGCGTGAACGCCGGTGAAGCCTTCGAGCTCGTCGTCTCTGGCACGCTCGCCACCTCGACCTATGCAAAGATCGTGAACCTCGTCCGCGATGCCAAGCGTGATGAGGCGCCGTTCGTCCGACTCTCGGCCGCGGCGAACCTCCCGTTCACCGTCCTCACGCTCGCGATCGCCGGCGCCGCATATGCGCTCACCGGCGATCTCGTGCGCGTCCTCGCCGTGCTCGTGATCGCAACCCCGTGCCCGCTCATCATCGCGGCGCCGGTCGCCTTCATCGGCGGGCTTTCGCGCGCCGCCGGCAAGAACATCATCGTCAAGACGCCCGCCACGCTCGAGTCGCTTGCGGGCGTCACTACTATTTATTTCGATAAAACGGGCACGCTGACCCTCGGCGAGCCGCAACTGGTCGGGATCGACCTGCTCGCGCCGGGCGCGAGCGAGGCGCAAGCGCTCTCCTTGGCGGCCGCGCTCGAGTACCACTCGATCCATCCGCTCGCGCGGGCGATCATCGCCGCGGCGAAGGCGCGCAGCTTCACGCCGCTCCCAGCCCGCGACGTCGAGGAGGTGATCGGCAAGGGCATCAGCGGAGCGGTCGACGGGCACTACGTCTCGCTCGAGCAGGCGCCCGCCGCACGCCATAAGGAGGGCGGCATCTCGCTCGTCCTCGCCGAGGACGGCAGCCCGCTCGCGGTCCTTCATTTCGCCGACGTCTTGAAGGACAATGCGAAGAAGCTGATCAAGGGCTTGAAGCGGTCCGGTATCAAGGTCGCCGTCTTGACCGGCGACCGCAAAGCGCATGCCGACGCGATATTCGACGGGCTCGCGATCGACGTCGTCGCAGACTGCACGCCAGAGGAGAAATACCGCATCGTCGAGGAGGCGCGGCATCGCGGAGAAAAAGTCGCGATGATCGGCGACGGATTGAACGACGCGCCGGCCTTGGCGAAGGCGGACATCGGCATCGTCTTCTCGGGTACCGAGAACAGCGCGTCGATCGAGGCGGCCGACGTCGCGATCCTCGGCCACGACGTGCTCCTCATCCGCGACCTCTTCGCGCTCTCGAAGCGCTCGGTGAAAATCGCCCGAGAGAGCGTCTATGCCGGCATCGGCCTCTCGACCGTGGGCATGCTCGCCGCCGGCGCGGGTGCGATCGTCCCCGTCGAGGGCGCGATCGTGCAGGAGGGCATCGACGTCGCCGTCATCCTTAACGCGCTCCGCGCCGCATTCAAATGAAACGATTGCGAAAGTCAGACTCTCGTAATTTACGAGAGTCTGACTTTCGTAAGGAATAAAAAAACCGGCTGCTATGCAGCCGGTAAAACGCTTCATTGAACCTCACGCGACGAGCGCGAGCAGATCAGTGGGCGGCGTTTTGGACGAGAGCTCTTTCTTTTTCAATTCGCCGAGGTAGAGGCTCATGTACGGCCGGTAATCATCCGGGCCGAACACGACGACGTGTACGAAGCCGCTCTCGCGGTCACGCAGCACCTCGAGCGTCCCGGCCTCCTTATGCTTCTTCAAGAAGCGGAGCGCGCCCGCATAGGCAAGACCGAAGCTCGGTCCGAGCATCTGCGGCACGTACTTCCACGACAAGAAGCTCAGCAAGAACGCTGCATGACGAGTCCCGCTCTCGATATCGGATTCTCGAAACACGTCCTGCCACGGCTGTCGCACGTCCTTCTTGATCGACGCGAGGGTTCGCGCTCCCGGCACCTCCTCGTTCGGTGCACACACGACCGGCACAACCACCGACTGCGGACGAGCCGTCATCGCATAGTTTGCGAGGCCAAGGCTCGTGCCCATCGTACCTGCAGGCACGAAGTGCACGCCTCTCCAGTGCGACATGAGCTGCCGCCCGAGGAACATCTGGTGCGCCTCCGGGTTCCAGCTGCCGCCGTACTGGTCGGGGTTGTACCAGCCCGGCTGCCTGCCGAGCTCGCGCGCGTGCTCGACCGTGGTCACCTCGTCGTCGAAGAGAAGCTGCGGCTTGACGCCGCGCCCGACGACGCGGATCGCCTCGATCTTGCTCTGCGGCACGTCGCCCGACATGACCGGTACGAACCCCAGCTCGAGCGCCGTACAGACCGCCGCCATGCCCTGGCCGGTGTTGCCGCTCGTCGCCTCGACGATCGTTGTGTCCGGCTGAATAGCGCCCGACTCGACACCGCGCAAGATACCGGCTCGCGCCATGATCCACTTGCTATGCGGCGCCTCACCCGGCACGCCAGCCGCGCATATCTCTACCCGGTCATCTTCGAACGGGTTCAATTCGCGCGGCAACGGACGTGACGTCCGTACGAGCCGCAGCTCGTTCGGGTCCGTCGCCCGCCAGAATGGGTGATTCAACAGTGCCTTGTTCGGTTCCATTCCACACTCCAGAAGAGAGAAAAAGAAAAGGCCCTTTCGTGACAAAGGGCTCCTCCGTACACGATACTCTCGCGCTACACCGGACGCCAGTTCTTGGTGACCTTGGTGATGCGGTTCTTCTCGTCCATGAAGACCGTCGTCGGTCCCTTCATCTTTGCAGCCTCCTTCGCGTCCACCCACGCCTCGCCGAGGACGATGACCTTGTCTCCGCGCTGGAAGAGCCGTGCCGGCGGGCCGTTCAAGACAATGTCGCCCTTACCCTTCTTGCCCTTCAATATATAGGTGCGCCACGAGACCGCGTTCGAGACGTTATTGATCGTCACCATCTGGCCAGGCAGCAAGCCGGCGGCCTCCAAGAGCGCCTCGTCGATCGTGATCGAGCCTATGTAGCCGAGGTCGGCGTCGGTCACCGTGGCGCGGTGGAGCTTGGCGATGCAGACGTTCACGAGCATTGAGTCGACTATACCACCCTGTGCATGAGCGGGCAAAAACGAGCAGATGAGTGCTATCCTGAAGTCTGTCCCGCTATGAGCGTCATCTTTGTTGCGAACATCCTCGCGCTGCTCTTCTCATTCTTCGTTGCCGGAGCGCTGCTTGGCATCGTCTTCTCTAAGCCGCTGCGCAAGAAGGTCGCAGCGCTCCTCCGCTTCAGATACTTCAAGCGGCTCCTCGCCGTCTCCCGCTCGATCAAGAACCCGATCCTCTCGCCCGGCTCGCATCCCTGGACAGCCGAGGCGGTCTTGAACCCGGCGGCCGCGATCATCGGCGGCCGCACGCATCTCGTCTACCGCGCGATCGGCGTCGACGGCGTCTCACGCATGGGTTATGCGTCGAGCAACGACGGCATCGCCTTCGACGAGCGACTGCCGTACCCGATCTTCGCCGCGCCGCACCTGAAGGCACCTGAAGAGCACATCCATCTGCGCCGTTACTCGCCGGTGCTCTACCCTTCGGGAGGCAGCTGGGGCGGCTACGAGGATCCGCGCATGGTCGTGATCGACGGCCGCGTCTACGTGACCTTCAACATGTTCGAGAACTGGGTGCTGCGCGTCGCGTATATCACGATGCCGGTCACAGACTTCCTCGCGAAGCGCTTCTACAAATGGGAGGGGCCGTTCATCCTCTCGCACGGCACGCGCGACAAGAACTGGGTGCTCTTCCCCGAGCTGATTCACGGCAAGTTTGCCGTGCTTCATAGCATCATCGGCGACACGCCAGACCGCGTGCGGATCGAGTTCACCGACAACCTGAAGATGCTCTCGAAGCGGCACTTCCTGAGCCCTGACCCGCAGAAGATCCCTGACCGGCAGATCGCCTGGCACGTGCACGTGCGGAGCGCGGGCCCGCCGCCCCTGAAGACGCCGAAGGGCTGGCTCCTCTTCTATCACGCCAACGACATCGAGAATCATAAATATAAGGTCGGCGCGATGCTTCTCGATCTCGCGGACCCTACAAGGATCATCGCGCGCGCGGCCGCGCCAGTCCTCGAGCCGGATTATCCGTATGAGAACCACGGCAAGCCGGGCATCGTCTACTCTGGCGGCGCGACCGTGAAGGACGGCAAGCTCTACATCTATTACGGCGGCGCGGACAAAGTGATCTGCGTCGCGACCGCGATGCTCGACGACTTCATCGAGGCGCTCCTCGACGGCGACCAACCGGTCTTGGGGAGCACGCTTACTGCGCAAGCCGCATAACATGTTTGTCATCCGCCGCAGTCCCCATAACCCGATGCTCTCTCCCCGGCACGAACATCCGTGGGAGGCGATGGCGACCTACAACCCGTCGGTCATCCGCGAGGCGGACGGCTGGCGGATGTACTACCGCGCACAATCGAACCCGGCTGCACTCGTCTCGCCCTATGCCGGTCAATCGTCAGTCGGCGAGGCATTCTCGACGGACGGTCAGCACTTCGAAGAGCGGCGGCAGGTCTTGATCGCCGAGGAGCCGTGGGAGCAGTATGGCTGCGAGGATCCGCGCGCGACCGTCTTTGAGGGCGCGACGTACCTCACCTACACCGCGCTCGGCGGCTATCCCTTCGGCAAGGAGAACATCAAGGTCGGCATCGCTGTTGCGCGGGGCGGGAGGGATTTCAGAGAACGCCATCTCGCGACACCCTTCAACGCGAAGGCGTTCGCCATCTTCCCCGAGCGCGTCGGCGGTAAGGTCGCAGCGCTCCTCTCGGTGCACACGGACGAGCCGCCCGCCGAGGTGTGCCTCGTGCTCGCGGAGAAGATCGAGGACTTCTGGTCCGAGACATTCTGGAATCGCTGGTATGCGGACTGGAAGTCGCATGCGCTCCCTTTACGCCGGAGCGATGGCGACCACGTCGAGGTCGGCTCCGTCCCTTTGCTCACGCGCCACGGTTGGCTCGTCTTCTACTCCTATATCGAGAATTATTTCTCTGAGCGCGACCGCGTCTTCTCGGTCGAGGCGGCACTCCTCGACCGCGACGACCCGTCAAAGATCGTGAGCCGTACCGAGTCGCTCCTCGTGCCAGAGGAGATCTACGAGCAGTTCGGCCTCGTGCCGGACATCGTCTTCCCCACGAGTGCGACGATCGGCGAACAGGGCGACCTCGACCTCTGGTACGGCGCGGCGGACACCGTCTGCGCCAAAGCGAGCGTCACGATGCACGACCTCATGCGCGCGCTCGACCCGTCGCAGCCGGCGCGCACCTTTAATCGCTACGACAAGAATCCGATCCTCGCGCCGCAAGGCGGCGGATTCGAAAGCCGCAATGTCTTCAACGCCGCCGCGATCGACCTGAACGGCTCGGTCTACATCCTCTACCGCGCGATGGACAGCGCAAACACCTCGACCATCGGCCTCGCGATCTCTAAGGATGGCGTCACGGTGAACGAACGGTTCGCTGCGCCCGTCTATGTCCCGCGTGCCGACTTCGAGATGAAGCACGGCCTCCCCACCGGCAACTCCGGCTGCGAGGATCCGCGTATCGTCCGCATCGGCGACACGCTCCATATGACCTATACCGCCTACGACGGACTGCGCCCGCCCGCGGGTGCCGTGACCTCGATCAGCGTCGAGGACTTCATCGCGCGACGCTTCGACAAGTGGTCGATGCCCGCGCTCCTCACGCCCGAGGGCGTCGACGACAAGGATCTCGCTCTCCTGCCTGAGAAAGTGGGCGGTAACTATCTGCTCTATCACCGGATCAACAACCGCATCTGCGCTGATCTATTGCCGAGTCTTACAGACGGCAAGCGCGCGAGCAGCGGCATCGAGATCATGGGCCCGCGTCTCGGGATGTGGGACGGTGCCAAGGTCGGGAGCGCCGCCCCGCCGATCAAGTTCGGAGACAAGTGGCTCATGATCTATCACGGCGTGTCGCGCCACGCGACCTATCGGCTCGGCGCCGCGCTCCTCGACGCCTCGGGCACGGCCGTGCTCGCGCGCACAGCCGACCCGATCTTCGAGCCGCTCATGCCGTATGAGCGCGAAGGCGAAGTGAGTAATGTCGTCTTCGCCTGCGGCACGCTTGTGCGCGGCGACACGGTCTACCTCTATTACGGCGCGGCCGACCGCGTCGTCGGCGTCGCGACCGCCTCGCTCTCACACATGCTCGACGCGTTATCATGAAGCCGGCAAATGAGAAATCGGTAGTTGGACATGGCCGCTCGAACCGGAGCGCGACCGATTTTTCATTTGCCGGCGGAACACCCAAACTATTCATTTTCGACCTCGACGGCACGCTCGCAGAGAGCAAGCAGCCGATTTCGCCTGCGATGGCCGCGCTCCTCGCGCAGCTGACCGCGCGTGCGCATGTCGCTGTCGTCTCTGGCGGCGCACTCAAGCAATTTCTCACCCAGGTCGTCGAGCGCCTACCCGCGAGCGGCGAACTTTCGCATCTGCATCTCCTCCCCACCTCCGGCGCATCGCTCTACGACCACGAGAACGGGGGCTGGAAGAAGATCTACGAAGAGCGCCTGACCGAGAAAGAGGCGCGACACATCGAAGCGACGATGAAAGAAGTCGGCGAGGCGACCGGCCTCATCACCTTCGCTGCGCCCTCGTGGGGCGAGCGCATCGAGTATCGCGGCAGCCAGGTCACGCTCTCGGCGCTCGGCCAGCAGGCGCCACTTTTGATGAAAAAGGAATGGGATAGAGACCATGCGAAGCGTCACGCACTCCAAGCGGCGCTCGCCACACGCCTCGGTGATTTCTCGGTGAGTCTCGGCGGCTCCACCTCAATCGACGTCACGAAGAAAGGCGTCGACAAGGCATACGGTATCCACCGACTCTGCGAGCGGCTCGGTATCGAAGAGACCGACGCCGTCTACGTCGGCGATGAACTTGGCTCAGGCGGCAATGACGAAGCCGTCTACAAGACGGCCGTAAAGGCAGTGCGCGTCGCAAACCCAGCAGAGACCAAGCGTTTTATCGAGGCTTTTCTCTCTCGAACCTTGTAAGTCAAACTTACAAGGCTTGTAAGTTTGACTTACAAGGTTGTTGCGGACGGCGCAGGAGACGGACGAGTCGGATCGTCTCGAACGAGTGCCGGCCGCGAAGCGCATGAAAGACCGGCGAGAGCTTGTCACCGCTTGAATCGGCGAGCGCCTCGCGCACCTCGTCGGCGACATGCACCGGCACCAAGTGCGCGAAGTCCGCGCGCACGAGCATCCCGAGCTCCGAGAGCTCCTCGAGGTGATGCACGATCGTCGAGGCGACGAGCCCGCGTGACTTCACCGCCTCTTTGAGCGTCTTCGAATCACGCACGGTCTGGAGCGTCTCCGCGAGCCGCCCCGGCATCACCGCGTCTTTTTTGCTCCCTCCAGACGCCTTCTGCTTGCACGTCACCCATGCGCCCCCCATCGCTTTGACGAACGCCTTCTGCATCTCCGTTTTCTCCGCGTCCGTCATGTTCGCAAACGCATCACGCGCAGCGAGCGACGCGGTGCGGAAGTCGCGGTCCTTCTCGAGGATCTCCGGATGTACCTCGAGCGCACGCGCGTTCACGCCCGTGAGGTAGACGCCCGCGAGGCGCCGCACGCGCGAGAGCGCCACATACCCCTGCCCGTATTCAAATGCCTTCGAGAGATCCATGATCGCCGCGTCCATGCTCATCCCCTGACTCTTGTGGACGGTCATCGCATAGGCGAGCCGGAGCGGCACCTGCGAGACGCTCGCCTTCACCTTGCCCTGCTCCTCGAGCTGCCACTCCATCGGCTCGGTCGTGACCGTCTTCCCCTCGTTCGTCTTCACGATCGGCATGCCGTCCGCGCCGAACCCTTTCACGACGCCGAGCGTCCCGTTGACGAACTTGCCTTGCGGCGAGTTCTTGGTGAACATCACCGCCGCCCCCTCCTTGAGCTCGAGCTTCTCCGGCGAGAGGCAGCCGCGCTTCAACCCCTCGACCAAGGTATCCTTGCCCTTCGACGCCATGCGGAAGGTCATCGCCTTACCAGGGAGCTTCGCGAGCTCAGCCGCGTTTAAGCGGTCGACATCCGCGTTATGCGAGTAGAGCTTCGGCGCGTCGGTCGGCACGTCGCCCTCGACCGTCTGCCGACGCGTGAGCGCCTCGTAGTGCGCCTCCTCGACCTCGCCGCTCCGGATCGCAGAGAGGAGTGCGAGAAATTCTGCATCGTCCTGGCGGTACTGCTCAGTGAGATAGCAGACGATCGGATTCAACTCCCGCCACACCGACGACTGGTACGCGAAGAGCACGTCGCGGTCGCGAGACGCCGGCGGCAGCTGGAAGAAGTCCCCGACGAGTATCACCGTGAGTCCGCCGAAGGGCTTGTCGACGCGCCGCACCTCGCGGCAGACCGCGTCCGCCATCTCGAAGGTCGCTGCCGAGAGCATCGAGATCTCCTCGATGACGAGCACCCTCGCCTTGTTGATGCGGCGCGCGACATGCTCGCGGCTTGCGATGCGGTCGACATCGGCGCGTGAGAGCGAGGAGGCCACGCCGATCCCGCTCCACGCGTGGAGCGTCATGCCGCCCACGTGCGTCGCCGCGATGCCCGTCGCCGCCGTCACCGACGGCTCGATCCCGGAGGCGCGCAGCCATGCGACGAACGCGTTCACCGTATGCGTCTTACCGCTCCCCGGTTCGCCGGTGAGGAACACATTCGCACCCGTCTTCAAGATGGCGATCGTCTCGTCCTGCGTCATCCGCACACTGTACCACCCGCGTAATTTCAGCGGATGCCGCTGTCGCAGGAGATCGCTGTCGTCGCGTCGCCGGAGGGCGGCACGGTCACCGTCGCATCAGCGCAGCGCGGCAGCACTCCGCCGCTCCCCGCCTTGAGCACATAGTCGCCCGGCGGAAGCGCGAAGCGGAACGTACCCTTCGAATCTGAGTTGCCGATGATGAACGGCGTACTCACACCAGCGTGATACACCGTGATAGCGGTTGCAAACGGCTTAGGAGCGCACGCAGGATCCAGCGGGATACGCTCGACCGGGCATGTCGGCCCGAGCGTGACCGTCCCGCGCACGCCCGACTGGTACGGCAGGATGCTGCCGCCCGCAGTCGTAGTCGCGGCTGCGGCCGGACAGGGCGTGAACTCGCAATTGGCACCTGTGCGACCGACGTAGGAGCCGTCCGCGCACTGCTTCACCTCCATCGTGCACACGCGCGGCTCGGGCGCTTGGTCGACCCGGGTCGCAACCGCCCACAAGCCTCCTGCGACGACGGCTGCAAGTACGGTCAGGATAAGGGCATATTCTTTCATCACCCTAGTATAGCAAGCTGTGCTGCTATACTTGCGACATGACTACAGCCGAATTGAAACACGCGCTTACAAGCGCGGTGCGGGGAGAAGTGTCAGACGATGCCGCGCGGCTCGCGAAGCTCTCGCGAGACACCTCACTCTTCACACGGACGCCGCAGCTCGTCGTCTGCCCTGAGGACGCGAACGACGTGAGCGCAATTGTCAAAGAAGTCGGCAAAGCGAGAGACGCGGGCGCCGACATCTCGCTCGCCGCGCGCTCTGCCGGCACCGACATGTCGGGCGGTCCTCTCACGACCGGCGTCGTCGTCTCCTTCACCGAGCACATGAACAAGGTGATCGAGGTCGGCGAAGGGTACGCCGTCACCGAGCCGGGCGTCTACTACCGAGACTTCGAGAAGGCCACGCTCGAGAAGGGGTTCATCATTCCCTCCTACCCCGCGAGCCGCGAGATCGCAGCGATGGGCGGCATCGTCTCGAACAACTCCGGCGGCGAGCGCACACTCAAATACGGCAAGACCGAGCGCTACGTCGAGACGGTCGACGTCGTCCTCTCGGATGGCTCGCAGACCTCATTCGGCCCGCTCTCGCCCGCGGAACTCGAAGAGAAGAAGCAGCTTACGACGCTCGAGGGTGCGATCTACCGCGAGATGGACGCGATCGTCACCGAGAACGCAGCACTCATGGAGGCGCACCACCCCAAAGTCTCGAAGAATTCTGCAGGCTATGCGCTCTGGAATATCCGCGACAGCACAACCGGCACGTTCAACCTGGCCAAGCTCATTTGCGGCTCGCAGGGTACGCTCGCGCTCTGGACCAAGGCGAAGCTCTCGCTTGTAAAGCCCGAAGAACACCGCGCGATGCTGGTCATCTTCCTCTCTGATCTCGACATCCTGCCCGAGATCGTGAAGCGCGTCCTGGAGCAGCATCCAGAATCGTTCGAAAGCTACGACGACCACACGTTTACGCTCGCGGTGAAGTTCTTGCCGCAGATGCTCTCGCAGATGGGGTTCGCCCGCGCTGCGCGGCTCGGGATCGACTTCATCCCCGAGGCGGCGATGGTGGCGGCCGGCGGCGTGCCGAAGCTGATCCTCATGGCCGAGTTCGCCGAGGCGACCATTGAAGAGGCCGACCGCCGTGCTCTCGCGGCGCAAGCGGCGCTCGCTGACTTACATCTCCAGACGAAGATCGAAAAAGATGAGAAAGAGTCAGAAAAATATTGGATCATCCGCCGCGAGAGCTTCAATCTGCTGCGCAAGAACCTTCACGGCCTCGTCTCCTCGCCGTTCATCGACGACTTCGTCGTCCCGCCTTCGACCTATCCGGAGTTCTTGCCGAAGCTGAACGCGCTCCTCGACGAGTACAAGTCGCACTTCATCTATACGATCGCCGGCCACATCGGCGACGGCAACATCCACATCATCCCGCTTATGGACCTCACGAAAGAAGAGAACCGAGCGGTCATCTTGGAGCTTGCGCCGAAAGTCTATGAGCTCGTGATCAAGGAGGGCGGCACGACGACCGGCGAGCACAACGACGGCATCATCCGCACGCCGTACCTCCCCATGCTCTACGGTCCCGAGATGATCGCGCTCTTCGAGCGTACGAAAAAGGTCTTCGATCCGCGCGGGATCCTCAACCCCGGCAAGAAGGTCGGCGGCACGTTCGAGGATATCAAGCGCGACTTGATCCGCCCGTTACCGGCAGGTGAGAAATCGTGATATCCTCGACGATATGAAGCGCGCATTCGCCATATTCATCGTCGTCCTCCTCGGTATCGGCTTGATAGCCACCCTCTTCCTCCCGGCACTCTCGGCCGTCCGTTAATACGGGAGCATCGCCGCGCCGACGGCCGCTGCGGCACCCCCTGCTGGCAGCGCGAGCGAACGCGTCATGAGTGTGCTCACAAGGAGCGATGCAGGCAGCAGTATAAGGAGGACGAGACCGCCTACGACGACGCTTACATGTGGCACGCGCCCGCGCATACGAAGCACGACAGCGTACGCGGCTGCAACGACGGCAAAGAGGCTTGCGAGTGTCGCCGCGAGCGCCTGCCACGGCGAGGAGATGAGAACGTCGTACCACGCTGGTGCGCGCACCGGAGCCGGTACAACTGCCGGCGCCGTCTCTGCAGCGAGCACGCGCGTCGTCGTCGCGACCGGTACTGCTGCCGGAGCAGCGGTCACTACTGCGGCCGCGGCGCGAGCCGGCGTTGCAAAGAACGCGACGACGAACGTCGACGGCTGCCCTTCATACATCCCGCTTGCCGTGCCGAACCCGACCTGCGTATACTCCCCCTTCACGATGTTCGCGCGATGCGTCGGGGAGGCCATCCACGCCGTCTCGACATTCACCGAGTCGGTGAAGTTGACCGCAAGATTCTGCCCCGCGTAGCTGTAGCGGTAGCCGGCGTCGTCGAGCCACTGCCATGGCGACTTGCCCGATGGAGAGACGTGAGAGAAATAACCGCTCGCCGCCATGTCGTCGGCCGCCGCTTGCGCTGCGCGGTCGAGCAGTGCGTCTTCAGTGAGGGTAGGCTGCCCCTCAGCAGATCGATCAGCGTTGGTGAGCGCGACGAGCGCACCCGGCAACACCGACGCGAGGAAGCCGGATCGCGAAAGACTGTCAGCCTGGAGGACGTATCCCGTCTCGAGAGCGACGACGAAGACGGCGATCGCGAGAACTGATGCCGAGCGGAAGAGGTGCGGCCGATGGCCGTTGCGCTCATGCGGGAAGAAGAAGTCGTGGAGATGATGAACGAGCGGCGTGCGCTGTCGATCCATGTGCTCATCACGATACAACGATAATCAGGCATGAACAACCCCGCCTGCGCGGGGTTGTTCGCTCTCTTCTCTGTTTGAACCGAACCTACGCGTTTATCTTGGTCGATGTGAGACCGAGCGAGGCGCGCACGCGATCGATCGTCGAGGGGTCGACGCCGAACGATTGGAGCACCTGGATCAGCGAGTCGACCTGCGCTGCAGATAGGTTCGAGTGCGGAGTGACCGTCATCGGCGTCGAGGCCGCCACAGAACCCTTGTTGAGCTCGGCGCGAGTCATCGGGCCGACGAACCCGGTCGAGGGCAGGCCATGCGCCGACTGGAAGCGCATCACCGCGTCCTCAGTGAGCGTACCGAAGTAGCCGGTGATCGGGCCCGCGTAATACTTGTTGTCCGTGAGGTACTGCTGGAGCGCCGTTACGTCCGCACCGCTCGAGCCGAGAGACATATTCGTCGCGAAGTTGTAGGTTGCTGCGCCGAGCACCTGGCCGCTCGCGGGCGTCATCGCCTGAGCAAGCACCTGTCCCGGGAGCGGATTCGGGGTCCCGCCGCCGAAGGCGATCGAGCCGCCGCCACCTCCGCTGCTTGCACCGCCACCGCCTGACCCGCCGCTTGCAGGAGCTGCGGCAGGCGCAGGGATCGGCGTCTGCGTGTACGTGATGAAGGTCGTGAAGTGCTTCGTCCACACATCGAGGTTCGCGCCGTCATCGATCTTGCAGTCGCCGCCCTTCGCCACCTTGGGGCTCACCGTCGTCGAGCAGATCGTCGTGATCTCGGTGAACACGCCGTTCTGCTGCCACCCGACCGACTTCCCCGCTTGGCCGGCGAACACGAGCTCCGCGGCCTTGCTCAAGGTCACCGGCGTATCGCCGAGACCGATCTCGATCATCGAGACTCCAGTCGCCGTGTTGCCGGAGGCCGGGATCGGGATGACCGGCGTCGTCGACGCGGTCGGCAGGTTCAAGATGCCGTTCCATGTCAGCGCCGCGGAGGTGATCTTGGTCGACGAGGCCATCGTGATCGTGAGCGCACCGGCTGAGGTAGTCGCATCGATCGTTACGATTGTCGGCAAGACGACCGTAGAGCTCGCCAATAAGGACGAGAGGTCGAGCGTGCCATTCATTACGTTGCTCGGCACGGTCACGGTTAGCGGGTTCAAGTCCGCGCTCGTGATCGTGAACGACGGGTGAGCTGGCGACAGGTTCGGACTATTCGTCACCGGCGCAGTGACCGTCACCGGTACTGTCGCCGAGACCGTGGTCGAACCGCTCGTTGCAGAGACGGTAATGGTCGTCGTACCTGCCGCGATCGCGCTCACGAGCCCTGCCTGATCGACCGCCGCGACGGCCGCGTTTGCAGACGACCAGGTCGTTGAAGCGCCGACGAACGCCATCGTGTTCTGATCGAGGATGGATGCCGTGAGCTGCGTCGTCGTACCCGTCACGAGAGTGAGCGAGTTCGGGGTCACGCTGACGCTCGTTAAGACCGGTATCGGCGAGACGACGATCGTCGCGTTAGTACCGACGACCGTCGTGCCGCTCTGCGCGATGATGTTGAGCGTCGTCGTACCGACGGCGATCGCTGTCACGAGACCGCCCGCAGAGACAGTCGCGATTGCCGGATTACCAGACGTATAGAGATACGTCGCGCCAGTGAACGCCGCACCGAGCTGATCCTTCTCGGCCGTGACAAGCTGCGTCGTCGTGCCGACGATGAGGTTCGCCGTGCTTGGGGTCACACTGACGCTCGTCAAGACGGGCACCGGGTTGACCGTGATTGTCGAGGTAGCGTGGAGCGTTGTCGCTCCGCTCGTGACGTCAGCGACCACTGCCGCTGTCCCGGGCGCTACGGCCGTGACGAGGCCCGTCGCGCTGACCGTCGCGACGGCAGCGTTTGCGCTCGTCCACGCGGTCGTGGCGCCGACAAACGGCACGCTGTTCTGATCGAGCGCGGTCGTCGCGAGCTGCGTCGTACTCCCGACGAGGAGCGTGTCCGTGCTCGGCGCCACGGTCACGGTCGTTAAGACCGGCACCGGATTCACCGTCACCGCCGCAGCGACCATGAGCGTCGTCGCCCCGTTCTGCGCGACGGTGTTGATGGTCGCCGTACCCGGGGCGACGCCGGTCACGAGACCGGTCGTCGCATTGACGGTCGCGACCGACGTGTTCGCAGAGGCATAGAGGATCGCCGTCCCCGAGAGCGTCTTGCCGTCCTGATCCTTCGGCGTTGCAGAGATCGACTGCGTTGCGCCGACGAGGATCGTAGAGGTTGTCGGCGTGACCGCAACGCTGGTGAGCACCTGTGCGTTCACGGTGAGCGCCGCCGTCGCCGTGACGCTCGTCGCGCCGCTTGTCGCGGTGGCGGTGATCGTTGCCGATCCGGCAGACACCGCGGTCACGAGCCCGGTAGCGCCAACCGTCGCGACGGCCGTATTCGACGACGACCACGCGATCGTCGCACTCGGGAACGCCGCGTTGTATTGGTCGGTCGCTGCTGCGGAGAGCTGCTGCGCTCCCCCGGCAGTGACCGTCGCCGTGGAGGGCGTGACCGCTACTTTTGTCAGCACCGGCGGCGGTAGCGTGACCGTGATAGCCGCCGTGCCAGTCGAGGTCGCCGTCCCTGTCCCAGCGACCGCTGAGATGGTGGCCGATCCCGGCGCAACTGCGGTGACAAGCCCTGCCGTGTCGACCGTGGCGACAGCCGTATTTGACGACGACCAGAGCGTCGACGTCACGGCGATCACAGCGCCATTCTGATCCTTCGGCGCAGACGCGAGCTGCTGCGTGGCACCGGTGATGAGCGTTGCCGTCGCGGGCGTCACCGCGACGCTCGAGAGTACCGGAACAGCATTGACGGTGATCGTCGCCGACGACGAAACCGTCACTGCCCCGCTCTGCGAGACTTCATTGATCGTCACGGTGCCTGGTGCGACGCCGGTCACGAGGCCGGTCGTCGCGTTCACCATCGCGATCGCCGTATTGCCCGACGCCCACACGTTCGTCGCACCGGTAAATGCCGTACCGTTCTGATCCTTAGGAGACGCATTGAGCTGCTGCGTTCCGCCGACGAGGATGGTCGCGGTCGCCGGCGAGACGCTCACGCTCGTGAGGACTGCCGTCGGCGCCGTGACTGTGATGGCGGCCGTGCTCGTAACCGTCGTCGCGCCGCTTACCGCGGTCGCGGTGATCGTCGCAGAACCTGCGGCGACGCCGGTCACGAGTCCGGTCGAGCTCACGATAGCCGCGGCCGTGTTCGAGGACGTCCATGTCACCGTCGCACCGACGTACGCCGCGCTCGTCTGATCGAGCGGGTTCGCCGTGAGCTGCGTCGTGGCGCCGGTCGCGACTGAGACGGTAGCGGGCGAAACGCTGACCGACGTGAGCACCGGGATAGCGAGATTCATGAGCGTCGTCGCCTGATTCGCGTAGGACGCCGTTGCGGTCGCCGTCGCGCCGTTGCTCGTCGCCGAGACCTGGATCTGGTCGCCGACTGCAGCGCAGGTCGCGAGGTTCGCCGTCTCGATCTGGTAAAGGCCTCCGCCCGAGGTCGTCGTCGTAAGCGCCGCGGCCTTGTTCGTGAGATCCGTGAGCGTCACGGTGATCCCGTTGGTGGCGACGCCGCCGACCGTCACGGTGCCGTAGAACGAATTCAGATTGCAGGTCGTCGCCGCGTACGCGACGCGCGCAGGCGCGAAGGCCGGCGCCGCGAAACACGCCCCCGCAGCCACGAGCGCTACGATCGCCCGCATGTTCCGAACGAACGCCCCGCCCTTCTTATCAGTACCGTGTGTCGTGTTCATACTTGTTTTATTAATCGTTGAGCCGCTAATGATATTGATTTTTCATAAAGTGCTGATTAAGGATGATGCGCGAACACGCCATCGCCCGGTTGCAGGGCGAAGTCGTTCAGCGGGAAATTCATGATGTGGGTGGTGAAGCTCTGCGTAACGCTGTCGTAGCGCGAGAGCGCGTCGACGCCGGCGAGCGTCGCACCGTAGGCGCTTGCCGTCGTCGCGGCGCTGCCGGTCCAGCCGATGAGCGACCAGCCGGTACCTAGCACCGGCGCAGCGGCACCGACCGCCGTTCCTGCGATCGCGAGGCTCTTCCCGGCCGCGACATGGACGAAGAATCCGCTGCCATTGACAAGCGGGAAATCATTCAACGGGAAGCCGATGATATGCGTCGTGAATCGCTGCGAGACGTTTGACCACGACGAGATCACGTCGGCGCCGGCGAGCGTGCCGAACGACTCCGCGGTGTACGCGATCGCGACTCCGGTCGTCGGGTTCACAGGCGAGAGCGGCAAGGTCACGAGGTTCCAACCTGGATTAAGCGCGAGCGTCGCTGAAGACAATGCCGAGACAGATATCGGAACCGTCGTTACGACGGAGACGGCGCCGATCGTCGACGTGGCGCTGATGAGCGCACTGCCCGCGCCGACGCCGGTCACGAGGCCGCTCGCTGAGACGGTGGCGACCGCGGGCGCATTCGACCCCCAGGTGATCGTCGCGCCGGAGAGCAGGTTGCCGACCTGGTCGAACGACGACGCGGATAGCTGTTGCGATCCTCCGGCGACAAGCGCCGCGCTCGTCGGCGCCACTGCGACGCTCGTGAGCGCTTGTGCACCCACCGTGACAGCTGCTGTCGCGACGACCGAGATCGTGCCGGAAGTGGAGGTCGCCGTAATGGTCGCCGTGCCGATCCCGACGCCGCTCACAACTCCTGCCGCCGACACGATGGCGACGGCAGGATTACTCGTACCCCACGCGGTGACTGCGCCGACATATGCGGTACCGAGCTGGTTGACCGGCTTCGCAGACGGGACCGCCGTACTGCCGACGACGAGTGCGATCGACGCCGGCGTGATGGAGGAGGACGTCAGCACGGGTGCACTGACCGTGAGCAGCATGCCAGAGGACGCCGACGAAGCGCCGGAGACCGCAGTCGCCGTCACGGTCGTCGTGCCAGCAGCGAGCGCCGTCAAGAATCCGTTCGTCGAGATAGTGGCGATCGCAGGATTGCTCGAGACCCACGTGACGGTCGCACCAGCGTACGTGCCGCCTGACTGGTTGAGCGGCGTGCCCGCGTAGAGCTGCGTCTGTCCGGCGACGAGCGCGTTCGTAAATGGGCTGATCTGCACGGCCGAGAGTACCGGCGGCGTAACCGTGATCAGAGCAGAGTTCGACACTGTCACGCCGTTCGCAACTGCCGTCACCGTGATAGTCGTCGTCCCCGCAGTGAGCGCAGTCACGAGGCCGGTACTATCGACGACAGCGGCGGCAGTATTCGACGAGGACCACGAGAGAGCTGCACCGATATACACGACGCCGGTCGCAGTGAACGGGAATGCTGTCAGTTGCTGTGTTCCACCCGAGGCGACGGAGGCAGTGCCGGGCGAGATCGAGACGCTCGCGAGAGGCTGCGGCACCGTCACCGCAAGACTGTTCGTCACGGTCACCGATCCGCTCGTCGCCGTCGCGATGATGCGCGCACCGCCGGCTGAAACGCCGGTCGCGACGCCTGAGGCGCTCACTGAGAGGATCGCCGGATTCGACGACGACCACGCGACCGTCGTCGAGCCGGTATACGGCAGGAGCGATTGGTTCATCGGCGTCCCTGTAAAAGCTATCGATGTGCCGATCGGTATCGTCGTCACCGCCGGCGGAATCGGCTGCGGAGAGATCTGCACGGTCATGAGGGCAGGCGCGAGCACCGTGATCGTCGAGATCGCGCTCGTGGAGATGATGCCGCTTGTCGCGGTCGCCGTGATGATCGCGGTCCCCGGTGCAAGCGTCGTCACGAGCCCGGTCGTACTCACGGTGGCGACGGAGGTATTGCTCGAGACCCAGGTCACCGTCGCCGACGGATAGGGCGCGAGCGTCTGATCCTCGGGCGTCGCCACGAGCTGGATGAGCGTCCCCACGACGCCGCCGGAGGAGATCGGCGCGAGCACGACATAGGTCAGCTGCGGCACGATGCCGGTCACGGTGAGCGCAGCGGTCCCGGTCACGGTCGTGTTCGTCGTCGGGTCGACCGCGGTCGCCGTGATGGTCGCCGTGCCGATCGCAGCAGCCGTGACCCACCCGGCCGAGCTCACGGTTGCGACCGCCGTATTGCTCGACGACCACGTGACGGTCGCGCCGACGAACGCTCCGGTCGCAGTCATCGGTGTCGCGACGAACTGCCCCGCAGAGCCGACAGTGATCGAGGTCTGCGACGGCGTCACCACGACTGCGGTGAGACCGCTTGCCGCCTGCGCGTGCGCGAAGACGGACGGCATGAAGAGCGCAAGCAGCACGGCGACGAACCCGAGGACGACCCAGCGAATTGTTTTCATACGCGTCCGGGGATGATACGGGCGCAGCTATTAATTTTTCATTAGCTGTTATGAAAAATTTCAACGTTTTTTATGAACCCGCCGAAGATGAAGACCGCATGAAGACGGAGGGTTGCGCTTCCCGCTGCCCTTCCCCATAATGGCGGAGCCATGTTGAGCATCCGTGAGGACATGCTCGCCAAAGTGAAGGCTATCCCCGCAGACGCCCTGCGGTATCTGGTGTTCGATATTCTCGTAATCCTGATGCTCTACTTCGCGGGCCTGAACAATTATCTCCTCTCGCACGGCCTCGCAGAACTCTTCGTCGTCGTCCTCCATATGCTTGTCTTCGTTATTGTGTGGAACGCGCGCGCATACCTAAAGAACGATTATCTCCTCTTTTTTGGCGTCGCGCTCGTCGCAGCGATCCCGCTCGACCTGCTGCACGCGTTCTTCTATGGCATCGGCAACACGTCATATGCAGACCCTGAGACGGACATCACCGCACAGCTCTGGATGACCGCTCGCTTTATCGAGGCCGGGTCTCTCGCGGCCGCGCCTTTCTTCATGCGACGCATGGTGAAGGTCGAGACGGTGCTCACGTCCTATGCGGTGCTGACCGGCTTCGCGCTCCTCTCGATCTTCTACTGGCACATCTTCCCCACGATCCACGTAAACGGCCTCACCGAGAGCATCGTCGAGCGCGTGGGCGAACTCGTCGTCATCGGCCTTCTCGCGCTCGCGCTCGCGCTCCTCACGCGCATGCGCGAGACCTTCGATAAACATATCTATCAGCTTCTTGTGCTATTCATCACAGTCGACATCGCGGCTGAGACATTTTTCGTTCTATACGCGACGGCGAGCGACGTCTTCAACCTTGCGGGACATCTGCTGCGGATCATCGCCGCCTACTTCCTCTATCGGGCGACCTCCGCCGCAAGCCTTTCGCAGACCGACCAGCTTCTCAGAGAGAGCATCCGCGAGAAGGAGGGCGAGCTGCAGTCGGCTCTCACGAACTCTCAACAACGCGAGTCTGAGATGTCAGCGCTCTTTCAGAGCGCGCACGAGGCGCTTGAACATCACGACTTCAAGGACTCGGCGAAGACGATCAGCCGCGCCTGCAAGCGGACGATCGGCGCGGCGCACGCCTTCGCGATCCTGCGCGGCCACGCAGGAGAGGACGGCGAGCTCCTCTACGCGGATGGGTCGCTCAAGGTTGGCGTTCGGGGCTTCATGCATGCGGCGCCCATCCGGCATCTCATCGAGAGCGCGTATTCAGTCAGCAAGCCGATAATGAAGAACGACATACTCGTCAGTCTCGACACGGGCAACAGCGCAGACCAATATCGCCAGACCGCGATCCGGAACGTTCTCTTCGTCCCGCTCGCGATCCACGGGGAAGCGGTCGGTCTCCTCGCCTTCCTCAATAAGCCCGGGCACTTCACTCGGAACGACGAGCGCGTCGCGAGCACCTTTGGCCGCATCGCGTCGCTTATCCTGCACAACCAATGGACAGTGGACGAGTTGCGAGCGAGCGAGCAGAAGTTCCGCTCGGTCGCGGAGTCGAGCGCGAATGCATTCGTCACGGTCGATCAGATCGGCAACATCGTGTACTGGAATGAACGCGCTGAAGACATATTCGGCTACCCAGAACGCGAGATCATAAGTAAGCCCTTCAGCGTATTGAACCTGCGACGCATATCGCCGAACGGCCGGCCGACCCTCGATGACGACGAGAACGTCGAGCTCTTCGCGAGCGCTCTCCCCGACGTGGAGGTCCGCAATGTCGAGATGCGCGGCCGCCACAAGGACGGGATCGATTTCCCTGTCGAGATGTCGGCATCCATGTGGCGCTACGGCCGAGAACGCTTCTACACTGCGATCATCCGTGACATCTCAGAGCGCAAGACCTATGAACAGAAGCTGAAGGAGTACGCGATGCGGATGGAAGAGGGCAAAGCACGCGACGATGCGCTCCTGCTCTCGATCGCAGACGGCATCCTCGTCACTGACACGGACGGCAAGATCATCTATGTCAACAAGGCGATCGAGGAGCTCTGCGGGATGAGCGCATCGGATATCCTCGAGCGGGATCTTGATAGCGCAATCCCCTTCTACGACGAACTTGGGCGTCCGATCCCGAAAGAGAAGCGACCGGTGTATATCGCGCTTCAAAACGGCCGCATGCCGGCCGGACCGATCTCGACGTCGACGGCATTCAATGTCATCAACCTCGAAACGCGCCGGCGCATCCCGCTCTCGGTGAGCGCGGCGCCGTATGTGATTGAGGGCAAGACGCTCGGCGCCGTGGTCGTCTGGCGCGACATCACGCGAGAGAACCAGGTCGACAAGGCGAAGAGCGAGTTCATCTCCTTCGCTTCACACCAGCTGCGTACGCCGCTCACGAGCATCGGCCTCTCGGTCGACATGATGCTCCACCACCTGGATGACGCCCCCACCAAAGAGCAGAAGAAGTACCTGCGCATCGCGCAGGCCGGTATCAAGGATATGAGCGACATCGTCGAGACGCTCCTTAACATCTCGCGCATCCAGATGGGTACGCTCGTGATCGACACCGAGCCGACCGACCTCGGCAAGTTCACGGACAAGATCCTGCAGAACGTCTCGATCGCGACCAAGAGCCGCGACATCCGCGTGCGCCGTTCCTACGATCCGAGCGTCCCGCCGATCAAGATCGACCAGCGGGTGTTGAAGATCATCCTCGAGAACCTCCTCAGCAACGCGATGAAGTACAGCCCGGTCGGAAGCACGATCCTCGTCGAGGTCGAGAAGATGGACGGTGAGGCGCGTATCGCCGTCTCAGACACGGGCGACGGCATCCCCAAGGAGCAGCAGGAGCGCATCTTCGAGAAGCTCTTCCGCGTCCAGGCGGACGGCAAGGTGAAAGGCACGGGTCTGGGGCTCTATATCGTCAAAGCTGCCGTCGACCAGTACGGCGGAAAGGTGTGGTGCGAGTCGCCCTCGCCGCGTGCGTTCACGAACGTGAACAGCCGCAACGTCGAGCTCGGGACCACCTTCTACGTCACGATCCCGCTCTCGGGGATGAACGGGGCTAAGGATTAGCGCTACGCCGCGATCGCGTGCTCCTCGGTTTCGGCGTTGATCCGGTAGCCGACGCCGCGGATCGTCTCGAGGAAATTGCGCTTCTTGCCCTTGTTGATCTTCTTGCGCAAGTGGTTGATGTGCACGTCGACGACATTGCTGAACGAGTCGAAGTGGAAGTCCCATACGTTGAAGAGGATATCGTCGCGCGTCACCACCTTGTTCGGGTGGCGCATCAGGTATTCGAGGATGCCGAACTCCTTGAGGGTGAGCTTGACCTCCTTGCCGGCGAGGGTGACCTTGCGCGAGGCGGGGTTCAAGACGATATCGCCGCACTGGAGCTCGATGTTGAGCTTCTCCTTCGGGCGGCGCAGGAGCGTGCGGATGCGCGAGAGAAGCTCCTTGAAGTCGAAGGGCTTGGTGAGATAGTCGTCGGCGCCGCCGTCGAGCGCAGAGACCTTGTCGTCCACGTAGCTCTTAGCCGTGAGGATGAGGATGGGCGTCGTGATGCCCTTGCCGCGCACATGCTTGGTGATCTCGATGCCGTCCTTGCCGGGGAGCATCAGGTCGAGGATGACGAGGTCGTAGTCGCCGTGATAGAGCTCGATGCGCTTCTCGCCGTTCAAGCCGTCAGCGACCCAGTCGACCGCATAGCCCTCCCGCTCGAGCCCGGCCTTAACCAGGTTCGCGATCTGCGGCTCGTCTTCGATAAGCAGTAATTTCATATAAAGTATAGGTCGCTAGTGGTTAGTACGCGCCGTCGTAACGCAAGCTTACGCGGACGCACATGAAGGCTTAATTAAGGCACACTAGGTACTACGCCGACCCCCTGCTTTTTGCTACAGCTCGGCTTATCCACAACGCACCACGCGCCCTTGCGCAAAAGCCGTATTTCTGGCATACTTGTCCCACTCGCAGAGTATTCGAGCTTCGCTCGGCTATCACCGGCCGTAAGTGTTGATTTCAGCGAGGTTAACCAAGTCAATCCATACGCATGGACAATGCAGCATCAGTGCAGGGGAACAAGCTCTACGTGGGCGGCATCCCCTATCGCTCGACCGAGGACGATCTCAAGAAGGCCTTTAGCGAGGCCGGCAACGTCGTCTCCGCGAGCATTATCAGCGATCGCATGACCGGCCGCTCGCGCGGTTTCGGCTTCGTCGAGATGGCCTCTCCGGCAGAGGCGCAGTCGGCGATCGATCGCTGGGATGGCAAGGAGTTCGACGGCCGCACGCTGTCGGTCTCTTTTGCCCGCCCGCAGGGCGAGCGCCCGGCACGCCGCGAAGGCGGCTTCGGGGGCAATGGCGGTTTCGGGGGCGGCTATGGCCGCGGCGGCTACTAATCCACCTGCCTGAAAGAACAACGCCCGCGAAAGCGGGCGTTGTTCTTTTGTATGGGTGACCGTAAAAAAATTAAGGAAAAGTTCCACTCGGGGTGGAACCGTTCCCTGGTAGTTCATCCTCGGGGGGACGGAGCCTCAGTGTTATAGGTGGTCCGAGGTAGCAGGCAGACCGCCTGCAGGTGAGGGACCTAATTGTGTAGTAAGGTTCCTCCCTACTGAGAATGAACTACATATAGTCTCCCGCTGAACTATCTTGTAAGTCAAGCGATTTCTGCGGAAAAATGCGTGGAGAACCTGTGCATAGCGCTGTATAACCCTGTGGAGCGGGTTTCTGCCTCGAATTCTGCCTAAGACACGCCCAGAGATCTGTGGTAGCGTTCGCCCATGACACGGGAGGAAGCATGGCTCCTCGAGGAGAAATATGGCGGAGCGGCATCAGCGCCCTACGCCGCTGACCTGGCCCGGCTCGCCTCCGGCGAGCCGGTGGCGTATGTGATCGGCTCGCAGCCTTTCCTCGGTCTTGATATCTATCTCAACTCCCATCCCCTCATCCCCCGCCCCGAGACTGAATATTGGACGGAGAAGATGCTCGCCCATGTTAGGACATCCGATGTCCCTGGGACATCGGATGTCCGAATCCAACCGCTGCGCTTTCTCGATCTATGCGCCGGCTCGGGCGCCATCGGCTGCGCAGCACTGAAAGCACTATCATATATAGACGTATTTTTTGGCGAGATCGACCCAGCACACGAGGCGACCATCGTGCGCAACATCCGCGACAACGGTCTCGACGAGTCCCGCGCGCACGTCGGCATTGGCGACCTTTTCGAGCCGTTCGGCGATATGACGTTCGACGTGATCGCGACGAATCCGCCCTACGTCCCCGCCGACCGCGTGCTGCCCGCGAGCGTCGCCGACTACGAGCCCGGCCTCGCGCTCTGGGCGGGCAGTGACGGACTCGACTACATCCGCCGCATCGCTGCCGAGCTCCCCCGCCGCCTCGCCCCAGGCGGCGTCGCCTACATCGAGTGCGACCGCGGCCACGCCGAGGCCTGCCGCGACCTCTTCATCGAGCAAGGGCTCACGGCCGAGATACGCACTGACCAATACGATAAGCCGCGCTTCATCGTTGTATCATTCGCATAATGCCCGACCAGCCGCTTCAGCCCTTCGTCTCTCCCTCCACCCTGTTCTCCCATTTCAACCTCCCCGCCGGCGTCTCGAGCGGCGTCGCCGTCGAGTGGCTCCTCTACGCCGTCTTCGCCTTCTGGGCGTTCTATACGCTCATCGCCGCCTACCACTGGCTCAAATACTCCCACGGCGCGCTCGTCGCGCTGCCGGCGATCGTCGTGCATCTCGCTCTCTCATTCTCACTCATGTCCTATGCGCTCTCGGGCAATGCCTGGTTCCTTTCTACCTATCTCCCATGACCCTATGAAAGAATTCGAACTCGAGCCGGGCGAACACGTGGTGATGGAGGCGCGCAAGCACTGGCTCATCTTCGTCGCCGAGCTCCTGCCCTTCGCGATCTTCGCCGTGATCCCCTTCGCCTTGCCGAACCTGCTGCGGCTCGCGACCTCCTTCGCGCCCTACGCTGACATGTTCGACTATCACACGACCTTCGGCCGAGCCGGTCTCGGCATCTGGCTCCTCGTCACCTGGACACTCGCGTGGAGCGCCTTCACCCGCTATTACCTGAACACGTGGGTACTGACCAACAAACGCATCGTCAATATCAAGCAGCGCACCTACTTCTCCCGGGAGGTGTCGAGCCTCTTCCTCTCCCGCGTTCAGGACGTCACGAGCGACGTCGTCGGCATCATGCCCTCGCTCCTCAATATGGGCACGATCAAGGTGCAGACCGCCGCCGAGGACGTCGAGTTCGTCATGCAGGGCATCCCGCGGCCCGAGCAGATGCGCGACGTGATCCTCCGCTACGTCTCGACGAAGCCAGGCGTCGAGAATCCGCCGGTCTAATAAAAAACCGGGGCTCAAGGCCCCGGTAATGGTGATGACGTTTTCTCCCGTCGTCGAAACGTATGTAAGGTATCGTGTGCAGGGTGATTAGCCCCGCGTAGACGGACCACCCCCTTCGTCGGTTACAACTGGCTCCAGTATACAGCAAAAAGACGCATGGTAAAATCGACCTATGTCAGAACCGCTCTCGACCGACCCGTACAAGGGCGTCCGCGATTTTTATCCCGCTGACTGGGCGAAGCTCTCTGCCCTCTTCGGCACCCTGCGCGGCGTCCTCACCCGCTACGGCTACGAGGAGTACAACGCCTCGCCCCTCGAACGCGCCGAGATCTATGAGTCGAAAACGTCAGAGGAGATCGTCAACGAGCAGACCTACACCTTCATGGACCGCGGCGACCGCTCGGTGACGTTGCGCCCCGAGATGACCCCGACCCTCGCGCGCATGGTGGCCGCGAAGCGACGCGAGCTCGCCTTCCCGCTCCGATGGTTCTCGATCCCGAACGTCTTCCGCTACGAGCGGCCGCAGCGCGGCCGCTTGCGCGAGCACTACCAGCTGAACGTCGACCTCCTCGGCGTCGCGGACGCGAAGGCCGACGGCGAGATCATCGTCCTCGCACACGAGCTCATGAAAGCGCTCGGCGCGAAGGATGCCGACTTCGTGATCC
Source organism: uncultured Candidatus Saccharibacteria bacterium (assembly GCA_964402535.1). Lineage (GTDB taxonomy): Bacteria > Patescibacteriota > Minisyncoccia > Phycocordibacterales > Phycocordibacteraceae > C7867-001. Next base: position 11,480 of record CAYOCH010000006.1, on the reverse strand, counting down.
GCGTGAACTCGCGCACGCTCCTCGACGCCGCGTGCGCCGCCGCCGGATTGAACGCGGAGCAGCAAAAGAGCTACTTGCACCTCCTCGACCGCAAGGCCAAGATGACCGGCACTGCCTACGAGGCGGCGCTCGCTGCGATCACACCGACCGACCCGCTCTTCCTGATCTCGCAGGACGACCCGCGCATCCGCGCCGAAAAGGCAGCCCTCGAGAACCTCATCGAGGCCTTTAAGGCGCGCGGCATGGGCAACGTCGTTCTCGACACTGGGATCGTCCGCGGCTTCGACTACTACACCGGCACCGTCTTTGAGATCTACGACACGAACCCAGAGAATCCGCGCGCCCTCTTCGGCGGCGGTCGCTACGACAACTTGATTTCTCTCTTCTCCGCCAAAGGCGGATCCGCCTCCGGCGGAGGCGGCGATCCGGTGCCGGCTGTCGGGTTCGGCATGGGCGACGTGACGCTTATGGACTTTATCGAGACGCACGGCATCAAGCTCCCGACCGAGGAGAGCCGCCCGCAGCTCTATCTCGGCACGCCAGAGCCCGGCGATCTCGCAGCCGCAAACACGCTTGCGGACGAGCTCCGCAGCCAGGGCTGCCGCGTCTTCGTGAACATCACCGAGAAGAGTCTTGGCGACCAGGTGAAGGACGCGGTCAAGCGCGGCATCCCGCTCTTTGTCGCCTACGGCAGCGACGAGGTGACGAGCCAGAGTGTGCGGATGAAGATCCTCGCGACGGGTGAAGAGGCCGGACTGCCTGTCAATGAGCTCGCACTCCGCGTTACGGCCGGCAGCTAGCATGCGAGCGATCACGTTCGATATCGAATCCATCTCCGATTCCGCCGTGCGCGGACATATCGACGTGAACGAGCAGGAGCTGATCGTCGTAGCGATCCACGACTCAGAAACCGGCGAATATTCCTCCTTCTTCCGCGAGGAGCTCCACAAGCTCTGGCCGATCATCGAGCGCGCCGACGTGCTGATCGGCTTCAATTCTGATACGTTCGACATCCCGCTCCTAAACCGCTATTACCCGGGCGATCTGACGCACATCCGCTCGCTCGACCTGCTCTCTGAGGTGCAGAAGGTGCTTGGCCGCCGCGTGCGGCTCCAGTCCCTCGCCGAGGCGACCCTCGGCCGCGGCAAAAAGGGTGACGGTCTCAAGGCCGGCGACTGGTGGCGCGAAGGCAAGAAGGCCAAGGTCGCCGAGTACTGCGTCGAGGACGTGCGCCTCACCCGCGAGCTCTACGACCACGCGCTCAAGAACGGCAGCCTCAAATACAAGGACTTGCGCGAGAAGCGCGAGATCAAGCTCGATACGGCGCATTGGAACGGCTCTGCGCTCGAGGCGCCTGCCCTCACCCACGCGCTTCCGTTATAATCCCTCTATGCGCAACTCCTACACCGTCCCCATCGCGATCGTCGTGGGCGGTCTGATCGTCGCCGGCGCGCTTTACTTCTCGATGGCGCCGAGTAAGGCGGAGCAGAACGCAGCACTGATCCGCCCTGTCGGCACTACAGATCATATCCTCGGCAATCCGGCCGCAAACGTGATGATCGTCGAGTACTCCGACTTCGACTGTGAGTACTGCAAGACCTTCAACGACACGCTCCACCAGGTCGTGGCGAACGAGGGTGCGAGCGGCGAAGTAGCGTGGGTCCTCCGCGAGTTCCCGCTCACCGAAATCCATCCGAACGCGCTCTCGCATGCGCGCGCCGCAGAGTGCGCCGCGCAGGTCGCGGGCAACGACGCGTTCTGGAAGTTCGCCGACGCGCTCTACGCCGGCCAGCCCGCCGACCCCGGCTCCTACGGCACGATCGCGAAAGGCATCGGCCTCACGGGCGACGCCTTCGCCTCGTGCTACGCGAGCGCCTCGACCACGCAGACCGCGCGCATCATGGCCGATCGGCAGAATGCGCTCGATATGGGGGCTAAGGGCACGCCCTTTTCAATCATCCTTAAGGACGGTAAACCGCTCGTCGTGATGGACGGCGCCTACTCTTACACCGCCGTGAAGCAGCTGCTCGATCAGGCGCTCGCTAAGTAGCACGCAGCGAAGCAGCTTCGAAGACGTGTCGCAGCACGACGGTGCGAGACACAGCAAATTTTCAGCAGAAAATTATGCGTGTCTGAGAAGCGGCTTCGCCGCGGGCTACTCAATTAGACCAAGCCTATACGCGGCGAACGAGTTCTCACCCTCGAACATGTCGGAGGGGTTCGGCAGGTAGACGCGCTTGCGTGCGATCTCTGCGGTCGCATCCGCGATGAGCCGATGAAAGACGGCGAAGTCGTCTGCGCATTTCTTGTAGTCGATCTCATAGCGCTTCATCTGCGGCGAACCGTCCGCATTCTTAGTCTTCTTGCACTCATAGACGATAAACCGGCGCACCGGCTTACCGAACATCTCGCGCACCGTGTAGTAGTTGAATATCGCCTGCAGCACGAAGAGCGGCTTCGCCGCGCCGCCCTTCGAGAAGGAGGCGACGAACTTGTGGTCGACCACGTCGACCGCGCCCTTCTCGACCTTGGACTCAACCACCAGATCAGAGACGGCTTTGATAGGGAGCGGCAGCCCCTCGACGTCGACCACGCCCCGCACCTCGACGCCGAGCACCTTGTGGCGCGGCGGCCGCGCGAGATAATAGCCGATCGCCTGGCGGTACTCGCGCTCCATCATCGCTCGCTTCGCTCGCTGCGCCTTCTTCGACTTCGCCGCGCCGAAGTCGATCTCGAAGTCGGCGATGTTGCGCAGGTACTCGGCGCCGCGCTCTACCGCCAATTCATTCGGAATTCCAGAATAAAAGTTCTCGAGCGCGAAGTGTGCGGCGCTCCCGACGCATGAGGCGGGCGTCCGCGGCGTGTCGTAGATCTCTTCGACGTAGCGCTTGTACCACGCCAGAGGATTGCGCAAAAAAGCCACAAGGGACGAGTGGCTCCAGTGCTTAATCGGATATTTCTTCTTCACACCGCCTTTCCTGTCCTTCCCTCCGAGCGTTTCCTTCTTCCCAGTTATTCTCTTCATTCCACTCCGCATACCCTCAGTATAGGCTATCCACGCTATTGTGCGACCGCTCATTTCTTTTGATACCTGCACTTAACTAATGGGAAGACCAAAGTGTTCGCGCAAGTGCTTATCGCGTTCGATCTGCTCGACAATCATGTAGAGGGCATCCGCACCAATATGGAATTCCGTCTTCGCCAATGCCATTAGATCCTCGCAATCATAGGGATACACCCACACGCTGTCTTGTAGCCGCACGAAGCCGCATTGTTGCATGAATGCACGCAGTCGTGCGCGTGATTTCTTCCTGCGTTCGGGGATGTCGAAAATGACAACCCGCCACCGTCGATCCCACCTCCGCTTCCTCCCCGCTTGAACACGCGCCTGTTCGAATGCGAGTGAGCGTTTCCCCTGCTCAGTAAGCCGCGCAAACTTTCTTCCTCCATCTTCAATGAAGACAATCAACCCTTGCGCCGCAAGCTTGGACAGAGCGGATTTATACTGATAATTGAAGCGGGCTCCTTTCTTGTAGCCGGGTAAGTACTTCAGGAGTCGAGCCGCATTCGGTGCTGTAGCCCCGACCATAACAACCACGCCGACCGCAACGGCTCCGATGAGCGCTACCTGGAATGCCCCCAAACGCCGCCTACGTCGCGACTCTTTCTCCATCATCCCCATGCTCCGACACTACCACTCGCACTATTAAATCTATCGAGCGACCGCTCGTTACTGTGGATAGTACGGTCGACCAGAATATAATCAAGGCACCTAGGATTCTCACTGTCCTGATTCTAGCGCCAATCGTTCCTGGACGACCACTTTGTCGGTTTCTCGCCCATTAAATGCCAAATCAAGGAAGGCATTTATCATTTCCTTGTTTTCCGAATAGAATTTTGCGGCGTCCTTTGCATCTCTTGCAAGGCTCACTGCTTTGTAGAGCTGGGCGAATTTTACGATCCCGGCCCCGCTTGAAAAGAGCGCGACGTCGCCAAGAAAGCTCGCGACGCCCCTCAATACTCCGAGTGCTCGTTCTCCCTCTGGCAGCGTAGCATTCCCGACGCTTTCTCGTATCGAAGACAGACCGCTCTTGAATGGAATGGCGTTCTTTATGCCTTGTGTCGCGACTGCCGACACGACTTCTTGAAGACATCCTCCATTCTGAGGATCCAAGCATGCATTCACTACCCGGTTGATTGTGTCATGTGATCCCTTGTCAAACTGATCCTGATTTGACTGTTCTGATGCTGTCGCATCAAGAGAGAGGGGCGCCACAGGATGCACGACTATATCCGGAGTCGCCTGTTCTTCTACCTGCGGCGCGATGATGCTTGCGACTGTTTCCTGTTCCAGCGAAACCGGTTCCGTTGCGTTTGGCTCCGCAGCAAACGCGGTTCCGCCAAACACCAGACTCCCGACAAGAGCCGCATTCGTGGCTAGGCGACGCGCTCTCTGCTTCAAACCAGAGAGTCTTGACTGATATGCCGATTCGACATTGATAGCGTCCTGATCCTGATCTAACCCAAGTTCTTTCCCAATGCTGTGGGCAGTTTCAGAATCCTTCTCGAGCTCGGATGAGATTCGGTTTGCGTTTTCAAGAGTGGCAGTAAGCCGCGACTGAGCTGATTCATTCTCTTGGACAGACTCATCTGAATATCCCGCCTCGTGCTCCGCCGTTTCTGCTGCTGGTTCCGAGATGTGTTCAAAGCGAGTCATATCACATCCCGAGATTGTGCTGGACACGCTGAACCTTTACAGCCTCCAGTTCTCTTCGAAGCTGCTCGCGAAGTGCGCGTCGCTCGTCCTCGATATTCGTCAGCTCCGACTGAACTTCTTTCCAAAATCGAAATAGAGTTTCGTCGCAGATTGTTTTCAGCTTGCCCGCTTCTTCCAGCAACTCGTCGTCGCGTATCATTGATGACGTTAGTAGCTCTTCAGGTGCCGCGCCTTGTCGTGGGTGCGGATCTTCTCGAGCGCCTTGGCCTCGATCTGGCGGATGCGCTCGCGCGTGACGCCGAACTCGCGCCCCACCTCCTCGAGCGTGTGGTAGATGCCGTCCATGAGACCATGGCGCATCTCGAGGATCTTGCGCTCCTTGGGTGAGAGGTCAGAGAGGATCGTGCGTACCTGCTCGCCGAGGATGCGCTCCGAGGACTCCTGGATCGGCGAGGGCAGGCTCGTGTCGGGGATGAAGTCGCCGAGGGTCGACTTCTCATCATCATCAGAGCCGACGGGGTTCTCAAGCGAGAGCGTGTCCTGGTTGATCTTCTCGATCTGATAGATCTTCTCTGGCTCGACGCCCATCTCGATCGCGATCTCCTCTGCCTGCGGGTCGCGGCCCAAGGCCTGCGAGAGGCGGCGGCTGACCTGCTTGTACTTGGCGATCGTCTCGACCATGTGCACCGGGATGCGGATCGTGCGCGACTGGTCAGCGAGCGCGCGCGTGATCGCCTGTCGGATCCACCACGTCGCGTAGGTCGAGAACTTGTAGCCCTTCTTCCAGTCGAACTTGTCGACCGCGCGGAATAGGCCCAGATTTCCCTCCTGGATCAGGTCGAGGAGCGTGAGGTCGGGCGAGCGACCCACGTACTTCTTGGCGATCGAGACCACGAGGCGGAGGTTGGAGCGTGCAAGGATGTTGCGCGCCTCTGCGTCGCCCTTTTCGATGCGCTTGGCGAGCTCGCGCTCCTCGGCTGCGGTGAGAAGCGGGTACTGCCCGATCTCGCGGAGATAGATCTGGATCGAGTCATAGCCCGTCGAGTGGCGATCCTTGATATTGCGCGTCGCGAGGTACTCGTCGGCCGCGTCCTCGAGCATCCCGCCCTCGAGCACATCAACGCCGGCGGCCGCAAACCGCTCGTAGAGCGACTCAAGGAAGCTGACGTCGTCCTCGACATGCGGGAACGACTTCAGGATCTCGCTGTAGGTCACGTAGCCGCGCTCCTTGCCCTTCTCGATCAAGGCCTCTGCCGAGACCGCCTTGGCCGCAGTGGCCTTGGACTTCGCGCCCTTGGCTGCCGCGCGAACGACCTGCTTCTTGGTGCGCTTCGCCGCGCGCACGACCTTCTTGGCCTTCTTTTTTGCAGGCGCGCGCTTAACCGCCTTTGTGGCGGTCTTCTTCGTTTTCTTTCCGCCAGAGGCGGATCCGCCTTTGGCGGACTTTCTAATCGTCTTTTTTGCCATATATAAAATGGTGTGAAAATGGGAACCGAGGGTTATGCGCCGAACGCAGCGATGCGCGCAGAGAGCTCCGCACACCGGCTCTGCGCGTCACTGACCTTTGAAGCCTCCCCCGAGGCTTCGGCCCTTCGTAGATTCGCTATTGCCTCCTGATACGCCTCGCGGATAACCGCTTCTTCAAAGGCGTTAAGAAGCTCGTCTCCCGCATCCTCCGCCGGATCTTCGCCGAATGTCTGTTCAGCAGTGAACAGGGCAGATTCCGGAATGGCACTCTGCGGTAGCTCCCGAGCTCCAGTGATTCGAGAATACTCTGATTTGACGCGCTCCGCAAGCGGTGTTCCAGGATAGGCATGTATAACCGCAAGCAGCAATCCTGAGCGTGTCTCGACCGGCGAACGCGCCGGCGGCGTGGCCAAAGTGGCTGTACCCTTACTACTATCTTCATGCTCTAAATATTTCGGCGCCCGCTTGACCGACTCGCGGACAGACTCTGCCGAGAGTCCGAGCGCGCGGGCGGCCGAGAGGATGAAATGCTCCCGCTCCATGGGGCTCCCTATCGCCGCGATCAAGGGCAGGACGATAGACTCGGCAAGCCGCACCAGGCGATGCGGGTCGTGCTCGGTCTGCGCGAGCTCCGCAAGGAAGAAGTCGACGACCGGCTTGGCCTCCCGGACGCGCTTCGCGAAGGCCTGCGCATCTTCGCTGATCAAGTCTGCCGGATCCTTGCCCTCGGGGAGCGACGCCGCCTTGACCCGCAACCCGGCGTAGAGCGCGAGTGCGGCAGAGCGCGCCGTCGCCTTGAGGCCGGCTGGGTCGGCATCGAGGACGAGCATCAGATTGTCGCTGAAGCGCTTCATGAGCGAGAGATGCCGCTCGGTGAGCGCGGTACCCGAGAGCGCAACCGCGTTCGCAAAGCCGGCTTGGTGCGCCAAGATCACATCCACCTGCCCTTCGACGAGCATCGTGAAGCCGCGCGTGCGGATCGCGTCCTTGGCCTTATCCATGCCGAACAGCACCTCAGATTTGTGATAGAGCTCGGTCTCGGGCGAGTTCAGATATTTCGCACGTTCGTCGCTTGCGAGCGCGCGACCTGTAAAGCCGACGACGCGTCCCGCGATGTCGCGGATCGGGAACATCAGCCGGTTGCGGAAGCGGTCGTAGTAGGTGCCCGGTTTGCCATCTGCCTCTTTGATCAAGCCTGCAGCGAGCAGTTCTTGCGTAGAAAAGCCCTCGGCAGTCATCGCCTCCAAAAGGTCGCGCCACGCCTCGGGCGCATAGCCGAGCCGCCAGCCCGCGATCGTCTCTGCCGAGAATCCGCGCTTCTTCGCATAGGCTTCGCCGGCACTCCCCGCGAGCTTGCGCGCGTACCACTCGCCTGCGCGCGCCATGAGCGTCCGCAGGCGCTCCTTCTTCTCTGACGCCCCGCGGTCGGCGCTGCCATAGGTCGAGACGATCTCGACGCCCGCCTTGTCCGCCAATATCTTGAGCGCTCCCTTGAAGTCGACCCCCTCGACCTTCTCGATGAACGAGAATCCGTCGCCCCCGAGCCCGCAGCCGAAGCAGTGCCAGCTCCCGCGCTCGGTGCTCACATGGAATGAGCCCGTTTTCTCTTTATGGAATGGGCACAGCCCGACCATACTCCGCCCTGCGCGGCGCAGCTTCACGTACGGCGCGACGATGTCCTGTATTGCGAGCCGTTCTTTAATCTGCTGTACCGTGTCCCCCGCCATGCCCTTGATTCTACCCTGCCGGCAGTCGAAGCAAAATCATCCTGGAATTGACATTCGTATATATTTATATTACTGTAGAAATCGGTGACATTGTGACTCATTCATCTAGGAGGACAAGCATGTCTGTCATACGTGTAGCAGTTGCAGCACTGATCATCTCAATCGTAATGCCCGAGGCATCCTTTGCTGCTGGCGGCGCAGGCGGGGCGGCAGCTGCCATTATCAATGCCCAAAGGCAGCGCGAAGAGGATCAACAAAGGGCAAACGCGAGCGCTGCGCAATTCAGTTCGCTTCCGTATGTGGGCCTACGTGCAATCGGGACCAGGTATTGCACGAACAGCGATTATCGCTGGGGAGCCGAGTACAAAGGTCTGTCCCTCTACTGTGGGATTACGTATGGGCACGTCTCTGTCCTCTGGGATGGGAGAGTCTTCGATAGCAGAACAGACAAGCTCAAGTTCATTGGGAACATCGAGGACATCAAGTAGCGAAACGGCGCGCCCCTACGGGGACGCGCCGTTCAACTTTTCTATACTTCCCTTTCCCAAGTCGAGATATGCATATCAAAATGTATGGCCGACCGTCTCACTATTTTGATATGCTAAGTGAGCGCGAAATGCTCTCGCAAACGTTTGTCGTTCTCAATTTCCTCGACAATCATATACAACACAGAGTGACCAATCTTCAGATCGGCCTTAAGAAGCGCGACGAAATCCTCACAATCGTACGGGAACACCCACACGCTGTCCTGCAGCCGCACGAATCCGAGCTCCTGCATCGTACGCCGTAACCGACCGCGGATGACACGACGTCGCTCCGGCACGTCGAATATCACGACGCGCCAGCGTCTGTCCCAGCGACGCTTCTTAGATAAATCAAGCTTGCCTTTCTCTTGTTCGAGCGCGAGCGTCTTACGGCCCTTGTCGGTAATCCGAGCGTACTTCTTTCCGTCGCGCTGCTCGAATATGACGTATCCTTGGGCGGCGAGCCGACCGAGGACAGAACGATACTGATATTTCAATTTCGCTCGCTGCATGCTCGGCAACCTTGAGAGCGCCACCGGCAGGTTCGGCGCGACTGCTGCGACCAATACCACCCCGGTTAAACCGACGGCCGCAAGCAATGCAGAACGGATGTTTTCTTTCTTCTTCCGTTCTCTAGCAGTACTTTCAATCTGTCCCATATCAAAATCTTAGCACGACCGTCTCAATATTTTGATATGCGCACGTTGCGAGACACGTCTTGTCGAATGCAAAAACCGCCCGAAGTCGGGCGGTTTTTGCGTAAGAAACGACTGATTAGAGCGCTCGCGGGGTGCGCGGGGCGAACGAGGTCGTGCGGGACTCGAACTCCTCCGGGACCGGACGCTCCGCCTGGAGCTTCGCGATCGAGGCGAACTTCTTCGAGCTCGAGAAGCCTGTGCCCGCCGGGATGAGCCGGCCGAGGATCACGTTCTCCTTGAGGCCGCGCAGGCGATCCACCGAGCCGCGGAGCGCGGCGTTGATGAGGATCTTCGTCGTCTGCTCGAACGAGGCTGCAGAGAGGAACGAGCGGCGCGAGAGCGCGGACTCCTTGATGCCGAGCACGATCTCGTGCGCCTTCGGCGCGAGCTTGTCCGCATCCTCGGCGTCCTTGACCGCCTTCGCGAACTCCCAGTCCTCGACGATGTCGCCGACCGAGTAGTCCGTGTCGCCCGCGTCCGTGATCTTCACGCGCGAGAACATCTGCTTCACGACCACCTCGAGGTGCTTGCGTGAGACCGGCGCGCCCTGGAGCTCGTAGATCTTCGACGCTTCGGTGATGATGTACTCCTGCACCACCGCGCGGCCGGCGTACTCGAAGAGCTCGTCGAGATCGGCCGAGCCGTCCGTGAGGATCTGGCCCTTCACGACCGTCTCGCCCTCCTTCACAAGCGGTACGCGCGGATACGGCGCCGTGTACTCGTAGGCCGAGCCGTCCTTCTTGCCCTGGCCGGCCTGCGGTGCGACCACGATCACCTTCTCGCGGCCGACCTCCTTCACCTCCATGACGATGCCGTCAGACTTAGAGATGACGGCCGGATTCTTAGGCGAGCGCTTCTCGAACACTTCCTCCACGCGCGGGAGGCCTGAGGTGATGTCGCCACCGACCGAGGCCACGCCGCCGGCGTGGAAGGTACGCATCGTGAGCTGCGTGCCCGGCTCGCCGATCGCCTGCGCGGCGACCGTGCCGACCGCTTCGCCCAGGTCGACGATATCCTGCGTCGTCAGGTCCATGCCGTAGCAGGTCTGACAGACGCCATAGCGCGTCTCGCAGCTCATCGGCGAGCGTGCGACGACCGTCTGCACGTTCTTTGCGGCAGAGAGCGCCTCTGCGTCGCCGATCGTGAGGTAGTGCCCCTTCTTGAAGAGGACGGTGCCGTCCGCATCCTTCACGTCCTCAGCGAGCGTACGGCCGCGGAGCGCCTCGGCGTAGTTGATCTGGATGCCCGAGGCCGAGACGCGGTTGATCTTGACGCCACGCTTGGTGCCGCAATCCTTCTCAGTCACGATCGAGTCCTGCGACACGTCGAAGAGACGGCGCGTGAGGTAGCCGGCCTTCGCCGTACCGAGCGCAGTGTCGGTGAGACCCTTGCGGGCGCCGTGCGTGGACATGAAGTACTCGATCGGGTTCAAGCCCTCGATCATCGATGAGGTGATCGGCACCTCGATCGTCTTGCCCGAGGTGTCCTGGATCAGGCCCTTCATGCCGGCCATCTGCGTGAGGTTGCCGAGCGTACCGCGAGCGCCGGACTTCACCATGTCCGAGACCGACCCCATCGGGTCGAGCTTCGCGGCGACGTGCTCCTCGACGGCCTGCTTGGTGCCCTGCCAGATCTCGATCGACATACGACGCTTCTCCTCTTCAGAGAGGAGGCCGTTCTGGTAGTCCTCTTCGATCTTAGCGACCTTGTCGACCGCGTCTGCGACGATGCCCGCCTTCTCGGTCGGGACCGACACGTCGTCGATCGCCCAGGTGACGCCCGACTTCGTCGCGAAGTCGAAGCCGAAGCGCTTCACCTTGTTCACGATATCCGGCACTGCGTCGATGCCGTAGCGGCCGATGCAGTCGGTCACGATGCGCGCAAGCACCTTCTTGGTGATCGTCTCGTTCACATACGGATAGTCAGACGGCAAGACCGTGTTGAAGAGGAGGCGTCCGACCGTCGTCTCGAACGGATGATTGCCGAACTGCTCGTACTTCTTCTTGCCCTCGACCGGGAGAACCATGACCTTTGCACGGCGGTCGATCGCGCCATACTCAGACGCGAGGATCGCAGCGTTCGGCGAGGCGAAGCTGTCGCCCTCGCCCTTGGCCTTGTCCACGGCCTTCGTAAGCCAGTACACGCCGAGGATGATGTCGAGCGGCTTGCCCGTGAGGACGATCATGTCGCCCGAGCCCGGCTTTAAGATGTTCTTGTTGGCGCTCATGATGTTCGCCGCCTCCCACTGCGCTTCGTCAGAGAGCGGGACGTGCACGGCCATCTGGTCGCCGTCGAAGTCCGCGTTGAACGCGTTACAGACGAGCGGGTGGAGCTGGATCGCGTCACC
>CAYOCH010000005.1:0-46596 GCA_964402535.1 uncultured Candidatus Saccharibacteria bacterium | reverse complement strand
CCTGGTGTATGTCATGTGACGCATTATCGCGTCCAAGCTATTGAACCATTACGCGGGTATTGACAAATACAGCCAATCGTGTACTATAGACACCGGAATGGGCACGGCATCTGCTGTGTTCTCCGTATACTCAACTGATTCGACCTTTGACAGGAGATCCAAATGAACGTGCTCAAATCGATGTTGATTGCCGTCGCGAGCCTCGTCGCGATGGTCGCAGTACCCGCCTCGGCCCAAACGATGAAAGTCGTGGCCGCGGTGTCCAGCGCACAAGCGCTCGGTGCGCCTGACATAAAAGTCGGCGATACATGGGAATATTTCTTCCACGATACCAGTGTTGGGCGGCCTGGTTGCGGCTTCGCGATTACGATCAAGGACGTGAGTAGTGAGAAAGTTGCAGGTAATGTCAGCAATCCGAGTGGCTGCAGTATTGGTTTCTGGGCGAGCGCGACGACCTACGACAGCGGCATGAACCCGCTGTATCCCGGCGGTTTCTACTACAAAGCGCTGCAGTTTCCGCTAGAGGTCGGCAAGACCTGGAGCCAGAAGTTCGAACTCACCATCGGCAACAAGACGATATCGAGCAGCTTGAGCGGTACGGTCGTCGGTGTCGAACAACGTACTGTGCCAGCGGGGGTGTTCGACGTCGTGAAGATCGTCCTCAAGACGTCGTACCTCGGTGTCGCCGAGGGCACGTATCACTTCGCGGGTTCGACGGAAGACACGCTGTGGTACTCCCCGGCGATCAAGAATATCGTCGAACGCCGTTACATCGATTTCGGACTCAACCCGAGTCCGGTCGAGGTGAAGTTGCACAAGTACTCGGTTCAGTGACAGTGACCGATCCCGGCCCTCCCATGTGGAGGGCCGCTTTACTTATGTAGTCGATAGATCTCGTTAGCGAACGTGGGGAGGTAGATCGCGCCCGATGTTGCGTCGTAGGCGATCTTGTTCGTGATGCGCTCGGTCGCTTGGAAGAACGCAGTGTTCTTGCCGGTCTTGGCGTCGAGCTCGTAGAGGCGGCCGTCGTTGCTGCCGATGTAGATTTTGTCGCCGACAATCTCGGGGGAGGCGAAGATGCGGCCGTTTGTCGCAAATTCCCAGGAAATGACTCCCGTATCAAGATTGATGCAATAGATCTTTTTGTCGAGAGAGGCGACATAGACATGGTCGCCGTGCACGAGTGGCGTCGAGTAGATCGCCTCCCCCGTCTTCACCTTATGGACAAGCTCGCCGGTCTTAGTTTTTACTACGTACAGATACGTGTCGAACGAGCCGAAGCAGGCGAGGCCGCGCGCCTCATCAAACGCGAACGACGCTTTGACTTCGCCGCCGGTCTCGAAGTCCCAGAGCTGGGCGCCGGCCTTCGCGTCGTATGCGCGGACGTGGTTGTCGTTCGATCCGCAGACGACGATGCTGGATTTTTTCGAATATGCGGGCGAGGAGTGCACGAGGCCGGGCACCGAGGCACCCCAGATCTTCTTACCGGTCAGCGCATCGAGAGCTGCAATACCGCCCTGCTTCTTCCATAACCCGAATTCGAGCCCGATGTAGACGATCCCCAAGTCTTCTGCGATGCACGGCGAGGAGCCTACCCAATCAGCCTCCATGAATATCCAGAGCGGTTTGCCGGTCGCTCGGTCGAGCGCATATACGTTACCATCGTATGCTCCGAAGTAGACGAGATCGCGATAGAGCACGGGCGATGAGAATATATATTTGCCTTGGGCGTGGAACCCGACCTTATGTTGCCATGCGACCGAGCCGTCGGATTTGTTGATAGCCCAAAAGTATCCGGAGTCGCTCCCGAAATAGATATGCAAATCGTCGATTGCCGGAGCAGACTTCGGTACGACATAGAAGTAATTCGGCTTCTCGCTCCTGAATACCCACTGTGCGGCAAACGGCATAGGTATCGGTTGTCCGCTCTTGTCGACCAGGTTCTCGATTTTCAGCGAATCGGCAAAGTCATCCAGCGTGAATAGCGATTCTACCTTGATGCCTTTATCGTGGAAGTAGCGGTAATACTCGAGGTCGCGGAAGCGGATGATGGCGAAGACGGTATCAACCTTTTTACCCATCGCCTCGAGCACCTCGACCTGGCGAGTAAAGCTCTTGCCAGAATTGAGGATGTCATCGACCAATATGATTGGCGCGTCGGTCACGTCGCCCTCTATCATTCGCGGGACGTTCGACTTCTTGCGCGACTTACGGATGAAGAAGCCGTTGATTGGGGTGCCACGCTCAATCGACTTCATCACGATCCCCGTGACGAAAGGGATAGCAGCGACCTCGAGTCCGCCGGCCTGGTACGGGAGTCGCTCCTTGAATCGGTTCCAGAATATCTCGGTAATCGCATTGAGCGATTGCGGTCGCATCAACACGCGCCTGAAGTCGAATATCCAGGTCGAGTCACTGCCATTTGCGATGGTCTGTAGCACGTCCCTCGTGATGAACGCCTCTTTCTCGACCGTCTTCTTGAATGCACTGATGCTATTCATGTTCTGGCGCTTTCCCGATGGAGAAGCCGTACACCACTGACTCGGTCACGCCGTCGATATCGATAAGCTCCTCGAGATTCTTGTCTCGTGTGCCGCCCAGCCCGCAGACCTCGAGGCCGAGCGCGTTGCTGACGAGATACAAGTTCTGCCCGATGTGGCCGGCTTCGAGGAGTATGTAACGGTATCCGCGCTCTTTATATTTCGTTTTCGTCCTGTCGAATACGGCAGTCATCACGATAGTCAACGGCGCGTCTTGGATCCACTCGTAGGTGAATAGCTGCGCGATGTCCTCTTTTGAAAACGGTCGCTGCCAGAGCACGTCCAAGCTGTGCTCCGAGACGTTGTAGTGATAGAGGCCAGACGGCAGCTCAGGTGTGCCTCGGAACACGATCGGATAAACCTCGATAGGGAAACGGGCACCCGCCGATGCTTGCGCGCGGTGAATCTTGCCGCTGCCATCGACGTGCTCGCCGCACGAATATTTGAGCAGCGCCGAGAGTTCGTCTAGCGTAATCGGTTCAGTCCCATACCCCCGACCCGAGTGCCGCGACGCGATCGATGTGAAAAGGTCAACTTCTGACGTTACGTCAGGAAGAGCAATCTTCTTGAATGCCGGGTAGTCTTTGTAATATGTCGTTTTCCATTCCGGGGGCCAATCACGTGGATCACTCGGGAAAGGGCGATCGCCGGGCTTAGTAAGGTCTTTGGAGGATTGATGGAAGAACTCAGAAAAATCAATCATGGGAATGGGTGCGGCCAAGGATTGTATTGCTCCGCGGCATCAAGACCCAACTTCGGGGGCACTAATCGAAGTCGATCTGCCGCAAGCGGTGCCATGTGTTCCCGGAGATAGAGAGGCACAAGCCCAGGAATAACGACCTTGGTCACATGATAGCCGAGCCTTTCTAAGATTTCATTCTGCACTTCGTAGCCGTAGACGCGATAACCCGAAGACGCGAGCACATCAATGACGTGTTTGAGTTCGGCGGCCTCATTTGGGAAGGATCGCACCGAACCGATGAATTCTGCGACAGATTGACGCTTTCCCGATATAAAGAACCGAAAGCGTTCGAGATTTTCAGCACCTTTCCACAGCGCTAAACGTTCCGCCCTGTTTATCGAGGCGTCATTAAACGGTACATAGCTATGCGGAAGGACATACGGTTTGCTTCTATGTTGGAATTGGTGCACAAGTAAAGATTCTTCGAGTGCCGCCAAAGCAATAGTCTCAAAATCGCTCCCAGTACCTGCACCAACGGTGATAACGGGATTCTCTTCTCGATCGTCAACAATCACACACGCAAGCGACGGTATCGGCAGATCGCTCGTGAGATTGAGGAACAAGGGACGGATACCGTAACGATGGGCGAGCTCAAGCCTGTTCTTGAGCCTCGGATAATCCGTAAGCACCGACTCGACGTCGATGATAGCGGGCGACAAAGAGTTCAGCCAATAAATGAGGAAACCGTCGCGTTGGACAGTCTCATATATTGAAGACAGATATGCTCCGTCACGAGTAAAGAAACCTCCACCGCCACTGGTTGTCCGGTCTGTGAGTGCTGGTTCTGACGCTGCGACGACATCGTAGCCCCAGTAGACAAGTTGCGCAGGTATCAGGACAGGGCTCAGGGATGATAAATCTGTTCCTCGCACCCAGGCCAGGTCTGTTGCGCGTAAATCTTTGCATATTTCAGCGCTGCTTGGCGTTACTGACGCAATCATCGCTGGGTCGACATGTGCGGCATTGCGAGAGGTAAGTGAATCTGCACTAGAGCGGAATAACAAGTCCGACTGATATGTCCCTAGGAAATGCCGTTCGAGAAGCTCGCCAAACGCTTTGGAATACGCCTCATCAAGATCAGCACCCGCACCATAGCCAGAGAAATGGAGGTTGTAGCCATCGCGTGAGCTAGTCCGGGTGATTCCCCGTACCTGTGCGCAGGGGAACTTAGGGTCGTCATTCTCGAATATTTGTACCGCAGGGAATGCCGCATCTTGCGTAATGCCGTTAATTTGCAGGAACTTGAAAATGATTTGCCAGCATGGTGATAGTGATCCCTGCTGGAATACAAATGAACCGCCAAATATATCCACGCGGTGCAAGTGCCTCGATAGTCGGAGCAGAAGCTTCTCACGCCGTGAAAGCGGTAGTGTATACCTGCAGTCTGGGTCTTCTAAAGCACGAATGACCGATCGGCGTTCTGCGATAGTCAGCGTATTCAACTGCGTGAACGGCTGTCTTGTGAGACTGGCGAATTCAGGAGTCTGTGGATAAGTTTTTTTCACGGCTCCACGATTATACTATAATCTTCCTGTATATTTGGGTATCAGTTGCGGTCGGTGTATGGCACAATTCTCGTCAAAAATTAAGAAAATACTCAGGGTGACGAAATATTTCGTTTTCGTTCTTGTCGGTGCAGTGGCAGGTGCTGTGTCTATTGGGCCAAAACTCAGCGACAAAGGAATCTTTAGCGGAGTAACGATCAATCCTCTTACGGCGCATGCTGACGTCCCTAGTTCTTCGCAAGAAGTTATAGATCCCGGATCAGGCTCGACCGCGGACGGTGCAGGCGATGCAGGCGGTGCAGGCGGTGCAGGCGGTGCAGGCGGCGGTGGTGGTGGCAGCTGCTGCGGTTCAGGTATCTAAACACCGATTTGAACGACGAATACCAATATGACGATTGGGTACAAAAAACTCGCTTTAGCACTTCTCAGTGCTTTCGTCGCTGGGACAGTCTTAGTTTATGTTTATGCATTCTTATTTGCACAGAAACAGGTGGGGTCATCAAACGCATTCGCAACCCTTATGAGCTCTAACGCACAATTTGCACAGGGTGAGGCACAGCTCGACAAGGGAGATGTGGCAGCAGCGGTAACCTCTTTTAAGAATGCCCTGCCATCAGCAAGCAACGCGAGAGAAGAAGCTCAGATCAAGAATAAGCTGGCTACTGCCGAGTGGATGTCAGGAGACTATTCTTCGGCCATTCTCCTAAGCAAGGAAGTCGCGGCAAATTATTCATACAGTTCCATGGCTCGGGCGTACGCAGTCCAGACGATGGGTCAGTTGTATTACGTGAGCTCTGCCGCAACAAGGACGAGGATCACGGAGGAGATATTTAAGGACGATCCGTATAAATCGTTCGCGTCTACGACCGATCCGGGAGTTTCTTATCGAAACCTCTTTGACTATGCTGCATCTTTATATCCGCTTGCATACGCGGAGCTGTCGTCGGCAAATTGGTATGCGGGTACCGTTGCAGACATCAAGAAGAAAGAGACGATCAAGGCGGTTGACGCCGAGAAGATCCGGACATATCTTTCAATCATCGAAGGGAAGGTGAGTTTAGCGGACGCCGATATGAGAAGAATACGTTCAAGCCGGGTAGAACAGGTATTCTTGCCTGCGTCATATGTCCGCAAAGCAGTCGTCTTGGCGTTGCTGACAATTGCCGGGGAGAGCTATCCGGGCATGCCGACACCAGAAAGCGTTCTCGAAGAAGCTCTCCGTTATGCTCAGGGGATTAATGCGGCCAACAGCGAGGCTGATATAACGTATAATTATGCGTACCTTGTTGCGCTCGTGTATGGCAAGGCACAAGCCAATAAAGTCGGCTCGCTCATAAGTAATCTGTATGGAGATGGTCGGCTCGCCGGCACTCGAGTAACGCAGGCATTCAACTATCCCAACAACAATAGCGCAAATATAAACGCGAACATTCAGTTGATTGCGAGCGTGGATCCAAAATTCAAGGATTTCCTCATATCAAAAGGTTGGATTTTTTAATTGTGTAGAAAAGGGTACGCGGTAATGAGGTATTGTCATGAATATGATTAAGAGAGCCAACACTTTGGCGTTTGTAGTCGTGCTGATGCTGGCTGTGATAGCGGGCTTCTTTGCTATTCAGACTAACACCGCGAGTCGATACGTGTGGAGGCTTCTTCACGTGGGCGGGATAGCGCTCTCGCTCGATAGGTCAGACGCGCAGCTCGCGTTCGAGATCGGCAATTACTATTTCGGTGATGGCGCGTATGATCTCACAACCGCAGAGCGCGCTTTCAAACAGGCGCTCGCGATCGACCCGCGGCAGGCAGGTGCTCACTATCAGCTCGCGCGGGTCTATTTCATCAAGAGCGACTTCGCCGACGCGCTCCGCGAGATCAACACCGAGCTCGAGCTCTACCCAGACTTCAAACGGTCGTACTACGTCCGGGCGCTCATTAACGGCTACAGCGGCAAGCTTGCCGACGCGCAGGCCGACTTCAAGACCTTCCTGGAGTGGAAGCCCTCGAGCTGGGCGGCCAACAACGATCTCGCCTGGGTCTATTTCGAAGATGGGAAGTATGCAGAGGCTGCTGATGCGGCACGCGCCGGGCTCACAATCGCGCCGAACAACCCCTGGCTCCTGAACTCGCTCGGGGTCGCACTCCTGAATGCAGGCGATAAGGCTGGTGCGAAGCAGTCATTCGA
Organism: uncultured Candidatus Saccharibacteria bacterium; assembly: GCA_964402535.1. Lineage (GTDB taxonomy): Bacteria > Patescibacteriota > Minisyncoccia > Phycocordibacterales > Phycocordibacteraceae > C7867-001. The sequence goes on along the minus strand of CAYOCH010000005.1, from coordinate 39,627 downwards.
GAAGGCGCTTGCTGTCGTCGGGACAATGACGGACGCACAGTGGGGCGCGGCGTACCCGGGGAATGATCCAGGTGTTTATTCGGATGGCCTCTCACAGATGAAGGAGTCGCTCGAGAAGAACCTGCAGCTGACGGCACTGTGAACAGCGCCGATTGCCGCCCTCCGGCATGCTAATCTTGTACTAAAGAAGTATGGCGATCAGGCATACACGCATCCGTGCTGCCATTGGCGCGTTCGCGGTATTATCGGCGGTCTTTACCGTCGCGTCAGTTCTCATCCCGGCTCCGACGCCTGGTCTGCAATCGTCCTCTGAAGTCGGCTTCGTCTCGCTCTCTCCGCGCGGAGCGGCCGGCGGTGGGATCGTCCCTGCCTCCTGTGAATCCGGCTATGCGCACACGCCAGGTGAGTGCACCCCGTGCTCGTTCTCACCAGCCAATCCGAACGTGGGCGACACGGTCACTTGGAGCGTGAACCCGGCTGATATGACGTACATCAATCAGGGCAACTACGTCTATCGCTCTTACTTGGGGACGAATCCGACGTATACCGCTAACCAGGATTATGGGCGATTCAAGTCGTCGATGACGCACGTGTTCACGCAGCCAGGCACGTATTATGGCGAGCTGGATGTTTTGACGAATTACACCCAGAGCACGTACACGACTCCAGAGCAGTGCCAAGTGACGGTGAATCCGGCGCCGGTGCAACAGGCACAGAGCGTATCGACCTCGCTCACCGTCTCGTCTGCCGGCGCGCCCGACAGCGGCGCGAACTCGATGACCGTCGCCTCCGGCTCCACAGTCGACCTACACTACAGCTCCTCTGGCATCACGGGGAGTTCATGCGTCGTGACGGATGACCTGAACTCTTTCAGCCAGTCGGTGACACCAAATACATCCGGGACGTACACCTCCAAGCCCCTCACAGCCACGCGCACCTTCTACTTCTACTGCTATGACAAGAACTGGACGAGCACGACGCCGGTCACTGCGACAGCGATCGTGCAGCAGGCGCCGCAGGCCTGTAGCAACGGCGCGACGAATCCGCCTGCCTGTACGCTCGGCGGAGGAGGTGCATGCGTGAACGGTGCGAATAATCCACCGACCTGTACGGTCTGCACACCGCCCCAGACGCTGGTGAATGGTACCTGCACGGCACCCGCTGCGTGCACGAATGGAGCGACGAATCCGCCTGCGTGCGACAACAATGTCCCGACCACACCGACGATCTCGGCATTGTGGCAGGGCAGCACCTATATCGGCCCATCGGGCAGCGCGTACGACGCGAAAGGGTATGGTGTCTTCGCGCAGGCTACGAGTCCGGCCGGATCCGCACTCGACTACTACTTCGAGTTCCAGACGCCGGGCGACACAGCGAAAGCGGAATGGTCGCCTTGGGCCGGCTCGGGCGGCTGGGCCGGCATAACGCACTACGCCAACTACAACCCGGGTACCTACGACGTCCGTGCCTGGGCGGTCGACGCAAACGGAAACTGGTCGGTCAATCCCTCGGCCTGGTATCAGGTGACGCTTGTGCCGCCGCCGGTCTCGGTGGCCTGCGTCGGTACGCCGGGTAATCCGTTCATCGGCCAGCCGGTCACCTGGAGCTCGACCGTCTCGGGCGGCTCCGGCTCATACGTCTACGTGTGGAACGGCAGCGACGGCCTCTTCGGCACGACGCCGTCGGTACAGATGACTTATACGACCGCCGGACAGAAGAATGCGAACCTCTCGATCACCGACGCCAAGTCGGGGCAGACCGCCTCGGCCACCTGCACGACCGGTGTGGATCAGGCTGGCGCGCCGGGCGCTGGCGGTAACAACGGCACGGGCGGCACCGGTGTCGCGGTCTCGGCGTGTTCCTCGTCCGTGACAACGAACCCATCGACGGTCGACCAGGGCGGCTCGACGAGCGTTTCTTGGTCAGTGACCGGCGGCAGTGCCTGCGCTAGCTCCTGCACCGGCAACGGCTTCAACACTGGCGGCGCCATATCGGGCAGAGTGGACAATGTCCCCGTGTCGAACCCACCGACCTTCTCGATGTCCTGCACAGGCGGCACCTACGGCCCGCCGGCGCCCTCGAACACGACGGTCACGGTGCTGACCCCGGCGGCACGGATTTTCGTAAACGGACAGTCGGGCGTGGCGCGTGTCAACCAGGGCACCAAGGACAACGCGGTTGTCACCTGGTCCTCGGATAACGCTGTCTCCTGCACGGGTACCAACTTCTCGACCGGCGGCGCGACCGCGGGCACCGACACGCAGACCGCGACGGCGACCACCGTCTACACTGTGACCTGCGAGAACAAGTTCGGCGTCAAGGCGACCGCCTCGGCGACGGTGAATATCATCCCGATCTTCAACGAGTTCTAATCAACCGATATGACGCACCCGAATGTCACACCGCCGACCCCGCCGCCGTCTAAGGCGCTGCCGGTGACGACGCTGCCGAACGGCCAGATGAGCGCCTCGGCCACTGGGACGGCAGCCACGGCGCCTGCGGCGCCGGTCGCGCAGGCCGAAGGCTTTGTGAACGGGCTCTTCGACTCGATCGGGAGCGGCACGATCTTCTTCTCGTTGATCGCTCTCGGTGTGATCGTGCTCGTCGGCATCGGCTGGGTCGCGCTCGCGAACAAGAGCTCGACCGAGGAGCTCTAGACTGGCAAAGACGCGGGCGGCGTGGTATCCTCGCCCCATGAAGAAAGAAATCCATCCGGCGGACTACCGCCAGGTCATCTTCGAAGATCTCGCCTCGGGCGAGCGCTTTTTGATCGGGTCGACGGTGCACACGCATGAGTCGGCCAAGTGGACGGACGGCAAGGAGTACCCCAAGTTCACGGTTGAGATCTCGAGCAAGTCGCACCCGTTCTACACGGGCGAGGAGCGTACGCTCGACAAGGCTGGCCGCGTGGAGCGCTTCAAGCAGCGCGCCGCAAAGAAGAAGTAGACGCTTCACGGCGTCTGGGATTTTCGGTGCACGCAAAAATCGCGAGCGCCGTTTTGCTTGGCGTATACTAGCGACATGATTGAGTATTCTCCTGAATTCAAAAAGAACTTTGCGACTGCGTATCTCGCAGAGGAGTATGAGCGCCTCGACAAGGAGGCGGCAGAGGCTCGCGCCTCGGCCGGCTCTGATGACGAGCTCCTCGCTATGGCCGAGGAGGATGAGGCGCGTGTCCGCGCGCGCCAGGAGGCGATCCTCGCCGAGATCGAGCAGATCCTCGCCAAAGAGAAAGAGGAGGAGTCCAAGCCCACCTCGGTCGTGCTCGAACTGCGCGCCGCCGCAGGCGGCGACGAGGCCGCTATCTTCGCGCATGACCTCCGCGCTATGTATGAGAAATATGCTGAGAGCCGCGGCTGGAAGACGCGCGCCGTCGACGACCTCACGCTCGAGATATCGGGCGCCGACGCCTATGACGCGCTCCGCTACGAGACGGGCGTCCATCGCGTGCAGCGCGTGCCCGAGACAGAGAAGTCCGGCCGCATCCACACCTCGACCGCCTCGGTTGCAGTGCTGCCGATCCGCGCCAAGTCCAAGATCGAGATCAATCCGGCCGACATCGAGATGGAGTTCTCGCGCTCGGGAGGGGCGGGCGGGCAGAACGTGAACAAGGTCGAGACGGCCGTCCGGCTGATCCACAAGCCGACCGGCATCGACGTGCGCTCCTCCTCGGAGCGCAGCCAGCTCGCCAACCGCGAGAAGGCGATGCAGATCCTCTCGGCCAAGCTTGAGCAGCTCCACGAAGAGGAGGAGGCTAAGAAGCATGCGGCCGAGCGCAAGGAGCAGATCGGCACTGGCGACCGCTCAGAGAAGATCCGCACCTACAACTATCTGCAGGATCGCGTCACCGACCACCGGATCAACGAATCATTCCACAATCTGCCCAAGATCATGGCCGGCAGTATCGACAAGATCGTGGAGGCGCTCCAGGGCGCTACGGGCGGCAACTGATTTTTGGTGCACGCATCATTTTCTGGCTGAAAATGTGCTGTGTCTCGGACCGTCGTCCTCCGACACGCACAAAAATCAGTTGCCGCCCACCGCTGCTTGCAGGCGGCAAATAAGTAAGGTAGAGTGTGCCGGTAATGACTACTGAAAGCAGCACGGCAGACGTCAAGCGCCTCTTCGACACAGGGGCGCATTTCGCGCAGGTGAAGAGCCGCCGTCACCCGTCGATGAAGCCGTTCGTCGTCGGCACCAAGGGCCGCCAGGAGATCATCGACCTCGTGAAGACGGCCGAGCAGCTTGAGGCCGCCAAGAGCGCCATGGCCGCGCTCGCCAAGGAGGGCAAGACCGTCCTCTTCGTGGGCGGCAAGGTTGAGATCGCGGCGCTCGTGAAGAAGGCTGCCGAGGATATCGCAGCACCGTATGTCGCGTCCCGCTGGCTCGGCGGCACGATCAGCAACTGGACAGAGATCAAGAAGAGGATCGACCGCCTCGCCGAGCTCACCGAGAAGTCTGCTGCAGGCACGCTCGCCAAGCAGCACACCAAGCTCGAGCTCGTGATGCTCGGTCGCGAGAAGACCCGCCTCGAGACGCGTCTCGACGGCATCACGACGATGACGAAGCGCCCGGACGCGCTCCTCGTCGTCGACACCAAGCACGAGAAGCATGCGGTCAAGGAGGCGAACGAGGCCGGGATTCCGATCATCGCGATCATGAGCTCGGACTGCAACCTCAAGGAGGCCGCCTATCCGATCGTCGCGAACGACACGTCGCGCGAGACGGTGAAGCTCCTCCTCTCGGAGCTCACCGCCGCCTTCTCGAAGGGGCAGGCCGCGTAGCCGGCGATCGTGCGGGTCGGCTGCCGGCACGCATGTGCTATTATTTTTCGTATTCAACGTACAATTCATCATGGAACTCACGACGGACATTATTAAGCAGCTGCGCGACATGACGGGCGTTTCGGTCATGCAGTGCAAGAAGGCGCTCGAAGAGGCGGAGGGCGACCTCGCCAAGGCCGAGGTGATCCTGCGCAAACGCTCGTCGGAGGCGGCAGAGAAGAAGGCGGAGCGCGAGCTCGGTGCCGGCGCGATCGGCACCTACACGCACGAGGGCGTGATCGGCGCGATGGCGCTTCTCTCCTGCGAAACAGACTTCGTCGCGAAGAACCCGGAGTTCAGCGCGCTCGCGCGCGAGGTAGCGATGCAGGTCGCCGCGACCGACCCCAAGTATGTGAGCCCGGAGGAGATCCCCTCTGACGCGCGCGAGGCGGCCGCAGCCGTCTTTGAGAAGGAGATCGGCGACAAGCCCGCCGAGATGAAGGAGAAGATCATGGAGGGCAAGATGACGAGCTACTTCCGCGACCAGGTGCTCATCGACCAGCCGTTCATCAAGGACGAGTCTAAGACGATCCGCACGCTCTTGAACGAGGCGACCCAGAAGTTCGGTGAACGAGTCGAGGTGAGCCGTTTCGCGCGCCTCTCTGCGCGCTAACCGCCGTGGCTAACCTCGTCCTCATCCTCGTCACCCTCGCGCTCCTCTGCGGCTTCATCGCGCTCACGTGGTACGAGGATCGGCGCAGCACCCGCGTCTTTGCAGCGCAGCGCGCGCGACTTGACGCGCGGGTCTCGCGACTCGAGTTCATCATCGAGCATGTCGACTTGAGCGCCTTCTTGCGCGACGAGGTGCGGCGCATCGCGGCTCGCGTCGGTCACGATATCGCGCATCTTTCGCTCCAGGCGGTGCGCTTCACCGAGCGCTTGCTCACGCGCCTCGTGCGGCACCTGCGCGTACACGAAGAGATCGACCTCACGCCTCGCGAGAGCGCGCGGCCGTTCGTGAAGACATTGTCCGAGTTCAAGGATCGGCTCAAGGCCGCGCAGCCGGAGGCACAAGAGATACAATAGAACTTCAGCCGCCTTAGCTCAGTTGGTAGAGCAACTCACTTGTAATGAGTAGGTCCCCAGTTCGATTCTGGGAGGCGGCTCTAGAGAGATGCAGTGGTCGTCGCAAGTGCGCCCTTGGGGAAGAGCTTCTCAAGGTCGGCGAGCGAGGTGAAGCCGTAGGACTTCTTGCCGTTTATTATGAACGCCGGAAAATCTGGAGCGACCTTATTGAGGCCGACGAAGGTCTTAAGCGCGCCGAGGTCGAGGTGATAATCAAAGGAGTAGACGCGGAGCGCCGGATAGGTGTTGCGCAGGTAGGAGAGCGCGTAGCCGGCCTTGTCGCAGTCGCTGCAGTCGCCGGCGTTGCTATAGAAGTAGAGGACGGTGACCGGCTTGGTGCCACAGGCCGCGGCGAGCTGCTTGGTGATGAGGTAGTCGCGGATCTCGAGGAGCGAGTATTGCTGCTTCAGGCGGATCACCTGCGCATTGTCGTTGCCGAGCTGATTCTCGGCGTAGGCGAGGCGGTTGCCGAGGTCGGCGAGGCTGCCGACGAGCGTGCTCGATGAGGCGATCGAATCGCACGGCGCGCTCTCAAGCAGTGAGAACTGCGTATCGAGCGAAAGCGTGTCGATCGAGATCTGATCCTCGATCGCGCCGAGCTCGACAATGCGCGCGTTGTTCAGGTAGTTCACCGCGTAAGCCACCGTGCCGACGAGCACGATCGTGATGAAGAGCGCTATGAGGACGTTCCTGGTCGCGATACTCATGAATCAGGCGCGCCAGCCGCGGTAGCGGCCGAAGGTGACGTCGGCCGTCGAGCGGATAAGCCACAGCGGTGCGACAAGGCCGTAGAAGAGCGCATACGAGACGAGCGCCTTGCCGATCGCGCCCGGCGTGCGTGAAATGTGCTTGCCGACGATGATGAGCCCGAGCGATGTGAGCATCGTGACCGCCGCAAGGACGAGGTACATGTCTGCCGGCACATAGAACCAGTCGAAGGAGCCATGCGGGACGAGCGTGTAGGAGAGCGGCACGCCTGCGCGGATCGTGATCGCCGTGAAGAGGTTGCGGATCATCGTGCCGACGGCGAGCATGAAGAGGAGGATACCGCTCAGAATCGCAGTCACAGCTACCGGGAGGACGAGCATGCCGAGGACGCCGTAGCGCCGTTTGCCGATAAGCGACCGGTATTCGCCCAGCACGTTCCTGATAAAGCCGGTCGTCCAGCGCGTGCGCTGCTTCACAAGTTTGCCGATGGTGTCGGGCGACTTGGTGTAGACGCGAGCGCGCGGCGCGTTCTCGATCGCGAAGCCTTCGCGCTGGAGGCGGAGCGCCATCTCCATATCTTCTGTCTGGTGGCCGTGGCGGAATTCGCCCACCTCGTCGAGCGCGCTCCGGCGGTAGAACGAGAACGGTCCCGGGGTGACGTAGAGGCCGTTTAAGGACGCGAGCGAGTGGCGTAGCGTGATACCGAACGTGTACTCGGCGTTCTGCATGTGCTGGAGGATGTTTGTCGGGCTCGCGACGGACATCGCGGCCGTCACGGCGCCGACCTTCGCATCTGCGAAGGCGGGGATGATCTCCTTAAGCGCATCCGGCTCGACGAACGAGTCGGCATCGAGGCAGCCGATGAACTCTGCCTGCGTCATCGCGAGGCCGGCATTCAATGCTGTATGTTTGCCGCCATTCTCCTTGCGGATGACGGTCACCTGCGGATGGTCGGCGAAGCGAGCCATCGCCGCGGGCGTCGCGTCGGTCGAGCCGTCGTCGACGAGGATGATTTCGAGCTTGTCAGAGGGGTAGTCGAGCGCGAGGAGCGTCTCGCAGGTGCGGCCGACCGTCGCTTCTTCATTCCAACAAGGGACGATGATTGCGACCGAGGGCGACTCGGCCGAAAGCGCGCGGGTACGAGCGGAGCGCGCGGGCTTCGAGAGGAGCGTCACGAGGACGAAAGATTCGAAGAATATCGCGAGAAAAAGAAAAGGATACGCGAGCACTTCTGGCGCCATAATGTCGTCATTCTACCATAATCTGGTATATTTTCAGCATGAATCCCGAAGGGCGTCTCCACCCGATCAATGTCGCGATCCGCGAGGCCGCCGCCATCTTCGGCCGGATGGGCTTCGGCATCGCCTACGGCCCGGAGCTCGAGGACGACTGGCACAACTTCACCGCGCTCAACGTCCCCGAGGATCACCCGGCGCGCGACATGCAGGACACCTTCTGGGTGAAGGGCGAGCCCGGCAAGGTGCTCCGCACGCACGCGACCTCGGTCACGATGCGCAAGCTCGAAGACATGGCGAATTCGGGCGAGACCGAGATGCGCATGATCAATCCGGGGAAAGTCTTCCGCAACGAGGCGACCGACATGACGCACGAGGCGCAGTTCTACCAGCTCGACGGATTCGCCGTCGGGCCGACGGGGACGGTGACGCTCGCGCACTTGAAGGGGACGCTCGATCGCTTTTATCGCGAATATTTCGGTCCGGAAGCGAAGGTGCGCTTCCGCCCCTCGTTCTTCGGCTTCACGGAGCCCTCGGTCGAGGTGGACGTGTGGTTTGAGGCGCCGGGCAAGGAGGGGCGCTGGCTCGAGGTGACGGGTGCGGGGATGCTCCACCCGAACGTGATCAAGAATGCCGGCCTCGACCCGGAGAAGATGCAAGGGTTCGCCTTCGGCGGCGGGCTCGAGCGGCTCATCATGATCAAGTACGGGATCCCGGACATCCGGCTCTTCCATTCTGGCGATATCCGTTTCAATTACGCGTTCGACGAGAAGAAGGTATGAAGATCTCGCGCAATTGGCTGCAGGGCTATTTCACTGATCCGCTCCCGAGCGCGGAGCAGATCTCTGACGCCTATACCTTCCATGCGTTCGAGATCGAGGAGGCAGCGGGCGACGTGATGGACGTGAAGGTGCTCCCGAACCGCGCGGCAGACTGTCTCTCGCATCGCGGGCTCGCCAAGGATCTCGCGGCGATCCTCGATGTACCACTGGCTAAGGATCCGCTCCGCGACGCAGTTCCCATGTTCCCGCAGATATCCGAACTCGCGGTGACGATCGAGGACGAGAAGAAGTGCTTGCGCTACATGGGCGCACTCGTGAAGGGCGTCAAGGTCGCGCCATCGCCCGCGTGGCTGCGCGAGGCGCTCGAGGCGGTGGGGCAGCGTTCGATCAACAACGTCGTCGACGCGACGAACTATGTGATGCTGAATGTCGGCCAGTCGCTCCATGCGTTTGATGCGAAGAGGCTCGTGCAGAAGGACGGCGCATATGCGATCGGAGTACGCGCCGCGCGAGACGGAGAAGAGATCACCTCGCTCACGGGCGACACCTACACGCTCGCGCCGAGCATCACGCTCATCACCGACGCGAATGCAGACAAGCCCATCGCGCTTGCGGGCATCAAGGGCGGCAAGGCGGCAGAGCTCGATGGCGAGACCATCGACCTGGTCGTCGAGTCGGCGAACTTCGACGGCACGACGACGCGCAAGAGTGCGCAGAAGCTGCATCTCTTCACCGATGCGTCGCTCCGCTTCCAGAACCGGCCGTCGCCAGAGCTTGCGGCCTACGGGATGCGCGATGTGCTCGCGCTCATCTACGAGATCGCGGGCGGAGAGGTCGCGGGCGTCGTTGACGTGTATCCTGCTCGCCCCGAACCTCGTCGAGCGGTGTCTGTCTCGCTTGCAGAGATTAATGGCATTCTCGGCTCTGATTTCTCTCATGACGAGGTCGCGAGCGTCTTCAAACGGCTCGGGCTCGAGACGGCTGTCGCGGGGGACACGTTCACCGTGACGCCGCCCTTCGAACGCAATGACATCACGATCAAAGAGGACTTGGTCGAAGAAGTCGGCCGTATCTTGGGCTACGACCGCTTGCCGGCGACAGAACTCCCGATGCTTGGCGGGGTAGTCGACCAGGCGCGCTATCGCGGGATCGAGAAGGTGAAGGACTTCCTCACTGAGCGCAACTTCACCGAGGTTTCGACGCAGTCATTCGCGAAGAAGGGCGATGTCGTGCTCGCCAATCCGCTCGACCAGTCGAAACCTGCTCTCCGCACCGCGCTTGCCGAGAATATGAAAGAGGCGCTCGAGACCGCGCGGCATTACGCGCCGCTCGTACTCGCACCGAAGCAGAAGCCCAAACTCTTCGAGATCGGTACGACATTTACGAATAATGGGGAACAGATTCATTTGGCGATGTCTGAGGCTCCGACCGGTGGCGATGAGCTTAGCGGCATTCTCGCGCAAAATTCGGGCGGAAATGAAATTCCGTTGTCTGCGATTGATCTTGAGGCGATTGGGAAAGGTTATGAGCCGAAACGCGCAGAACTCGGCGCGTACGTTCCGTTCTCGGTGTATCCGTTCATCGCACGCGACATTGCTTTGTGGGTACCCTCCGGCACAGAAGGGAGTGCGATTGAGACGCTTTTGCACGCGAACGCAGGAGAGCTCTTGCAACGGCTCGATCAGTTTGACCGATTTGAGAAAGACGGCCGCGTGTCGTACGCCTATCGCCTCATCTTCCAATCATTCGAGCGCACGCTCACGGATGAAGAAGTGAACGCGACGATGGAGCAGATCTACGTCGCGCTCCGTGAGAAGGGCTACGAGATCCGCTGATATGGAGAAGCACGTCTACTTCGTCCGGCACGGCGAGAGCGAGGAGAACGCGACGCGCGTGCACATCGGCGCTACCGCTGAACTGACGGAGACGGGGAGGGATCAGGCGCGGCTCGTCGCCGAGCGCGTGAAGCGCATCGGGGTCGATGCGATCATCACGAGCCCGTTCGTGCGCGCGCACGACACGGCCGCCGCAATAGCGGAGGCGACCGGCGTCCCGCACGAGGCGAACGCGTTGCTCGGCGAATGGCTCGAGCCGTCGCATGTGGTCGGCCTGCAGTGGGAGCACCCCGAGCGCCAGAGCGCGCTCGAAGCGATCCGCGCGGCGGCCGACGACCATCATTACCGTCACTCAGACGAAGAGACCTTTGCGGAGCTCCTTGAGCGAGCGAGGGCGGTGGTCGCGATGATTGAAGAGCATCCCGCCGAGCGCATCTGCGTGGTCACGCACGGCGGCTTCTTGCGCGTCATCGTCGGTGCGATGATCTTCGGTTCGCATTTCACCAAGCGCGAGTTCGTGCAGCTCCTCCACCATATCTCGACGACAAACACCGGGATCACCTATGCGAAGCATGACGACCCGGCGCTTGGCTGGCGCCTCGTGACCTGGAACGACCAGTCCCACCTGGGCTGATTACGACGACACCCATTTGGCTGTATTCATAATTGATCCTATAGGACAAAGCGTGAATCTCAGAGGAGGTGGAAATGTTCGCGAAGTCGCCCGTCTGATTCGAGCGCTTCGGCGACGATAGATCGCAGTTCGCCGACACCGCTCGCCAAATGCGCGCGAATGAGTTGGACGAACTCGTCGCACGGGTAGGGATGTACCCAAACGCTATCCTGAAGCCTAACGAAACCCGCACTTTGGAGTAATTGTCGCAATCGTGATCGGACACGCCGCCTCCTCTCCCTGATATCGAACATCAGGACGCGCCATTTACCATCCCACAATACCTGAGGCGGGATGACGTACTCCTTGAGCAACACTCGTTCAATTCGTCGTTGCCCATGTTCGGTGAGCTTCAACATCCCGCGCTCATCCTCTCGTACCAACCCTTGGTGTTTCAGAAGGTTCTTTGCGTTTCGAATCCGCCGATAGAGGTCGTTACGGTGCGTCTTGCCTCGGTCGAGGCTCCCTATGAGTCGGGTCGTCCTTGGCGCAAGCATCATAAGCGAAAGCGTCCCGCCGATATAGAGCGTCCGCAAGACCGCCGCTCGGATCGCCATCTTCTTCTGGTCGTGAATCGGGATCATTTGCATGTTCATATAATAGCCTATAGGACAAATGTTGAATAACGTTTTTGGTGCAAAAAATAGGCCAACGAAATATGTGGTTCAACACCTAGGCCGCTCGCAGAGATGGGGAGATAAACAACCCATTTTGTGCTATACTAGGAGCACGTAAACGACGAGCATTTTCATGGCTAAAACAGCAGAAAAAGAGCCGAAAAAGAAGGCGTATGATGCGTCGTCTATCACGGTGCTCGAGGGGCTCGAGCCGGTACGCAAGCGCCCAGGCATGTATATCGGTACCACGGGTACCGACGGCCTCCATCACCTGGTCTGGGAGATCTTCGATAACGCGCGCGACGAGGCGATGGCCGGCCGCTGCGACGATATCGAGGTAGCGCTCCTCCCTGACGGCTACGTGCGCGTCGCCGACAACGGCAACGGCATCCCGGTGGGCATCCACCCCAAGACCAAGGTCTCGGCGCTCGAGACGATCATGACGACGCTCCACGCTGGCGGCAAGTTCGACAACGACGCGTACAAGGTCTCCGGCGGCCTTCACGGCGTGGGCGCCTCGGTGGTGAATGCGCTCTCGGAGCACACGAAGGTCGTGGTGCACCAGGACGGCGGGATGCACGTGCAGGAGTACAAGATCGGCAAGCCCGTGGCGAAGGTAAAGAAGGTCGGCTCGACGAAGGCGCACGGCACGATTGTCTACTTCAAGCCGGACGTGACCATCTTCAAGGAGGGGATCGAGTGGAATTGGGACAAGATCGTGACGCACCTGCGCCAGCAGGCGTACCTGGTGAAGGGCGTCCGCATCGCGATCTATGACGCGCGCGCGAGCAAGGAGGCGTTCGAGTCGGACATGATCTTCCTCCGCGACCGCAAGCTCGACGTCCCCTCGACGACCTTCTACTTCGAGGGCGGGCTTAAGTCGCTTGTCGCCTTCATCAACAAGTACCAGGCGCCGGTGCACAAGAACATCTTCTACGTCGACCGCGAGGTCGATAAGGTGGAGGTCGAGGTGGCGCTGCAGTACGTCGATGACATTACGCCGCGTATCACCGCCTTCGCCAACAACACTTACAACAGCGAGGGCGGCACGCACATCACCGGCTTTAAGACCGCGCTCACGCGCTCTTTGAATACCTACGGCCGCAGCGCGAACATCATCAAGGAGAAGGACGAGAACTTCACGGGCGACGACGTGCTCGAGGGCATCACGGCCGTCGTGTCGGTGAAGCTCCCTGAGATCCAGTTCGAGGGTCAGACCAAGGCCAAGCTCGGCTCAGTCGAGGCGCAGGGCGCGGTGGCGACCGTCTTCGGCGAGGCGCTCGCAGCATTCCTCGAAGAGAATCCGGATGACGCCAAGGCGATCGTGAACAAGGTGCTCATCGCACTCAAGGCGCGCAAGGCCGCGAAGGCCGCGAAGGACTCGGTGCTGCGCAAGGGGGCGCTCGAGGGCATGACCTTGCCGGGCAAGCTCGCCGACTGCCAGACCAAGAGCGCCGAGGAGAGCGAGCTCTTCATCGTGGAGGGCGACTCGGCCGGCGGCTCATCGAAGCAGGGCCGTGACCGCCGCACGCAGGCGATCCTCCCGCTTCGCGGCAAGATCTTGAACGTTGAGCGCGCGCGCATCGACCGCATGCTCGCCTCGGCAGAGATCCGCGCGCTCGTCGTCGCCATGGGTACGGCGATCGGCGATGTGTTCGACCTCTCGAAGCTGCGCTACCACAAGATCATTATCGCGACCGATGCTGACGTCGACGGCGCGCACATCCGCACGCTCCTCCTCACGCTCCTGTACCGCCACTTCCGTCCGATCATCGAGGGCGGGTTCGTCTACATCGCGCAGCCGCCGCTCTACAAGATCTCGAAAGGGAAGTCTATCGCCTATGCATACTCGGATAAGGAAAAAGCATCCGTGCTGAAAGAGTTCGGCGTCGGCGCTGCCGACGTGTCAGAGAATCCGCTCGAGCAGGAGGAGGCCCCGGCAGAGGAGGAGGTGACGACGAAAAAGCCGGCCAAGGCGAACATCCAGCGCTACAAGGGCTTGGGTGAGATGAACCCCAGCGAGCTGTGGGAGACGACGATGGATCCGGCGCGTCGCGTTTTGAAGCGCGTGAATATCGAGGACGCCGAGGCGGCGGACCGCATCTTCGACATCCTCATGGGCACGGACGTGGCGTCGCGCAAGTCGTTCATCCAATCGAACGCGAAGCTGGCGAACCTGGACGTGTAGAGAAAGCAAAAGCGCCGCCCCGCGAGGGGCGGCGCTTTTTTGTCTGTTTAATTGCCGAGGATCGTGAGCGTCGCGGAGGCGCTGTCGTTATTGAAGTTCGACTCGTTCACGCCGCGGTCGTAGTTCGCGGTGACCGAGATCATCTGGTTCGCGCCGCGGTTCGCCTGGTCGAAGCCGAGCGTGTACTGGATCGAATCGCCCGGGCCGAGCGTCTGCTGCTGCTGCGACTGATAGAGGTAGGCCGTCTGCGTCGGGATCGATGCGCTGAAGCGCCAGAGCCCGGTCGCGGTGCCGCCGACGTTCTTGATCGTAAAGCGGACTGCGGGACGGTCGCCCGCGGGCACCGTCGAGCTTGCGACGAACGAGTCAGCCGAGGAGGTCGCGAGATAGCCGATCGAATCGATTGTCGCGATGAAGTCAGGGAGCCCGGTCGTGACCACTGGCGTCGTCGTGGCGCCGTCGATCGCGTACGCACCGCTCGTCTCGGGACCGGCGGTCGGCGTGACTGCCTGCGTACCGCCCACACTGGACGCGACCGGCGTCGAGGAGGCCTCGGTCACCGGCGTGGAGGACGCGTTCGGGACGACCGATAGGGTAGCGTCAGGCCCGTGCGAGAAGACCGAACCGATATAGACCGCGGCACTGCCGATCCCGCCGACGACCGACGGCACGAAGCGCGTCGAGTAGACGGCGAGATAGATGCCCGCGCCCACGAGTGCGATAAAGCCAACGACCGCCAGCGCGTTCGTGGACGTCTCGCGGTTGTCTGCCCCGAAAGTAGTCATTTGCATACGGTAGATATTACATACCACAAGGTACTTTTGCTGTCAAGTTTTTTGCATGAACGCGGTCATCTTGACAAATTTGACAGATTGGTGTATTTATTGGAAAGAAGATATGGGTGGCGTCATAGACATCACTGCTCGGCTGTTTACAGCCGGCGCACAGGCGTATGCTAGGAAATGGACGTTCCTCGGCATTTTCGCATTGGTATTCAGTGCGAATATCGCGATCCTCGGTACGCTCGACCTGTTGCCGTCCGTCGCAGCCGCCGCGCAGACCTCATCCGTGGCGGACGCGGCACAGGCTGTACCCGCGCCCGTACCGGTCACGGGACCTGAGCTGCCAGTGCGGATCGAGATTCCGGTCATCAATCTCACGGCGCCGGTGGTGAACCCGACGACGACCAACATCGAAGAGCTTGATAAATGGCTTCTCTCGGGTGCAGTGCGGTACCCGACGACGGCGCGCCTGAACGAGAACGGCAATGTGGTGCTCTTCGGCCATTCGAGTTATCTGCCGGTCGTTAAGAATCCGGTGTATAAGACCTTCAACGGCATCCAGAAGCTCGTCGCTGGCGACATCATAACCGTATATTCATCCGATATGGCGTACACCTATCGAGTGCGTACGATGACGAAAGAGAACGCGAACGACGGGGCGATCACACTCACAGTGAAGGGCAGGGTGCTGACGCTGTCGACCTGCAATTCATTCGGCGAAAAGTCGGATCGCTTCGTCGTGACTGCAGACTTTGTTGAGAGTCACGCAATTTCGGGCTAACGCCCGAAATTGCGTGACTCTCCGCAACGGGGAGAGCTGATCTTTCCAACCCATTCATCAGAGGAGGAGGCGTCATGCTGCACAAGCTTGGTGTCATCACGGTGCAAGCCTTGCGCTTCATCACGACTGTCGCAATCATCGTCGCTGCAATGTATCTCCTCGACAAGGAGGTGCGTGCGGCGGACCTTATTGCGCATCAATGGACCGGCTCGAACCTGAAGCCCTTCGCGGCGTCGAGAGACGAAGCGATGAGCAGGAAGGTGGACGCGTTCAAGCAGGTTGGATTCCCGAATGAAGTATTCTTCGAGTTCCTCCGTATGACCGCAGAAGACGGCGAGAAGGTGATCGTCCAGAAGGGCGACACCTTTCAGGTCGTCGTCGGACGCGGAGTCGTGCAGGACGTGGTCGTCGGCTTTAGCGAGCCGCGACCTGCGGAAGTCTGGTCAGTAAAATGGGAAGGGAGAATGATTTCCCTGTATCTCATAGCGCTGTCCGGCAGCCGCTACAGCTGGGGCGTGCAGTGGAGCAGTGAAGCTACTGTCTCCGCCTGTGCCTCGCCAATCTCAACCGCCGCGGAAGCGGCATAGCGAAAAGGAGTTCTCGATGAGAACGCAATTGGCGGTAGCAGTACTCGCCCTTTCGCTTGCTGGCTGCGCGACAACCGCGCAAAAGCAGGCGGAGGCCGTGAAGGCGGCGAAAGCCGATCCGACGCCGGCAGTAGTCGTGCAAACGGCGAAACCGGCAGTAGCGCCAGCAGCTCCCTCAGCAAGCGATCCGGCACCGGCCGGCGCGAAAGCGCCGAGCGCGATGTCCTCGCTCCAACCCTTCAAGAAGTTCGGCAAGGGTGCGGGCGAAGGTGTCGCAAAGGAGTACAAGCCGCGCTCGAAAGAGCAACTGGCCGCGCTCCTGCGCGACAAGAAGCTTGCAGCGAAGGAGATGCGCGTCTCGTGCGATGTCCTCGTACGCCAGATGGCGGAGGCCCACCCCGGGCTGCCGTTTGAAGGATGCGAGGGCGCTGCAGCGGCGATCGCCGGCGATGCGAACTTCAGTATCGTGCCGTGTAAGGACGGCATGTTCCTGAAAGATAATCTGCTGACGGTCACGGATGCGAAAGGAGCATCGTGGGGCGTCTGGCACCGCAAGTGCCAG
Source organism: uncultured Candidatus Saccharibacteria bacterium (assembly GCA_964402535.1). Classification (GTDB taxonomy): domain Bacteria; phylum Patescibacteriota; class Minisyncoccia; order Phycocordibacterales; family Phycocordibacteraceae; genus C7867-001. The sequence goes on along the minus strand of CAYOCH010000005.1, from coordinate 22,989 downwards.
CCGAAGGAGCAGGTCTTGGTCTACAAAGGCCAGCCCCTCATGTCCACGACCTGCCTCAACGTCGCCATTCCCGTGGTAACGCAACAGGCAGCGGCTCCGGCAACTGCAGCAGATACTGCGCAGCGCGCGACACCTCCGAAGGTACACGCGTTCAGTCAATACGCCCTGCAAATTAACTTCATGGCGGATCGGCCGAATGGTTTTTGGCAGCAGAAGTATGAAGATGCCAAGAGTCAGCGGGAGAAGAATCTCACGCGTGATGACATCAACAAGAAGGGTATGCTGCCGTACTACGAGGTCTTCACCAAGGCCCCGTTTGGCGAAATGCTCGCAGAGCGCAAAGCGCGGCCGCTCGATGGACGATTTCTCGTTCGGTTCCTTAAAAAAGAGCCGGTGCTGGACATTCGTCCAGGAGATTCTTCTGCAGAGCGCGCTCAGAAGTACAATGCGTACCTGAAGCAGTTCCAGCAGCCGGCGCAGGGGAACGTGTTGATCAGCCAGTGGGTCTCGACGGGTAATCGAGGGTGGGTGATTATTCCCATCACGGTAGCACTCGAGGAGTTCGAAGCGGTCCTTATTCAAAGCGACAATGTGGGATCCGTTCTCGAACCGGTCATCGCCGTTCACCGCTACGAGTTCGCGAATCAATCAAACCCTATCCATGTATGGGAAGTGCGGAACGAATAGACGTTTGACCGCGCAGTAGTTCATTCGGAGCCGTTGGGGGTATCACATACCCTCAACGGATCCCTTTTCCGGTACGTCTCACACGAGGCGTTTCGGAAATAGGATAATGCCTCTTCGGTATTCACTCTCACTCATAGTGCTCTTCATGATTCTCGCGTTCTCGCGCGGTTTTGTGCTGCAGCAGTATCACGAGATGACCTATTTCGGCATCCAGCATGCGCTCGCGGACGGTAGTGGCGACGGTGGTGACGGCGGTAGCGCAGGAGACGGCGGTTCCTCGGGCGGCTCAGGCGATAGCGGCGGTTCTGGTGGCGCAGGAGATGCTGGCAGTTCAGGGGGTTCAGGCGACAGTGGCAGTTCCGCGGGTCAAGGAGACAGCGGCACGAGCGCGGGAACGGGAGATGGTGCTGCTCCTGCCGGCGGTACAAGCGGCGGCACGGGTACGGGCGCATCCGGCGCGCCGGTGACGTCGCAGTGTATCCTCGTCGCTAATCCGCCGCAGATCGCCTACGGGCAGAGCGCGACGCTCGCCTGGGGCTGGTCGAGCGACATCACCTCGCTGTCGATCGACAACGGCATCGGCACGATCTCGACGCGTGGCTTCCAGGTCATCACGCCGAGCGTCACCACGACCTACAACGCCACCGGCGTCGGTGCGAATGGCCCGGTCTCCTGCTCGGCGACGATAACGGTCATGCCGCCGCCGGTGCCGACCTGCTCTCTTTCTGTAAATCCTGCAGGCATGACGACGGGCAACTCCTCGACGCTCTCATGGGCGACGGGCGGTTCAGCTACCTCTTTCAGTATCGACAACGGCATCGGCGCACGCCCCGCCTCGGGCGGCTCGACATCTGTCGCGCCGACGAATACCACGACTTACACCGGCACCGTCTCTGGCCCGGGCGGTACCTCCTCTTGCGCCGCGACGCTCACGGTCGCGACGCCCCCGCCGCCGCCCCCGCCGCCTCCGCCTCCGCCTCCGCCTCCGCCTCCGGCTGCGCCGACGTGCACGCTCTCATCGAGTCCTGCAACTATCACGGCAGGGAGTGCCTCGACGCTCTCGTGGGGCACTACGAACGCCTCAAGCTTTTTCATCAATAGCGGCGTCGGCGTCGTGACGCCGGTCGCCGGCGGTACGACGTCAGTCTCACCGACGAACACGACGACCTACACGGGCACGGCAATCGGCTCTGGCGGCTCGTCGACGTGTTCTGCAACGGTCACCGTAACGACGACCCCGCCGCCTCCGAGCGCGCCGACCTGTACGCTCACGGCGAACCCGACGTCCGTCGCGTCTGGTTCTAATACAGCGCTCACGTGGGCGACGACGAACGCGAACACGTTCGTGATCGACCAGGGCATAGGCTCTGTCTCTCCGGCGAACGGCGGCTCCGTGAATTCGGGTGCGCTCACGGCTGACACGACCTTCACCGGAACGGTCACGAGCCCGAGCGGCGCGACGGCGACCTGTACAGCGGCGGTCACGATCACGGGCGGCGGTGGCGGTGGCACGCCCGCGTGTACGCTCACGATCGCACCGACGAGCATCGTCCAAGGCAACGCTGCGACCCTCTCGTGGGGCGGGAGTCTCATCTCGACGGTCGACATCGATCACGGCATCGCGACCGGCACGAGTACGCCTGGCTCTGCCTCCGTCTCGCCCGGCGCCGATACGACTTACACGGGCACGTTCCGCGCGATGAACGGCCAGACGCTCACCTGCGCGGCGACCTTAGCGGTCACCCCGCCGCCGGGCGCAGGCGGAGGCGGTGGCGGGGGAGTCGGCGGTAATGGCGGCGGTGGCGGAGCAGCGACGCCGACGATCACGCTCTCGGCACTTCCGCGCGTCAGTGCTCAGCCGCTCGCATACCTCTATCTTTCTCAGATCCCGTACACCGGCCTCGATCTCGGAACCATCGGTACGGCGATCTATTGGATTGCGCTCGTGCTCGCGTCGCTCGCGATCGCGTATGTCGTGCTCTTCATCGTCGCGCCGTGGATGAACGGCATGATCGGCGCCTTCGTTGCTCGTGTCTCTGAAGCCATCAACGCGCAGCGCTTCGAGCCGGTGGCCGTTCCCGTGATGCCAGTTCCAGTCGTACCGGAGCCGGTCGCGTATGCGTCCGAGCCAGCAGAGTTGCCGGACGCGCCGCGCGGATACTCTTCGTATGAAGGGTTCAAGTCCTTCGCGAAGGGCGGTGCGCTCTCGATCGACGACATCGTGAAGGGGCTTTCGCGCAGCCACGCGACGCCAAAGCCGCGTGAGGCAGCGCCCGTGCGCACCGAGCCGGTCTATGAGAAGGTGGAGCCGATCTACGACTATATCGAACCGATCGAGCCGGCACCGACTGTGCCAGCTGCGACGTCGACGCCGGCCTCGACGCGCGGCTTCGCAGCCGCGCTGATCGAGGGCGACCGCGCCGCGGTCTTTGCGGGACTGCGCCAGCACGTGCGCGGCGGCGGTTCGCCGGAGAAGCTGCTCTCGGACACGGTCTTCTTGATAGACGACGTGTACCGCGCTCGCATCGACGGCACGCCCTGCGACGCAGACCTCGCGCGCCGCTGCGCCCGTATCACGACGCCGATGCTCGAGAAGATGGTCTCCTCGCTCGCGACGGCTATCGACTCGAGCTACTCGGTCGGCGTCACTGGCGCCAAGCTCGCCCTCACCCGCGCACTTTCAGTACTCGGCGCCTAAGATTTGAGTAAAGAAGAGCCCCGCTTTCGCGGGGCTCTTCTTTTATATATCCGTGCGGTTCTTGATGTGTTCAAGCATCGGTGGGAGCATCTCCGAGAGCTTCACGGTCGCCCCGTCACCTTGGCGGTTGTTCTCGATCGTAACCGTGCCGTTCTTCACCTCTTCATCACCGACGACGATGTGTCCCGGGATCTTTTCAGTCTTCACCTCGCGGATGCGCTTACCGAGAGAGTCGCCAGTGCGCATCTCGGCACGAATGCCTGCCTTTTTGAGCTCGTCGAGAATGTCCTTCGCGTATGCCTCGTGGGCTTCGCCGACCGGGAGCACGGCGAGCTGGACCGGCGCGAGCCAGAGCGGGAAGGCTCCCTGCAGGTGTTCGATGAGTACGGCGAGGAACCGCTCGATCGAACCCATGATCGCAGCGTGAATCATGACGATACGTTCTTTTTCTCCGTTTTCGTTGATGCAGGTGAGATCGAATCTCTCGGGCATGTTCATGTCGAGCTGGATCGTCGCGACCTGCCACATGCGTCCGTGGGAGTCTTCGGCCATGAAGTCGAGTTTCGGTCCATAAAATGCAGCCTCGCCGACACCATCGATGGTCTCAGCGCCTTTCTCGCTCGCGATGTCGCGCAAGATGCTCTCGGCGAGCGCCCAGCGGCTCTTGTCACCCAAATATTTCTCCGGATGCGCAGGGTCATGGAACGACAAGCGGATCTTTTTCGGCTGGAAGCCGAACGTACCGTAGAACGTGTTTATGATGTCCCAGATGCGCGAGAACTCCTCGCGGACCTGTGACTCGCGGCAGAACGTGTGCGCGTCGTCTTGGGTGAACGCGCGGACACGCGAGAGGCCGTTCAATTCGCCTGACTGCTCGTCGCGATAGCACATCGTCGTGTTCGCATAACGCTGGGGGAGTTCTCGATAGCTCCAGGGGCGGCGCGCGTAGATCTGCGTGTGATGCGGACAGTTCATCGGCTTAAGCGCGAACTCATCGCCCTCGCGCGTCGTCACATGAAAGAGGTCGTCCTTGAACTTGTCCCAGTGGCCGCTCTTTTCATAGAGATCTTTCTTCGTGATGTGCGGGATCTCAACTTTTTCGAATCCCTGCGCTTCGCGGAGTTCCCACACGAAGTCGTCGAGGAGGTTGCGAAGGGTCGTGCCTTTCGGGGTCCAGAGAGGGAGGCCGGAGCCGACGAGTTCTGAAAACGTAAATAAATCGAGCTCTTTGCCGAGCTTCTTATGATCGCGTTCCTTATCTGCGCCGTGTTCCATAAGAGCGAATATATCACACCTTAAGCGGCTTCAGCTCATCGATGGCGATGGAGGGTTCGCCCTGGCGGACGGACACCTTGCCTTTGACGAGGATGCAGGAGCCCGGTGCGATGACGGCCGCGTGCTCCTTGTAGAGCTTGGGGAAGATGACCGCCTCGAGCGCGTCGGTCTTATCCTCGAGCTTCAAGAACGCCATCTTCTCGCCGCTCTTCGTAAGGATCGAGCGCGACTCGGCGACGAGCGCCGGCAGGATGATCGCCTGGCCCGCACGCGGTTCGGACTTTATCTTTGAGATCGAGATGCCCGACTTCTCGGTGTAGCGCGAGTGCGCGTCGAGCGGGTGACCCGAGACGTAGATGCCGAGGAGCTCCTTCTCCCAGACGAGCTTGTCCATGAGCGAGACAGGCGCGCCCTCGGGGAGCGTGAGAGTCGGTGCTGCGTGGAAGGTGGCGCCGAAGAGCGAGTCTTGTGGCGCCTCGGCGGTCGCGTCGCGATGAAAGGCGAGCATCGTCTCGATGTTCTCGAGGAGCGTGCCGCGGTTGCCGAGCGAGTCGAGCGCGCCGCACTTGATCAGCGACTCGAGCGACTTGCGGTTGAGGTTCTTGCTGCCGACGCGAGAGAGGAAGTCGGCGAGATTTGTGTAGTGGCCGCGCGCGTTGCGCTCCTCGATGATGGCGGCAGAGATCCCTTCACCGAAATTCTTGATGCTCGTCAGGCCGAACCGGATCGCGTCGCCGACGACGGTGAAGTCCGTGCCGCTCTCGTTCACGTCGGGCGGCAAGACCGGGATCCCCATACGCTTCGCTTCGGCGACGAAGATGGCGATCGCCTCGGTGTCGCCGGCGTCGGCAGTGAGGACGGCGGCGAGATACTCGACCGGATAATTCGCTTTCAGATAGGAAGTCTGGTACGCGACCTTGCCGTAGCTTGCGGCATGCGCCTTGTTGAATCCGTACGCCGCAAAGGGCTCGATGAGGAGCCACAGCTTCTCGGCCTTGTCCTTCGAGAGCTTGCCGAAATCTACGAAGCCTTTCAAGAGCTTCTCCTTCTCCGCCATCATCACGGCAGGGATCTTCTTGCCCATGGCCTTGCGCAAGGCGTCCGCCTCGAGCCACGAGTAGCCGGCGAGCTTGATCGCCGTGAGGAGCACATCGTCCTGGTAGACCAGCAGGCCGTAGGAGAAGTCGAGGTACTCCTTCATCCTTGGATCCAGGAAGTGGATCAAGCGCGGATTGTGCTTGCGCTCGATGTACTGCGGGATCGTCTCCATCGGGCCCGGACGGTAGAGCGCGACCATCGCGTTGATGTCGTGGATCGTCGAGGGCTTGAGCTCCTTGAGCCAGCGCGTCATGCCGGAGCCGTTCAGCTGGAAGGTACCCTCCGTCTCGCCGCGCGCGAGCATCTCGAAGGTCTTCGCGTCGTCGATCGGGATGTTCTCGATGTCGATCTCGATCCCGCGCGTCTCCTTGACCCGCCGTACGGCGTCGGCGAGGATCGCGAGGTTCTTGATGCCGAGGAAGTCGAACTTGAGGAGGCCGACGCCGCCGTATTCGTCGGTGATCGAGTACATGTCGTACTGCGTGATCAGCTTGCCGGTGCCCTTGGGGTCGGGCTGGACGGGCGCCCACTCGACCATGGGCGTCGGCGCGACCACGACGCCCGCCGCGTGCACGCCGACGTGCCGCACGCAGCCCTCGATCCGCTTCGCGAGGTCGATGATCTCGCGCGACTCGTCGTCCTCGTCATAGAGCGCCTTCAGGTCCGGCTCGAGCTCGAGCGCGTGGTCGATCGTCATCGGGAAGCCCTGCGAGCCCATCGGGATGAGCTTGGCGATGCGGTCGCCCGTGGTGTAGGAGTGGCCCAAGGCGCGTGCGACGTCGCGCACTGCCGCGCGCGCCATCATCGTGCCGAAGGTGCCGATCTGCGCGACATGATCCTCGCCGTATTTGCGCTTGGCGTAGGCGATCATGTCGTCGCGGCGGTTGTCGGCCATGTCCATGTCGATGTCTGGCGCCTTGGGGCGCTCCGGGTTCAAGAAGCGCTCGAACGGCAGCTTGTAGAAGAGGGGATTCACGTTCGTGATCCCGATCAGGTAGGCGACGAAGCTGCCGGCGGCCGAGCCGCGCGTCGTGGTGAAGATGCCGGCGCTCTTGGCGTAATTAAGGAGGTCAGCGACGATCAGGTAGTAGACGGCGAAGCCCTTGGTGATGATGATGTTGAGCTCGTAGTCGATGCGGTCGGTCACCTCCGCCGTCTCTTCGAGGCCGCGCGTCTTGATCCCTGCATAGGCCTTTTTGCGCAGTTCATCGTCATGATTCTTAAAGCCAGGCGACACCGGTACCGCAGGGAACGTCCATTTGCCGAGCTCGAATGAGAGGTTGCAGCGATCGGCGATCTTGCGCGAGTTCTCGATCGCCTCCGGCGTATCTGTAAATAACTTTTCGGCAGCTGCCTCGCTGATGAAAGAGAAGTCCTCATCCTCGTTCCGGCCACGGCTGCCTTGCTGGATACGGCGCATGATCTCGGTCGCAGCGCGGTCGGCGGGGTCGAGATAATAGACGTCGTGCTGCGCGAGGAGCGGCGTATCGGTCTCGCGCGCGAGCGCGATGATCTTCTGCTGCAAGTCTTCGTGGCCAGCGACTTTTGGATGGTGCGTAATCTCGAGGAAGACGTTATCATTCCCAAAAATGCCTTTGAATTCTGAGAGCGACGCGGCCGCGCCGTCCGCGTCGCCGGCGCGTAGGTGCTGCGCGACGTCGCCCGCGAAGGAGGGGATGATCGCGATGACGCCCTCTTTGTGAGCGCGCAGGAGCTCCTTGTCCATGCGCGGGCGCTCATAGAATCCTTCGGTCCACGACTTCGTGACCATGGCGAGGAGGTTCTTGTAGCCCGTGTTGTTCTCGGCGAGGAGCACGATGCGCGAGCGCTTGGCGTCCACGTTCGGGTCGCGATCGAGGCGCGAGCGCGGCGCGAGGTAGGCGTCGACCCCCAGTATCGGCTTCACGCCCGCCTTGGTCGCCGCTTTGTAGAACTCGATCGCGCCGTGCATGTTGCCGCCGTCGGTGAGCGCCAAGGCGTCCATGCCTTCTTTCTTCGCTTTTTCGACGAGCTCGTCGATCTTGGGCAGCGCCTGGAGGAAGGTGTAGTGCGAGTGGGTGTGGAGGTGGATGAACCGCGATGCCATACGCCCCAGTATATACTCCCGATATGAGACACGTGATCGGGGTCGACGAGGCGGGGCGCGGGCCCTTGGCGGGGCCGGTCGCGGTGGGGATCGTCATGGTGAGAGAGGGGTTCGACGTGGCGAAGGAGTTCCCAGGTGTGGCGGACTCGAAGAAGCTCTCGGAGAAAAAGCGCGAGGCGCTCTTTGCGATGCTCAAAGCGCGCGTCGCCCGCGGCGACGCGCGCTACACCGTCGAGTTCGAGAGCGCTGACGCGATCGATAGAGAGGGGATCGCAGTCGTGATCCGCCGCGCGATCGCGCGCGGCGTGAACGCGCTCGCACCAGACGCGGCGCTCGTGCGCGTTCTCCTCGACGGGTCGCTCAAGGCGCCGCCCGAGTACGCGCAAGAGACGATCATCGGCGGCGACGCGAGCGTGCCGCTCATCTCGCTCGCGTCGATCGCGGCCAAGGTGTCGCGCGACCACCTGATGCTCGAGCTCGCCGAGAAGCATCCGGAGTACGGATTCGACAAGCACAAGGGCTACGGCACCGCCGCGCACTACGCCGCGCTGCGAGCATGCGGCTTGTCCGTTATCCACCGCCGGTCCTTCATCCATCTTGATTCTGTAGGTGACTAGGCATATAGTGCGCTCTTATGTCGAGTCCCCGGACACGGCATACATGAGGAAGATCTTTTCGTAGTCCACAACAAGGAGAAGGGTTATGAGCCTAGCACTTCGTCAGGAGAAGCTGTTTGCTCCGCAAGGATCAACGCAGCTTGCGAGCCTGAATGCACTGAGCGCCGCCGGGTTTCATTCGTGCATCGCCGACGGCAAACGTTGTACCCACGTGGTAACGCTTCAACCGCATCGCGATCCGGCAGCCATCACCGTGTGCTGCAAGAGACGCGAGCGGGCAATAACGGCCGAAGAGGCCGCTGGTTGTCCCAACCACTGCTAGGACCGCTAGCGACCCCCAATTCAGCAAGCGCCGTCCACTTTTAGGGCGGCGCTTTGATATTTCAGCAGGCGCATGATAGGGTAGTGCCTATGTCAATCCGCATGCGTCACACCCGTGGGCACACCGGCAACCGCCGGTCGCACCACGCGCTCAAGAACACGAACGTCGTCAAGGATGCGACGAGCGGCAACCTCCGCCTCCCGCACCGCATCGACGAGGCGACCGGCATGTACCGCGGCAAGCAGATCGCGCCGGCGCGCGTCGCCGTCGTGAAGGCCGAGAAGAAGGCGAAGGGTGTCGGGGCCCCGGCTGTCGCCGAGCACGTCCACGACCACGCGCACGATCATGCGAACGCCGAGGCCAAGGGCAGCAAGGGCGTCTCGGGCAAGGTCGCGACCGGCGGCCGCCCCAAGGCTCGGAGCGGGATGGGCGGACAGGCAGGCTAACCGCTTTTACACAAAGAACGCGGCCGCGCTTATTGCGCGGCCGCGTTCTTTGCTATACTAGCTCCCACAGTCCTTTAACATGGCGAATCGACATCTAGCACGCTCCGTCGTATTGCAGTCGCTCTTCGAGTGGGACACTACCCACGCGAAGGACGCGGACGCACCCGCGATCCTCACGCGCAACGTCGAGGAGTTCGGCGGCGACGATGTCGATCGGCCATTTATGGATTCTCTCCTCGACGGCGTCCTCGCGAAGCGCACCGACATCGACCTCGTGATCGAGAAGGCGGCGCCGGACTGGCCGCTTGATCGCATCGCGCCGGTCGACCGCAACATCCTGCGGCTCGGCCTCTTCGAACTGCTATTTGCCGACCGCTCGCAGGTGCCCGCAAAAGTCGCGATCAATGAGGCTATCGAATTGGCCAAGACATTCGGCGGCGACTCATCCGGCCGGTTCGTGAACGGCGTCCTCGGTGCCGTCTACAAGGAGCTCGGCGAGCCCGGCAAGGACGAGCAGGGCAGCCGCAAGGTGAAGCGTGAGGAGCTCCCGCTCGAGAAGATGGGCGGTGCGATCGTCTATGCGAAGCACGATGGGCAATATTACCTCGCGCTCGTACACGACGTGTTCGGTCGTTGGACGCTCTCGAAGGGGCATATCGAGGAGGACGCCTCGCCTGAGGTGGGCGTGTCGCGTGTGATCAAAGAGGAGCTCGGTCTCGACGCCAAGGTCGAGAACCAGGTTGGCGAGAACGAGTACGTCGCCTCGCACCCCGAGAAGGGCAAGGTGCGAAAGCACGTCTGGTTCTTCCTCGCCTCCGCCTCGTTCGAGCCGCTCGTCCTCAAGAAGAGCGGCGGCCTCGACGACGCCAAGTGGTTCCGGCTCCAGGACATCATCGAGCTCAATTTTTACGACGACATGCTGCCGATCGTCACTGCGGCGGTGCAGCAGCTCCTCGACAACCACTCGGCGAAGTAACCGCACCGCAATTGTAAATTGCGGAAAGTGTGTGCTAGTATATAGCTATGCCAGATTTTGCTACGTGTGCGAAGCAGCTCGGTATCGAGATGCATGACCTCGGCCTCCTTGCCGAGGCGCTCACGCATCGCTCGTACTTGAACGAGCATCGCGAGTATCCGGGCGCGCACAACGAGCGGCTCGAGTTCTTGGGTGACGCCGTGCTCGAGCTCGCCGTGACCGACTTCCTCTTCAAGAAGTTTCCGGCGAAGCCCGAGGGCGAGCTCACCGCCTATCGCGCTGCGCTCGTGAACACCGTCTCGCTCGCCGAGAGCGCCAAGGCGCTCGGGATGGGCGACTACCTGCTCCTCTCGAGGGGCGAGTCCAAGGATACCGGCCGCGCACGCGATGTGATCCTCGCGGACGCGTTCGAGGCGGTCATCGGCGCCCTCTATCTCGACTCGGGCTACGCGACCGCCGAGGCGTTCATCGCGCGGAACATCTTCGACAAGATCGACGCCGTGATCGCCAAGCGCTCCTACCAGGACGCAAAGAGCCGCTTCCAGGAAGTGGCGCAGGAGCGGCGCAGCACGACGCCCTCATATGCGACCCTCTCGGAGATCGGCCCCGACCACGCGAAGCTCTTCACCGTCGGCGTCTATATCGGCGACGAGGAGATCGCCCGCGGCGAGGGCAAGAGCAAGCAGGAGGGCGAGCAGGTCGCCGCGCAGAACGCGCTTTCGAAACTGAATTGGTAAGCTCAGTGCGGGACGCGCCGGCAGAGCCGGCGCGTTTTCATTTGGTACAATAGTTGGGTAATGCTGAAGCGGCTTGAAATAGTCGGGTTTAAGTCGTTCGCCAAGAAGACGGTCTTGGACTTTTCCAGCTCGACCACCGCGATCGTCGGGCCGAACGGCTCCGGCAAGTCGAACGTGGCCGAGGCCTTCCGCTTCGCGCTCGGCGAGCAGTCTATGAAGAGCATGCGCGGCAAGCGCGCTGAGGACCTGATCTTCAACGGCTCGCACACGGCGCCGCGCGCCAACCGCGCGTCGGTGGTGATCGTGTTCGACAACCTCAAGCGGCAGTTCAAGATCGACTTCCCAGAGGTGGCGATCGAGCGGGCCGTCTTCCGTGATGGGACGAGCGAGTACTCGATCAACGGATCGCGCGTCCGCCTGCGCGACATCGAGGAGCTCCTCGCGGGCGCGAACATCGGCGAGACCGGCCACCACATTATCTCGCAAGGCGAGGCGGATCGGATCCTGCTCGCGAACAATCGCGAGCGCCGCGCGATGCTCGAGGATGCGCTCGGCCTCAAGATCTACGAGTTCAAGAAGGCGGAGGCGCAGCGCAAACTCGAGAAGACGGAGGAGAATATCGCGCAGGTGAACTCGCTCCGCCGCGAGCTCGCGCCGCACCTGCGTTTCCTCGAGAGCCAGGTCAAGAAGCTCGAGCGCGCCGACGCGCTCAAGAGCGATCTGACGACCCTCGCACAGACCTACTTCGCGATCGAGGACGCGTACCTCGCTTCGGAGAAGAAGCGCGTGGCTGAGGAGAAGGCGCGCGCCGCCGAGCGGCTCGCGATCGCGAGCGCCGAGCTCGAGCGCGTCGCCGACCCCAAGACCGCCGACGGCGAGACGGTCGCGCGCACAGAAGCATTGCGCAAAGCAGAGAAGGATGTCTCTGAGCTCTCGGCGGAGCGCGCGACGCTCTCGCGCGAGATCGGTCGCCTCGAGGGAGCACTCGACGAGGTGAAGCGCCGCGCGACCGCGATCGCGCGCGAGCCCTACGCCAAGGTGCCGCGCGAGGAGCTCACGGCGCTTCGTGACGAGATCGAGCACCAGGTCGAGCACGCCGGCACTTCCAGCGAGAGCGTGCTCGCGGCACTAAAGGCGATCCGTATGACGGTCGTCTCGTTCTTTACCCGCCATGGCGCAGCGCGCGCAGATGTCTTCTCTGACGAAGAGGAATCGGCGCTCAAGCTCGAGACCGAGCGCACCGAGCGCGCAGCACGCTTCGCTGCCGTCTCTGCGGAGCTCGAGAAAGCAGAGATCGCTCGCTCGCGCGCCCGCGAGGAGATGGTCGCTCTTGAAGAGACCGGTCGCGAGATCCGCCGCCGGATCCTCGACCTGGCGCAGGCCAAGGCGCACGAAGAGGGAGAGGTCGCGCGGCACGACGCGCGCGACTACGAGCTCACGCTCCTTGCTGAGTCGCTCGATCGCGACAAGGCCGAGGTGCTCGCGATCGCCGGTACGGCCGCTATTTCATACTCGCCCTTGACCACGCTGCCGCACGAGGAGCGTAGCGCGCAAGAAGACCGCAAGAAGACGGTCGAGCGATTGAAGATCCGCCTCGAAGAGGCGGGCGGCACGGGCGAGGAGATCCGTGAGGAGCACAAGGAGGCCTCTGAGCGGGAAGCGTTCCTCGCGCGCGAGCTCGACGACCTCTCGAAGTCGGCTGCAGGATTGAAGGCGCTCATCGGCGACCTCGACGACGAGCTCGCCAAGCACTTCTCAGACGGGCTCGCCAAGGTGAACGCCTCGTTCGGCGAATACTTCGCGCTCATGTTCGGCGGCGGCGGCGCGCGCCTCACGCTCGAGGAGCCGGAGCCGGCCGAGGAGGGAGAGGAAATGGTTGACGATGATCTGCCGCAAGAAAAAGAGCGTCCGGGCATCGAGATCGCTGTGAACCTGCCGAAGAAGAAGGTCCGCTCGCTGATGCAGCTCTCGGGCGGCGAGCGAGCGCTCACCTCGATCGCGCTCATCTTCGCTATGAGCCAGGTGAATCCGCCGCCGTTCTTGATACTGGACGAGACGGATGCGGCCTTGGACGAGGCGAACAGCCGCCGCTACGGCGACATGATCGAGAACCTCGCCAAGCACTCGCAGCTGATCGTCATCACGCACAACCGCGAGACGATGACTCGCGCGAGCACGCTCTACGGCGTCACGATGGGCAACGACGGTGTCTCCAAGCTCCTCTCGGTCAAATTCGAAGAAGCAGTCGCCGTCGCGAAATAGTTTCTATACCGGCACGAAGTCGAGCTCCTTTTCGGAGATGCGGGCGGCCATGAGCTTCACGCGGATGGGGTCGCCGAGCTGGTAGCTCTTGCCCGTGCGCTTGCCGACCAAGCGGTAGTGCTTCTCGTCGTATTCAAAATAATCATCACCGACTTCTTTTATCCTGATCATGCCGTCGGCATGGGTTGTTTGTTCTTCTACGTACAAACCGCGATCGGTGACGCCCGAGATGACCGCATCGAACTCTTCTCCGATGCGGTCAGAGAGAAACTCCACCTGTTTCATCTTGATCGAGTCGCGCTCGGCGTCTGCGGCGGCCACCTCGCGCTCCGACGCATGGACGGCGAGCGCGTCGAACTCTCGCATCTCCCTCGGCGTGATCGGGTCGCCGCCAGCGTGTGCCTTGACGAGCCGGTGGATCACGAGGTCGGGGTAGCGGCGGATGGGCGAGGTGAAGTGGGTGTAATACTCGAACGCGAGCCCGAAGTGGCCGATGTTGCGCGTGGTGTAGACGGCCTTGGCCATCGAGCGCAAGGTCGCCGTCTTCACGAGATACTCTTCCGGTTTTCCTTTCACAGTCTCGAGGAGTTTGTTCAATTCAGCACCGGTCACTTTGCCGGCACCTGTGACCTTCAGGTGGTAGCCCATAATGCGCAGGAGGTCGGCCAAGTTGGCGATCCTATCGGCATCCGGCTCGTCGTGCACGCGGTAGAGCGACTGGAAGTGCGGACCGCCGTTGTTCGTGAGCCCGGAGAGATGCTTCGCTACGGCCTCGTTCGCAAGCAGCATGAAGTCCTCGATCAGGAGGTTTGTCGCTTTACGCTCTTTCAACCTGATCGCGATCGGTTTGCCAGTTTCGTCCAGTTCAACTTTCACCTCTGCGGTGTCGAACTCGATCGCGCCCTTGGCCTGGCGGCGCGCGCGGATCTTCTTAGAGAGCTCGTGCAGGGTCGCGAGCTCCTCGTACATCGTGCCCGTGCCCGCGTCGAGCACCTCCTGCGCGTTCTCGTAGGTAAAACGCTTGTCAGAGTGGATGACGGTCTCGCCGAACCACGAGTCGAGGATGTTCGCGTCCGCGTCGAGCTTGAAGACCGCGGAGACGGCCAGACGATCCTCGTTCGGATTAAGGGAGCACAGGTCGGTCGAGAGGATGTGCGGGAGCATCGGGATCGTGCGGTCCACCAGATAGACCGAGGTTGCGCGCTCGCGTGCCTCCTTGTCGAGCGCGTTGCCCGGCTTCACGAAGAACGAGACATCGGCGATATGCACGCCGACCTCCGTCGTGCCGTCGGCAAGCTTCTGTACCGAGAGCGCGTCGTCGAAGTCTTTTGCATCAAAGGGGTCGATCGTACAGGTCGGCACGGGGCGGAAGTCGCGCCGGCGCGGGTTCGCGGCCTCTGCGGCGAGGATCGCGCGACCGTTCGCCTCGAGCGCGCGCGCTTCGCTCATGACTCCGGGAGGGAAGTCGCTTGCGAAGCCTTGGCCGAGTGCGAGCGAGCGCATCTCGGTCTCGTGAACGCCGGCCTCGCCGATCACCTCGACGACCTCGCCGAGCGGGTACTGCTTATCTTCTGCCCAGCTTACGAGCCGCGCCATGACCTTATACCCGTGCAGCTTCGCGAGTTCGCCTGCCCCGAGCTCAGTCGAGGGGAGGATGACGAGCGGCACGTGCATCTTCTTGTAGTCCGGTTGCAAGAAGGTGAGCCCGTCTTCTTCGACAATCGTGCCGACGAAGGTCTCGCGGGCGCGGGAGACGATCGCTACCACCTTGCCGGCAGCGCGCGGCGGCATCCGGCCTGAGGGGTCCTGATAGGCGCCCATCGGCTCGACCTTGACCACGTCGCCGTGGAGCGCGTGGCCGGTCCACTCGCTCGGGATGATGAGATCCTCTTTGTCCTCACCCACAGAGAAAAAGCCGATGCCCTTGCGGGTCATCGTGATCGGACCCTCGTACAGCTCTTTCGCGGCCATTTGCGTCACTCTAGCGCAATTGGCCGGCTTCTGCTATAGTCGCGCGTATGTTGATGATCCGATTCCAGCGCATCGGCCGGACCAATGATCCGGCGTTCCGCATTGTCTGCCTCGAGAAGGAGCGCGCCGCCAAGGCGGGCAACGTCGTCGAGCTCCTCGGCACCTACAACCCGAAGAGCAAGGCGCTGACCCTGAACGAGGAGGCGGTGAAGGGCTGGATCGCGAAGGGCGCGCAGCCGACCGACTCGATCCACAACCTCCTCGTCGCCAAAGGCGTCATCACCGGTAAGAAGGTGAACGTCCTCCCGCGCAAGTCTCCGCAGAAGAGCGAGGAGGCGATCGCAGCCGAGGCAGCAGCGGCAGAGGCCGCTAAGGCGGCAGCCGCCGCACCGGCAGTCGAGGAGACGCCGGCAGAGGCCCCGACCGAGGCAGAGGTGGCGGCAGAGGCAGAGCCGGCTCCGGCAGAGGAGGCGCCCGCGGCCGAGACCCCGGCAGCATAACTGCGGCGCAGAGGCGCCGCGTGCGCTTATATCTAACCTGACTGACAGCTATGGAACCCGATCAGGCATTTCTCGAATACGCAGTGAAGGCGCTCGTCGACCACCCCGAGGCGGTCGAGACCACACGCACGATCGACCAGATGGGTGTCCTCTTGACGCTCACGGTGCATCCGGACGACATGGGCAAGATCATCGGCAAGAGCGGCAAGACCGCCGAGGCACTCCGCATCCTCCTGCGTGTCGTGGGGATGAAGGGCAATGCCCGCGTGAATTTGAAAATTAACGAGCCGGTCGGCGGCAAGCGCGAGGCCGAGTTTAAGAGCGTCGACGAGGCCGTCGGCGGGATCTAGATGCGGTTCACTCTCGTCACGCTCTTCCCCGAAGCATGTGATGCCTATCTATCGGCATCCATCTTGGGTCGTGCGCGCAAGGAGAAGAAGATAACAGTGAAGTATCAGAACCCACGCGACTACGTCGACAACAAATGGGGGAAAGTAGATGAGCGCCCCTACGGCGGCGGGCCGGGGATGGTGATGCAGGCGATGCCGGTCGTCCGCGCAGCGCAGAAGGCGCTCAAGAATGTGAAGGACGTACGACGTCCTACATCTGATGTAGGACGTCGTACGTCCCGATATGGGCGTCGGGCAGTCATCGTCTGGTTCAATCCCAGCGCGAAGCAGTTCACGAACAAGGATGCCGACGCGCTCGCGAAATACAGCGACGTGGTGCTCGTCTGCGGCCGCTACGAGGGGATCGACGAACGCGCGAAGAAGATCCTGAAGACGCTCTCGCCGATCAAGGAGTATGCGGTAGGTGAGGCGGTCTATACCGGTGGGGAGGTGCCGGCGCTCGCAATCGTAGATGCCGTCACGCGCCGCCTCCCAGGCGTCCTCGGCAAGGACGCCTCCGTCGAGGAGCGCCGTGTCGCAAGCCACGCCGTCTACACCCGCCCCGAGACCATCGCCTTCAACAAGAAGAATTACCGCGTCCCTAAAGTCCTCCAAACCGGTCATCACGCCAAGATTGACGCTTGGCGCCGTAGGAAATAGTGGAGAACGTTTTGTGGTAGGCTGGACCCGTGCGATTCGTGATAGGAGGTGCAGATGGAAATCGTGACAAGTACGGGGAAGAAGATCGACCCATTCAAACCGATTCAGATCTTTTCGGACAAGGTGGAGTACCGCGTCGGCGCGCTCGTCGCAGGTCCCTCGGGGCTCGAGGAGATCGCGCGCAAGGTGCCTGGCTGGGTAGAGATGGACGAGGCGACGTTTCGTGCAGAATGCGAACGGCGCAACGTTTGGCTCTACCAGATCGTCGAAGTGAAGAAATGGAGCCTCCTCTGGCTCACTGAGCACTCCGTCGTCGTCCGGCCGCTCCGCGGCGGCAAGACGATCGAGATTGATGTGAGCGAGCCCACGTTCGACTTCATGTCGACCATGAGACCGGACGATCGGCTGCTCCACTGGGCGATGCTGACCTTCGCCTAGCCACCCCTCAACAAGTTCCTCTCTCAGCCCGCCGCAAGGCGGGCTCCTTTTTTTGTCGACCTCAGGTGATCTTGCGACGTATAGAAATATGTGTTATGCTATTTTCGTCTAGTTCTGAGCCTTACGGAACAGGTGGTTGGAGACAAGTCGTGACCCGGGCCGCAAGCCTGGTGCTCATGATAGGGCACGCACGCCTCCTTCAACCGGCCACGCACGGCCGACATAAGGTACGGAGGTTCTTTTCATGGATACAGCAATATTGGACGATGAAGAGTTGATCGTTTCGCATGTCGCAACTTGGGGCGAGCGTCGCGTGACCCCAACCTTGTTCGAGCTCTCCCGGGTCGAAGGCGTCTGCAATCCCGTCGTGCAGGCCATGGAGTACATGAAGATTAAGGAGAACAACAAGCAACGCGACAAAAGCATCGTAGCCTTCATTTTCGGCGCGATATTTTGCGTTACGAGTGCGCTCATGGTCAAAGATGGCGCTGCGTTCGCTGGCGTCGGCATCATGTTCATCTTCGTCGGACTCATGAAGTATCGTTCGCGACAGCGCCTCCCGAGTAGGCAGCCGATTCTGACGTTCTATGCGGACGTCATAACGTATCTGATGTATACAGGCATCGTGCGCAGCGACGCATTGATCGGCATGAATGAGCAGGAGCTGAAAGAACGGGCAAAACCGGCACTCATCAGTCTGGCGAAGAGAACCATTATCGCTCGCCGTTTGCCGGCGTCGCTAAGCGCGGATATCGAAGCCGGTGAACGCTCGCGCGAGTTCGACGAACTCATTAAACAGTTCCAGAGGCTAAGTGTCGCCTCGGGCGCCTGGCACAAGTACTTCGACGTCGCCGAGCGCGAACTTTCAGAGTCCGCCGCATAATTTGGCCGCATCTGAACACCTTTGACGGACCCCTCGGGGTCCGTTTTCTTATCCCCAGCGGGGTTGCGCCGGTGAAAGAGGGGTGGTATCTTCTGGGTACCACAGATACGAGTGAGTAACGGCGGGCGGCGGACTAATACGGGCGACAGAAAGAACGCGATAGCGAAAGCGGATTTAATTCCGTGCGTTCGCATTTATATATTTCAGTTACTTAGTAATAACCGAAACCGCACATGCGCAAGAACCTCATCCAGAAGACGTTCGGGGCGTTCCGGGCACCGCAGGTGTCGTTCCCGGACCTCGTCGGCCACCAGCGCGGCTCGTTCGACTGGCTCCTCAAGGACGGCCTCGCCGAGCTCTTCAAGGAATTCTCCCCGATCACGGACTACTCGGGCAAGAAGTTCGAACTCGTGTTCGAAGACTTCGAGGTGGGCGAGCCCAAGTACGACGAGGAGTTCGCACGCGAGAACATGCGCACCTATGAGGCGCCGATCAAGGCGACGGTGAAGCTCGTCAACAAGACCTTCGGCTCGGAGAAGTCGCAGGAGATCTTCCTCACCGACATGCCGATCATGACGCCTCACGGCTCGTTCATCGTCTCCGGCGTCGAGCGCGCTATCGTCCCCCAGCTCGCGCGCTCCTTCGGCGCATTCTTCGTCTCAGAGCTCATCCGCGGCAAGGCCTACTTCGGCGCGAAGATCATCCCGCTTCGCGGCGTCTGGATCGAGATCGATTCCGAGGCTGACGGCGCGATCTATGTGAAGATCGACCGCAAGCGCAAGTTCCCGATCACGCAGCTCCTCACCGTCTTCGGCGCAGGGCTCGGCGCGAGCATCACCAAGCACTTCGAGAAGGACCCGCTCGCGCTCGCCGCGATCAAGGCGACCCTCGAGCACGACGAGGCCAAGTCGGTCGAGGAGGCCTATATCGAGATCCATCGCCGCATGCGCGACGGCGACCTCGCGACGCCCGAGAACGCCAAGAACTTCGTCCAGTCGCTCTTCTCGGTCGAGCGTTATGACGTGGGCAAGGTCGGCCGCCACCGCTTGAATGCGCGTTTCGGCCTCCCGACGACCGAGAAGGCGCTTGAGAAGCGCACCCTCGCGCTCGCCGACTTCGTCCGTATCGTCTCTGAGATCGTCCGCTTGAACGCGGACCCCTCTGCGCGCCCGGACGACATCGACCACCTCGGCTTCCGCCGCGTCCGCTTCGTCGGCGAGCTCCTGCAGGCGCGCATGCGAGTCGGCATGAGCCGCATGAAGCGCAATATCCAGGATCGCATGAGCACGATCGAGAGCGAGACCACGCTCCCGATGGCGCTCGTCAACCCGCGCCCGTTCCACGCTTCGGTGCACGAGTTCTTCACGGCGAACCAGCTCTCGCAGTTCATGGACCAGCAGAACATCCTCGCAGAGCTCGAGAACATGCGCACGCTCTCGGCGCTCGGCCCCGGCGGCCTCACGCGCGAGCGCGCGGGCTTCGAGGTGCGCGACGTGCACCCGAGCCACTACGGCCGCCTGTGCCCGATCCACACGCCTGAAGGTCAGAACATCGGCCTCATCCTGCGTCTCGCGACCCACGCCCGCACGAACGACTTCGGCGTGATCGAGACCCCGTATGTGCGGGTCAAGAACGGCAAGGTGACCGAAGAGATCGTCTACCTGAACGGGCTCGATGAAGAGCTCGAGACGATCGCGCACGGCGCGACCAAGCTCGACGAGCACGGCAAGATCGTCGCCGAGCACGTCGAGGCCCGCTACAAGGGCGACCCGATCATCGCGCCGCGCGAGGCGATCACCTGCATGGACGCCTCGACCTATCAGATGTTCTCGATCGCGACCTGCATGATCCCGTTCGTCGACCACGACGACGCGAACCGTGCGCTCATGGGTTCGAACATGCAGAAGCAGGCGACGCCGGTTTTGATCCCGGAGGCACCGCTCGTCGCGACCGGCATCGAGACGCACGCCGCCCGCTCGACCGGCCGCCTCGTGCTCGCGACTGAAGCGGGCGAGGTGACCTACGTCGACGCGCGCAAGATCGTGGTCACGAACAAGGAGGGCAAGAAGAAGGAGTACCGCCTCCAGGGCCTCACCCAGACCAACCAGAACTCCGCGTTCATGCAGCGCCCGTCGGTCTCCTTGGGCGACAAGGTCAAGAAGGGCGACGTCCTCGCGGACAACTCTTCGACCGACCAGGGTCAGCTCGCGCTCGGCCAGAACGCGCGTGTCGCGTTTATGAGCTGGAACGGCGCGAACTACGAGGACGCGATCATCATCTCTGAGCGCCTCGTCGAGGACGCCAAGTTCACGACGGTGCACATCGAGGATTTCGACTGCGTGGTGCGCGACACCAAGCTCGGTCCCGAGACGACGACGCACGATATCCCGAACGTCGGCGAACTGCGCCTCAAGAACCTCGACGAAGAGGGCGTGATCCGCATCGGCGCCGAGGTGCGCCCCGGCGACATCCTCGTCGGCAAGGTGACCCCCAAGGGCGAGACGCAGCTCACGCCTGAAGAGCGCCTCCTCCGCTCGATCTTCGGCGACAAGGCCAAGGACGTGAAGGACACCTCGCTCCGCATGGAGGGCGGCAAGCGTGGTCGCGTGATCGGCGTGCGCGTCTTCTCCCGCGAGAAGGGCGACCAGCTCGAGACGGGCATCATCAAGAAGATCGTCGTGACGGTAGCGCAGGTCCGCAACGTGTCGGTGGGCGACAAGCTCGCCGGCCGCCACGGCAACAAGGGCGTGATCTCGCGCGTCTTGCCGGTCGAGGACATGCCGTACGACAAGGACGGCAATCCGGTCGACATCATCCTCACCCCGCTCGGCGTGCCGAGCCGTATGAACCTGGGGCAGATCCTCGAGATGCACCTCGGGCTCGCGGCGAACTCGCTCAACTATCAGGCCGTGGTCCCGCCGTTTGCCGGCGCGACCGCCGACGAGATCAAGGACGAGCTCGAGAAGGCCGGCTTCTCGCGCTCCGGCAAGCTGAAGCTCTATGACGGTCGCACGGGCGAGGCGTTCGCGCAGGACATCGCTGTCGGCTACATGTACATCCTGAAGCTCCATCACATGGTGGAGGACAAAATCCACATGCGCTCGATCGGTCCGTACTCGCTCATCACGCAGCAGCCGCTTGGCGGCAAGGCGCAGAACGGCGGTCAGCGCTTCGGCGAGATGGAAGTGTGGGCCTTGCTCGGCTACGGCGCGGCCTACACGCTCCGCGAGATGCTCACGATCAAGTCCGATGACATCCAGGGCCGCTCTGCCGCCTTCGACGCGATCGTGAAGGGCGAGCCGATCAGCCACGCGGGCACGCCGGCGTCCTTCGCCGTGCTGACCAACCAGATCCGCGGCCTCGCGCTCGACGTCGAGCCCTTGAACCTGCCGCCCGAGACGGAGGCATAGCTTTTACCAATTTTCCTGAACACCATGGCATTCACCCCCCGCAAGCTCCCTCCGCGCGATACCTGGAACGGTCTGCGCCTCGCGCTCGCATCGCCAGAGCGCATCCTCGCCTGGTCGAGCGGCGAAGTGACGAAGCCGGAGACGATCAACTACCGCACCCAGCGCTCCGAGAAGCACGGCCTCTTCGACGAGAAAATCTTCGGTCCCGAGAAGGATTACGAGTGCTACTGCGGCAAGTACAAGGGCATCCGCTACAAGGGCATCGTCTGCGACAAGTGCGGCGTCGAGATCACGCGCTCGATCGTCCGCCGCGAGCGCATGGGCCACATCGAGCTCTGCACGCCGGTCGCGCACATCTGGTTCCTCCGCTCCGTCCCGAGCCGCATGGCTTTGCTCTTGGGCGCCTCCGCGGGCGACATCGAGAAGGTGATCTACTTCGCCGGCTACATCATCACCAAGGTCGCGGAAGACGAGAAGAAGCGCCTCCTCGCCGAGCTCGACAGCGAATATAAGTCCAAGTACAAGTCGCTCGAGTCTGACAAGGAGCGCGATGCGCTCAAAGAGAAGATGACCCTCACCAAGGCCGAGATCGACGGCGTCACCGTCGGCCGCGTGCTCGACGAGATGGAGTACCACCGCTTCTCCGTGAAGTACGGCGGCCTCTTCGAGGCGCGCATCGGCGCCGAGGCCATCTACGACCTCTTCACCAAGCTCGACTTGAAGGAGCTCGAGAAGACGCTCACCGCCCGCTATGAGAAGGCCGGCGCCGCCGAGCGCGAGAAGCTCGCGAAGCGCCTCTCGCTCATCGCTGGCATGATCGCCTCGGGCGTCCGCCCTGAGTGGCTCTTCCTCACGCGCATCCCGGTGATCCCGCCGGCACTGCGCCCGATGGTCGCGCTCGAAGGTGGCCGTCACGCGACCTCTGACGTGAACGACCTCTATCGCCGCGTCATCAATCGCAACAACCGTTTGAAGAAGCTTATCGACATCCACGCGCCGGAGGTGATCCTCCGCAACGAGAAGCGCATCCTCCAGGAGGCAGTCGATGCACTCTTGGACAACTCGATCCGCAAGAGCGGCGCCTCGGCTGGTGCGATGACGATGGCGCAGCGCCGCCCCTTGAAGTCCTTGGCTGACTACCTGAAGGGCAAGCAGGGCTACTTCCGTCAGAACCTGCTCGGCAAGCGCGTCGACTACTCGGGCCGCTCTGTGATCGTCGTCGGTCCGGACCTCGAGCTCGATGAGTGCGGTCTGCCGAAGCACATGGCCCTCGAGCTCTTCCGTCCGTTCGTGATCGCCGGTCTCCTCGACCGCGAGCTCGCTTTCAACATCCGCGGCGCCGGCCGTTTGATCGAAGACGGCGTGCCGGAGGTGTGGGAGCTGCTTGAAGAGGCGATTAAGGGCAAGCACGTGCTCCTCAACCGCGCACCGACGCTGCACCGCCAGGGCATCCAGGCGTTCCGTCCGCGGCTCATCGAGGGTGACGCGATCCAGCTCCACCCGCTCGTCTGTAACGCGTTCAACGCGGACTTCG
>CAYOCH010000004.1:0-53818 GCA_964402535.1 uncultured Candidatus Saccharibacteria bacterium | reverse complement strand
GACGACCGTCAGTGGCCGATCCGGACTCGTCGTCCCGATGCCGACGTTGCCGTTCTGGTCGATGATTTGGCGGACGGTCGTTCCGTTTGAGAATACGATCGAGCTGTTCCCGATTGACTGTATCTGCAAGCCACCGGTTCCCTGCACACCGGCGCTATTCCCTGCATGGAAGAGCGTGCCAGCGTATGTCGAACCATACGTCGCATAGCTATAGTCAAGTTCAAGCTTCGGCGTGAAATTGCCTGACCAGTTGCCGAGCTGGAGCGCTTGTGACGGATTCCGCACGCCGATACCGACGTTGCCGTTATCTTGCACGACGAAGCTATATCGGCCGTCGCTCGCCGTCGATGTATCGACAATGAACGCCTGCCCTGACCCCGACCCCGGCGTGTTAATCGAAAGTCGACCCGCAGGAGAAGTGGTGCCGATGCCGATATTTCCTCCACTGGTTATCCTCATCCGTTCGGTCGGCGAAGCGCCGTTAGTCGCGAACGTGATCGGGCCGGTCGCGGTCTGGTTCTCGATCCTGAAGTTGTTCGGGATGCCGAGGTCCGAATCGAATTGGATCAACCCCTCGGTCACGCCGTTATTCGCAAACGAGATGTCCGCGCCTCCCTGATTGCCGAAGGTCGTGAAGTGATTCAGCTGGATGCCGGCATAGGGGTACGCGGCGTTCGCCGTGTGGCTCACGGTCAGCATCGGATTGTTGCTCGAGATAGCGCCGCCGTCGGCGAGCGCGATGGTCTGCAGAGACATCGGGCTCGTGGTCCCGATCCCGACACGTTTGTTAAGCGTGTCGACGGAGAGGATCGAGTTCGTGCCGAGCGCGTTGGTGAAGTTGAAGGTGTTCACGCCGTTGTTCGTCGGCGTGAAGACGAGTCCGTTCGTGACCCCGAGAGTCGTCGTTCCGGTCGAACTCACCGAGGTAGTGATTTCATGAGATGCGTCGTACTGCACTCTGAACTGCGGCGACGTGACCGAGGTGATGGTCTGGCTGCCGGTGTTGATGATGCCGCCGGCCATCAGGTTGCCCGAGTTGTCGACGCGGAAGAGCGTCGTGCCGCTCTTGGTCTTGTAGTTGATAAAGTCGCCTGCAGGCGCGGCGTCCGTCGCGCGGTACGCAGAGATGAAGGGCACGCCGTTCACTGTCTGCTGCAGGGCGAGGAGAGCGTCGGGCGAGGTGGTCCCGATGCCGACGTTGCCGCCGTTCGATTGCAGTTGAAGCGGGATGTCCGTACGAGAGGTCGTGAGAACCAATGACCCATACTGGCCGCCTTGCGCCGCCTCGTAGTAGAGCGCGCCGCGGTCGCGGTAATTCAATCCCTGATAATCGATGCCGCTGAACGAAAGCGCGCTGTTCGGCCAGGTGCTCCCGATGATCGAGAGCCCCTCCATGGCGCCGGATGCTGCGATACTCACCATCCCTCCGCCGCCGATTTCGTCCACGCGCATGAACGGGTTCGTCGAGGTACCGAAATACACCCTGCCGGCCGTTCCATCGGCGACGAGGATATTCCGCTGTGCCGTGCTCGCCAGATGCAACAACCCGGCGGGCGAGGTGGTGCCAATGCCGACGGCGCCCGCGAAAGTGCTGGTCGCGTTAGATGCGGTGGCGACGAAGTAGGGGGCGACGGCCTTGGTGTTGGCGGTGAGGATGCCGGAGAGGGTGAGGTCGCCCGAGACGGTCGTAGTGGCGAGAGTCGTGGCTCCAGCGGCGAGATTGGTGAACGTGCCGTTTGCCGATGTGACTGCGATGCCGTTCGTTATGTTCCCTTTGTCGAACGTGCCGCCGTTGAAGACGCCGTTGTCGACGATGAGCCCGCCCAAGCGCTGGATCATGTTGACCTGCTGGATCGTGTTCTGGTTGATGACGGTCTGCGTGGCGATCGGCTGCACCATGCCCGAGACGGTCGCGAGGATCCCGTTACGCATGTTCATGACCGCGCTGTCGACGTAGCTCTGCGAGACGCCGTTGACGGTAGTCACGTAGGAGGGATAGGAATTGATGATAGGAGCAGGAGCACGAGCAGGAGCAGCCGCCCGAGGAGTAGAGGACGCGACCGGAGCGACAGCGACACGAGGCGAATTTGCAGCAGTGACCGGCACCAGCGGGCTACTTGTCACGGAGGAGGTCGAACCAAAGAGCGACGCGATCGCGCGGCTCGTGGTAGAGAAGAAGCCGTTAATCGACTCATACGTCGCGAGCGCGACCTGCTCGCCTGCCGAGAGCGCGGCGGCGAGGCCGGATGAGCGCGTGAGAGACTCTAGCGCGACGGCGCTCTTGCCGAGCGCGCCGAGATACGCGTCACGCGCCGCTGCGCCGGCGCTCGCGAGCATCTCTGACGGCCTGACCTGCCCGGGCAGCGCCTGCGCGGCCCGGTCTGCGAGCGCGAGCGCGCCCGAGGCCGTGCTCTCGGTCGCGTAGCCGGTGTGATAGACGGCGGCTATGTACGCGCCCTCTAGCTCCTCGTTCAGGGCGACGATCGGGCGCGCGATCGCGACCTCTGTGTCGAAGACCGCCTGCGCGATGCGTTCTGGCGCGCCATAGGCGAGGCGGGCGGTAGCGAGCTCGATCGCGTCGCCCGTGTTGCCGATAAGGGCGACCGTCGCGCGCGCGGTGGCCGGGGCCGCAGCGGCCGTGCCGTAGGCGAGCGAGACGTCGGCGCGGATCGCCGCGCGCGACGCGCCGACCGCGAGCTCACCGAGCGCGAGGTTCATGCTGGCGATCATCCGCGGCGAGGCGGCGATCGTATCGCGCGTCACCGAGCCGAGCGCGAGCGCGCGGTCGCCCGCGTGCGCGAGGAGCGCGCGATACGCGAGGAGCGACTCGACGATCGCGCGATAGCCGGCAGTGCCGAGCGCTACATACGCATCGTGTGCAGCGCCGATCGCGCGCGTGGGCGACGCGAACGTACCGACTGCAGCAACCGCAGACGTCTTGAGCTCTTCGACGGTGAGCACCTGCTCGTCAGCCGGCACGACCGGCATCGGGACGCGATGCGCACGTACGTCGATCGTCGCGACAGCCGGCGCAGGCAACGCTGAGAGGTCGATCGCTATCGTCGGCGCGATTGCATGCGTCGTCGAGGCTTCACCACTCGCGACACGATCAACCACCGTCGCGACGTGCGATGTCGCCGCATTCATATCGCTATTGAGGCGCGACGGGACCTCGCCGAACGCGACGGCGAATCCGATCGACGCCTGCGTCGCCACAAGCGCTACGCGCTCTGCTGCTTGCGGGATCACGCTCGACTGCGCCATGATGGCGCCCGCACCGACGACGAGGAATGCCGCCGCAATAGCCATGAAATGCGAAGACATCGAGGCACCCGGGATGTCAAACTCCGGCTCACTCGCCCGCGCAGTCAGGCGTACGACCGGCTTCTCGACTGCGCGGATTACGCGCGCTACCGGCGCTTGGTGCGCCTCGAACTCCTTCGCGCGCGCGTGCGCGAGCGCGCGTGCGTAATCACTCTTGCGTCCGCCCTGCTCCTCGATGAAGGCGAGCAGCGACTGCCGGTCGACGAACCAGTTGCGGCCGATGCGGCGGCCTGAAATTTTTTTCGCGCGAGCAAGTCGCGCGATGTAGTCTGCGTGGCAGCCCGAAATGCTACTCGCTTCGCTTGTCGATATTAGATGATCGTTAAGGAGCGAGGTCATGTCGGATATCCGAATTAACTACATTTTATCTTAGTATTTCGGCTTCATCCGACATATGAAGAATTCATGTGTGGATAAATTTCGAAAAACATTTTGTGACTGCGCATTACAAAAATGTTAGGCGAATTTGTCGCCGGTCGTTCAAAAAATTCGACTCATCACGCGTATGAACATATACGCCCTCAATTTCGTCCTCACATCGTGATCAGCCTCAACACATCGCGCGTTCCAGCGAAAATTCCGGCTTGTGATCGCTTGTTCTACGCAAAATATTCACTCAAACACGTTGTGCGAACAATATTCCTCTGTATAAAACGAAATTAAAATATTGATCCTCTTTAACCGAAAATCTTCCTCTCTACAAGTAATATAATGT
This sequence comes from uncultured Candidatus Saccharibacteria bacterium, assembly GCA_964402535.1. GTDB lineage: Bacteria > Patescibacteriota > Minisyncoccia > Phycocordibacterales > Phycocordibacteraceae > C7867-001. Next base: position 49,779 of record CAYOCH010000004.1, on the reverse strand, counting down.
TGCATTTATCTTGTAAGTTTAACTTACAAGCATCACTCATATATATTGCCTATACGAGACGAGATATCTAAGCTATACGCTATCTATTGTAGAGATATACTCCTGCTGCTGCGCCGACTTGTGTATGCGAGACGGCGAACGTATCAAAATAGCCTGTGCCTGCGATGGCGAGTGAGGCCATGATGAGCGCAACTAGAGCACCAGCGAACTGGAGGCTATAGCGCACACCCTTGCTGGTGCCCCTGCGAGGCGCCACAGGTGCGTAGGAGGCCTCGAGAGCCTCAGGCCGTGTCGGTATGCGGCTCGCTACCCTGCGCGGCAGAAGCTCGTCTGGGAGCGGTTCGATCGGCGCATGATGGATCGCCCTGATCGGCACGATGTCTTCGCGTAGCGGCTTTGCCGCCGGCTCCTCTGCCTTCCTGACGCTCTCGGTCGCGACCCCGACTTCAGATGTCGGGGCAGCAACGCGATCGAACCACGCCTTCCACGAGTCCTGCAGGTGCTGTGAGAGATTCTCGCTCTCGTGCTTCACCGGCTCGACATCATGTATGCGGTTCACGCTCGGCAGCGACTCGACGGCGTCAGCCTCATACTTCGGCGACTCCCACACCTCGCTCTCGCCGGCGATGCTTGCGGCCTCCTCTTTCGAGCCGTTGTCATCGCCGAAGCGATGATCCTGGATCGCCGACTCGAGCACGTACCACGCGCGACCAACGAGCCGTGCCGGGACACGACCCTCTCGACACAATTGGCCGACATAATCCTTGGCGTACCCAGTGAGTTTTGCGGCTCGCTTAGACGATACGTACTTCTTGTCGCCGATGGTGAGCTCATCCATGCGACCAGTATAGCCACATCTCGGCTGGTATGGAAGAGATGTGCACACGCTCCCCTCTGGGGGAGGTACGAGAGGGGGCTATTTGCCCAGTTCTGCCGTGATGAGCTCCTTAAGGACGGCTGGGTTGCCGGCGCCCTTGGTCGCCTTCATGCTCTTCCCTATCAGGTACTGGAGCGCAGCCTCCTTGCCCGCGCGGTACTCCTCGACGGCCTTCGCCTCGGCAGCGATGACCTCCTTGACCGCGCCGAGGAGCGCACTCGCGTCGTGGACCTGGATCAGCCCCCTTTCTTTCGCAATCGTCTCCGGGTCGCCGCCAGTCTCTGCAAATATCGCGAGCGTGTCCTTGGCGCCGCGCGAGGAGAGGTCGCCCGCTGCGACGAGCCGGATGAGTATTGAAAATGCTGCTGCATCGATCGATGTAAAACCTTCAGCGCCCTTCTTCGCAAAGATGCCTGCGAGGTCAGAGATGATGTAGTTCGTCGCGAGCGCGACCAACTCCTTCTTCTGCTCGAGTGCGAGTGCGACTGCATCAAAAAAGTTTGCACGCTCGCATGAAGCACCGAGATACGCGACGTCGCTCTCTTTGAGTCCGTAGGTCGCGACATACCGTTCGCGCCGCTCCCACGGCAACTCCGGCAGCGATGCCTTGATCACCTCCGGTGCGAACTCTGCGATCTCAGAGATATAGAGCTTGGGCAGATCCGGCTCCGGGAAGTAGCGGTAGTCCGCACTCCCCTCCTTGAACCGCTGATGGAACGTCTTCTGTCCTGTCTCGTCCCACCCACGCGTCTCTTGGCTCACCTTGCCGCCCGACTCGATGAGCGCTGACTGCCGCTCGATCTCGTAGGCGATCGCGCGCTCCACCGAGCGGAACGAGTTCAGGTTCTTGACCTCGACTTTCGTACCGAACGAGTCATCGGCAGAGACGGAGATGTTCGCCTCGATGCGCATCTCCCCCTTCTCAAGGTTGGCCTCGCCCGAACCGAGCGTGCGCAAGAGGAGCTGCAGCTCGCGTGCGAAACGGCCGGCGGTCTCTGCGTCGTGGATCACCGGCTCGGTGACGAGCTCCATCAGAGGGACGCCTGCGCGATTGAAGTCGACAAGGCTCTTCCCTCCCTCATGCGACGAGCGCGCAGTGTCCTCCTCCAAATGCACACGCGTGATCGCGACACCGGCGAGCGTGCCGCCCGAGACGAGCGGGTGCTCGTACTGGCTGATCTGATAGCCCTTGGGGATGTCGGGATAGAAGTAGCTCTTGCGATCGAACTCGGTGAAGTCGGCGAGCGTGCCGCCCACCGCAGTGCCGATGCGCAGGATCTGCCGCACGGCCTCCCGATTAGCGACCGGGAGCGTCCCGGGGTGCGCAAGGCACACCGGGCAGACATTCACGTTGGGCCGCGTCTCGTCCGGGTCATTCTTGCAGTCGCAGAACATCTTAGTCTGCGTCGCAAGCTCTGCATGGATCTCGAGGCCGATCGTGGGGCGATACATGCCCACAGGTTACCTGTTCGTGAGTATTTTTGAAAGGCTGTCTGAGAACGCTTTGAGGGATGCCTTGTCCTCAACCGTCACGCCGAAGACCTCTCTGCCGGTCTCGCGCGCAAGGAGCTGCGCCTTCACCGCTGCCTCTTCACTCGTGATGAGGTCAATCTTAGAGAGGACGATGATCTCGCGCTTCTCGGCGAGGCCGCGGCCGAAGCTCTCGAGCTCGTGACGCACTTCCCTATAGGCCGCGACCGGGTCATCTTGGTCAGCCGAGACGAGATGCAGCAGGATCCCGGTGCGCTCGACGTGCCGGAGGAATTTCGTCCCGAGCCCCTTCCCCGATGATGCGCCCTCGATAAGCCCGGGAATGTCGGCGAGCACGTAGCCGTGGAATTCGCCGAGATGCGGCTCGAGCGTGGTGAAGGGATAGGCGCCGACCTTAGACTTAGCGCGCGTGAGCGCGTTGACGAGCGACGATTTGCCCGCGTTCGGGAGCCCGACGAGACCGGCGTCAGCGATGATCTTGAGCGTGAGCTCGAGCTGGCCGCTCTTCCCCGGCTTGCCCGAGGTCTGCTGAAAGGGGTTCTGATTGGTCGAACTCTTGAATCGCGCGTTGCCGAGACCGCCCCGCCCGCCCTTGAAGACGATGATCTGCTCGTCCTCCTTAGTCACCTCGAACTCGTCGCCCGTCTCGATGACGCGCGCGACCGTACCGACCGGCACCTTAAGGATCGCGTCCTCGCCGTTCTTGCCGGTCTTGAGCTCGTTCTTGCCGGCCTCGCCGTCCTCGGCCTTGAACTTCTTCTCGTAGCGATAGGTCGCGAGCGCCGCGAGATCGCGCACGCCGAGGAGCACGACCGCGCCGCCCGTGCCGCCGTCGCCGCCCGAGGGTCCGCCGCGCGCCGTCTCCTTGGTCCGCAACCAACGGATGACGCCGTCGCCGCCCTTGCCCGAAGACGCCGTGATGATGACGTGGTCAGTAAATGCCATAGCCGCACCTTAGCACGAAAACGCTAGTCGGGTACGATCTCCCAGCCCTGGGAGAGAAGCGGCTCGGCCTTCTTATATTTGATCGTCTGCGTCTCCTCGCCCTTCTTGATCGTGACGAAGTCGTTGCGGCCGTGGGTGCTCCCGTGCACGACGGTAGTGCCGGCGGCACCCTCCTTCCCCGCCGCCTCAATCACGGCGCGCGTCTTCTCCTCCTCCGCGCGGATACGGGCGTCGTCGACGTTCTGCATGCGCGGGATCGCCTCGGTGATCGCGGCGCGGATGTTCGCCTCGAGCGAACGGAAGCGCATCAATCCCTCGCGACGATACTCGATGAGCGGGTCGCGCTGGCCGTAGGCACGGAGCGATACCGAGCGGCGCAGGTAGTCCATCGTCTCCAAGTGCTCGAGCCAGAAGGTGTCGATCACCTGCAAGAGAAGCCGGCGCGCATGCGCGGCGAAGGCGGTGCCGAACTCCGCGACCTTGGCGTCGAGCGCTGCGGCGTTCTCGCTCATGAGCTCGCGGATGAGCGCGATCACCTCCTCGTCAGAGCCGAGGAGCGCGGCACGGCGGCGCGCGTAGATCGCGAGACGCTGCGTGTTCATCACATCGTCGTAGGCGAGCACCTGCTTGCGCGAGTCGAAGTTGAATCCCTCGATCCGCCCCTGCGCGGTCTCAAGCGATTTGGTGATCATGCCGCTCTCGATCGGCTCGTCCTCGGGGATGCCGAACCGGCCCATCACCCGCTTCAGCGTCTCGGAGGCGAAGACGCGCATGAGCTTGTCCTCGAGCGACACATAGAAGCGCGTCTCGCCGGGGTCGCCCTGGCGGCCGGAGCGGCCGCGCAGCTGGTTGTCGATGCGGCGCGCGTCGTGGCGCTCGGTGCCGATCACCATGAGGCCGCCCTTCTCGAGCACGCGAGCGCGTGCCTCGAGAGTGGCGAGCGCGCCGCCGAGCTTGATATCGACGCCGCGGCCGGCGAGGTTCGTCGCCACCGTCACGCGCCCCTCCTCGCCCGCGTTCGCGATGATCTCGCCCTCGCGCTCGTGGTTCTTGGCGTTCAGCACCTCGTGCGGAATGCTCTCTGCGGCGAGATACGAACTCACCGCCTCGTTGTCCTCGATCGAGACGGTGCCCACGAGGATCGGCTGTCCCTTCTCGTGCCGCTTCTTCACCTCGCGCGCGACGGCCCGATACTTGCCCGCTGCGGTCTGGAAGATGAGGTCGTCATAATCCTTGCGGGCGACCGGCTTGTTGGTCGGGACGACCACCACCTCGAGCGCATACACGGTATAAAACTCCTCCTCCGAGGAGAGCGCGGTGCCTGTCATGCCGGCGAGCCGCTCGTACATGCGGAAGAGATTCTGGAAGGTGACGGTCGCATAGGTGCGTGTCTCCTCCTGCACCTTCACGCCCTCCTTGGCCTCGATCGCCTGGTGGAGTCCCTCTGACCAGCGGCGCCCGGGCTGCAGACGGCCGGTGAACTCGTCGACGATGACTATCTCTCCCTCGCGCACCACATATTCTTTATCCTTATTAAAGAGCGCCTTGGCGCGCACTGCCGTCTCGAGGTGATGCGCGTACTTCACGCCGCCCTCGGTGTAGAGGTTGTCGAGCCCGAGCGCGCGCTCGGCCTTCTGCATCCCCTCCTCGGTGATCTGGATCGCCTTCTGCTTCTCGTCGACCGTGTAGTCGGTCTCTGGCGCGAAGCCGCGCACGATAGTGGCGAAGCGCTCATACAAGTTCTGCGAGTCGCCCGCCGGCCCGCTGATGATGAGGGGCGTACGCGCCTCATCGATCAAGATCGAGTCCACCTCGTCGACGATTGCGAAATGGAACCCGCGCTGCACGATCTGCGATGCGTCGTAGGCGGTGTTGTCACGCAAGTAGTCGAACCCGAGCTCGTTGTTGGTGACGTAGGTGATGTCGGCGGCGTAGGCCTCGTGCTTCGTGACCGGCCGCAGGTAATCGTAGAAGACGCGGAAGGAGCCTGCCTCGTCGCGCACTGCGTCCTCTGCTCTCTGCACATGCGACGAGTCGTAGCGATACGCGCCCGCGCTCGTGACGACGCCGACCGAAAGCCCGAGATAGTCGTAGACCTGCCCCATCCACGCGCCATCGCGGCGCGCGAGGTAGTCGTTCACCGTCACGACCTGCACGCCCTTGCCCGCAAGCGCGTGGAAGCTCGCGGGCAATGTGGCGACGAGCGTCTTGCCCTCGCCGGTGCGCATCTCGGCGATCTTGCCGCTCGCGAGTGCGAGGCCGCCGATCATCTGCACGTCGAAGTGCGGCTGCTTGAGCGTCCGGCGCGAGGCCTCGCGCGTGAGTGCGAAGGTAAGCGGCAGGTCGGCCTCGGCGGTCGCGCCTGCCGCACGAGCGCGCTCGCGCACCTGCGCCACCCGCTCGCGGATCGCCTCGTCAGAGAGGCCCGTGAGGGTCGCCGAAATGCGGTTTATCTCCTCGACGCGGGAGGCCGCGCCCTTGACGAAGGCCGCGGACTGATTCTTAGAGAAGATGCGGGAAAGGCTGAACATCGTGTGTTGCAGTATAGCAAAATAAGAAAAATCCCGCCGGAGCGGGATCTTTCTTGAAACGACTATGCGCGCTTCTTTGCAGCCTTGCGCTTCTTCGTCGCCTTCTTGGCTGTCTTCTTCGCTGCCTTGCGCTTCTTTGCCATGGTGGTTGCGAATGAGAGTTGGTTGGTATGTCGACCCGTCTGTCCTTCAACTACGTTCAGGACAAACGTTTCAATTACTATTATTGCGCTAAATAAAAATATTTGTGTGAGAAAAAATCTTGAAGTGTGGATAAGTCATGTGCGTGATGCTTTGAGAAAAAATTCTTTGCGCTCGCATCACGAATTCGCGTGTTCGACATCGCCCACATACTCCACTTCTCTCTCGAGTTCGATGCCGAACCGCTCGGCGACCGCGCGCTGCATGTCACGCGCGAGCGCAGCGATGTCTGCGGCGCGCGCGTTATCGGCATTGATGATCGAGAGCGTGTGCCGCGGCGAGACGCCAGCGCCGTTCTGCACATAGCCGCGCACAAACGGCGTGTATTCGAGCAGGAACCCGGGCGCAACCTTGTAGCTGCCGTCCCCTTGGAGCCACCACCAGGGGCGCAGATGCTCCTCCTTCGCCGCATCGAGCGAGCGCACCATCTCAGTCACCTCGGCAAGCTTGTCGCTCGAGACGAACGGCATATGAAAGAACGACCCGGCGCACTTGTATGAGACACGGTCGCTCATGATAAGAGAGCCCTTCTGCTCGCGCATGTCGAGCACCGCCTCGCGCACCTCCATTGTCGTCGGCGCGCGGCGGAGATTCTCTGCGAGCTTCTTCATGTCGAACCGGTTGTCGCGATATGACGGCTGTGCGGCCGGATCTCTCGTCAATCCAAATGTCGCAGAGAGCACGATGTATCGCCCGTCGACGTGCGTGAACATACTGTCGTGATAGCCGAACGTGCAGTCGTCGCGCTTGATCTCTTTCATTTCGCCATCAAGCGTGTCGAGCACGGTCGTATATATAAAGGTGTCGCTCACTTGCGCGCCATAGGCGCCCGCGTTGCCGACCACTGCACCGCCCACCGTGCCCGGGATGCCCGAGAGGCACTCGAGTCCCGCGAAACCCTGCTCGATCGCCCACACGACGAACGCGTCCCACGCGAGCCCGGCACCAACCGTCACATTCGTCCGTTCTCTGGGCGCTGTCGTCTCGATGTCAGTGATGCGCATCAGGAGCACGAGCCCGTCGAAGCCGCTGTCGGCGACGACGATGTTCGACCCGCCGCCGAGCACGAACAGCTTGAGCCCGCGCTCGCGCGCGAACGCGAGCGCCTCCTGCACTTCATCAACTGTCTGTGCTTCTACAAAATATCTCGCCGCTCCCCCGACACCGAACGTCGTACAGGGAGCAAGCGGCTCGTGTTCACGGATCGTCATTTCCCTGACTGAATCTGCTGGATCGCCGCCTGGCCGGCAGTCGCCGCCGACGGGAAGAGCTGCACGGCCTTCTTGATCGTGGCGATCGCGGTCGCCTTGTCGCCCGAGGTGTAATAGGCAGCCGCAAGCGAGAACCACGTCTCGACCGGCGCGTCGGGCTTACTGGCGCGGAGCTGCCAGAGCGCGATGAGGCGCGGCCACATCTTGGCGCGGTAGTAGGCGACGGCGAGGATGTCGCTGTCGACGGTCGTCGTGCCATAGCTCTTCAGGAGAATCGCGTCGCCTGCAGTCGTGTCGCCGACCGCGATGTCGCCTGCTGCCGCGTACGCCGCCAGGTCTTGGAATTGGGGGCCGAGCAGATATGCCTGGTTGAAATCGTCCTTGGCGCCCTGCACGTTGCCCATGTCCCACTCGGTCGCGCCCATCTCGATCAGGATGTCCTCCTTCTTGGGCGAAAGCTCGTGCGCCGCCTTGATTTGCTTCAATGCGTCGGCCGAGTCGCCTCCCGCGCGGTAGGCATAGGAGAGCTCGAGCCGCTCGCGCGCGTCCTGCGGATACGCGGCGACCTGCTTGCTCATCTCGGTGACGGCAAGGACCAGCGCCTTCTGCTTCTGCTCCGTACTCGCCTGCTGGCTCTGCGCGACGGATGCGGCGAAGGAGACGATCTGCTCGCGCACCTCCTGTGCGGCGAACGCCGGACGCGTCGCGAGATCCTCGAAGACGGCGAGATTCGAGTCGGGGCTCGAGGCGGTCGGCGTGAGCGCGGTGATGAGCTTGTTCGCAACCGTCATCCCCGGCACGTTCACGAACCAGATAAGCGCGAAGGCGGCGACAGCCCCGATCGGGAGCGCGTAGGTGATCCCCTCGTCCGCACCAAGCTCGGGCGCAGCTTCGAGCCGCTCGATCGGCCGCGCGACCTGCGAGTCGATCATCGCGAGTATCGCGAAGAAGTAGACGTAGGAGTAGAGGTTGTCGAAGACGAACAGATTGTGCACGGCATAGCCGACCAAGGCACCCGTGAGCGCGATGCGCTCGGGGCGCGAGAGCTCGGAGCGGCGCCAGAGGTAGAAGAGCGCCGTACCGAAGAGCGAGACGTAGAGGAGGAACGCCGGGACGCCGCCCGCCGTGAGCCAGTCGATGAACGCGTTGTGCGCGCGGTCGAACCACGGCTCCTGCGCGTGGAGCGACGGGTCGTAGTATGTATTGAAGATGTAGTTGAAGCCCTCTTGCCCCCAACCGAGGAGCGGCCGCTCCGCGACACCCTGGAGCGCCATGCCCCAGATCGTGAAGCGCGTCACGCCGTCGGCGGCCGAGATCGAGGTGACGCGCTCGAGGACGTGGTTGCCCTTCACAAACACAGAGTCACGTGCAAGATAGAGACTGCCGGAGACGAGGACGATGAGTGCGAGCGCTGCGAGCGCGTAGCCGCGCGCCTTCTGCCCTGCAGTGAGCGCCGTGAGGAACGCGGCGAGTGCGAGTGCGAGCACAAGCCCGATCACCGTGCCGCGCGTCTCTGTGAAGAAGATGAGGATCGCCTCGAGGACGGCGAGGACGATGAGGCTCCGCTTGAGCCACGCCGCGCGCTCGGTGAGCGCGAGCCACAGCGCGATGAAGACATTGAAGAGGAAGTAGATCGCGAGGTAGGCCGAGTTGCCGAAGGTGGCGTCGATGCGCGTCGAGCCCTGATGGATCGCGAGCGTACCGGCGAGCTGCAGGAGCGCATAGCCCGAGACAAGGAGCGAGGCGACGAGCGAGGTCGTGAACCAGGCGCGCCACTTCTTTTCTGTGCGGAGTATCGCGCCAGCGGCATAGAAGAAGCCGAGCAGGTGGATAAGGAGCACCCAGCCCTCCATGCGCTCGAAGTTGCTCCAAAAGGCCTTGGCGGCGTTCGGCGCGAACGAGTCGGCGACGAGCATCCACAGGACGAACGCGACGGCCGCGGCGCCGATCCAGGAGAAGCGCGGGCGATACTCGCGGTCAAGCGCCGCGAGGACGATCCAGGAGCTGAACAGGATCTCGACCAGGACGCGGAAGTAGAACGCCTTGCCCGTAATGAACGGGAAGAAGTAGCTGTTCGCGACGAGGAGCGGCGTGAACGGGATCAGGAACAATGCCGAAAGCGCGACCCACCGCGCGACCTGCTTCGCCGTACCGCCGCTCGCCATGATGGGGCAATCATACCACATGGCCTAAACGGGAGCGCGGCCGCCCTCCGGGGCGGCCGCGCTGCTGCTCACGCTCGTCTGCCTATCGCACTAGAACCGCCAGCTGAAGATCCCCCACTGGCTCTGCTCCTTTGCGGCAAGCGCCTGGAGATTCGTCTGCGCGGTCTGGAAGGCCGCGATCTGCGCCTCGATCGTCGCCTTGACGTCGGCGGTCGTGCTCGCCTGGTTCAAGAGAGTCGTGAGCGACGCGATGCGCTCGGCGTTCTGCGAGATCGCCTCGTTAAGCGCATTCGCCGACGCCTTGTCGCCGCCGAAGAAGAGGCGCGTGAGGAACCCGCGCGACTGGATGTCGGCCTGCGCTGCGGTCGTCGTCGCGATCGAGTCGTTCATCTGCTGCGCGATCTGCGAGACCTGTCCTCCGATACCGCCGAGGATGTCCTTCGACGCGAGGAGCGCGTGCACCGCGAGACGGACCGGGTTCGCGTTCTTTGCGACCTCCTGCGCGTCCGGCGTCGAGCTCGCCTCTTCGTCGTCGAGCTCCTGCTTGCGCTCCTCGATCGACTTCTTCAAGGCCTCAAGCGAGGTCACGGGCGTCGTCGTCCCCTCGAGGAAGAACGGGAACCCTTCCTTCGCGAGCTCCATCGCCTTCTCGATCGCGTGCTTCGCATTCTCGTTCGCCTGCTCATACGCGTGCCTGATCCCTTCGGTCGAAGAGGCATTGCCCTCGCTCTCGACCCCATCCTCCTGCTCGCCGCCCTTGATCGAGGGACGGACGCGCTCACCCGAGGTCGTCGAGCCGACCTGCGCGCTCACGGCCGTGATCGCGACCGGCGAGTCGCCCTGCCCGTCCTCGCCCCCGCCGCGCTCGGCGAGCGCCGCAAGCGGCATCGCGCCGATGACGAGCGCCAACGCCGAAACACCTGCAACATACTTGTATTTGTTCATGACGTGATTATTAAGTGTGATTCCCTTCCTTCATTATACGCTTCATCAACCGGAAACTTACACGGCTGCGCCAGCCTTCTTGAACACGAGCGAGAGGCCTGTCTGCGCGACGAGCGCGTAGCCGCGGCTCTCGAGCAGATGCGCCGCAGGCGACCCGCGCTCCGACTCGATTACGATGACCGTCGGCTCCACCGACCAGTCGTACGAGCCGAGCACTTCCTCCTCCATCCCCTCCGTATCGATCGACAGCAGGTCGATGCGCGACAACTTGTTCTGCCTCACGATGTCCGCGAGCGGCAGTATCGGCACATCATAGGTGCGGACCAGCCGCGAGGGCACCTGTCGATCCTCGAATCCGTTGTACGCGCCGTCGGCATACTGGTGGTACGTCTTCGTCGCGCTCGCGCCGACGCCTGCATGTACGAACGTGTCGCGCGGCCGGAAGACGCGGTACAGCATCGCAAGACTCGCATTCGGATCGACGACGACTCCGCGCCACCCGCGCCGATAGAACGCAAACGTATTGGAATAGAGGTGCGGATGGTATGCGCCGATATCGACATAGACGCCGTCCGTCTTGTTGCGGAACAGGGGCGCGACGATCGCATCCTCGCCGAACTGGCTGTACGAGCGGAATGTCCCCCGCCTGAGGAGAAGCTTCGCTGTCGTCTTCAAGATGTCGAACATATAGGTACGGACAGCATACCATCGCGTGCGACCCCTGCGGCCATCGGTCGGTTCTCATAAATGCTACGATACGACTATCCATGCGCTCCCGTATTTCTTCCCGCTTCGTCTCGCTCTTGCGGGCGACTGAGCGCTTCACCAAGACCGACATGGTCTATCTCGCCAAAGGCGGCTTCTGGCTCACGTCTGAGCAGATCTTCTTGGGCGCCCTGGCGCTCGTCGTGTCGATGGCCTTCGCACGCTATGTCTCGCCGGAGACATACGGCACCTACCGCTTCCTGGTATCGCTCTTCTGGACGCTCTCGGCCTTCTCGCTCACCGGCATCGCGACGGCGCTCTCGCGTGCAGTCGCGAGAGGCGAAGAGGGCGCTTACCGAGAGGCGATCCCGTTCTCGCTCCTCGGCGCCTTGCCGATGTCGGTCATCGCTGGCGGCATTTCCTTCTACTATTTCGCGGCTGGCAACACGACGCTCGGCTACGGCTCGCTCGCGATCGCGCTCCTCGCGCCATTCTTCCAAGCCGGCTACCTCTATGGTGCATTCCTCGAGGGCCGTAAGGAGTTCAGGCGCGCAGCGCTCTACAGCCTCGCGCTGAATCTCGTCCCGGCGCTCTCGCTGCTTGCTCTCATGCCGTTCGGCATGTCCCCGCTCGCATTCTTCATCACCTATCTCGCGAGTAACGTCACGATCGCCCTCATCCTATCCGCAGTTGTATTCACCATCAACAGACCGAATGAGATCCGAAGCCCGGAGCTGAAAAACCTCGGCTGGCACATGAGCGCGATCAATATTCTCGGGACGATCGCGAACCAACTCGACCAGCTGCTCGTCTTCCATTATCTCGGGGCAGCAGAGCTCGCCATCTACGCCTTCGCGACCGCGCTCCCTGACCAGCTGAAGAGCATGGCGACGAACCTCGCGAACATCGCCTTCCCCAAGTTCGTCCAGCGCCCGATCAAGGAGATCCAGGCGATGATGGGCTACCGAATCATGACCGTGACGCTCGTCTTCTTGGTCGGTATCATCGCGTACGTCATCATCGCGCCGCTGTTCTTCAACCTCTTCTTCCCCGCCTACGGCGCATCGATCTTCTATTCGCAGATCTACGCTTTCTCCCTCATCACGATGGGCAGCATGATCCCGGCGACCGTGCTCCAAGCGCACGCCGCGAAGCGCGAGCTGTACCTCTTCAACATCGGCTCGTCGCTCGTCCAGATCGCAACGCTCTTTATCGGCATCTTGTGGTACGGCCTCCTCGGCCTCATCATCGCCCGCGCCGCGTCGCGCCTCTTCAATCTCGCCTACAGCACCTACCTCGTCCGCCGCTACGCTGCGCGCAGCGTATAGTTATCGCGCTCTGAATATCCCTTTCGAGCGCGGCACACTCACGTCTAAGAATCGCGCCCGGAGATCCTTTTCGAGATCCGAGCTATCGCGGCCGGATTTCTCTGGGTGAACCTCTCCGACTATTTCGACGACGTTTGCAGGAATGATCTTGTAGGCGTCAAATTCTGCACCCTCAATGTCCGATTTGATGGCTACTTTGCCGCCAATCCGATCCACCGCGGTCTGAACGGACACACAAGGTACCTCCTCGCCGTCATCAGCAATGTGCGAAGAAACGTTCCTATCAGAGATTGAAAACTGAACAACACCGTCATGGTCAGATATCGCTTCGTTATACGTTCGAACGTTCCGGAGCTTTTGTGCACGCTGTACCAGTGTTCGGTACAGTGCAGGGTTCGGTTCGTATGCATGAATAATCGCTTGAGGGTAACGTCTCGCGAAATACTCGGACGCAAAGCCCTTATGAGCGCCGAGGTCGAGGATGCGTGTCGGTTCTGATGAAAAATCGTACTCCCCAGAATTCACTTCGCGCCGCGTCGTGCGATCGTCGTACCAGTTGAGCTTGAGCCTGCTAAAGAAGTTCATACCGCGTCGTTCTTGAATGTAAAGAGGGAGTTGAGATAAAAACTCATCACCGAGACGGCCGCGATTACGACGAGCTGCACGAGCAGGTACCAGCCGTCGAAGAAATCGAGGCCGCGCGCCGTGAAGATGTTCCGTGCGATCTCGAGCGAGAGCGTGATGAGCACGAGGTTCAGGACGGCGATCATCCCGTAGGTCGTGAACTGTCGCCTGACCGTGCCCGGCATGCGGTTGCGGAATGTCCAATACTTCTGCAGCGAGAAGCTCACGGCAAGTGCGATGCAGAAGCCGAGCACCGCGCCCCAGAGATAATCGCGCTCAAGCCCGAGCACGGAGACCCAGACATAGAGGAACGCCGACTGCACGACGGCCCCGAGGCCGCCGGATATCGCATATCGGATGAGCGTAAGCGCCACCGGCCTATTCTACTACGCCCGGGGTATACTGCGGAGCAATGCGGCAGGAAGCCTATACCATCATGCACGAGGCCGAGGGGAGCTGGTGGCACGACGGGCGATCGCACACGGCGAAGAAGATCCTCGACTCCTTCGGCGCGGGACGCGACCTGCGGATACTCGATGTCGGCGCCGGCCTCGGCGCGCAGTTACCTTTGCTCTCGCGCTACGGCCACGTGACCGCCTTTGAGCCTAATACGCTCGCGCGCGAATCGTGCCACGCTCGCGGATACGCAGAGGTGTCTGACGCGACCGATATAGGCGTGCTCGCCGACGAACGCGCCGGGCAGTTCGACCTCATCGCCCTCTTTGACGTGCTTGAACACGTCGCGGATGAGCGCCCGTTCCTTGCGTCGCTCTCGAAGCTGCTCGCGCCAGGCGGCCGACTCATCGTGAACGTGCCGGCATACCAATTCTTGTGGACGAAGTTCGATGAGGCAGCGCTGCATTTCCGCCGCTATACGTGCCGTACGCTCGTCCAGGCGCTCGAAGAGAACGGTTTCGACGTGAGCTACGCGAGCTATTGGAACATGCTCCTTTTCATCCCTGCCGCACTGGTGCGGCTCGCAGGCAAGAGCGGTGAGAGCGCCACACAGCTGCCGCGATGGCTCGACCGACTCTTCTACGGAATCGTCGCCGGCGAAGATTCCGTCATCCCGACGCTGTCCCTCCCTTTCGGCACCAGCGTCATCGCACTGGCAAAGAAACGGTAATCACTTCGTCCCGCAGAGGATCCACCCCATCTTGTTATCGGGCGCATGAACGTCGAACGAGGAGAGCGCGAGCGCCCGCGCGAGAGACTCGACCTCCTCTCTCGACCAATAGTTCGCCACCGCTGGGATGAGCTGATCGAAGACGATGCTGTGCACGTGCCAGAACTTGAACTGCGAGAGCTGCTTCAGGTACGGCGTCGGGCCGCGGAACAGGCGCACGAATAGGTAGAGCGGTATCGAGCAGACATACGAGATGAAGTGAACGAGCGGCAGCGGCAGCTTCGATGTGATGTGCAACCGGATCGGGTTCACGTAGCGGACGATCCACTCATTGCCCTCGCGGCTGTAGACCCACACGACGAGCTTGCCGCCCGGCCGGAGCGCCATAACGAGATTCTTGAGCGCGAGCTCCGGGCGCCGCAGGTGATGGATGACGCCGATCGAGAACGCGATGTCGAACTGCTCGCGCCAATCGATGTCAGAGAAGTCGCGCTTCACGACCTCGGCATTCTTAAAGGGCGCGAGCGTCGCGCGTGCCGCCGCGACCGAGCGGTCATCGTTGTCGAAGGCGACGACGGATCGCGCGCCATAGCGGAGCGGCCAGTAGCTGTTGCGCCCCATCCCGCAGCCGCCATCAAGTACATCCTTCCCTTCCCAATCTTCTTTAGCGAGCGGCTTCGTCCAATTCAAAAATTGTCCCTCGTACTGCGCATCGAGCGCACTGTATGTATCCCACTCGTATCCGAACCGCTCTTCGGACGCCATATTATTTCTCGCAGACGAACTCGAACGCTATCTCATCGAGCCCACCTACCCAGAAGCACCAGATGCGGCTCGCAAAGGCGGGTGATAGGTTCGCAAACAACGAGATGAAGGCGTTCACGACGCGAAGCACGCCGATAGTCACGGGACCGTACCCCATGTGCGGCATGAGATGGAAGAATGCGAGCCATGACAGCCGCGTCGAGCGGTGCACGAATGAAACGCCGATGTAGCCTGACTTGGTGAATGTCGGATTGAAATAGAGCGGGAATGTGACGTCAAAGCCGTGCGCGTGCTCCGCGTGCGTAAAGCCGCGGCTGAAATGCGGCACTTTGACGATGAGACGCCCGCCCGGGACGAGGATGCGGTGTAACTCGCGCATCACGTCGAACGGCCGATCGAGATGTTCGAGTACGTGTGACGCGTACACCTCTTCGATGCTCGAATCCGCGAACGGGTACGGGAAGACGTTCAGATCGTGGACGACATCCGGGTTGCCAAGCGGCGACCAGTCGATATTAAGATACCCCTCCCGGCGTAGTTCACCGGCGCCTAGATTCAGCTTTTTAGGCGCGGTCGTGCTCATGCCCAGGCATCGTACCACATCATGAACGACAGGAGATTCCAGAGCCGTTTGCGGTGGTCGCGCGCGCCGGAACGGTGTTCAGCGAGCAGCTGCTGCACATAGTCGGGCTTGAAGAGGCCGGTCGCCGCGAGTGCCTCGGGCGCGAGCAGCCGGTCGGTGAGCTCGCGGAGCGGGCCGTTCATCCACTCGCCGACAGGGACGGCGAAGCCTTGCTTCTTGCGATGGATGATGCGGCGCGGGAGCTTGCCGCGCATGAGCCGCTTCAAGAGATATTTCGTCGTGAGGCCGTGGAGCTTGTAGCGGTACGGCAGCCGATGCGCGAACTCGACCAGCTCGTAGTCGAGGAAGGGCGCCCGCACCTCGAGCGCGTTCGCCATGCTCGCGCGGTCGACCTTCACCAGCACCTGATCCATCAGATAGGAGCGCTCGTATGCCGCGA
This sequence comes from uncultured Candidatus Saccharibacteria bacterium, assembly GCA_964402535.1. Taxonomy (GTDB): domain Bacteria; phylum Patescibacteriota; class Minisyncoccia; order Phycocordibacterales; family Phycocordibacteraceae; genus C7867-001. The sequence goes on along the minus strand of CAYOCH010000004.1, from coordinate 33,843 downwards.
GCAGCTTGTTGCGCGGATCCGGCGCAGCTGATGCATCGAATGCTGCGCGCGCCCCTGCATACGCGTCCTCACTCACTATCTCACGGTACGCATCTCTCGAGAAGAGCTGCGCGCGTTCGTCGTGCGAGAACGTGCCGAGCCAGCGCAGGTGCCGCTCGACCGGGTCGCTCGCGCGCGCGCCCTCGAGGAACTTATCGAGCCGGAACTTGAGGCTCGCATAGCCGCGAGACTCCGGCACGAGCCGCGCGAGCGAAGTAGCCGCAGACTGCACGAGTCCGGGCATCGCGCGATACAGGCGTGCGGGAGCATCGGCCTGGAACGTCGGGTAGCCGGCAAATAGCTCATCGCCGCCGTCGCCGCCAAGCGCTACCGTGACATCGCGACGCACGAACTGTGACAAAAGATAGGTCGGGATGATCGAGGCGTCCGCAAGCGGCTCATCCAAGGTTGCGGTGATGCGCGGCAGCGCGTCGAGCGCGTCTTCAGCGCTCGCAACCTCGTGGTGATGCAGCGTGCCGAGGTGCTCCGCAACCTCGCGCGCATAGCGCGACTCATCGAAGCTCGCCTCCTCGAACCCGATCGAGAAGGTGTGCAGCGGCTCTCTGTTCGACTGCTGTGCGTAATACGCGATAGCGCTACTGTCGAGCCCGCCCGAGAGCAGCACCCCGAGCGGTACGTCTGAGACGAGGCGCGAGGCGACCGCGCGAGAGAGAGTGGCGTCGAGCTCGCGTTCTGCTTCAGCGACTGAAATATCGCTCTGCGTCGCGTCAGGGCGCCAGTACGTCTCAACCGTCGCCTGCCCTGCTTTGTACGTGAGGACGGTTGCCGGAGGGAGCTTCTCGACGTCGCGCCAGATCGAGTGCGGGGTCGGGACATAATCGAGCGCGAGGAACTCGTTCACCGAACGTATATCGATCTCTTTGCGGGCGCGTGTGTGGGCGAAGAGCGCCTTCGGCTCTGAGGCGAAGGCGAGCGTCGAGTCGAAGCGGCCGATATAGAGCGGCTTCTTGCCCATCCGATCGCGCGCGAGATAGAGCGTCTTCGCGCGCGTATCGTAGAGCGCGATGGCGAACATGCCGTTCAAGAGTCCGAGGCAGCGCACGCCGAGCTTGTCGTAGAGCGCAAGGATCACCTCGGCATCAGAGTGACCGTGATACGGATAGTCGGGCACCTCACGCTTGCGCAATTCCTCAAAGTTATAGATCTCGCCGTTGAAGACGAGTACGGCGGTGTGGGAGGCGTTCCACATCGGCTCGTGGCCGGCAGCAGACGTGTCGATGATCGAGAGCCGCGCGTGCGCGAGCGCGACGCCGGGCTCCGCATAGACGCCCGTATCGTCCGGCCCGCGGTGCCGCAGCGTCTCGATCATCCGGCGCGCATCCTGCTCGCCGCCTTGCCCGATGAAGCCGGCGATGCCGCACATATCAGTCGAGGTTCACCGTGCGCTTCACGAGATAGGTGGCCTTGCCCTGCGACTCATAATAGGTGCGCATCAGCATCTCGCCGACGACGCCGAACATCACGAGCTGCACGCCGACGATGACGAAGAGCGCGCTCCAGAGCGGAAGCGGCGTCGCGACGAAGTCGCGGATCTCGAAGAGCTTGAGCGCGACGGCGATAGCGCCGAAGAGGAGGCCGAAAAGGAAGCTCAGGAGCCCCCAACCGCCGAAGAAGTGCATCGGGCGGTTCAGGTAGCGGTGCATGAAGACGACGACCACGAGGTCGAGGAGGACGCGAACGACGCGACCCATGCCGTAGTTGCTCGTGCCGTGCACGCGCGGCGCGTACGCGACCGGCACCTCGGCAACCTTGCCGCCCTGCCACGCAGCGTAGGCCGGCAAGAAGCGGTGCATGTCGCCGTAGAGGTCGACGCCCTTGATGAGGTCGGCGCGATACGCCTTGAGCGTGCAGCCGTAGTCGTGAAGCGACACGCCCGAGAGGAGCGAGATGAGCTTGTTCGCCACCATTGACGGCAGCTTGCGTGAGAAGAACGCGCCCTGCCAGCGCGCCTTGCGCCAGCCAGAGACGACGTCGAAGCCTTCATCGAGCTTCGTGAGGAGGCGCGGAATGTCTGCCGGGTCGTTCTCGAGATCGCTGTCGATCGTGACAATCACCTCGCCCGACGCATGCTTGATGCCGGCAGCGAGCGCGGCCGTCTGGCCGCGATTCGCGCGGAAGCTCACGACCTTGAAGCGCGTATCGCCCTGTGCGAGCTCCTCAAGCACGGCGGCCGTCCCGTCGGTCGAGCCGTCGTCGACGGCGATGATCTCGTAGCTGCCCTCCATAGCCGAGAGCACGGCGGTCAGCCGCTCGTGGAGGCGCGGGAGGCTCTTCGCTTCGTTGTAGATAGGCGTGACGACGGTCAGTCTCATGGGCTACGGCTTGTCGGAGACAGCATACACCTTTATGCCGTTCGCTTCATAGACGGCCGCGAGCCCCGGGACGCGGGTGATCTTCCACTCCGGATGGAGAGTCGAGTCCCACACGAGATAGTCGACGCGATAACCGCCAAGCGCTGCCCTAAAGCTGCCTTGCTGCAGCTGCTTCTTTTTGGCGACGAGCGCAGCGATCGCATCTTCGGGATACCGCGCGACCGTTACCGGCGGCAGATGCAGGAGGCGACGGAGCGAATTCTCGGTCGCCGCGTGCTGATACCGGCCGACATAATAGGCGCCGAACACGTCGTTCTCGTTTGCGATGACGGTCGACGTCGAAAACGATGCATCAAAATAATGCGCACCGAGGTATCGCGTATTCACTTCGTCTTGCGAGAGATACGCGACCCCTGCCCACGGCGAGAAGTAGACGTTGTCACGCGTGTACGCGGGGATATAGGGTGCGAGCGTCTGGTCGGCATACACGACAGCATCCGTCGCCGTGTTCGCGTCGAGCCAACGGAGCACCGGCGCATAGCGCTGCGCGGCGATGTCAGACGGCTGCGGCGTCGCCATGCGCGTGACCGTCTTTGCGACTGAAGAGATCGAGATTATGACAAGGACCGCGACAAGCGCTATCTTGCCGATCGTCCGATAATCTTTCCACTTCTCCGGCGCGCGCTCGACCAGTCGGACACCGGCATACGCGAGCGCAAAGACGCTCATGATGACCGCCGGCATCGTATAGTGCACCGTGAATTGGAAGTTGCTGCCTGTGATGACGTGCTGGTTCATCACGACCGCGCCGGCGAGCGATGCCGCTGCGACGAACACTGTCTCGCTCGTCCGGGGGACGATGCGTCGGTGCCACGCCCAAGCGAGAAATGCGCCAGTGACCGCAGCGAGCGCAACGACCGTGATGCCTGATGGAAAACGCGTCGGAATAAAGCCGATCCTCATCAGCGTCTCACGATAGAACGGGAGCTTGGTCTGCGCATAGGTGTTCGCGAGATACGGCAGTCCGAGTGCTACAGAAGCGACGAAGATGATTGACAGCGTTTTATGCGCACCACTTTCTCGAGCGAGCAGCCACGACCCGAAGATGCCGAGCACTAGGAGCACAACGGCATAGGTCCAATAGAACGGATAGAGATAGAAGAGCGCTGCGGTGGTGAGGATAGCCGCCGCGATCCATCCGATCCGCCGCGTTCGTAACGCCATAAGCTGCGCGAGAAACGAGAAGAGGAAGACCGACGTAAGCTGCGGATTGGGATACCGGCTGTACTGCAAGAAGAACAACCCGAGATTCAGATACCCCGTGAGGACGACCGACCACAGAACGCTCCCAGTGATAAGAAACAAGATCGCGTAGGTGACGAGCACTGCAACGAATGGCAGGACAACATTGAATACAACCTCGCCCGTATGTAGATCCCCGAACAGCACCTGGCTCGCCTTCGCTCGCAGATAATCAGGCAGCCAGAATCCGACAGCCGGCACATCCTTGTCTTCGAGGAGATACGGATTCCCGAGCGTCGGATGGCCGTCGAGCGTCTCGCGAGCCCGCGCCTCGTACGCAAGCTGGTCGTCGACGACGAGCGGATGCACGCCTTGATACGTCTGCCCCATCCACTGCTCCGCAACGATCGGCGGGAGCGCCGTAAGCGCACCCGCGATACAGGCAAGCACAATTGCGGCCCAATGCTTTCGTATCCGGCTCATGCTGGCTCAGGAAGCGATGTGTTCAGCACTTTCCCTACCGTGCGAGAATAGCTTGTCATCAGCTTCGGCCATTATCGCGACGAGCTGTTCGAAAGAAACCTTCGGATTCCATTTGAGGATGCGCTTCGCTTTCGCAGGATCGCCGAGCAGGCTGTGCACCTCGTTCGGCCGATAGTATGCGGGATTGACGTTCACGCGAACGATCCCCTTGTCGTCCTTGGCGACCTCTTCAAGACCGCGTCCTTCCCACGAGAGACTCAGACCGAGTGCAGTTGCGGCCGCATTAACGAAATCGCGCACCGAGTGTTGCCGGCCGCTCGCGATGACGAAGTCCTCTGGATGCTCCTGTTGGAGCATCATCCACATCGCCTCGACGTAATCGCCTGCAAAGCCCCAATCGCGCTTCGCGTCGAGATTGCCGAGCGAGACCGTCTCTTGCAGTCCATGCTTGATCTTCGAAAGCGATATCGTTATCTTCCGCGTCACGAAATGTTCGCCGCGCCGCGGACTCTCGTGATTGAAGAGGATGCCGGAGCAGATATAGAGCCCGTGCTTCTCCCGGTACCCCTTCACGTAATCGTCGTGTGCTTTGAGCTTCGCCATACCGTACGGAGACACGGGATTGAACGATGACTGCTCGTTCTGGGTCGGCGGCGTCGAACCGAACATCTCTGACGTGGATGCCTGATAGATGCGCGTCTTTGGATTGTGACGCATCGCAGCATCGACGAGCCGCCCTACGCCCGCGTAGTCGATCTCGTATGTCTCCTCGGGCACCTTGAATGAAACTCCGACGTCCGATTGCGCCGCAAGATTGTATATCTCGTCGGGATCGCTCGCTGCAATCGCGCGTTCGAGCGCGCCCAGGTCCCGCAGGTCTCCGTAGTGCAGGATGATCTTCTGCTTATGGGGAGCGAGTCGGACGAGCGGATCGCGGCTCGAACGGCGCACGAGCCCGTGGACCTCGTAGCCCTTGCTGAGGAGCAGCTCCGCGAGGTAGGAACCGTCTTGGCCGGTGAGGCCGGTGATAAGCGCGCGACGAGCCATGGCGTTATGAGTCACATACTACCGCAAGGATGCCCTTCGCGCAGAGTTGCCAAGAGAACCGTTTCGTATTATCGTGCCCTTTGCGAACGAGTTCGGACCGAAGCGACGGATCCCGAGACAGGCGGGAGAGCGCAGCGGCCATGCCTCTAATATCATCCGGTGCGACGAGAAGCGCGGCATCCCCTGCCGCTTCAGGTAGCGAACTCACCGACGAGGTGAGAACAGGCGTTCCGAGCTTCATCGCCTCGACAACCGGCATGCCGAACCCCTCGAGCGCAGAGGGGAACGTGAACGCGACCGCGTGTTCATAGAGATACCGCAGTTCACCATCGTCGATCCGGCCGAGGATGCGGATCCTATCCTCCATCTGCGCTTCTCGGATAGTCGCGAAGATTTGATAACCATATGCCGAACGTGCGTCGATCCTGCCGGCGACAAGCAAGTGTTCAGCGATGCCGTGCGTACGAACCGCTTCGATATAGCCGCGGACGAGATTCAAGAGATTCTTGCGTGCCTTCGCCGTCCCGACGAAAAGGAAGTAGCGATCTGGGACGTCGACAGCGCGCGTATCCCACGTCGACAAGTCCTTGTACCCCGGATACACGACAGAAATCTTGCTCTCAGGGATGCCGCAGACTGCCGCCGTCTCTCTTTTCGTCGCCTCGGAGATCGCCATGACGCGTGACGCGCGTTTGCACGACAGTATTGTCAGCAGATCCATAGCCCAGTGACGCAGCCGGCTGCGAATATTCGACGCCCGCTCATGGCGATAGGCGAAGTCATAGACCAGAACCGTCGAGTGGTGCGGCATGAACAGCAGCGGTGCAAGCGGCCCGTTAAAGAGGTACCGGTCGGCACGCGGCGCGAACATGAGGCCGAGATGCTTCCACAACGGTCCGAAACCTACCTTTACCACGCGAAATTTCGTCAATCGACGTTCCACAAGAACATCATCGAGATCGCTATTCTTGCCCGTGTAGATTACGTATTCGACACCCTCCTGCTGCACTTGTTGCAGACCCTCGAGGACACCGATGAGGAACTGTTCCAAGCCGGCAGAATCCTTGAGAGAGAACCCTGTCACGATGCCGATCGTCATGCCTTTTCGAGCTCCCAGGTCAGGCAATCGACCGGCACGAGCAGCGACCAGTACTGGTCATAGTGCGCAGGGTGCGCACGCATGTACGTCTTGATGAGACGGGCCACCGGATTCCTGGACGGTTGAGGCCAACCGTACCAGAACCCGACTTTCTTGAAACGGAACGGCGTATATGAATACTGCGCGAGCTTGGTGCCGGCGATGACGTAGTCGAGCGACGCTGCGGTGAAGAAATGCCGATGCGTCGGATCAGACATCGCATCGACGGATCTGAAATACGGCACCTGCAGCACCACTCGCCCCCCGGGCGCGAGGATCCGGTGGATCTCGCCGAGCGTCGCGAGCACGTCGTTAGCGTGCTCAAGATAATGATTCGAGATGACGAGATCGAACGACCCATCCGCAAACGGCCACGGAAATGACCCGAGATTATGCACGACGTCGACACCCGGGAGAGCGAGAGAATCGACGCCGACCGCGCCGGGGAGCTTCCGGCCTCCGCAGCCGAGGTCGAGCGCCCGCTTGCCGTCCAGAATATCCGTGCGGACGAACCCATGACGCGTATACAGACGCTCAGTCCAGGGTGTTCCCGCCATATGAGGCGAAGTATACGTTATCCAGAAGCGAGCCGCTTCCGTATGAAATCGAGGATACGCGCCGCGCGAGCATCCCAGGAATACTGCTTGGCGAGCATCTTTGCCGCGGCGCTCTTCCCCTCCTGCGAAGTATCGCCCGCGGCATGCCGTATGACCGCCGCCAAGTCTGCCGCATCGTTTGGCCGTGCGAAATAGGCGACCTGTTCGTCGAGCACATCACGGTATGACGGCAAATCCACAGCCACGATCGGCCGCCCAGCCGCCATATACTCGAAAAGCTTCATCGGCGACGTGTATCGCTGAGCCGTCTCTGAGGATGGGTCGCCCGTGAGGACAAGGACGTCAGCTGCTGCGAGCCACAGCGGGATCTCGTGATGCGGCCGGATGCCCGGGAAAAGCTGGTTCGAGGCTGCACCCTTGGCAGCGATCGGGCCGACGAACGCCGTGACAAACCCGTCAGGCAACCTCGCCCCAGCGTCACGCAGCTGTGAGAGCCCCTTCCACGGCAAGTCGGAACCCGTATACACAACAATATGTTTGTCCTCCGGGAGACCGAGGCGAGCACGCGCATCATCCTTCGACAAGGGAGATGCAAATGCGCCGAGTGCGACGCCGTCCGGTGCATAAAAGACGTTGCTGTCGCTTATCCTCCACAACGTCGGTATCTCCGCGGCGAAATATTTCGTGATCGCCACGATGCCCGCTGCGCGCACTACCGCCGCACGGTACCGACCCGGATTCGACGGCTTGATATGTGTCTCCCACACGAGCGGGATGGTTTGCGGCAAGAGTCGCGACAAGAGCAGTATCATCTCGCCGCGCGTATAGACGACATCGGGCTCCTCTCTCAGCGCCTTCAGATACCGGACAGCAGATCGTGCGAACGCGAGCGTCTGGAGCTTGAACGCGCCCGGTATCCAGAGCGGCAGTTCGAGCGTCGGGAGATATTCAACCGCGAAGTTACGCTCGCCGCCATACGCCGTGAAAACGTCGTCGCTGCGGTCATTGCGACGACGCGGGACGACGAGCGTCACCGCCGCGCCCGCACGCGCGAACGACTCGCACATCCGGGCGATCTGTATCCCATGCGCGCGTTCGGTCGGCATCCTCGCGTTAGCGACATAGACGAGATTCATATCTTTTGAGCGATGACGCCGTACTTAATCTTAAGCCATGAAGGGACGAATGGCTCTAACGGAGCGAGCCGACTCGTGCCTCCATAGTCCTCCGTCGTCGGTGACGAGCGTTGGCCTGCAGTCGCAAGCGTCCTGGATAACAGCAGTTTCCATCCTCGGCGCAACAACAATAATGATCCGAAGGTGTCGACAACGTTGAACGAGTGACGCCTGCAGACTGCCGCAAGCTCCCATGGGAAAAAATTCCGCTCTTGATATGGTTTTTTCGTTACTTTCTGATATAGCGGCCAGCCGTCCGGGCGTAATGCATTGGGTGCATCGACGATAATATACCCGCCGGGGGCAAGCACTCTCCTCATCTCTCGGAATGCCGCATCTATATCCGTGACGAAGCTGATAACATGGTCCGCGAATACGACGTTAAACGATCCATCCGCATATGGCAGAGATTCCGCTGCCGCGACGCACGAATTCATCGTGATTCCCGCCTTACGCGCAAGCGCCTCCGCTGCTTCGACAGCGCCGCTCGAACGATCCACCGCGAACACTGGGACATCAGGACGCCGGAGCGCGAGGCCGACCGACAACTGCCCGGTCCCGCACCCGATCTCGAGGACAGAGTCTCCTTTTTTTAGACGTGCGGAGACCCGAGAAATCGTCTCTTCTCCAAGTCTTCCTGCTAGCACGGCAGACAAGCGCAAGTCAATCTCAATGTCACAGGTCGAATAGCGGACGTCCCAATCACTTGTCGCCTTCACCATCATGATGTTGAGACATCTAGCAAGAACGGATCCGCTTGAAAATATGCGTCCCACTGGCGCGCACCGGATGCGAGTACATCATGTTCCTTCAGATGCCACGCATCCGAACTGCGTTCATAGAGCGAGATGGAGAGACGGCCACGGATGCCGGCGTCATGCGTCAGTAACAACTCGCGGCCATCGGCTGCAAAGAAAAACGGACTTGCGACGCCGTTCAGCGATTTCACAACAGTGAAGCGAAGCGACCCGAGAATGATATCGAGGATGCGGCGCACACGTCGGCCGCGCATGGTAGGAGGAAGGATCGGGTTTGCGCGATCTTTCGCCCACACGAGACCATCCTTCGATGTGGCTCGGCCGGTCTGCCACGTCCGACCCGGCGAGCGACCGGTGTACCAGAGTTCGTAGGAGTCGTCTGCAAGCGCGCGTACGAACGGATAGTAGACATGCGAACCTTCCCACTGCTGCTCCGGAGTAAGGACGTTCCCGTTCACCACCAGCCAATGACGGCCGTCGGACGATTCGGCATAGCCGATCACCGACTTTTCTTCGGTCTGACGCACATACCACATGCGGTACACGTTTCTCGCGGTATCAAACACGACATGCGGATGCTGGAAGCCGGCACGGTACACCCCACGTTCCGCTTGGTCGGGAGAGAGCACTGGTTCATGATCCGCGGTCCAAACGATACCGTCCGGCGATTCTGCATAACAGACAGACGTTCGTCCATCGACAGACTTGCCTTGGTACCACATGCGGTAGCGGCCGTCGCGCTTGATGACGCACGGATTGCTCGTCTGCGCCGCATCTGCCGCTCCAGCGGACCCGACTGGGATCACCGGACTATTCTGAACCTGGCTCCATTGCCGGAGATCGTCAGAAATCGCGAGTCCTATCTGTTCAACGCTGTCCGGCGAATCTAGACCAGCGTAATAGAGACAATACTTAGCCATGCTGCTGCCACACGCGGCGGCGAACATAGCCGATATAGCCGATGATCGTCTTCACGACTTTCATCGAGACATCAGGGCTCATGTAGTCAGCGACCGGCTCGGGACGCTTCCCCTCCTTCGCATACGCCATCGCAAGCGCTACCGCCTCGACGACACGCTCCGGCTCACGACCCGTCAGGGTGGTCACTGCCTCGTCAGATGCCTCGGGCCGTTCGTGCGACTCGCGAACATTCACCGCCGGAAATCCCAAGATGGACGATTCTTCATTGATCGTACCGCTGTCTGAGAGCACGCAGGCGGCATGCGATTGGAGATGCACATAGTCGATGAAGCCGAGCGGTTTCATCGCGGTCACCGATGCGGGCAGCTCTATCCCCGCCGTCGCGAACATCTTTGCGGTGCGCGGGTGCGTCGACAAGATGACCGGGAGGCCGAACTGCTCAGTCACCAGCTCGAGGATCTTCGCGATCCGCCGCGCATCCTCTTCTGTCCCGACATTCTCCTCGCGATGGAAGCTCGCAACCAGATAGCGCCCATTCTCGACGCCGAGCCGCTTCAGCACGTCGGATGAATCGATCTGATCGCGATGCGCCGACAATACCTCGAACATCGGTGAGCCGGTCTTGATGATCCGGTCCGATGGGAACGCTTCGCGCACGAGGTGCTCTCGGGCGCGCTCGCTGTACACGAGATTGATGTCGGAGAGGCTGTCGACGACCCGCCGATTGATCTCTTCAGGGACGCGCTCGTCGAAGCAGCGGTTGCCGGCCTCCATATGGAAGACGGGGATCTTGCGCCGCTTCGCGGCGTAGACCGCGAGCGCTGAATTGGTATCTCCGAGCACGAGCACCGCATCCGGTTGCTCCTTAGCGAGCACGTCGTCGATTTTCACGAGGATCGCCGCGATCGTCTCGACCGCAGAGTTGCCCGCCGCACCGAGGAAGTGATCCGGCTTGCGCAGCCCCAGATCCTTGAAGAACACCTCGCTCAATTCGTAGTCATAGTTCTGTCCCGTATGGACGAGCACGTGATCGATACGCTTATCGAGCTCTTTGATCACCTCAGAGAGCCTGATGATCTCGGGCCGCGTACCGACGATCGTGAGCACCTTGGTTTTTTCAGAGTCAGCCATACGTTGATTATACGGCTTCCGAATACGTATCCGGATCGTTCGGGTCGTACTGCTCGCTGATCCAGAAGATGGCGCGGAGATCCTTGTCGCCGACATTCTTGAGCGCGTGCGTGTGGTACGTCGGCATGTCGATCGCAACCGGCGAGGCACCAGACACGGCGTACGTCTTCACCGCGCCATCGAGCAGGCGACGGATCACGATCTCACCTTCGCCCTCGATGACGCAAAAGCGCTCCATTTTGCGCGTGTGATAGTGGTTGCCGCGGCTCTTGCCCGGCTTCGTCGTCGAGAAGAATACCTGGTCCGCGTGCCCGCTCCGGACCAGCTCGTAAAGCGTGCCGCGTTCATCTGCCTTCGGAGCAAGCGTGAGTGGGAATACGGCGTCGAACATCACCGAATGGAGCGTATTGAACAGGTGCAGCTCGAGCCGAGAAGCGATCGATGGATGCGTCCCCTCCTTATACGAATCACGGTACGTGGTGAGGAGCGCGTATAGATCAGGTACCGCGAAGGGTGTCCCCGCGACGCGTACTGATCCTGTCGTGCCTTGCTCGACTGCCTCCCACATCCGTGCGATCGCATCGCGCACATAGAGCAGCTCTACGTTCCCTTCGGCGTGCACCTCGGAGGTCTTGTCGGACGCGAGATCGGCACAGAACGTCGCGACTGCGGAGTTGTAGTTCGGTCGCGCGAACTCGCCGAAGACATGCGGAAATACGAATGTCGTTGCGCGCGACGCATGTTTCGCCGCAAATACGTCGAGTAGCCCTCCGGCCTTCCTCTTGCCGCGGCCGTAGGGCGTGTCGCGCGTCTCGTGCACCGACGATGCGAAAACGATGCGCGGTGCGACCCCGGCACGCTCTGCTGCAGCGAGAAGACGTCGCATTATCTTCACATTCTCCTGCTCGACGTCCTCGTCGCTCCCGCGATTCACTCCTGCGAGATGGAAGACGGCATCAGCGTTGGCGAGCGCGGCAGCGAGAATCGCATCGTCATTGAACGCTGCATGGTCAAGCGGGATCGCACGCGCGACGCCTTGACGCTCCAGCTCGTGAAAGAAGTATCGGGCATGCGCGCCGATGAACCCTTCCGCTCCGGTGATGACGATGTTCTTCATCTGCGATAAGCCGCGAGTTCAGCCTCGAACTCCGGCAGCGAGAGCAAGAGTTCCTTCACCTGTGCGCGAGACAGACGCTTCGTGTTGCCGGAACCGTAGCCCTCGTCGGGGATCGTCGCCTGCTTGTGACCCTTGAAGTAATACTCGCGATAGTCTTCGCCGAGCGTTTCGGGGTGGATACTGTAGTAGTCGCCTCGATCAGCGACGCGCATGCGCTCTTCTCGAGAGATGAGGAATTCGTCGATCTTCTCTCCCGGGCGGATTCCGATCGTCTCGATCGGCTTCTTGTAGCCGAAGAGCTCCGCGACGGCGGCCGCCAGATCCCCGACCGTCGAGGCCGGCGCCTTGCGCACGTAGATCTCGCCGGGCTGACCGCTCGTGAGAGCGAAAAGAACGAGGTCGATCGATTCGGTAAGCGTCATGACGAAGCGCGTCATGCGCGGGTCGGTGACAGTAATGGTCTTCCCTGCCTTGATGCGTTCGATGAGATACGGCACGACCGAAGCGCGCGTGTATAACACATTGCCGTAGCGCGTGCCACAAACGACTGTCTTGCCATCACCGCGGCGCGCTGCCGCAATCATCACACGCTCCATGAGCGCCTTCGACATGCCCATGACGTTGATCGGCTGACAGGCTTTGTCGGTCGAGAGGATGACGACGCGCTTCACGCCGTGGTCGATGGCGCTATGGATGACGTTGTGACTTCCCATGACGTTCGTCTTGACGAGCTCGATCGGGAAGAATTCGCCTGTCGGGACCTGCTTCAGCGCTGCGGCATGAAAGACGTAGTCGACGCCTGCCATCGCGTGGTCGACGGTCTCGCGATCACGCACGTCGCCGATCACGAACGCGACGCGTTTGTCGTTCAGCCGGTTGCCGAGGTCGAACTGTTTCTTCTCGTCGCGACTGAAGACGATCACCTTCTTCGGGTTAAGGCGCAACAGCGTCTCTGTCACCGTCGAGCCGAACGAGCCGGTACCGCCAGTGATGAGAATAGTCTTACCGCGGATCTTCGCGGCATACCGGGAAAACGGGTCTTTTTGTGCCATATTTCTTTAAACTAGCAAAGCCCTCAGGGGGTTACAAGGACGGCACACGTGCCTTGAGGACGACGTGGCGGCTTAGTGCCTTGAAAAGCGGCACCTGAGGGAGGCCGCGCTCTATCGCAAATGTCAGCCACCGGAAGAAGGCGAACCTGTTCGTGATGCTGATGGCCCGTCCGCTGTACGGTCCGTCGATATACCCCGCACCTCCGACGTACTCCGGGACGAGTCCGGCGCTGCGGATCACATCCGCGAATGTCTTGAGCGTAAACTGCCGCACGTGAGCGTCGCCGTGCGACGTGAGCGCATTCATCGAGAATTCGGTCATGGGCGTAAACGGCGGTTCCTTAAACCCGTACCGCATGCGTTGCCAGAGGGTCCCGCGGGAATTGAGGTTCGGGACAGTGAAGACGACGACCCCGCCCGGCTTCATCACACGCTTGATCTCTGTGAGAAGCGGCAACGGGTCGATGAGGTGCTCGATCACTTCAGAGCAGATCGCTTTCGTGAAGGTCTGATCGGGGAATGGTATGGCGTCGCCGTCCGTCTGCAAGAATTCGACGTTCGACACGTAATGCTCCACCGCAAACTCTTTCGCAGTCTGGATAAAGTTCTCTGCGACGTCGACGCCAACCGCGCGCGCGACACGCGATGCCGCGGAGAATACCTGGTGTCCGGACGCACACCCGACATCTATCAATGCGTCGTCCTTCTTCAGGTCGAGGAGACGCAGAATCTGGTGCTCACGCGCCATGCCGACAAGCCCGACGATATTGTCGAGCGAGTATTTGTCGCGGAGATACGAGCCGGACTTGCGTTTTGCGAACGCTTCCCACATCGAGACATATGCATCGGTTTCCTGTTCCATGATCAGTTGAGAGACAGGAGGAACTGTACCATCTTTCGTCCGACGGCGTTGAGGTCGAAATCGGAGAGCGCGAGCGCACGAGCATTCTGGGACAATTTGTTGCGGTAGGGCGGCTCCGAGAGCTTCTCGAACGCGGTCGCGGTCGCAGCAGCATCGTCCGGCGGGACGATGCACGCGTTTAGTCCGTCCACGAGATAGTGCTCGACGTCGCCCACTTTGCCGACGACGAGTGCTTTGCCGAGCGCAGCATACTCGGACAGTTTCGAAGGGAACGCGTATTCGGTCAGGAGCGTCGATGGCCGGACGACAGTCAGGATATCTGCAGCCGCTAAGAACTTCGGCACGTCGTCATGCGGCTGTTTGTCGACGATCATCACCTGCCGCTCGAGACCATGCTTCTTCGCATATTCGCGCAGCTCGTCCGTCGCAGAGCTGCTCACTATCAGGAGCTTGAAGGCACCCGGATGCTGTTCTTCGCACGAACGGAACGCCTCGAGAATCGTCCCGACGCCTTGATACCACTTAGCGTTGCCCGCATATCCGATGACAACCGCGCTCCCTTTCCATGCGAGGACGGACGGCAGCGCTTCGATCGATGGAGAGAAGAGCACCGTGTCGACACCGACCGGTAAGACGAGGAATGCGGGGACGACGGCGCCGTAGTACTCCTGCAGCTTGTATGAGACCGACGTGCCGAAGTGGAGGAGCCGGCATGCGAGCCGTTCTGTGAACTCAAGGAACTCTGTCACCACGGCTGTGCGGTCGTGATAGGCGTGCTCCTCCTGATAGCGGCGGCTATGGAAGTCGATGCCGATCTTCGCTCGCGTGAACAAACGTAGAGCGACGGCAAAGTAGAGGCCGGCACTCGTCTGAAAATAGACGATATCAATCCTGTTTTCTCGAACGAAGCGTATGAGCTGTGCAACACGTACGACTGGCGAGGCGAGAGAGAGGATATGCGACGCATCCATCCCAGCCGGATCGTCGTGACCCGCATAGAAGACCTCGAACCCTCCGGCGGCAAGCTGCGCAAGCATGTTGTGCGTCCGGATCGGCGTCCCTTTCGGTTCGTTCAACTTCCCAGAAAAATAGATGAGGACTTTCATGCGAACATGCGACCGATCCTATCGCGCCAGATCGCCCACTCGAGCTTGACGTGATACCAGTGCCGGTCGAGCTCTAGGAGTATCGGCATACGCGTGCCGCGACAGAACAGCAGGCACCGGATGAGGCGGATCAAATATAGCCCGGATACACCCCAGGTATGGAGCGACCCACGCAGCAAATCAAGCGTCGTACGTTCCCGTGAGCGCACGACCTCGATCGCAATGTAGCGGCGATCCTTCGCCCAGCTGTTGCGCATGACGGGATCGACGGGCACGAGAAGCGCATGCAACAAGTGCCCGGGTTCGACGCCATCCTTCACCTTGATCCGTTCGTGAACTTCCTTTATGAACCTTTCGACAGACGATTTCGCGAAGAACCGCATCGAGTAGTTCGGGTAGGTCGTCGCGCAGTCGATGACTTTACCATGAAGCACGTACTTGCGCGGCACCCAATACGCACCCTTGCTCCCCTGACTGATAACATGTCGCATCTCATCAACGATCTCCGAGCTTAGATATTCGTCCGAATCGAGAAAGAAGAACCACGGCTCGCGGGCTGCCTCGAGCGTCTGATTCCGCACGCCGCTGAAATCGCGGATATAACCGTCTGGTCGCAAGTAGGTCGTATCTTGGGCGATGATGCGCGCGCCGTGCTCGGCGGCGATTGCGTGCGTCGCATCCGTGGAGCCCCCATCACAAACTACGATGTCAGCGAACTCCCGTACGCTCTCGAGCGCCCGTGGCAAAGTTGTTGCCGAGTTCTTCGTGAGGATCGCTATGGTGCACGGGATCTTCTCTGTCATGACATCTGCTTTACAAGCGCGCCGGCGAGCGCGGTCAGGCTGTGCGCCGACACATCGACACCACCGTGCGAGTGTCCGAGCGCGCCACGCAAGAGCTCGGCGAGCTCGGTTGCGGTATCGAAATGCCGGTCTTCGCCCGCAAACTCAGCGAAGTCGGCGCTCGCAGCGAAGACCGTGCAGCCGCAAGCGGCTGCCTCGAAGATCGTCTTGTCGAGCATGCCCGAGGGCGAGGTGTTCACGAATATCTCGTGCGACCGGTAGAGCTCCGGAGTCTCATGGTTCGGCACCGCGCTCTTGAAGCTGATCGCATCGGCGAAGCCGAGCGTTGTTGCGCGTGCCTTGAGCCCCGCATAGTACGGTTCGTCCGCCTTCGACGGCGAGCCGACGAACGTCGCCGTGAACGCGACCTTCTCTTCGGCGAGCATCGCGAGCGCGTCGAGCAGGATATCCGGCCGTTTGGAGGGCGCCATGCGCGCCAAGAATAGGATCGAGTGATGCTTGTGCGCGCCGCCGGGATGGAAGCGCTCGGTGTCGACGCCGACCGGCATGAGCTTCGTCTTCTTAAAGCGGGCGGTGTAGGAGCGCTTGGAGGTGCAGAATACTCTCGTGCAAAATGCGGCCGCGATATCCGTCCAGCGCGACCCGGCATAGTGATTGCGCCAGAGATACACGCGCTTGCCGAGAATCTTCCAGAGCCAACCGGCGATCAGCACGTACTCCTGATTCATGTGCACGAACACCGCGTCGTAGTCGTGACGCAGGCGCCACGCGAGTGAAAGGAATCGCAGTGCGTATATCACGCGACTCGCGTTGCCGCGCTCCTTGCCGAGCGAGTAGACGCGCACGTTCTTGGGGAACGCATGTTTCCCTTCTTGGAGGCAGATCACCTCGACGCTCTCTACACGCTTTGCGAGCTCCTCGATCCAGCGCGTGAAGAAGCCGAGCACCGGATGCTCAGTGTCGACGGCTTGAGTGACAATGAGAAGCTTCATAGATGTTCGAGCGTGCGCGCGAGGTCTTCAGCTATGCGCGCCGGGATGTCGCCCGCGGCCATGAGATGCGTGCGGACCGTCTCGACGGCATGGCGCGGCAGATCCTGGCGCACGGCGTTGTCTTCGATAAAACCGACGATAGAGAGCGAGAGTGCGGTCGGATCAGCCACGGGCACGGCGAGCACGTCTTCGTAGCCCTTGAAGACTTCGCCGACGATGCCGACGTCCGTCGTGATGATCGGCACTTGCGCGAGCGCCGCCTCGATGAGCGTGCGGCCGTAGCCCTCATAGGCGCTCGCCTGGATGAACGCCTGAGCGCTGCCCATGAGCGCTCGCGCGTCGCTCCGGGAGCCGAGAAATACGACGTGCTCGGAGAGGCCGAGCTTCTTCGCCATCCGTTCGAGCCCGGCGCGCTCGCTCCCCTCACCGACCACGAAGAGCCCGATCATCGGGTAATGTGCGACCACGAGCTTCAACGCCGCAAGGATGTCCTCGATGCGCTTCTCGGGCTCAAGCCGACTAACCGTGATGAGCGCGAAGGTGAACGGATGCGGCGGCAGCCGGACGGATGCAGGCACGTTCGCATCAACCGGCACTGGGATGACAGATGGTTCAACGATACGTGACCCGTAGCGAGACACGAGCGACGCCTTCACGCGCTCAGAGACGACGCGGATACCCGCTGCCGCCAGCAACACCTTGTCTGCGAGTGTCTGACGATATGTGTTCAAGATCGGCATGCGCACCGAGGGGCTCCGCCAGTTGCCGCTCCGCGTGAACCACGGCGAGAGGAAGTCGGTGTGCACCTGCACGTGCAGCTTGACGCTCGTCCCCGCAACCGCGCGGAGCGCGGCGAGCCCGTGCTCGAAGGGATCCTGCGCAGAGACGACCTCGATGCCGTACTCGAGGATGAGCGCGTGTGCGCGCTTGGTGAGGGCGCCAACCCTGAAGATCTTCAAAGAGTGCACGGGGTGCAGATAGAGATCCCCCTCTTGCTCATCGCGCAAGCCAGCTGGCGCGCTCGAGACTATATGCAGCTCGCCGATTGCTGCAGCATATGAACGCATGCGTTCGCGCGCCGCGCTCGCGGCATCGAATATCGTCGGGTCGTTTGAGACAAATAAAACTTTCATACGGAATGTTGGGACATCGGATGTCCTAGTCCGCGGAGGACATCCGATGTCCGGGAGAGCATAGCAGGCTTTGAGAATGCGCCCGCGCGAGCTTGCGCTACCTCCGCTCGTGCCCTCGCAGCAGCAGGATCGTCGGCGATGCGCTTGAGCGCCACGTGGAGCGCCTCGTCGTCTCCCACCGGGACGAGGAGCCCGGTGACGCCGTCTTCGACGAGTTCACGGTTGCCGCCCGCATCCGTCGCGATGACCGGCGTCCCCACGAGCATCGCCTCGAGGAGCGCGTGCGCAAACCCTTCATAACTGGAGTTCAAAACGAAGACATCTGCGCTCTTTACCCAGCCGAGCATCTCGGCGCGCGGCATCCCCGATGCGATGAAGCTCGTCCAGCCCTTCTCGCGCGCGACGACATGCTCGATCGCCTCGAACCCCTTCCACGGCACGCGGCGGCCCGAGGAGACGACGAGGAACCCTTCAGGACGATGCGCGGGCGCGACCGGTTCTGGTATCTCGACGCTGTTATAGATGGCCGTAATCTTTTCTGCCGGCACGCCCCATGCCGAGACGATGCGCTTCAGATATTCGCTCGGCACGATGACGCGATCTGCTGCATTTGCGACTTCGCGCTGCACATCTCTGAGCATGCGCACGGCAACGGGCACGTTCTTCTTCGTGACGAATGTATCCAGATCATCAGTGATGCCGAACCGCTGACGCCCCTGCTCCCACGCGTAGTCGCCGACGATCTTCACGACAAACGGCTTGCCCGCCTTCTTCGCCGCCTTCATAGCCGGCAGGCCGACCGAGACCGGGTCGAGCGCCAGTACCGCATCAGCTAGTCGCGCCGCCGCGAGCACGCGGCGATAGTAGGCGTAGTGCCGAATAACCCTCGGCCAGCGGCGCACATCAGAGAACTTCACGAGCCTAACCTCGATACCCTTCTCGGGAAGCCCCGCAGCAAGCAGGCTCGCATAGGTCGCCGGGCCGCCGATCTCGGGCGGATAGAGCGGGGTCGCAAGGACGAGCTTCATACGCCCAGTGTAGCGAACACACTCCGCATCCGCTTCGCGATCTGATCCCAGTCATACTGCTCGATCGCCATGCGCCGTGCGGTCGCCGTCACGCGCGCTGTCGTGTCTGGGTGCGCGAGTATATCCTCAACGGCTGCTGCAATCTGCAGAGGCGCGTCGACGTCGACCGCCCAGCCGGTCGTCTCCTTGTCCGGGTTGCGCTTCGCGTCGAAGAGGAAGTCGGCGATGCCGCCCTCCTGTGTCGCGATGACTGGAACTCCGGCCGCCATCGCCTCGATGAACGAGTTGCCCATCCCTTCTGACCGCGACGGGCGGATGAATATGTCTGCCGCGTGGAGAAGCGCGGGGATTGCAGCGTGATCGACATGCCCCATGAATTCGACGCGTTCGGCAACACCGAGCTCCTCTGCAAGCGCGCGCAGCGCCCGCTCCTCGGGGCCGGTACCGAGAACCTTGAACCGCACGCTCGGGAGGCGCGGGAGCGCGCGGATCACCACGTCCACCGCATTCTTGTGCACGAGCCGCGAGGTCGTGATGAGAGTCGTCCCCTCGTGCGCCACCGGTGCTCCGACGAACCGCGTGGCCTCGACGCCGTTCGGGATCACCTCGAGTGCGCCGCGATAGCCGCGCCGGCGCGCCCATGCGCCTAAGAAGTTCGACTCGCCCACGACGAAGTCGGCCGAGGTGAACGCACGCGAGAAGAGCGGCCACGTCGGCTGCATGAGCCGCTCGATATACTCGGGCGGATCGCCCTCCTGCAAGACGAGCAGGTATGGCGTGCGCGAGCGCAACAGCTTGAAGAGCGCAGCCGGGACGCCCGCCGAGTGCGCCATCATCGCCCACGTCGCGTCGAAATGATGCTCGCGATCGAGCGAGAGCGCCGCGAACGCGGCCGCGAACTGGTAGTACAGCTTATTGAAGCACCCTTTGTTCCCGAATCCGATGCGATGCACGACGACGTTGCCGATCCGTTCGCGTCGCGGCGCCGTACGCTCGTAGCGCAGGCAGACGAGATGGAACTCGATATCAGAGGCCGGTACCCGATCGGTTATCTCTTTGATAGCGACCTCCGCCCCGCCGACATGCGGGTAATAGGCGAGGGAGAATATAAGAATTTTCTTCGCCGGAGCGGCCGACATCATGCCTATAGTAACCCGCCGGATTCATGAAAGTAAGCATAAAAAAGCCCCTCAAACGAGGGGCTTTGAACGCCTCAAGATGTGGGGCGGCGGCGCCTGACCCATCGAATGCTCATAGAGCATCGCGGGGCGGCTGCCGTAGAACGGGATGCGAAGCGCCGTACGGACGCGCGTCTCGAGCTCGTTGCGCAGCGACACGAGGTCGCGCGACGAGACGTGATCGGTCCACACGTGCGACACATACCCGTCATCCGGGGCGCCTTTGTAATAGTCCGCTTCCCGGCTGTAGTCGACCTCGCGCTCGTAAATGCGGTCGCCGTTCTCTGCGGCGTACACCCATACCGGCGTCCCGTCTCCTTCAGAACCGGAGAGCCGCGCCCGGTCGTAGTACGGCGAACCGGGATACGGGGTCACGATGGTCGCGTCGAAATCGTGCGGCGCGACGTTGATGAGCCAGCGCTCCGTCTCGCGGATCGTCGCCTCTGACTCGCCCGGATGCCCGAGCGACATGAGCGCCTTCACCGTGAGCCCGCGCTTGCGCGCGATCTCGATGCAGCGCACGTTGTCAGCGCAGGTCGCGTTCTTCTGGATGTTCTCCAGGATACGCGACGCGCCTGACTCGAACCCGACCAGGATCTGCCGGAATCCCGCCTCATGCATCGCCTCGGCCTGCTCGTCGGTGAAGCGCTCCGACTTGACGAAGCCGCGCAGCTTCCACGCAACGCCGAGGTCGCGGCCGGCCCGCGCGATCTTCTGCATCAGGCCGGCCATCTTCGGGTTCACGTTGAGCTCGTCGTCGTAGAACATGAAGCCGCGGTAGCCATAGGCGCGGTAGAGCATCGTCATCTCGCGGATGATCTGCTCGTCGCTGCGCATGCGGATGTGCCGCAGCATCGGCGAGTCCCGCCCGGCGCAGAATCCGCACCGATACGGGCAGCCGAGCTGGGCGATGAGCGACACGGCCGGGACGCCGTCGATCGCGTAGCGGTAGCTCGCGAGGTCGATCAGGTGCCGCGCCGGGAACGGCGTCGCGTCGAGCTTGGCGCTCGAGAGGAAGTGCGGCGACGCACGGTCGTCGGCGTCGATGAGCTTCGGCGGGTCGTCAGCGAGGGCGCGGAAGATAGTCTCCTCCCCGTCCCCGGCGACGATCACGTCGAAGTGCTCCTCGAGCTGATGGTACGCCGCATGCGCACGGCCGGCTGCGCCATGCGCACGCTCATAGCGGAGCGCGGCGACGACGAGCGTCGCATGCGTCCCGCCGATGATGATGCGCGAGCGTGGCTGCGCGGCGCGGATCGCTTTCGCGATCTGCACCGCTGCCGGGAACTGCGGCGTCGTGGCCGTGATGCCGAAGCGCCGCGCATCCGTCGCCTGCGCATGACCGGTCGCCGCATCGGTGAAATTGCCGATGCCGGACAGATCGAGCACCTCGACGGGATACTTGGCTTCTTCGAGCACGGCCGCGACCTTGAGCGGCCCGAGGAATGGGAACACCCGCTCGTCCAGGAGGAACGGCGAGGGCGGTATGACGAAGCATACAGGGTATGCCATCTCGTTCTCCTTTCAGTAGGTTGGTTGGCGGAAAGAGCTCCGGGAGGAGCTTACCACTACTTCACGGCCTCCGCGACGTAGTCGGTCAGGCTCCGTTTTTGCGTCCAGCCGAGCGATCTCATCTTCGACGTATCGATGTCGGATATCATACGGTTGCCCTGGCGTTCGGGCAGCATGACGATCTCGCCGCCGAACATCTTGGCCACGTCCAGGATCGTGTAGGACTGCTCGCTCCCGATACCGAAGTCGTCTCCGGTCCCGTCCGCACCGACAAGCATAAGCCCGTCGATGATGTCGTCGATGTGGGTGAAGTTGCGTTTCTGCGTCCCGGGCGACGTCACCGTGATAGGTTCGCCGGCCAATCGCTTCTGCCGGAAGATCTCGATCACCGTGCCATAGGCGCCAGCACGCTCGCCCGGGCCGTACACGTTATAGAAGTAGGTGATCGCGTGCGGGAGGCCATACCATGCGCTGTAGTTCTTGACGAGCTCGGTGTTCGTCGCTTTGGTCCACGCGTAGGGGCTCTGATCGCGCCCGAGGCCGCCGTCGCCGAACTTGGTCGAGGAGCCGGCATAGATGAGCTTGCAGCCGCGCTTGCGCCAATATTCAAGCACGCCGAACGTCCCATCCTTGTTCAAATCCCAGACGACTGCTGGCTCCGAGAGACTCTTCTCGACGCGCGAGTATTCACCGAGGTGATAGATGAGGTCGGGCGATTCGGGGACATGCGTCTCGATGTCCTTGGTGTGCCCCTCGCGATAGTCGACGCCCGCGACGTGATTGTCGCGGGAGCCGGTGAAGTAGTTATCGAGAGAAATGACGCGGTGCCCCTCCGCGACGAGCCGTTCGCACAAGTGCGAGCCGATGAAGCCGGCACCGCCGGTCACAAGGATGAGTTTGCCTTGCATGGGTTGAGTATACAAAAAGACTGCCGAGAATCAGAGCAGGATGAACGCCCCGCCGGCGAGCGCCACTACGCCGAGGAAGCCCAGGGTCCAGGGCGATCGGAGGAGCCCGTTCGTGCCGCGAGACCCTGTGTCCTGCGTAGCTTCAGGCGGAACAGGAGGCAATGCCGCCCCCGCGGCAGCGAGCTCTGTCGCCGCCGCGGGGGCGCGAACTGCTTGATCGTCATGCGCCGTACCGCTTATCGTGGTAGCTACTACAGACTCGACCGTCTGTACTTCATTCAAACCAGGCTCCGGAGCGAGAGGTTGCAGCACCTGCGTGTCTGCCTGCACGACCGGAGCGGCAGAGAGTGCCGCAAGCGTGCCGTCCGGATATGCGAGCACGGCAGAGAACGCGACCGGCAAATTCATGATCGTGAACGGGAAGAGGACGCTCGCATTCGGGAGGATCGTCGTCCCCTCGGGGATGCGGAACGAGCCGGTGTCGGCGAGAAGCCGCCAGCCGGAGAGGTCGAGCCGGTCGCTAGCGTCGTTCGCGAGCATGATCCCCTCAGCCGTGACCGAGGCGATCCGCGGCGCAGCGGCCTTGACCGTCACGACGATCTCATCACGCGCCCTCGCGCTCCCGTCTTGCGCTGTCGCAGTGACGAGATAGGTCCCCGCGTAGCGATAGACCTTCTCGACCTCTGTCCCCTCGCCGCGCGACCCGTCGCCGAAGCTCCAGCTGATCTGCGCCGCAGAGTCGACCGCACCGCTCTTCCCCGTCACCCGTGCCGCAAGCTTGAGCGGGACGTTCAGCACTGCAGCATCGTCACCCGTTACCTCGATCGCGATCGCGGAGGGCGGCGGCACGTAGGCCGCGGCGCGGCCTGCCGTCTGCGGTTCTGTCGTCGACGCGACCGCCGCTGCCGGAGCGGCCGCATCACCGACGGTGATCAAGGGTGCGATGTCGGCGTAATAACTGTCACTGATATACGTGCTCGCCTTCTTGATGTCCTCGATCGTCGTGTATGGCCCGTTCGCCTCGCGGTAGGCGATGATCTTCTGCGCGGTCGCCGCGCCGATGTGCGGCAGCGAGTCGAGGAGCGTCGCGTCTGCCGTATTGATATTGATGAGATCCGCCGCGAATGCGAGTGCCGGTGCGAAGAGCGCGAGCGCGAGGAATCCGGCAAGTCTCATGGGCGATTATTTCTCACCCTTGAGCACCTGCCGCAACTCGTTCTCGGGGACCTCGAATGGCTTCTTCTCGGCCACAGGATCCCCTGGCGGTAGGAGCCGCTCCTCTACCCGAGGCGGCTCTGGAGCCGCTGCCTTAGGGGCTTCTGGGGCCTTAGGGGCGGGTTGTGGGGCCAGTTTTGGCGCCGGCTGGAGCTTTGCCGCCGGTGCCGGAACGTGGTTCTGCAGCACCTGGGAGAGCGCCCCTTTGAGCGACACCTGATGGGTCGACTTCTTTTCGGCTACCTGCGCGCCGTGGTTCGCCGTCATGGTGCGGAGGATCGCCTTCAGGTCGTCTGCGCTCTTTGCCGCAGCGATCGGTGCCGGCCGCTCCTGGCGCTCTTGCCTCTCAGGTCGTTCGCGGCGCAGCTCCGGCGCACGATCGCGCGGCGGCTCATGACGCTCAGGCTCGCGCATCGGTATCGGCCGCATCGGTTCGCGCTGCTGCATCGCCGGCGGTGCGTCCCGACGCGGTTCATCTCTCGGTGCGCGTTGAACCGGCTTGCGGCGCATACGCGCGTCGGCCGGGGCCTCGGACTCCGCGCTCTCCATGAGCTCGGCGATGATCGACTTTTCGATCCCCTCGCGCGGCGAGGCGAACTGTGCGCGCGACGCCTCGATGATCTTGTCGCGGAAGGAGACGGGCGGCGGTTCGATCGACGGCAGTGTCACCGCTGAGAAGGGCGCACTCCCGACGCCGTCGATCATGAGCGTGAGGTAGATCTGAAACTTGTCGAGGTTCACGAGATCCTCGGCGGTGAACTTGGGTGTGAAGACGGTCTCGAGCACCTCGGCGTCGAAGGGCCCTACCCGCAGGCAGGCGGTCGTGCCGACGTTGCCGAAGACTGCGTCGCGCACCGGCTCCTCCATCTGGTTCATGTACTGATTCGTGATCACCAGGTTGAGCTTGTACTTGCGCGACTCAGAGAGGATCTCGGCGAACGTCTCGTTGGCGAAGTTCTGGAACTCGTCGACGTAGAAGTAGAAGTGCGGCTTCTTGGCCATCTCGGCGGCCGAGAGGTCGGCGCGGCTCATCGCAGCGAGGAAGATGCGCGTCGTGAGCATCGAGCCCAAGAGCCGCATGTTGGTCTCGCCAACGCGCCCCTTCGACAGGTTGATGATGAGGATCTTGCGCTCGTCCATCATCGTGCGGATGTCGAACGATGACTTGGACTGCCCGATGATGTTGCGGATCAGCGGGTTCCCGGTGAACTGGCCGACCTTGTTCTGGATCGCGGGTGTCGCCTCTTGCGTGTAGCGGTCGCCGTAGTTCGCGAACTCCTTGGTCCAGAAGTCCTTCACCACCGGATCCTTCACGTTGTCGACCACCTTCTGCCGGTACGCCTTGTCGGTGTACATGCGGTTCACGCCGAGCAGCGTCGCGTCAGGGTATTCGAGGAGCGCGAGGAGTGTATTCGTGAGGATGTACTCCATACGCGCGCTCCAGGCGTCGACCCACAGCTTCTTGAAGGTGGCCATGAGGCCGGAGACGACGAGGTGGCGCTTGTCGTAGCCGACGTCCTCCATCACGTTGAAGGCCACCGGATGCTCGAGGTCGAACGGGGCGAAGTAGACCACGTCCTTGATCCTCTCCTCGGGGATGTAGTCGAGGAGCCGCTCGACGGTCGCGCCGTGCGGGTCGAGGAAGGCGAGCCCCTCGCCATTGCGGATATCCTGGATCGCCATGTTCTCGAGTAAGGTCGACTTGCCCATACCGGTCTTGCCGATGATGTACATGTGGCGATCGCGATCCTTGGCCTTGATGCCGAAGGGGACATGCTTCCCGCGCGAATCGGTCGCCGCAAAGTAGGTGACGCGCTCAGGATTCTCCATTCACGCTAGTATAGCAAAGCGTGCATTCGAGGACTTCGTAAGTCCCAGGGACTTACGAAGTCCAAACATTCTTAACGCAATATTAAATCGGCGAGATGCCAGACGGGGGTGTGGCGTCAGATGCTGGTGCAGGTTGCGCGGGCTCAACCGGCTGCGCAGACTGCTTCGCGCGCGCCTCGTGCGCGCGCTGCGAGAGTCCGATGCCGAGCACCGTCGCGCCGAAGATGACGAGGAGCAGCGAGCGGATCGCCACCGGCAAGCCCGAGAACGGCGTGAGGATAACGAGCGCACCGAGCAAGATGATCGTGCTGTTGCGTGACATGCGGGCAGTATAACCAGCACTCAACTTTGATGCAAAGTTGAGTGCTGGTTGTATCAAGGAGTCACGATGACGACAAACTCGCCGCGGATAGTGTCGGGGTGCGCAGCAAAATGCGCGAGCACTTCGGAGGGCGTGCCGGCGACAAACTCTTCGTGGAGCTTGGTGAGCTCACGCGCGACTGCGACCTGCGACACGCCGAGGTCACGAAGCGCCTCGAACGCCTTCACTACGCGATGCGGCGACTCGTACAGTACGACCGGGATCTCGCTTGCGGCGATGCCCTTGAGCGCCGTTTGCCGACCCTTCTTGTGCGGCAAGAAGCCGAGGAAGGTGAACGCATCACCTGTGAGTCCCGCAATCGACAGCGCTGCGGTGAGCGCCGACGGTCCCGGTATCGCCTCTATCGTTATGCCCCGTCCTGCTTCGCCAGAGGCTACGCAGGACCGGACAGCGGCTACAAGCCGCTGTCCGGGGTCAGAGATGCCCGGCGTACCGGCGTCAGAGACGAGCACGACATGTTCACCCGCTTCAAGCCGCGCGAGCACCTCGCTCGCCTTCTTAGATTCTGTCACCGCGTCGAGCCGCTCCCGCGGCTTCTTGATTTCATATTTTGCGAGCAGCTTTGCCGTGACACGTGTGTCTTCGGCGTAGATCACGTCGCACTCTTTAAGCGTGCGGAGCGCGCGGAGCGTGATGTCCTCGAGGTTGCCGATCGGCGTCGCGACGATTGAAAGGATTCCCATCACTGCACTTTACACGCCCGCGCTTCATGAGCATACATTGCTTTATCCTGATTTTGTCCTATAATCACTTGTGGAAGAATCCCAGAACCCCGACAGAGGAGACTCACATGCATACGTATCAGCTTGACCGGCCGGACGTGTCGGTGCTCGCGCTCGGCCCGGACGATGCGCAGAAGCGCGGTATCAGGAATTGGTCGCTCAAACCGCTGCAGACGAAACGCGATACGCACAAACACACGGATCTCGCGCGCGAGCTCTCGCTGCAGCTCATGAACCTCGGCGTACGCAAGTGCTTTGCGCCGAACGTCGCTGCGGCGAGCGGCTATGTGGCGGAGACGCTCGAGATGACCGAGGCCATCGGCCTCGCCGGACTGGAGCTGTACCGCAACCATGACCGGCCGGCCGACGGCGTCTTCCTCGAGCCCGGCGACGCGTTCATGATGAGCGCGGCGGGCTGCCCGTTCATCAGGGAGGCACCTTGTCGTCGCGCACGCGGGACGGGACTCGCTCATCGACCGCGGCGCGGTCATGGGCGAACCGACGCGCGAGCACGTGAGCGTGGTGGGCAGCATCATCGCTGCGTTCGCGAAACGAGCCGTTCCGGCGCGCGAAGTCGAGATGTGCATGCACTTCTCGATCCCGACCGACGTATTCGACCATCGCCTGGATCACCCGGTGCACGGCCGCTACAACCGGCGTCTGGGCGAGTTCGTCGACGAGCACTGGCACGACTGCACGAAACGGAAGGATGGGAGCCTGTACCTGAACCTCGAATACGTCTTCATGGAGCAGGCGGTGCGCGCACACGTGACCTCTGTCCAGGCGATCGAGCGGCTCGACCAGCACCCCGGCCTCGCGCACACGCACGACGGCCTGGATCCCGATCGCCGGAACCTGTTCATCGTGAAGCGGAATTCATGATCTCCGTGCGACTCAAACGGCTCCTCCGGGAGCCGTTCTTTTTTCTCCCGTGGCCGGTATACTTGATCGCGGAAGCAGCACATCGTAACCGATCTTGAGTGAGGAGAGCATGGAACTAGCACCAGGAGTCATGACCGCGCGCGAGGTGCGGAAACGTAACGTCGGGAGCATCTCGGAGTTCGGGATGTGCATCAGGCCGGGACAGATGCTCGCCATGGCCGGCGACGGATACCCGCTCATCGTCGCCACCGGCCGATCAGAGGCGATTCTCGCGCACGCTCGGAATACGCATACGATCAGCACGATCTTGACGATGTTCCGCACTTTGGGCGTCCCGGTCCCCGAGGTCTCGATGAGCATCCAGATGTTCGCACCGCAGTATCGCGGCGATTATTTCGTCGAACGGGCGCTCCAGGCAGGCCTCCGCCACGTCTGGGCGGTCTGCTCGATCGGCGAATTCTTCGCGCAGCAGCACGTGATCGTCGGCCAGATGAGCCACATCACCGTCACCCGGTTCAATTGACGGCGACGGCGACATCCTTAGCAGCCTCTTCGGAGGCTGCTGCTTTTTTGACCACGATGCGGTCGGCGACCTTATAGATGTCGCCGGCGCCGATCGTCATCACCGCGTCTCCGGGCGCTGCCGCCGCGCTCGCATAGGCCGCAATCTGGTCGAAGGTCGCTGCGCGAGCAGTCCCGCCCTGCTCTATGATCGCGGCCGCGAGCGACTCGCTCGACACTGAGCCGTCATCAACCTCCCGTGCCGCGTAGATGGGTGCTATGAGCACTTCGTCGGCATCGACGAAGGCATGGGCGAAGTCGTCGAAGAGATCCTTGGTACGGCTGTAGAGATGCGGATGGAACGCCGCAAAGATGCGCCCTTTGGTTGTGGCGCGGAGCGCCTTCAATGTCTCACGGATCGCCGTCGGGTGGTGCGCATAATCGTCATAGACGTCTGCGCCGCGGATCGTCTGACCCTTGTGTTCAAAACGTCGCCACGTGCCCTGAAAGGCGGCAAGCGAGGTGCGGATCGTCTCGTCGGTCGCCTGCGGGAACACGGCTCGCGCCGCCGCTGCGGCGGCGCGAGCGTTCATCTTGTTGAACTCTCCTGGGAGCGCGAGCGTGTACTCAGGCTCCTTGGTGTAGTCGATGACGGGCGCTTTCGCGGCCGCGAGTAAGGGCGCGATGTTCGGGTTCGACACATTCGTGACGATGACGCCCGTCTCGGGCACGCGCTCGATCGCACGGCGGAAGGTCGCCTGAAGCGGCTCGAGCGAGGGGAACCAGTCTGTGTGATCCCACTCGAGATTCGTGATGACGAGAATCGATGGCGTGAGCTCGAGCAGGTGGTCGCGATACTCGCATGCCTCGACGACGAAGAGATTGGGGTCGCCGTGCAGATAGTTGGAGCCGAAGTCCTTCACGAGCGAGCCGACGATCGCCGTCGGCGATGCACCAGCATCGCGCAAGATGCGTGCGAGCATGCCGGTCGTCGTCGTCTTGCCGTGCGTGCCGGCGACCGCGACCGTCCGCTTGCCGATCGAAACCTGGCCGAGCATCTTGAAGTACGAGAGCTCGGGGATGCCGAGTCCGCGCGCGCAGACGCGCTCCGGATTATCCTCGGGCACAGCGTCGCTGTAGACGACTATGCCGGCGTCGGCAGGGACGTTGTCAGCCCCCTGGCCGATCGTGACTGTGATCCCCTTCCCGACCAAGAGTTCGGTCACCGGACTCTCGCTCCGGTCAGAACCTGAAATCGTGACGCCCTGGTCATGAAAATATTGCGCGAGCGCGCTCATCCCGATGCCGCCGATGCCGATGAAGTGGGCCTTCTTCACGCCGGTCATAACGCCTTTACGATAGCATTAAACCGATCGCCGCGGTCGAACTCGTTCTTAAACATACCGAACGAGGCGAACGCGGGCGAGAAGAGTACGGCGTCGCCCGGCTCTGCCGCCTGCATCGCCGCCGCCACTGCGCTTTCGAGCGTCTCCTGTATTTGCAGGTCGGAGAGTGCGGTCTTTACCTGTGTCGTGCCGCTACCCGCGAGCAGGACGACCTGTTTAACCTCCGGCAGCCGCGCGAGAAGCGCGTGCATGTCGAGCCCCTTGTCCGCGCCGCCCATGATGAGCACGGTGCGTGCGGGGCCGAGCGCGTCGAGCGCGACGAGCGTCGCCTCGGGCGTCGTCGCCGTCGTGTCGTTATACAAAGAGATTCCCTTCACTTCACGCACGAGCTCGAGCCGTCCCGGCACGCCCTTGAATCCTGCAAGTGCATCGCGGCTCGTCTCGTCGGCGATGCCGAGCTCGCGCGCGACAGCGAGCGCGAGCGCCGCATTATAGCGGTTGTACTGCCCGGGCACTTGAAGCGTCCATGTGTCGGGGAGCTTGAGCTCGTCGACGACGAGCGTCTTAGCCTCGATGCGCTCGCCATACGTGTCGATCACGGTCGGTGCGCACTGCTTGCCGAGGATGAGCGTGTCCTCTTCGCCCTGGAACAAGAAGATATTTGCCTTGTCGGCGAGATACGCACCTAAGTCGTTTTTATAGTAGTTCAGGTGATCCGAATAGAAGGTCGTAAAGACCGCGATGTGCGGGCCTATTCTCGCCTCGCCCCACCCCTGGAGCTGCCACGAGTCGAGCTCGAGGATCGCGATATGCTCGGGCGTCACCTCCTGCAATAGCGCGAGCGTCGAAACACCGCGGATATTGCCGCCGAGGAGCACCTTCTTGCCTGCCGCCTGCGCGATCTCATAGATCATGTGCGTGACCGAGGACTTGCCGCGCGTGCCGGTGATGCCGACACAGGGAATCCCCGAGATCGTTGCGAAGAGATCGGCGCTCATACGCACGGGTATCCCCTGCTGCTTCGCCTCTGTGACATAGATCGAATCGAGCGGGACGCCGGCGGCTTTAAGTATCAGGTCGGGTTTGCGCCCGCCAGAGGCGGGTCCGCCTTTGGCGGAAAAATCTTCGAGCCGGTGCTCGCCAAGGACGAACGTGATGTTCGGAAAGCGTTCG
Source organism: uncultured Candidatus Saccharibacteria bacterium (assembly GCA_964402535.1). Classification (GTDB taxonomy): domain Bacteria; phylum Patescibacteriota; class Minisyncoccia; order Phycocordibacterales; family Phycocordibacteraceae; genus C7867-001. Next base: position 3,277 of record CAYOCH010000004.1, on the reverse strand, counting down.
AGCTCGGCGACAGAATCGGCGAGCTCGTCACGGATCTTCAGGTCGGTGACTATGAGGTCGGCGCCGCACTCGGCAAGGTAGCGGGCATCGCCAAGGCCTCGGCCGAGGAGACCGAGGCCCATGAGCGTTATCTTCTTGCCCTCAAAATGTGCGCGCGCATCCATGCGCTCACTCTACCGCGCCGACTGGAGCGCGCCTAGGGGCAGCTCTTCGCGACCGTAACGTCCTCGTGCGTGAGCGGGAGCGACGTGGTCGGGACCTTCACCACCTCGTATGGCATGGTGAGCACATTGGCCGTCATGCAGGTGCGATCGGGCTTGGCGACCGTGATCGAGACCATGCGCTCTTCAGCGTCGGTGATCTGTGATACGGAAATGGCGTAACCTGCGGTCGGCGCCTTGCCGGCAAAGACGGCGATGACCGTCTCGCGAGTGAAGTCTACTTTGGGCGGCGTGCTCGTCGCGTCGACCATCTTCCACAGCTTCTTCAAGTCCTCAGGCGTGCGGATCAAGTAATTAACGCGCGTCTTCACGGTCGACTTGCTACCGCGCGCGAGCTCTGTGAAGGGCACCGCGACCTCTGCGGGCGCAGCCTCCGTGACGACCGGTGCGCGCTCCTGCTGCTGCACTGCGGAAGAGAGGTAATAGTAGACGCCGCCGGCGACAAGCACGAGCGCCAGCCCGGCGACGATGAGCGTCTCCGTCTCACTCGCAAGAGCGGCGATGCGCTTCGCTCGCTTCTTCATGAGCTACAGTATAGCCTTGTCTGCTCCTCGTGTGTGCAGCTCTTGATGCGATGTGGGTATAACGCGGAATGCCAAACGACTTGGTGCGTGTGCCAGGACTTGAACCTGGGACCGTCCGCGTATCAGGCGGATGCTCTACCAACTGAGCTACACACGCATTTGCCTACTATATGTATCAAAAAAAGCTCGTATAGACAACATGAGCTCAGCTTTCTCGGCACCGCCACCGATATACAATTTGCACGTCCCATGTCGGACAACATCCTGATACTTGAAGCCATTTTTATGCACTTTCTTTATCTGACTCTTGCACAGCTGCCTCCGGCCGAACCCAAGTTCTTTGAGCCAATATGATTCCTCAGCCGGTATCTCCATATTTTCATAGAGGTGAAGCTGAATCTTGAGAGAACGTGCATCGATTCCGAGATATCGCGTCAACCATCGTGAGAAGAATCTCACCAGAGCGACATCTGTGTTGGAGAAAGCTATTTCATACCGACTTTTCTTATCTCCCTCCGCCGCATACAACATCAACCCGGCGACATACGTATCGCGTTCGGTCACGCGTGACAAACGTGACTTCACTTCTTCGTAAAGTTTCTGTTCCTTGAGATCGCGCTTGACGCGCATCGTTTGACGAAACCTCTCGCGTTTGGCCTCACCCTTGCCCCATGACTGTCGCCGCAGCTCTAGGATGCGCGCGTCAGAAAGAGGCAAATCTTCCAGCCATCGGGACAACGTGCTTTTGGCAACGTTCAATCTCTTTGCTATCTCGCCGTAGCCGAGCTTTTCAACCCTACGGAGCCTGACGGCTTCTTCTCGTTCAATCGCTTTCATGCATATTCAGTATATATGATTACGATATGCCGAATACAATAGACGTAAGTTCTATTGTGGATAATCCACTCCCTCTTCCAGCAATCTTCATGGAGCGCCCTATACTGTAGGGAGCGATGGTATACCCGCACGCCCGGATGCGTGAAAGCAAGCGGATACACGAAAGCCGCGTATCGACGCCTGATGAGAAGCTCCGCCGGCACAAGAACAAGAGGCGGATCTGGCGGCGTGCCGTCGAGCGTCTCGCGCTCCTCCATCTCGGGCAAAACGCAGCCCCGGCATAGCCGGGGCGTTTCAATACTCTGCTACCACGAGATGCAGAGCCCCTCCTGCAGAGGGCATTTATAACGCCCTGCGGTCGGCACCACAAAATCGACATGGGTATCGACATCGTGCACGGCATCATGACGACGTACGTGCTGTTCATCCCTGTCGTTCCACTTCCGGACCTGAACGCTGAACCCATTCCGTAAGGCCCACCGCGCGATCGGTCGACTGACGTCGGGCAATTCCCTGCACTTATTCAACGTGAGGTAGGTGCCGGGATCGACCGGCTGCCCGAACTCGTGTGGAACCCGGAATACTTTGTACGCTTCAGAATACGTATCGGGATGACTGATCTCGACACGCACTGTCAGGCTCGACTTGTTGCTCTCGGCCGCTGCCTTAATGCTGATTGGCAAGACGGCAATGGCGTCGAGCGCTTTCTTCTTTTGTCTTTCTTTCCATGCCGCGAGATGCGAATTGAAGTCTGTTTCTTCCCTCTTCCATGTATCGTCAAGGGACGAACGCAAGACGGCTTTCATTTCCAGTGCCAAAGTGGTCATGAGTATCTCCTCTCGAGTAGAACTGCCTGCGCACGACTTTAGAGCTTGAACTCGTAAAAGTCAAAAAACGGCCCTGCGGCCGTTGTTGACGTGATCGTGTGTTGAAAGATGTGATGCGCTCTTTTGTTCCGCCTATTCTGTCCCGTTCGAGAGCTCATATGCGGCTCTCGAACGCCACCGGGTTACGTTATCCGGCTTCCGAGCATCGTTTAGAGACGAATGCTATCTCTCCACCTCCGAAGAGATGATCGACATGCTATGCCTTTCGGGCGATAGCGATTCCAATTTGGATATGTTCCACGAACAGCTTCCGCTACCCGTGCCTTGTTACGACTTACTCCTTGTCACTGAATTTGCCGTAGTCCTGCGCGAGGCAGACCTTCGGGCACCCCCAGCTCCCTTGAGTTGACGGGCGGTGAGTACAAGACTCGAGAACGTATTCACCGCAGTTTGGCTGACCTGCGATTACTAGCGATTCCGGCTTCATGAGGTCGGTTGCAGACCTCAATCCGTACTGGGGGCGGTTTTAAAGGATTAGCTCCGCCTTACGGCATTGCAACCCGTTGTACCGCCCATTGTATTATGCGTGCAGCCCAAGGTATCAGAGGGACATGCTGATCTGGCGTCATCCCCACCTTCCTCTCCCGTGAGGGAGCAGTCTCGCCTGGCCATATAGGCAACAGACAACGGGGGTTGCGTTCGTTACCCCACTGAAGGGAACAGTTCAAACCACGAACTGACGACGACCATGCATCACCTGTCCAACACCCTCGAAGGCTCCTCATCTTTCGACAAGGATGCAGTTGGATTTCTAACCTTGGTAAGGTTCTTCGTTTATCGACGAATTAAGCCGCATAATCCACCGCTT
>CAYOCH010000003.1:0-68429 GCA_964402535.1 uncultured Candidatus Saccharibacteria bacterium | reverse complement strand
GACCACCTGTCCGTTGATGAACGCCTTGAGCCCGTGGCCGGCAACAGACTCGAACTTCTCAGTCGGCTCGAGCGGCAGCGCCTGCCGCTGTTCCGTCTCTTCGATGATCGCCTTGGCGAGCGGATGGTTCGAGCCGGATTCGAGGCTCGCCTCGTAACGCAGCACGTCGTGCTCGGAAAAATCGTTGAACGCGACGACGTCGGTCACCTTGGGCTTGCCCTCCGTCAAGGTCCCCGTCTTGTCGAGGACGATCGCCGTTAACCGCGAGGTGTTCTCGAGCGTCGCCGCATCCTTGATGAGGATGTTGTGCTTCGCGCCGATACCGGTCCCGACCGCAACCGCCGTCGGCGTCGCGAGCCCGAGCGCGTCGGGACACGCGATGACGACGGTCGAGACGGCAAACGTGAGCGCCACGAGAAGGCCGGCGCCAGCAAAGAGATACCACCCGAAGAAGGCAGCGAGGCCGGAGCCGATCGCGACGATGACCAGCCAGCCGGCGGCCTTGTCAGCGATCCGTTGTCCCGGCGCCTTCGAGTTCTGCGCGGTCTCGACCAACTTTATAATTTGAGACAACACGGTATTTGCACCGACCTGCGTCGCCTTGAACCGTACCGATCCGGTCTGATTGACGGAGCCGCCCACGACCCTCGCTCCGATCGATTTCGCGACCGGCATCGACTCTCCGGTGACGAGCGACTCGTCCACCGACGTCTCGCCCTCGACGATCTCTCCGTCGACCGGGACCTTGTCGCCGGGACGCAGTACGACGATATCGCCCACGACAATCTCTGCGCTCGGGATGCTCGCCTCGACACCGTTCCGGATCACGTTCGCCTTCGGCGGCACGAGGTCGAAGAGCGCGCGCAAGGCGTCCGAGGTGCCGCGCCGCGAACGCATCTCCATCCAGTGGCCGAAAAGCACGAAGGTGACGAGAAGCGCCGCCGCCTCGTAAAACGTCTCAGACGCGGGCCTGATGAAAGTCAACAGGACGCTGAAGCCGTAGGCGGCGAGCACACCCGTCGCGATGAGCACCGCCATGTTGAGCTTCTTCGCGCGGAGCGAATAGTAGGTGCCGGTGATGAAGATGGAGCCGGTCCAGAAAACGATCGGCGTCGTGAGGATGAACAAGAGCCAATTGACCGGGATCGGGCTCGGGAGATGGATATTAAAAATGATCGCACCCGTCGGCGCGTACAAGAAGATGGGTATGGAGAGCAGGAACGATATGAAGAAACGGCGACGCATATCCTTCTCCATGTCCGCGGCCATCGCAGGATTCGTCATGGCCGCCTCATGGTCCATGTGGCTCATATGCTGCGTGCTCTGGCCATGCTTGTGCTCGTGCTTGTGCTCGTGTCCGTGGTGATCGTGGTCCATGTCAATCCCAATGATAGCGAATAAGCGCTAACGCCATGAAGAAGTACCCGAGCTCCTCGAGGATCTCGAGTGGTGCGGCTCGCGCGGCGAAGACGCCGACGAACCATGCCGCAGCCCAGATAGACACGATGCGCATGCCGCGATTAGAAAAGAGCAGCAGAGCGACGATAGCGTCATTGATGCCGATCACCAGCAGGAACACGGAGACGGGGATCTGCAGGGTCGTGCTGATGAACGACCGCTCGAGGACTTCGACGAGCTCCGCAGGGGAAAAGAACGCCCCGATCGATGTGGCGAGGAAGACGAACGCGAGTCCGATGCGCACGAGCGTCATCGGCTTGATCAGCTTTCTGTCGAGCGTATCGATCCTCATGATCGTCGTCGCGCTATCTCCTTCCACGCGAAGTGCTCGTACACGCTCGACCAGAGGAAACCGAAGCCAGACGCGAACGCGAGCTCCTCGAGCGGGATGCCGAAGACGAGCACGCCGCTCAGCACCTTCAGATTCCACACGGCCGCGACGTATCCCGGCGCCATCGCGATGAGCACGAAGAAGTACGCGGCATACAGCGCGAGGAAAAGGAATGCGCTCGTGATCATCTTCAGCTTCAGGTCAGGACGGCAGTACCACGTCGCAAAGCCGCCGAGATAGAGCGCGATGATCGTCGAATAGATCGGGTTGAGCGATGTGCCGAAGTAGAGCACGAGGAAGATGATCGGCGCGGCCATGAGCGCGATGAGATGGTACCGATGCCGCCTGCCGCTGCGCTCACCGTGCGGCACGGCGATATCCCGCGTGCGGAACAGCAGGTGATACAGCACGATGGCGACGCCGCCGATGCCGAACGAGAAGATGAAGCTCTCGATGTCGAAGCCGGTGCGCGCAGCGAGGTCGAAGAGCGACGGCGGCAACCAGTAGGTCGGCACGAAGAACGGCTCGGTGATGCCGAGAAGTGCCGTCCAGAGGCTCACTGTGAACATCTCCTGCCGCGCTCTGCCTGTCGGCAAGAGCAGATAAAGTACGAACCAGATCGCTATCAGCACCAGACTCCATTGGAACCATATATAGTGCGTAGGCATATGGACTTTGATCAGCGGACGTTCGCCCAGCCGCCCATCACTCCCCGCTTTGAGAGGACAATCTGCCACAGCTGAATCTTACGGGCCCTGAACGATCCGGCGCACGACAAGAGATAGTAGTTCCACATCCTGCGGAAGCGTTCTGGATAGGCCTGCTTCAGGTCGGGCCACGCCTTCTCGAAGTTCTCGTGCCATGCGACAAGCGTACGATCATAATCCGCACCGAAGTTGTGCCAATCCTCTACGACGAAGAGTCCCTCAGCCGCCTTCCCGAGCTGCGCGATAGACGGCAGTTGGCCGTTGGGGAAGATATATTTCTCGATCCAGGGATCGGTCATGGTGGTGGATTCGTTGCTGCCGATGGTGTGGAGCAGGAACAACCCATCCTCGTTCAAGGCGCGGGATGCGGTCTGCAGGTACGTGCGGTAATTCTTATACCCCACATGCTCAACCATCCCGACCGAAACGACGCGATCGAACGTCTCATCGATATCCCGGTAGTCCTGCAGCCTGACCTCGACCGGCAAACCCTTGCATGCCTCTTTCGCAAACGCCGCCTGCTCCTTAGAGACGGTGACGCCGACCGCGCGGACACCGTACACCGTAGCGGCATATTTCATGAATCCTCCCCAACCGCACCCGATATCGAGCACCGTCATCCCCTTCTTCAAGCCGAGTTTCCGGCAGATGAGGTCGAACTTCGCCTCTTGCGCCTTGTCGAGATCCGTTGCCGGCGGATTGCCGCTCCAGTAGCCGCATGAATAGGCCATCGAGCTCCCCAGCATCGGGACGAACAGGTCATTCCCCGTGTCGTAGTGCCGCTCACCGATGATGAATGCTCGCCTGCGGGATTGCTGATTCGACAACTGCGACACGGCGGCTCGCCAGAGCACCGGCCAACTCTTCTTCACCGTATCGTCGAGTCGTGAGTGCAAAATGCGATAGAAGAACCCGTCAAGCGCATCGCATTCCCACCAGCCGTCCATATACGACTCGCCGAGCCCGAGAGAACCGTCGCGGAAGACGCGAGCAAACGTGCGCTCGTCATGCACGCGCATATCCCACGGATGGGAGCCGTCCAGCTCGACGCCGGCTGTGGCCAGTAACGTGCGAGCGATATCCTTTTTAGTGGTCATGGCAGCGCTATATCGACCATGTGAACGTCCGAACGACGTCGGCGATGCCGCTCACCCGAAGCGTCACGGACTTCGGCGTGGGCGAGATGCTCGAGAAAGAGAGGGTGCCCTCGCGGTGGTGGCCGCCCGCATCGCCCTCCCACCCGAGCGGTTGGTATTCCTTCCCGGTATCGTCGACCAGCACGGCGATTTTTGTCATATCTTGATTCAATTCTACCGAATGCGTGTTCATTCCGATATCGAATGTCCACACCTTTGATTCCGGTCGGAGATCGAGAGGCTTCACGATGACTGTCACGTTCGCCTGATCGTCTGACTTCGATTCCCATTGCGATTGGCTGCTCACGCCGCTCGCCTGCGGCGATACCGGCGCACCGCTCCCCGAACCGGCGACGATCCGATAGACGACCGCCGCGCCGATGAGGGACACGATGACGTACGCGATGATGATTCCTTTATGCTGCATAGGCGTGTTTCTTAAGCTTTCTGATTCGGCTGCCGATGAAGAGCATGCCGAGCACGTTGAACGCGATACCGACCCAGAAGATCTTCACCTGATATTGGGAGACGATCGTGACGAGGCCGGTAACGCCGAGGATCGGGATGATGTTCACCAGATAGTGCGTGCAGCACGAGATCATCGCGAGCGTCGACGTCGTCCCGGTGGCGGCGACAGTGCCGCCGGACATCTGCGTGCCGGCCGTCCGCACGAGTTCGCGCAGATACGTGTAGAGCATGATCTGGATGCCGAAGCCGAGCACGAGCGCCCCGAGATACGGCCAATACTGCTCCCATTGCGCGTTGGCGAACTGGAAGCCGGAAACAGCCGACACGACACCGAAGTAGACGGTCATGAGCGCGACGACCGCGATGATGCCGCTCCCGAATATCGTGGCTTTTTGTTTTGTGCTCATGACGCTAATGGCAGCAGCTGCGGCCGGCAGGAGCGTCGTTGTGCTTGTCAGGCTGCTGCTGCTGTTGTGTATCGTCACTGCTCTCCGCAGAGCGCTCTGCGTCCGGATTATGCGACCGCATCGTGAAGAGGTGACCCGCGGCCATGAGGATGACGAATCCCCATACCGCCCAAGAAGGCAGTCCTGCTGCCTGCCCGCCGAGCCCGAAGATCAACAGAAGTACGAGCGGGATGGCGAAAAATAGCATCATCCAGGACATCGACCTCCCGTTGGTTTCATTTTTGTTACCGTGCATATCTTGTATGTGTGATGTTACTAAGTCTCGTGCTCGAGCTGACGACGGTAGATCGCGCAGACGCCAGCGGAAATCGAGATGAGGACCAGGACAATCGCGTCTATATACAGATGCAGTTGCGAGAATCCAAGCGCCGTCCCCCTATCGCCGGCAGCCCACGCGGCAATGAGTGCGAGCATTCCCCATATCCCGGCGAATATCGCGACACCGTGTATGAACGTCGATGATTTCATATATGAGTCAGATCCCACTTCTTATTCTCCCACATACGCCTCGGGATCATCGACGAAGTGGTCTTTGCACGTTTCGGAACAGAAGTAATATTCCGTGCCGCCATGTTCGTACGCATAGCGTACTTCTTCTAGGTTCAACTCCATGCCGCACACGACATCAGTGACCATCTTGACCGGATGAGTATTCGAATTCATGCGTTATATGTTATCGACAGCACGTGTTAATTTCTCCTCTACTTCCTGCGCGATCGATGCGATCCCCGAGGAGCCGATGCTCCCCATCACCGCGCTCGGACGCACCGCCGCGACGACGACGGCGTCCTCGTCCTCGTAGACGACCACGTTGCACGGCAAGAAGACCCCGACGTCCTTGTCGAGCTGGAGCGCGTCGCGCGCGAGCGGCGGGTTGCAGGCGCCGAGGATGACGTACCCGCCGATCGCTGCGTCGATCTTCTTCTTAAGCGTCGCTTGGACGTCGTGCTCGTGCAGGATCCCGAACCCTTCCCTCGCGAGCGCCTCTTTCGTCTTCGCGACAGCATCTGCGAACGAATCCTGGACCTTCTTCTTGATCGTGTAGCTCTTTCCCGGGAGCTCGTCGTTATATCCCTGCATCATGGGCATCTGTTATGTAATAATCATCAGCGAACCCCGCTTGCATCATAGCGCCTTTGCCTTGATCCGGAGCGAGTTACCTACGACCGACACGCTCGAGGCCGCCATCGCGAATCCGGCGAAGACCGGCGAGAGGAGCCAGCCGAAGAGCGGGTACAGGGCGCCGCCGGCGAGCGGGATACCGACCACGTTGTAGACGAAGGCCCAGAAGAGGTTCTGCTTGATGCCGCGCATCGTGAACTTCGACAGATGAACCGCCTTCACGAGCTTGCCGATGTCTCCATGCAAGAGCGTGATGCCAGCCGACTCGATCGCGACGTCCGTGCCGGTCGCCATCGCGATCCCGACGTCCGCCTGCGCCAAGGCCGGTGCGTCGTTCACGCCGTCGCCGGCCATCGCGACGATCGCGCCCTCCTGCTGCAGCGCCTTGATCTTCGCAAGCTTGTCGGCCGGCATCACTTCGGCGACCACGTCATCGATGCCCGCCTCCTTCGCGATCGCCCGCGCCGTGTTCGCATCGTCGCCCGTGAGCATCACGACGCGGATCCCGAGCGCGTGCAGATCCTTCACGGCCTGGATCGATTCCGGCTTGATCGCGTCGGCGACCATCACGATGGCGATCACCTTCGCCCCGGTCACGAGCACGACCGGCGTCCTCCCCTGCTTCGTGTCGTTGTCGAGCGATTCGAGCGGCGCGCCGAGCGATGCCGCCAGCTTCGCGCTGCCCGCGTGATAAGTCACGCCGCCGATAATCCCGGTCACGCCCATGCCCTTGATCTGCTCGAAGTCGCTCACGTTCAAGAGCGCGATATCCTTCCCTTTCGCGTAAGAGACGATCGCGTGCGCGATAGGATGCTCCGATCGATCCTCGAGTGACGCCAGGACAGAGATGACCTCATCGTCGCTGAGGTTCGAGCGGTTCTCGGTCGACACGATGTCCGGCTTGCCGCGAGTGAGGGTCCCGGTCTTGTCGACTACCACCACCGAGACCTTGTGAAGCTTCTCGAGCGTTGCGGCGTCCTTGATGAGGATCCCCTCGCGCGCACCCTTCCCGACGCCCACGATGATCGCCGTCGGCGTTGCAAGACCGAGGGCACACGGGCAGGCAATGACGAGGATGCCGATGAACGAGGTGAGGCCATAGGCCAAGGCCTGCGGGAAGCCGAGCGGTCCGGTGCCGAAGTAGAGCCATGCGCCGAGCGCGACGAACGCGAGCACGAGCACGGTCGGAACGAAGACCGCAGAGATCCGATCCACGAGCGCCTGGATTGGCGCGCGGCTCCCCTGCGCCTCTTCGACCATCGTGATGATATGCGCGAGCATCGTCTCGCTGCCGACCTTGGTCGCCATAAACGTGAACGTCCCGCTCGTATTCATCGTCCCAGCGACGACCGTATCGCCCGCCTCTTTCTTGACCGGCATCGGCTCGCCGGTCACCATCGACTCGTCGACATACGAGGAGCCGTCGGCGACCGTACCGTCGACAGGGATCCGCGCCGACGGCTTCACGATGATCCGGTCGCCATGCACGACCTCCGAGACTGGGATCTCGACCTCCTTGCCGTCGCGCACGACGAGCGCGGTCTTGGCCTGGAGGTTCAAGAGCTTTTCGATCGCATCGCCGGTCTTCACCTTGGCCTGCGCCTCAAGGTATTTGCCAATCGTGATGAACGTGATGACAATGACCGTCACGTCGAAGTAGGTCGCCGTGGTGTCCACGTAGGATCCGAGCGCTGAGCCGAAGAACGTGACAGCCAGGCTGTAAAGGTAGGCTGCCAAGGTGCCGAGCCCGATGAGCGTATCCATGTTCGCCGTACCGTGGCGGAGGAATCGGAAGAGCCCGAGGAGGTAGGGCCGGCCGCCCACGACGAACGACACGGTCGCAAGGAGCGGCATGGCGTACTCCGTGATCCACGATAGGGCCGGCGGCAGTCCGAAGAAGACGATGTCGATTAGATAGGCTGAGGCGAGCACCGCGAGCGGAATGAGCGCGAAGACGGTGCGGCGCATCGCCGCGATCTCCGCGAGCTTCTCCTGCTTCGACTGGTGCGACCCGACGTGCGCTGCGTGCTCGCTGTCCGGCGTGCTTGCGCCGGCTGCCGGCTGCGGCAGAGCGATCGTATAGCCGAGCGGTGAAATAACGCTTGAAAGTCGTTTGAGATCCGTCTTGGACTCGTCATAGGCGATCTTGGCCGCCTCGGTGCCGAAATTCACCTGCACTGATGCGACGCCGTCAACCTTCGAGAGACGCTTCTCGATCGTCGCTGCGCAGGAGGCGCAGTGCATGCCGATGATGGGATACGTTCCGGTTGTCATGTTATCTGCGCTTAAGCTGATACACCTTGAGCACCTCCTTCACTGCGGTCGCGGTCTGGCCCGAGGACATCTGGTGGCGCACGCAGCCCTTCAGGTGATGCACCAGGAGGAGGTCTTCAACGTTCGACAGCCCCTGCTTCGCCGCCGACGTCTGCGCGATCACGTCGATGCAATACGTATCCTTCTCGAGCATCGAGACGAGTCCGCGCACCTGCCCTTCGATAATCTTCAATCGCCGCACGAGCTTCTTCTTGGTCGTTGCATCTGGGTGTTCCATGCACCCCAGTATACCCCCCTGGGGGTATTATGCAAGTCCCGAGTCGTTTATAGCGCGCCCGTCGCCTTAGCGAGCTTGAAGCCCGCCCAGATGCCGGCGAAGCCGCCAACGGCGCCCCAGACGGTCGTCGCCATGATGTCGCCGTTCCAGAGGTACGGCAGGAGGCCGCCGCTCGTCGAGCCCGCGATCATCCCGCCCCAGATGAAGTTCTTGCGGCTCACAGCGTGGTGTCAGAGATGATCTTGCCGTCGTCGAGCTTGACGATGCGCTCGGCGAATCGCGCGAACTCCTCTTCGTGCGTGACCATGATGATCGTCTGTCCCGCCTTATGAAGCTCTTTGAATATGTTCATCACCGTTGCCGACGACTCCTTGTCGAGATTCGCCGTCGGCTCGTCGGCGAAGAGGATCCCCGGCTGATGCGCGACCGCGCGGCTGATCGAGACGCGCTGCTGCTCGCCGCCCGAGAGCTGGCTCGGCAGGTTGTCGTCGAGGCGTTCGCCGAGGCCGACCTTTCGGAGCGCCGCCGCCGCTTTCTCATATGCGCCGTTCTTGCTCGCGCCCTGCATGATCAAGGGCAGGGCGACATTCTCGAGCGCCGTGAGCTCGGGCAGGAGCGCATAGTCCTGGAAGACGTAGCCGAACTCGGAGAGACGGAAAATCATCTTCTCCCTCTCGTTCATCTCATGCACCTCCTTGCCGCCGATGTGGATGTGGCCCGAAGTCGGTTCGTCAAGGAGCGAGATCTGATACATGAGCGTGCTCTTGCCCGCGCCCGAGCGCCCCATGATCGCGAGGAACTGCCCGTCCGGCACTGAGAGGCTGATACCCTTCAGCACCCGGGTCTCGACCGAGCCGTCCCTGAATGTCTTGATAAGATCTGTTACTTCGATCATATGGATGTCAGTTGCGCCCGAGGATCGAGTCGAGCGTATTCTTGCGCACGATCATGCGCGAGGGCAGATAGCCGGCGATCACGGTCGTGACGATGAGGATCACGACACGGATCACCGTGCCCGAGAGGGGGGCGACGAGGATCGTGTCGCTGATCGGCAGGCTGATCGGGTGCGCGCTGATGTAAGGAACCATGAATCCGTAGATGACCGCGAAGCCGATCCCCGAGCCGATGAGGGCGTAGAAGAGGGATTGGATGATGTAGGAGAGCTCGATCGCCTCGCCCGAGATACCGATCCCTTTCAGGATGCCGATGAACTTGCGCCGCGTGATCGCGTTGATGAAGATCACGATGAAGATCGTGATCGCGGCGACGACGAGCCCGATCGAGCTGATGCCGTTGCCGATCGTCGCGAACGTACCTGTAACCTCGGCGATGCCGTTCGGGATCGCATCCTCGAAGGTCTGCACCTTAGCGTTCGCTCCTACCCCGCTGCGCTTCAGGAGGTCGCGGAAGGCGACCGCGTCTGCGCCCCGCGTGAGCTTGATCGCGATCTGGTTCACGTTCTGGTCGGTGCGGCCGATGAGCTGCTGCAGCTCCGTCTCAGGCATGAACACCTTAAGCGCCAAGGGCGAGTTGGCCTTCGTCACGAGGATGCCCTTCACCACCACCTCGCGCGTCGAGCCGCCGACCGTGAGGCGGATCTTGGTGCCCGGATAGACGTTCTTCAAGGGCGTGAGGCCGGGCATCTCGCCGAAAGAGTAGCGGTCGACGAACTGCGATCCGAGCACGACCGCGTCGTAGTCGCCCTCGGCGAGGAAGGTGCCCTCGCGGACATCCTTCTCTAGCCCCGAGAAGGTCATCTCGTCCGTCGGATCGACACCGGTGATAGTCGCGGCCGTCTCGTTAGGCTTCTCGGCCAGGTCAGTGCGATCGTGATAGTTCGCCTCGATCGTGCCGCCAGCGCTTGAGCGCGCCGTGACGCGCTCGACGCCCGGCAGCCCCCTGATGAGGCTGATGATCTCTTGGCTGTTGTCGATATAGTTCTTGGTGTCGAGCGAGGAGACGACCACGTCACCCGTCTCGAGCACGCGGAATTGGTCGGTGATACCCTGCACGATGCCGACCAGGATGCCGGTCACGACCACGAGGTTCAAGAACGTGAGCAGCATCACGAAGACGATCAAGCTCGTCGTCCAGATGCTCGCGCGGCGCAGCTGGCGGAGTGCGAGGTAGAAGCCGACGCGGATATTCGTGAACGAAAACATTGTTTACGTCGACGGGGTCAAGAGGATCACGTCGCCCTTAGAGACGCCGGTGACGATCTCGAGCCGGCCGAGCGAGGGCGCGGTGCCGGTAGTGACGCTCCGGTTCACAAGCTTGCCGCCCTCAACCGCCGTCACATAGGCGTCTGGCGTGCCGGCCTTGGCGACTGCGCCCGCCGGGACGACGATCGCGTTCGTGAGTACACCGGTCTCGATCAGCACGCTTGTCGTCATGCCGCTCCGGATGCGCGGGTCGGCCGTATTGAAAATGAGCGTGGTCTTATAGGTCGGGACGCCGTCCTTGACCGTCTCGGCCGGGTCGACCGAGATGACCTTGGCGCCGAAGGGAACGGCTGAACCATAGGCGTCGAGCGTGGTGGTCGCCAAGTTGCCGACCGCCACGCGCGCGATCGACACCTCGGGGATATAGGTCTCGATCTCGAACACGCCGTCGCTCTGCATCGAGATCTCTGAGGTCGAGGGCGAGACGATCTCGCCCACCTTAGCGTCCATCTGGGTCACGACGCCGCTGAATGGAGCAACGACGCGCGTCTTGGCGAGCGCGGCCTGCGCGTTCTGCACGTCCGCCTGCGCGGCGGCGACGTCGGCCGCAGTCGGCCCCGCCTCGTCGAGGGTCAAGGTCTTCTGCGCATCGATGAGCGCCGAGACCGCATTTGTGACCGCGGTCGATGCCGCGTTCACGTTCGTGCGCGCGGTCGCGAGCGTCGTCGCATACGAGGCGAGGGTCGCTGCGGTCGTGGTCTGGTCGGGAGCGCCAGAGTTCAAGGCTGCGTTCGTGTCGGCGAGCAGGGTCGCGACCTGCGCGAGATAGGCCTGGGTCTGCCTCGCCGCGCTAAGCGCGGTGTCGCTTGTCGCGCCAGAGGCGAGCGCGTTCCACGAAGCGAAGACCGGCTCGAGCGCAGCGCGCTCGCGCTCTGCCGTCGCCTTAAGCGTCGCGCTCGTGACCGAGAACGAGAGCTGGGGCTGCACGCGTGGATTCTGGAAGAGCGTGTCGGCCTTGTTGTGCACCGCGTCGTCCGAGGAGGTGTAGGCGCTCTGGATCGCGTTTATGAGCGCGGCCTGCGCGTTCGCCACCGCGGCCTGCGCGACCGCGACCTGCTCGGGCCGCGTGCCGGCGAGGAGCGAGGCGAGGGTCGCCTTCTTCTGCGCGACGGCGGCCGCGAGGTCGCCGTTCTCGATCTCAGCGAGCACCGTACCGGCGCCGACCTGCTGCCCCACTCGTGCGTAGGTCGCAGCGATGCGGCCGTTCGCCGCGAAGCCGAGCGCGACGTTCTGTGCGGCGACGACCGTGCCCGAGACGCTCACCTGCTCGTCGAAGTTGCCGGGCACTATCACCATCGTTGCGCCGTAGTTGGGCGCCTTGGTCGCGTAATAGGTGAAAAGAAGTGCGACGATCGCGACGGCGGCTGCCGCATACTTCCATCCGGCAAACGCAAAGCGGCTCAAAGAGAAGTTCATTGGATTGAGTGTAGCACTGCGACATGTCTTGCGCATTACACAATCAAACAAAAAGCCCCGCTCGCGCGGGGCTTTTTTGTTTGCGCACACTATCCAAATCTTCACGCTATAGCGCGAACATATGGATGCTAGAAATCCATGCCGCCCATGCCGCCCGCTGCGGGCGGCGCTTTGGGCTCCGGGATGTCGGCGATCGCCGCCTCGGTAGTGAGGAGGATCGCCGCCGCCGAGACCGCGTTCTCGAGCGCCATGCGCGGCATCTTGGCCGGATCGATGATGCCCGCCGCGATCATGTCCTCGACGACCTCGTCTTTGAGCGCGTCGTAGCCGGCGTTCGCCTTGCCGCCCTGCACCTTAGAGACGATCACCGACGCGTCGTCCTTGCCCGCGTTCATCGCGATCTGCATGAGCGGCATCTCAAGGGCGCGCGTCACGATGTCGTAGCCCGCTTTCTCATCCGCACCGAGCTTCGCGTCGTGGCCAGCGAGCTTCTTGGCGACCTTGGCGAGCGCCGTGCCGCCGCCCGGGACGATCCCCTCCTCGATCGAGGCCTTGGTCGCCTTGACCGCGTCGTCGATCTTGTCCTTCAAATACTTCATCTCCGTCTCGGTCGCGGCGCCCACACTGATGACCGCTACGCCGCCTGTGAGCTTGGCGATGCGCTCCTCGATCTTCTCTTTGTCGTACTTCGAGTCAGTGTTCTCAAGCTGCGCGGCGAGCTGCGCGACGCGCGCGGCGATCTCGGCCTTCTTACCCTTGCCGCCGACGATCGTGGTCGCGTCCTTGGTCGCAGTGACACGTGCGGCCTTGCCGAGCATCGAGAGGGTCGCGTTCTCAAAGGTCATGCCCGTGTCGCCCGAGATCACCTGGCCGCCTACCACCGTCGCGATGTCCGCGAGCATCTCCTTCTTCCTATCGCCATAGCCCGGCGCCTTCACCGCGAGGACGCTGAAGGTGCCCTTCAGCTTATTGACGACGAAGGTCGTGAGCGCATCGCCCTCGATATCATCGGCGATGATCACGAGCTCGCGCTTGCCCGACTGCGCGACCTTCTCAAGGAGCGGAAGCACCTCCTGCACGTTGCCGATCTTCTTGTCGGTCAAGAGGATGAGCGCGTCCTTCATCTCGGCCTCCATGCGCTCTGCGTTCGTGATCATGTAGGCGGAGACGTAGCCCTTGTCGAGCTGCAACCCCTCGACGATGTCATAGGAGAGCTCCATGCCCTGACTCTCTTCGACCGTGACGACGCCAGAGGCGCCCACCTTCTCGACTGCCTCGGCGATGATAGTGCCCAGCTCTTCAGACTCGGCCGAGACGGTCGCGACCTGCTTGACCTGCGCCTTGCCGGCGACCGGTTTGCTCATCTTCTTGAGCTCGGCGACGGCGGCCTCCTTGGCCTTCTCCATGCCGGAGCGGATCGCCATCGCATTTGCGCCCTTCATCACGTGCGAGAGACCCTCGTCGACCAAGGCCTCGAGGAGCACGACCGAGGTCGTCGTGCCGTCGCCGGCCGTGTCGTTGGTCTTGCTCGCGACCTCCTTAACGATCTCGGCGCCCATGTTCTCGAAGCGGTCGGTGAGCGAGATTTCTTTGGCGATAGAGACGCCGTCGTTGGTGATGCGCGGGCCGCCATAACTCTTCTCGATCACGACGTTGCGGCCGCGGGGGCCGAGCGTGACCTTGACCGCGCGGGCGGCGTGGGCGAGCCCTTTTGCGATCTGCTTGCGCGCGTCTTCGGAAAAGATGATCTGCTTCGCCATATTATTGTTCGATAAGGATAATCTCGGACTCGGTGAGGACGTAGTACTCGACGCCGTCAACCTTGATCGGCTCGTCCCACGGCTTCTTAAAATAGACGGTGTCGCCCGCCTTCACGTCCGGCGCGACGCGCTTGCCGTCGTCATTCTTCTTGCCCGGACCGACGGCGACCACCTCGCCGGAGAGCAGCTTCTCCTTATCAACCGTCTCGGGGATGATGATGCCCGAGGCGAGCTTCTTCTCGCCTGCCCTCTCCGTCGGCCTGACCATCACGCGGTCGCCGAGCGGCTTCAATGACAGCTTCTTCGCCATATGCGTATCAGATAAAGGGATAATGAACGCCCGTGTGCCGCTACTATAGTGAACCGCGCGCGGCTGTGCAACTTGCAGCAGCGGTCCCGCCCGTGGTATCCTCTGGGGACAAATGGAGGCACTCGTATCGGCACTGCCATACGCGGAAATCATCCTCGCAATACTCCTCATCGTCGGCATTGCGCTCCAGCAGCGCGGCGCCACCCTCGGGGGAGCCTTCGGAGGCGATAATTTCGCGTCTACCTTTTATAAGCGTCGTGGCGCTGAGAAATTCCTGTTCAATGCGACGGTCGTCGTCGCTATCGCGCTCGTGCTTGCTGCCGTCGTCAACTTCCTTCTTGTCGGCTGATGACAGATTCTAACGCAGAGGCGTTGCGGGCTCGATTAGAACGTTCCTGGACGGTGCCGCTGCTGGAGCGGATCGAGGGGCGCGTGCGCTCCTATTCGAGCGGCGATCGGGCGATCTTCTATACGCTCGTCGTGCTTTTTGCAGCCGCGAGCATTCTCGGGCTCTACTCGCTCGAGCGCTCGCTCCTCGTCGAGGTGCCTGCCTACGGCGGGAGCCTCACCGAGGGCGAGGTCGGCAGCCCGCAGTTCATCAACCCGCTCTTGGCGATCAGCGACGCCGACCGCGATCTCTCGGCGCTCGTCTACGCAGGCCTCATGGGTCTCGACGGCTCGGGCAAGCTCGTTCCCGTACTCGCTGAGGGCTACACGATGAGCCCCGACGGCAAGTCCTACACCTTCATCTTGCGCAAGAACGCCACGTTCGCCGACGGCTCGCCGGTCACGGCCGACGACGTCGTCTTCACGGTCAACAAGGCGAAGAACGCAGCCTTGAAGAGTCCCAAATACGCCGATTGGACGGGCGTCGGCGCGGTCGCCGTCGACGCACGTACCGTCCGCTTCTCGCTCACGAAGCCCTACGCGCCCTTCCTCGGCCTGACGACGCTCGGGATCCTCCCGGCGCGATTGTGGCAGGGCATCTCGAATGAGGAGTTCCCCTTCTCTACCCTCGAGACCAATCCGGTCGGCGCGGGCCCCTTCAAGGTAGCGAGCGTCTCGCGCGATGCCTCGGGGCTCATCAAGAGCGTGGAGCTCGCCGAGAACCCCAACTACGTGCTTGGCCGCCCGTACCTCGACAGCATCCGCTTCGACTTCTACTCGCAGAGCGTCGACCTCGAGAGCGCGATGAAGAGCGGCGCCGACGAGAGCGCCTACGACGTCGGCACGACTGACGCGCTCACTGCGCCCTACGCGCGCGTCTTCGGTGTGTTCTTCAATCCGAGCGAGAAGCAGGTCTACGCGCGCGCCGAGGTGCGCAAGGCGCTCTCGATCGCGCTCGACCGCGACGCGATCGTCAACACGGTGCTTGGCGGCTACGCGACGCCGATCATGGGCCCCGTGCCGCCGGGCGAGAACGTCCGCCAGGCGGCCGTCCCGCAGTCGGCCAATCCGACAGCGGCGGCGGCGGCAGCGCTGCAGACCGGCGGCTGGACGTATGACGGCACGGCACGCGTATGGAAGAACGCCCTCGCCAAGCAGACGCTCGATGGGATCACGATCCGCACGAGCAACGTACCGGAGTTGAAGAATGTCGCTTCGGCAGTCAAGGCTGACTGGGAGAAGCTCGGCATCCCCGTGGATATCGAGCTCTACGAGCCGGGCGACCTCTCGCAGAACGTGATCCGCCCGCGCAAGTACGAGGCGCTGCTCTACGGGATGGTGATCGGCCGCGACCAGGACCTCTACGCGTTCTGGGATTCGCAGGAGCGCAACGACCCTGGTCTCAATATCGCGCTCTATGCGAATAAGGCCGTGGACGCCCTGCTCGAGGACGCGCGCAGCACGACCGACGCCAACCAGCGCGCAGCCGACCTGCAGAAGATCGAGGATACGGTCGCCGCGGACTACCCAGCTGCCTTCATTTACGCGCCGGACTTCACCTACACGGTGCCGGCCGACTTGAAGGGGGTCGTGCTGCCGCAGATCATCACGCCGTCTGACCGCTTCGCGACGGTCGCGACGTGGTATCGCACGACGGACGCCGTGTGGCCGATCTTCGCGAAGTAGCGTTCGACATTTTCGTACGGGTTTCAACATTACTTTCTTAAGCCCGATTAATACCAACATCTATGAATCAAGCACCAGCACCAGCCCCCGCTCCGCGACACGAGCCAGGCGAGGCGCGACCGGCAGCAGCGGCACCGCGCCGTGGCGGCGATCGCCCGCCGCGCGGCGGCCGCGGACGCCGCTTCGGCGGCAGGAGCGAGGGCGGCAAGCCCTCTGGCGGCGGCCGAGGCCGTGGCGGCAGCGGCCGTCCGGGCGCGGCGACGCGCCGGATCCAGCGGATCCTGCGCCGTCCGACCGCGATGCCGACGCGCACCGCGCCCGGCGCAGACTACTTCCCGGAGCGCGCAGCACCGAACGTCGTCCGTATCATCCCCTTGGGCGGCGTCGAGGAGGTGGGCCGCAACATGACCGCCGTCGAGGTTGGCGCCACCGGCGACATCCTCGTCTTCGATGCAGGCTTCCAGTTCGTCTCTGAGGACTCGAGCCCGGGCGTCGACTATATCCTCCCCAACACCAAGTTCCTCGAGAAGAACGCCGACCGCGTGAAGGGCGTCGTGATCACGCACGGCCACCTCGACCACATCGGCGGCATCCCCTTCACCCTGCCTCGCTTCGGCACTCCGCCCGTCTACACCCAAAGGCTCACGTCGATCATGATCCAGCGACGTCAGGAGGAGTATCCGGACGTCCCCAAGCCCGAGATGGTCGAGGTCGAGGTCGGCCAGACCGTCACGATCGGCTCGACGCGCGTGAAGTTCTTCCCGGTGACGCACTCGATCCCCGACTCGATGGGCGTCTCGATCGAGACGCCGCAGGGCAACGTCGTGATCACCGGCGACTTGAAGCTCGACCACGACGACGGCACGCCGGCGGAGCGCGAGCAGAAGACCTGGGGCGACATCTCGAAGGACAAGAACATCTTCTTTATCGCCGACTCGACGAACGCTGAGAAGGACGGCTTCTCGATCCCTGAGAAGCGCGTGATCCAGACGCTTGAGGACATCATCAAGACGGTGTCCGGCCGCCTCATCATCGGCACCTTCGCCTCGCAGTTCGAGCGCATGGTCAAGATCATCGAGGCCGCCGAGAAGCTCGGCAAGAAGGTCGTGACGGAGGGCCGCTCGATCAAGAACAACCTCGAGATCGCCGAGAAGACGGGGCTCCTGAAGATCAAGAAGGACACGCTCATCCCGGCGCAGGATATCGCCAATTATCCGCCCGAGAAGATCGTGATCCTCTCGACCGGCGCGCAGGGCGAGGAGTTCGCCGCACTCATGCGCATCGCGACGCACCAGCATAAGTACATCACGCTTAACGAGCGCGACACGATCGTGCTCTCCTCATCGGTGATCCCGGGCAACGAGATCTCGGTGCAGAAGCTCAAGGACAATCTCTACCGCCACAACGTGACGCTGATCCACTACCGCTCCTCGGACGTGCACTCGACCGGCCACGGCAACACGGGCGAGCTCGTATGGATCAACAAGCAGGTGCACGCGAACTTCTTCATGCCGGGCTACGGCTACCGCTCGATGACGACCTGCCACGCGCGTGCCGTGCAGCAGTCGGGATTCCCGCGTGAGAATATCGTCCTCGCCGACAACGGCACGGTGATCGACATTATCGACGGTGACAAGATGGAGATCCACAAGCACAAGGTCCCCTCTGCCCCGATGGTCGTGGACGGCTTCACGATCGGCGATATCCAGGAGGTCGTGATCCGCGACCGCCAGTCGCTCGCCAAGGACGGCATGTTCGTGATCATCGCCTCGGTCAACCTCAAGACCGGCAAGCTGCGCAAGTCGCCGGACATCATCAGCCGCGGCTTCGTCTACCTGCGCGAGTCGCAGAGCCTCTTGAACGAGGGCCGCGTGCTGATCAAGAAGACGATCGAGGACTCGACGCGCGGCATGAACCCGATCGACCTCGACTACGTCAAGAACAACCTCACCGACGTGATGGCTGGATTCCTTTTCACTCGCACCAACAAGGCGCCGATGGTGATCCCTGTCTTGATCGGGATGTAATCACATCGCGCACAAGAAAAAACGCGACCCGCCATGGCGGGCCGCGTTTTTTCTTGTGGTATCGTTTCAAATAATATGCACCCGCGCGTTACGCTCTACGTCGCGAATTTCTTCTTCTCGATCTTCTCGACGCTGATCATCTATATCCTCCTGCCCTACCTCTCGACCGTGATGCCGGCGACATACACCGGCCTCGCGATCGCGGCGGGCGGCCTCCTGGCGATGCTTGTCTTCCCCTCCCTCCCCGCGCTCGTCGAACGCTACGGCGCGCAGGAGCTCTCCCTCGCCTCTGCAATCGCGCTCATGATTGCGCTCTTCGCGCTCGCCACCGCGCCGGGCGCCGTTACCGGCATCTTCCTCGTCGCGGTGACGATCGCAGTCCAGCCGTTCATCTCCTATTCTCTCGACCTCTTGCTCGAGGCGACAGGCACCGAGTCGGGCGCAGTCGGGCGCGTGCGCTCCCTCTTTCTCACCGCGTGGAACGTCGGCGTCTTCGCGGCACCGCTCCTCATCGGAGCTCTCTTGGACAGTACGAACGACTACGCGCGCGGATTCCTCGCCGCAGCGGCCGTCCTCGCGCCATTCATCATCCTTTTCGCTGTGCGCAAGCTCCCCAAGGGCGAGCCGCCGCAGCTCTCTCACTTCAAAGAGACGCTCGCGCGCATCGGCAACAACCGCGACCTTTTCGCCGTCACGTTCTGTCACCAGGTCTTGTGGTTCTTCTACGTCTGGGCGCCCTTCTACGTGCCGGTCTATCTGCACACCGTGCTCGGCATGCCATGGTCCGATCTGAGCTGGATATTCGCTATCATGCTCATCCCCTATGCGCTCGTCGAATATCCGGCCGGCTGGATTGCCGACCGCTACTTGGGCGACAAGGAGATGATGTTCGTCGGTTTCCTCATCGCGGGTGGCTCACTCGCCGCGCTCTCGCTCGTCACCTCTGTCAGCACGCCGATCCTTGTACTCGTCATCCTGCTCCTCACCCGCACGGGCGCGGCACTTGTCGAGAGCACGACCGAGGGGCACTTCTTTCGCCGCGTGTCGGCGCGCGACGTGAACTCGATGAGCATCTTCCGCGCGTCATGGCCGATCGCCTACTTCGTCGGACCGATCCTCGCGAGCTTCGTCTTATCCTTCGGCACCTACGCGTATTTCTTCTTGTTCGCTGGCGGCTTCGTCGCGATCGCGGGCGCGGGCGCTACGCTCTTCATCCGCGACTTCCGTTAGCCCCGTTAGAAATCAGATTCTAACGGGGTGAACCCGCCAGTGCGTATCGACTTCTTCGTCTCTCCTCAACCAATCCTTCAGCGACCAATGCAGAAAGTGCGTGCGTCAGTTGCGCAGTACGGACATCACCCAGCAAACCGACAAGGCGCTTTTTCGTCTGCGAATCTTTAGCTAATTCACGCAAGATCGCGCCGCGCGCCTGGCGCAGCGAGCCAGCGAACTTGGGCTGCTTGGTATGCGCCGCAGACTTCGCGTTGTGCGAGATGCCCGAGCGCTTCAGTGACGCGCCATAGTCCATGAGCGCGCTGTACCACTCGCGCGCCCTCCCCTTCGGCAAGCATTTCGCTAAACTCTTTTCAATCTCCGCGTCAGAAACACTATCATATATGATAGTGTTTCTATTCTTTGCTGGCGTGAAGAAATGTTCAATCACGGCTGTGCGGATATTGGTCTCGATCACGATGCCGCCTTTGTTCCAGGCGAAGGCAGCGACGGCTCGCGCCGTGTACGGGCCGACGCCCGGTAACGCCTCAAGCTCTTCAATCGTCGTCACATTCTTCGTCGCAAGCACTTTGGCCGCCTGCTGCAGCATCTTGGCGCGTCGGTTATAGCCGAGCCCCTGCCACGCAGTGAGGACGTCGGCAAGCGGTGCTGCCGCAAGCTTCTTGGCTGTCGGGAACTTCTTCAAGAATGCCCGATAAAAAGGGATCACCCGCTCAACTTGTGTCTGCTGGAGCATCACTTCCGAAACTAGTATCTTGTAGACGTCATGCGTCTGACGCCACGGCAGATCGTGCCGCCCGTGCACTTGGTAGTGCCTCCACACTGATCTTCGGAATACGGTTATTTCGCTTTGGGCCATCGGGTTGCAGCTTGCGGATACAGCTTGGTGAGCGGATGGTCGGTGCAGTCGTGCGGGCGCGCCGGGCAGACGTACCGGCCGTAGAGGACGAGGCCGTTGTTCACGTATTTCCAGTCCTTTTTCGGTATCAGAGCCTCCAAGTCCTTCGAGATCTTGGTCAGGTCGTCGTTGTCTGTTAGGTCGAATCGCTTGGCAAAGCGCTTCACGTGCGTGTCGGTCGCGATCCCCTCCCAGATATCGTGCAGCTCGCCGAGGATCACGTGCGCGGTCTTGTAGCCGACCCCAGGTAACGAGACCAGATCCTTCTCGTTACGGGGCACGCGCCCGGCATAATCAGATTCGATCTTCTTCGCCGCGGCGATGATGTTTTTGGCTTTATTCCTGAAGAACGGGATCGAGGAGATCTCTTTCGTGAACGTCGCGAGCCTCGCGTTCGCAAAATCTTTGGGCTTCCTATATTTCTTGAAGAGCGTCGCGGTAAGCTTGTTCACTGCTTTGTCGGTACATTGCGCCGAGAGCACGACCGCGACGACGAACTGAAGGGGGGTCGCGTGCTTGAGCTCGCTCTTCGGCTCCGGGTACGCCTTCTTCAGGTACGCGACGATCTTCTTCGCGCGCGCTGCACGCTCCGCTTTCTTCGCGCTTGTCATACGAGCGCGCGCAAGTCTGCGATCACCTCGGCCGCATGCATCTCGGGCTTCACGTTCTCATAGACCTTGGCGATCATTCCGTCCGGACTGATGAGAAACGACGTTCGTTTCGTGCCCATGTAGGTCTTGCTCATGAACTTCTTCTCGCCGAAGACGCCGTAGCGCCCCACCACCTCCTTATGCTCGTCAGCGAGGAGTGTGAACGGAAGCGCGTAGGTCGTCGCGAAGCGCTTGTGGCTCGCCACAGAGTCCGTCGAAACGCCGAGAACTGCGGCATTGATAGCGGTGAAATCCTTGAACTGGTCGCGGATCGTGCACGCCTCGATCGTGCAGCCGGGCGTGTCGTCCTTGGGGTAGAAATAGAGGAGCACCCATTTGCCACGATAGTCGGCAAGCGCATGCACCTGCCCGTCCTGATCTGGGAGAGAGAAATGATGCGCGGGCGTCGCGGCCTTCGGTATCTCCATCGGCGGCGATTATAGCATCTGCGCGGTGCGGTCTTCGTGAGGGAATGCGAAGGAGAAGAAGAGCTGTAGCAGCACGCCGGCAGTAAAGATCATCAGGAGGCCGATCACGAGCGGCCCAAGGATCGGGATAAGCGAGACGAGCGAGAGCGCGAGCATGCCGAAGACGCCGTCATACCAATAGACTGCCTCGCGCCCCATGAAGCGCCGCGCGCCGACGCTCCCGAGCAGGATGCCTGCGTATGCGAGCGAGAGCAGCACGAGGAGCGCATAGAGGAGGAAGAGGATGATGGCGAGCCCGATGCCGACGAACGTGAGCGAGAGGAGGACGAGCAGCACCGGCGTTGCGACGAGGATCCCGAATCCAAGAAGCAGCGCGAGCAGGACGCTCCGCACGCGAGCGCTGTACGCGCGGTCGGTCACGACTTCAGACAGCCGCGGGAAGAGGCCGGCCACGAGGCCCGCGATGATGAGCGCACCCAGGATGCGGGCAAAAAGGAAGAAGCCGAGGCTCACGGCCGCGAGCACCCGCGATGTCCCCGCGGGCGGTAGATAGGACGCGTTCTCGAACTGGATCCCGCCCATGATCGTAGCAGAGGCGGGAATTGTCGCCTGCTCCGGCGCCTGATAGACGAGCTTGCCGACGATAGTCGTGCTTGCCGCGAGCGTAAGATGATTGCTCGCGACGACCGTCACATCGCCGCCGTAGGTGCCGGCGAGCACGACATTGTTGCCGTAAACCGTCACAGGACCGGCAGCGCCGTCCTCGAGGTCGGCATCGACAGCGGCGATAAACACGCTCCCGCCCGCACGATTCAAATCATGCACGGCGTAGCCGAATGCGACGATGTCGCCTGCGACCGGCTCTTCGACCGTGATCGTCCCGCCCGCTGTGCGCAGATCGCCGCCGACCCGCGCCCGCGAACTCACCGAACCGCCGAAGAGGAGGCTGTCACCCGTGACGGGTGCGGCTGCGACGACCGACCCGCCGGCTGCCGAGAGGTCGCCGGCGACCGTTGCAGTTACAACGACCGACGCGCCAGCGACGTACGCGTTGCCCGGCGACGAGCTCGCCATAAGGAGCGAATTCGCCGCCTCGAAGGTCGACGGCGCGCGTGCCGCAAGCGCACTCGCCGGCAGGAGGAGGAGCGCAGTGGCGATGAAGAACGTGCGGTGCATAGGCGGCTACCGAGGCGGCATCGGCAGATGCGGGGAGAGAACGTGCGTACGCCGCCGGAGCGGCTCGAGGAAACTCGCGATGAGGAGGATGAGGATGGAGATACCGGCGGAGACGGAACAGTAGATGCAGAGCGCGCCGATGAGGAACACCTGCACGGAGGTGAAATAGATCGAGGCGAGCGCCCCGACGACCGCGGCAACCTGGATCACGCGGCGCAGGAGCTGGTCAAAAAGGACGAGCTCGAGCGCCGCGAGGATGAACAGCACGCCGTAGAAGAGGACGCCGAGCTCGGCGAGCGGGATGCCGAGAATCTTCGAGTACTGGCTCGAGGCGACGATATTGCAGCCTGAAAGGCTCTGAATGTTGCAGACGAGCGGTGTGCCGGAGATCACGTGCTGCGTCAGATAGGCTGAATCCGCAAGGCCGAAGAAGGCGAGCACGAGAATCGCTATGACACCGGCCCGTTTCATGATGCCCAGGATACGCGCATCACCGAGAGTGCGCAAATGCCCTGTTCAGGCGGCTGCTCGAGGTTCCGGGTAGTCGTCTCCGACCACCATCAGAGCAAAAAAGAGGATCAAACCGATGATGACATGGAACCAGTCGATCGCGCCGTTCGTGTAGGCGAGACCCAGGAGCGAGCCGCCGGTCGAGGGCACCGTGAGGAGGCCGATGAGTCCCATGAGGAACGTGATCGCGCCCACAACCTTGAGCCAGAACTCCGCCCGTGCCGGCCGCCATAGGCCGATGCCGAGCAGAACGGCGCCAAGAATGATATGGATGAGGTTATGCGCCGTGTCAGCCGCAAAGATGGCGTTCGTGCCTATGAGCGGGTTCGACACGAATCCGAGCGCGCCGAGGAGCGCGAGGATAGCGCCGAAGAGGAGTGACAATCGTCGGGACATACGGACAATGATACCGCCGGGAGCGGGAGACAAGACGCCAGTAGAAGCACCCTGTGCATAAGGAAATCTGCTAAGATTAAGGCGCTCATGTCCCCCGCACTCTTCATCTCGAACTTGATCGGCGGCTCGCTCGGCAGCACGATCCTCGTGATGCTCACAATCGCGCTCGGAACCTTCTTCCTCGAGGACACGACGACGGTGATCGTCGGCGTGCTTGCCGCAGACGGACTGATCAGCGTCCCGCTCGCCCTCTCCTCGCTCTATCTGGGGATCGTCGTCGGCGACCTAGCGCTCTACTTCCTCGGCTATCTCGCGAGCACGCACCCTCGCCTCGGGAGATACGTCGACCACGACTTCATCGCGCCCTTCCGCGCCTGGCTTGAGAACCGTTTCGTGCTGACGGTCTTCTCGGCGCGCTTCATCCCCGGCTCGAGGATGCCGACCTATACCGCGAGCGGGTTCTTCCGCTCGCCGCTCTCGACCTTCATCTTCACGGCGATCGTCGCGACCTCGATCTGGACTACTGTCCTCTTCTCTGCCTCGTACTGGTTCGGCGCATTCACGTCGAAGTGGGAATACACAGCTCGTTGGGGGATCGCGATCCTCTTCGTCCTCGCGCTCTTCTTCATCGCGCGTCACAACCTGCGTTCGTTTAGGGAGTTCAAGAACCGCAACGCGGAGAGCTAACGCGGATACCGGCGACGGTATTCGTATGAGGTGAGCACGAGGAGGGCGAGGTCGAACACCGCGAGCGCCTGGAGCAAGAGCTCGTTGCGGAAGAAGCCGCGGTATGCCTCGTATGCGCCGAAGATCGCGAGCGCCAGCATGAAGAGCGGGTACGCGATCTTCTTGCCGGCGAAGATGCCGATGACGAGGAGTACCTTGATAAGCCCATGCGAAGCGAGGTAGGCCGCGAGGAGGTAGTGCGATTGTACGGCGAACGACTGCGCCGTGGTACGGATCCACGTCGCGACCACGTCGCCAGAGTCCCGTCCCACCTCTCCAGAGGTCGCGAACTCGGCGACCTTAAGCACGAGCGAGGGCGGCACAAGGAGGATCAAGAGCGCGCCGAGCATCTCGAGCGCGCCGTTGATCACCTTCACTATGAGCGCGAGGTCGAAGAACCAGAGGATGTCCCGCTCTCGCTCGTCTTTGGTCGTGGGGAGAATATCCATCCTCCCCAGGGTATCACGCCTTGCGTGAAGCGAGCACCTCGAGCGCCTTCGCGAGATGCTCTTTCGTGGAGTCATCGATGATGTTGTCGTTCTCGTCGAAGACGTCCGAGGCGGGGCCGATGTAGAGCTCCGGCTGGCCGATCACGTCCGCGTCGAGATAGGTCATGATCTGCTTCAAGTGACTCTGCGCGACCGCGGTGCCAATCTTGCCGCCCGAGACGCCGAGGGCGAGGAGGGGCTTTCTCTTGAACGAATTCTTGCCGTAAGGTCGGCTCGCCCAATCGATTGCGTTCTTCAAGACACCCGGAATCGAGCGGTTGTACTCCGGCGTCGCGATGATGACGCCATCGGCGCCCTCGATTTTAGACTTGAGTTCCTGCGCCGACTGCGGGAAGGACGCCTCGAGGTCGGAGTTGTAGAGCGGGAGAGTGTCGATCGGGACGATCTCGATCGTCATGCCTGCCGGCGCAAGCTGCTGCATGGCGCGCAGGATTGCCGTGTTCGAGGACTTGGATCTGATGCTCCCGGAGAGTGCGATGATATGCATGGTGTTGGTGTGATTACTCGTGAAGCGTAGCGTACCAGAAATACGGTGCCGGTGTGGATAAGGGTATACTGCTCTTCATGAACCAGAAACTCATCCGCTCGATCGCTGCGCTTATCCTCGCTCTCGCCGCGGGCGGCGCCGGGTACGGACTCGGGAGCGGCCAGACGGGGTCTGGTGCTGCAAGCGTCGCGATCCCGGTGCAGACGGTCACAGCGCCGCCCGCGGATTCCATCCGCATCATCTACAGTCTCGATCAAAAACAGAACGATAAAGAGCTCATCGCGCTCATCGATGGCGCAAAGACGCACATTTACTTCGCGATCTACGAATTCACTTTGAAAGATGTCGCCGATGCGCTCGTGCGGGCGAAAGAGCGCGGCGTGGAGGTACGCGGCCTCGTGGATTCTGGCGAGAGCGCTTCGAGCTACGACCGGCCGATCATCGCGGAGCTGCTCGCGGCCAAGATCCCCGTCGTCACCGAGAAGCACGCCGACGGCAACGGCATCATGCACATCAAGGCGCTCGTCACCGACTCGGCCTACGCGATGGGCAGTTACAACTGGACCGGATCGGCGACGACCAAGAACGACGAGCTCCTCGAGATCGGCACCGACCCGGCGATCCGCCAAGCGTACGAGAATATCCTGCTCAAATTGCTTGAGGCATACAAGGGCAATCGCGCGGCCGCGGGAGCGGCCGCGACTGTTTCAGCCGGCACGATCCCCTACTCCGAGGCGCCGAAGCACATCGGCGAGCAGGCCTCGGTGCAGGGCACCTTGGTGAAGGCCTATACCTCGGCCTCCGGGACCGTCTTTCTCGACTTCTGCGCGAGCTACAAGTCCTGCCCGTTCTCGGGTGTCATCTTCGCCGATGATGCGAAGGCCTTCGGCGACCTCTCGCGCTACGCCGGGCGAGCCATCACCGTGACCGGCAAGATCACCTCCTATCAGGGCCAGGCCGAGATGATCCTCTCCGACCCGAGCCAGATCGCGAAATAATTGCGCAAGGACGCCATTTTGTGCTATAGTCAGCTCACTTCCAGTGGCTACAGAACGACTCCGCATCAATAATGAGATACGCGCAGCGGAGCTGCGCGTCGTTGGCGCACAGGGCGAGAACCTGGGCGTCCTCTCCCTCTCGGCCGCCTTGGCGGCCGCCAAACAGGCCGGTCTCGACCTGATCGAGATCTCGCCCTCTGCCGTCCCGCCCGTTGCGAAGATCGTAGATTATGGTAAATTCGAGTACGAGCGTAGCAAGAAGGAAAAGGCCGTAAAAGCCAAGGTCAAGGTATCCGAGACCAAGGAGGTGCAGATCAAGGTCGGCACCGGCGACAACGATATGGCCCTCAAGGCCAAGAAAGCCGCCGAGTGGCTCGCCGAGGGGCACCGCGTGCGCGCCGAGCTCTTCCTGAAAGGGCGCTACAAGGGCATGGAGGAGAAATTCCTCAAAGACCGGCTCGAGAAGTTCCTGCTCCGCATCCCCTACGCGTACAAGGTCGCCGAGCCGATCGCCAAGAGCCCTAAGGGGTTCGCCGGAGTGATCGAGCGCGACCAGGCCGCGCAGGCGAAACGCGACAAGGAAGCAAAACCAAACCATGAAAACCAATAAATCTTATACGAAGCGCATCCGCGTCACCAAGAACGGGAAGCTCATGGCGCGCAAGCCGGGACAGAACCACTTCAACGCCAAGCAGAGCGGCTCTGAGCGCTCGGGCAAGCGCCGCGCGGTCGCGATCCACCTGACCGCCAAGGTCCGCCGCCGCTTCCTCCCGGCTACGAGCGCGTAATCCGTTTAACTATTTAGACATGACACGAATCAAAGGAGGGGTGATGGCGAACAAGAAGCGCAAGAACGTCTTGGAGCGCGCCAAGGGATACCGCGGCCTCCGCTCGAAGAAGAAGAACTATGCGCACGAGGCGCTTATGCGCGCCGGGCGCTACGCGTTCGCGCATCGTCGCGACAAGAAGACGGTCTTTCGCCAGCTGTGGATCGTTCGCTTGAACGCCGCCGTCCGCGAGAACGGCCACAAGTCGTACTCGACGTTCATCGCAAAGCTCAAGAAGAACGGCTTCGCCCTCGACCGCAAGGTCCTCGCGACGTTCGCGGCAGAGCACCCCGCGGTCTTCGCCCGGATCGCCAAGAAGGTCGCCTAAGCTACCTTCTCCCTCAATCGAAACCGCCCCTCTCGGGGCGGTTTCGTTTCGTCTAGTTTGTGCCGACAAATTGGAATCGCGGAACAGTTTTCCCACCGACGCTAACAGATTCCTGAAATAGAGCCGCCGGACGCACCCATAATTTCGACAATTCATTATCGTAGAGCGCCTCATAGACAACCATGTCTTCAAGCGTCTCGCTGTGTTTCGCGACACCAAGCACACGATACTTCTCTCCTTTGTAGTGTTCGTAGATGCCCGGTTTGACGGTCATAACTAGCGATCAACCATATACCCTTTCAGAAACGTCTCAACGGCACTGACGGTCGCGTCCTTGAGCTTCGGATTGCTTTCTGCGACCCATTTTGCGAAGTTGTAGAGTTCTTGGTTATCGACGCGAAGCCACTTCTTGTTTTCAAAGAGGAACCAGAAGAGAGCTGCCATCGCGATTCGCTTGTTGCCGTTTTGAAACGGATGATTCTTGATCATCAGATAAAAGAGTATCGAAGCCTTCTTGAGCAGACCCTGGTACAGCTGCTTGCCGCCATATGACTGAAACGGCTGGTCAATCGTACGCTCGAGTGCATGCGTGTAGCGCGTGCTGAAGTCGGGGATCGGTTCAGACCATGTCATCGTCTCGCGGGCGAGACGATGAGCGACATATTCGATATCTGCGATAGTAAGACGTCCGACACGCATATCTACTCTTTACCAAGCAGACGGAGCGTCTCGCCGTATTCCCTTACGACCTTCTCGACGGCCTCCCGTATCTCAGCTTTCTTGCTTTCGGTCAACACCTTCGTACCATTGATGAGTTCGGTGACGTGTTCCATCGATATCGCGTAGGCCCGCCCGATCTTCTCCGCCGGAATCTGGCCCTTCTTAATCCTCTTAAAGACGGCGACACGGCTCACACCGAGCATGTTTGCAAGCTCGGTTACTGATATGAAGATGGCCTTTCTACCTTTGTTTTCCATGCGATTCTGTTGTTAACCCTATGCAATCATTAGGTTAACAAATGTTAACCTATCAGTCAAGCAACGTTAACCACCGACTCTTTAGATACCTCCCATGTCGAGCCCATGTCGGGGACGATGGCGCGAGCGCCGAGGTAGTCGTGGATGCGCTGCGCCAAGAAGCGCTCTGCAGCGGGCTCGCCATGCGCGGTGAAGATCGCCTTGGGGCGCTTCTCCTTGAGCGCCGCCTCAGCAAAGCGGATGAGACCGTCGCGATCGGCGTGCGCAGACCAGCCCTCGAGCTTTTCGACTTTCGCACGTACGTTCACCTCTTCGCCATTAATCTGCGCTCTCGGCTCTCCGTCGAGTATGCGGCGACCGGGCGTACCCGGCGCCTGGTAGCCGACCATGAAGATGGTCGACTTGGGGTCCGGCAGATAGCGCGTCTCCCAGCGGCCGATGCGGCCGCCGTGGCTCATCCCGGCGCCGGCGATGATGATCTTCGGCCCCGGGATAGCCGCGATCGCCTCAGAGTCCTGGTGCGCCGCAGTCTTCTGCAAGAACGGGAACTCGAAGAGGCTCCCCTCGCGCTGCATCTCGTCCTCGGCTTCGGGCTTGAAGTACGTCATCCCCCACTTCTCGTAGATCTTGGTCACGTTGATCGCGAGCGGTGAGTCGAGAAAGACCGGTATCTGGGGCAAGTCTCTTGCCGAGAAGAAATTAGAGAGCTCATAGAGCATCAGCTGCGTGCGCTCGACCGAGAATGCGGGGATGAGGATCGTCCCGCCGCGTTGTATCGCGAGTTGCAAACGACCCTTCAGCAGCAGGTCGCGCGTCGCCCGCTCGGTGTGAACCTTGTTGCCGTAGGTGCTCTCCATAATGAGCGCGTCGGCATCTGGAACCGCCTCCCAGTTCGGCAGCAAAGGTGACGGTGAGTTGCCGATGTCGCCCGTGAAGGCGACCGACGTACCGTCTGAATCCTTGAGCCGCACGCTCGCAGAGCCGAGGATGTGCCCCGTGTTGCGCAAGTAGAGCGAGAGACCGGGAGCGATCTCCTTCTCGACGTGATAGTCGAGTGACTCGGTCGCGAGCATCGCCGCCTCGACGTCCACGTCGGTGTAGAGGGGCTGGCGCCCGAGCCGGATCGCCTCCTGCGTGAGGATATTCAGCGAATCAAGAAGGATCAGTGTCGCCAAATCTTTGGTCGGCGGCGTCATGTATATCTTGCCCCTGAAGCCGTCCCGCATGAGCTTGGGGATCCTGCCCACGTGGTCGAGGTGCGCGTGCGTCACCACGAGCGCGTCGATCGCAGAGACGTCATATGGGAATGGTCCGTAAACCTCCTCGACCGCGTAGTCCGCACCCTGCTCGATACCGCAGTCCACGAGTACCTTCGCTTTGTCAGTTTCGACTAAAAAATTGGAGCCGGTCACTTTCCCTGCTCCGCCGTAGAAGCTCACGCGCAATGACATAGGCAAACTCTAGCATGCACAACCCCTCGACTGCGCTCGGGGTACGAAAACGCCTCTCCCGAAGGAGAGGCGTTTTCGTAGAGTCGTTCCCAAATGCAACTTTATCTTGCCAGGTGGGCGCCGCAACGGCATCTATCGGATCTCCTCTTCGGAATTCACCAAGGCTGCCTCAATGTCGAGCTTCCCGTTCGTTAGGCAAGTTGCTTGAAAAGGAACGACCCTATAGCGAGTATACCGACCGCTAGTGAAGAAACCATGTGGACAACGAAAAACCCCGCATCTTTGCGGGGTTTTTGCTTATGCTACCTCGTCCGCGTAGATGAAACCGAAATCGTTCCGCTCGTAGTCCAGGAGCTCGCTGTCAGCAAAGAAGCGCGCCACCTCGACCTGCGCTGTTTCGACGCTGTCAGAGGCGTGCACGATGTTCGACTGGGTCGAGAGCGAGAGGTCGCCGCGGATCGTACCGGCGGCCGCCTCGTAGCCCTTCGTCGGGCCGACGATGATGCGCGTCGCTGCGACGGCACCGATACCCGAGAGCACCATCACGATGACCGGCGCGCGCTTCATAAAATCCTTAATCCCGCCGAAGAACGGCTTGTCCTTGATATGCGCGTAGTGCGCGTCGATGAGCGCGTCGCCGAGCTGGATCATCTTCATGCCGACGATCTTGAGGCCCTTGCGCTCGAAGCGGCTCACGACCTCGCCTACGAGACCGCGGTGCACCGCGTCCGGCTTGAGGATGATAAGCGTCTTCTCTTCTTTTGCGTGTGCCATGGATATAAAAAATAAGAGCCGGTGCGGCTATGCGGTAATGATACGCGCACCCGACTTCTCGAGCAAGATGGTGTGCTCGAAGTGTGCCGAGCGTGAGCCGTCCTTGGTGCGGAAGGTGTAGCCGTCGGGAGCGAGGATGACTGACGCCTTGCCGGCAGCAGAGATCGGCTCGAGCGCGAGCACCATGCCCTCGACGAGAAGTTCGCCCTCGCCCGCCTTGCCGTAGTTGGGAATGAACGGCTCCTCGTGCACGAACTCGCCCACGCCGTGGCCGCCGAGCTCCTTCACCACCTTGAATCCGGCGGCCTCGATCTCCTTCTGGATCGCAGCACCGATATCACCCACATGCTTGCCGGGCGCGGTGGCGGCAATGCCCGCGGCGAGCGCATTCTCGGTCGCGTAGAGGAGCCGCTTCGTCTCCTCGCTCACGTTCCCCACCGGCACCGTGATCGCTGCGTCGACGATCACGCCATCGTGCTTAAGGCCGAGGTCGAGTCCGACGATGTCGCCCTCTTTCAAGGTCTTCACCGACTCGTTCGGGATGCCGTGCACGATCTCGTCGTTCACTGAGACGCACAAGGTCGCCGGATACGGCCGATTGGCTCCCTCTGGCGTGTAGCCGAGGAAGCACGGCTCATCACCGCCATCGCGTATGAGCCGCTCGGCCAGGTCGTCGAGCTCTTCAGCAGTCACGCCAGGCGCGACCGCAGCCTCGAGCGCGCGCAGCACAGCGGCAAGGCGCTTGCCCGCTTCGATGAGGCTCTCTCGCTGCCTGTCGCTCGTGATTGTCATCAGATATTGAGGATCTGCCGCACCTCTGCCGCGATTACCTCGGGCGGGCGGTGACCGTCGATGTCGGTCAGCATCCCTTCGTCGCGGAGAAGATTGATGGATCCGTCGGTATCGGCGTAGTAGGCCTCAAGCCGACGCGCAACCGCCTCTGGGTGGTCGTCGGCGCGGCCGCCGGTCTCTTTGCGCAGCGCGATGCGCTTGTGCACCTCCTCGTCGGGCACGGTGAGATGGAAGATGCGGTACGGGCGGCCCAGCCACTTCAAGGAGTCGGCCACGATCTTGGTCTCGGCGACCGTGCGGCTCGTGCCGTCGAAGATGATCGTGCTGTCGTCGCCGACGCCGAATATCGCCTTCAGGTAGACGTAGGAGGCGACCCAGTAGGGCGTGAGGCCGCCGCTGTCCATCTCCTGCTTGAGCTTGTGCCCGGCAGAGGTGCCGGTCGCGACGATCTCGCGCAGCCCGCCGCTCGTGCCGAAGACCGGCCAGCCTGTCGCCTTGGCGAGGAGCTCGGCTTGGGTCCCCTTCCCGCTCCCGGGCTTGCCTATGAAAAATACGATTGGTTTATCCATCGGCTCACTCTAGCAAGCGGAGCGATAAAAACAAAACGCCGCCTCCGAAGAGGCGGCGTGAAGCGAACGTGCATTTAGTCTTGTGCAGTGCGCGTTTCGTAGTGTCGCGGCTTGATGACCGCGAAGCGATCGTTCTCACCCCAGGCCCGTTCCTCGAGCTGGACGAAACGTAGCCGGCGCTTGCCGTCGTGCATGTCGAGCGCGAGCACGTGGTTATCATTATTCATGCGCCACGCGCGGTGGAGGAAGATGATCCTGCCGCGCTGCAGCTCCGCAGGGTACGTCCGCGCGAAATGGAGTGCATCTTCTGCCCATGGCCACTCATACAGGTGACCTTTGCATGCGTCGAGCACCGCGCGAGTATGGACATGGCGCCCGAAATCCAGGAGCACGATATCTGCGGACTCCTCGGGTAATGACACGACGAAGTCTTCGGACCTGATATAGTCGACAACCTCGTCGGGCACCTCCTCGAGACTCGAGTTGAGGAGCAATTCCGGATTGGTCCAGCCCATGCCGCGCTGGATCGTGAAGATTTGTTGTTGCGGCGACATTCTCGCGAGAATTGCTGCAATGTCATCGATTTCGGTCTTGTGCACGCGCGGCTCCCTGCCGATGAGCATAATGGCTTGCGCCATGTTGCCACCACAAGCCGAAACCGCCTCGCTCATCACCTGTGCTGCGTTGAAGTATGTCCCGAGCAATTGGGCAATCGGATCGATTCTCTTACGTTGCATGACTATCTCCTTGAAAGACCCGTAACGTGCGCCCCATGCGCATGCCGTAAGTCTGTGACTATGATACCATATATTCTATAAAAGTAAACAGCGCCGGCGCGAGCCGGCGCTGTCCCCTTCTGCCTTTAGTATTCGCGGAGCGAGACCTGAGCGTTGATCTTCTGCGCAAGGTCGAGAGCCACCTGGACGGCGATGAGGAGCGCCGTACCGCCAAGCACGAGCGTCGTGACGCCCGTGAGCCCCTGGATCACCGACGGCGCGACCGCGAGGAGACCGAGGAAGCACGCACCCGGGAAGGTGATGCGCGTAACGACCTTGCCGATATACTCCTCAGTCTCGCGGCCCGGTCGCACACCGGGGACGAAGGCGCCGGTCTTCTGCAGGTTCTCTGCGACGCGGTGCGGCTCGAAGGTGACGGCCGTGTAGAAGTAGGTAAAGAGGACGACGAGGACGAAGTAGACCGCGCCGTACTTCCACGGGTCAGCGAGGAACGTGCTGTACCAGAGCGCCGCCGAAGAGGCGAACGAGATCTTGAACGCGCCGAGCGCCGAGAGCGCCATCTGCGGCAAGAGGAGGAGCGAGAGCGCGAAGATGATTGGGATCACGCCGGCCTGGAGGAGGCGGATCGGGAGATAGGTGGCTGCGCCCTGCGAGAGCGCGGCGCCGCGGACAGCGCGTGCGTACGCGATCGGAATCGAGCGCTCTGCGTCAGAGACGACCACGACCGCATAGATCATCGCGAGTGAGAGCGCGGCGAATCCAACGAAGGCAGGAATGTTCGCCGCGGTCGCTGCGAAGAGGGTCTCAGAGATCGAGGTCGGCACGCGCGCGAGGATGCCCGCGAGGATGATAAGCGAGACGCCGTTGCCGATACCGAACTCGGTCACGAGCTCACCGAGCCACATGAGGAGCATCGAACCGGCGGCGATGACCGCGATGTTCGCGACAAGTGCGAGGGTCGAGAGCTGCGCGATCACGCCCTGGCTCTCGAGGAGGAAGAGAAAGCCGATGCCCTGCAGGATCGCGATAGGGATCGTGAGAAGGCGGCTCCAGCCGATGAACTTGGCGCGGCCGGCCTCACCCTCTTCAAAGTAGGCCTGCTTCACCTGCGGGAAGATGATCGTTCCGAGCTGCATGATGATCGAGGCGGTGATGTAGGGGCCGACGCCGAGCATCACGATCGAGAGGCGCGAGAGCCCGCCGCCCGAGAAGATATTCAAGAGACCGAAGAACTGGTTGTTCGCGAAGAACGCGGCGAGCGCGTTCTTGTCGACGCCCGGGACCGGGATCGACGCCAGGAGGCGGAAGAGCGCCAAGGCGCCGATCAAGAAGAGGATGCGGAAGCGGATCTCGGAATCGCCGAATGCGAGCTTGAGCTTGTGTACGAAAGAATTAAGCATGGCCTTGTCCAGCTCTAATGTCAGTGCTGGATGAACCGCCTGCCGCTAGTATCGCCTTTGCCGCGTTTTCAGAGACTGCACAACCCTTCACGATGAGTGCCTTAGAGATGGTGCCGGTGCCGAGGATCTTCACCTCAGGCGCGCGGCCCTTAGCGCGACGGACGAGCCCCTTAGCGAGAAGCGACGCCGGCGTGACCGTCTCACCTGCGTTATAGGCTGCCTCGAGCGCTGCGAGGTTCACGACCGAGGCCGCGATGCGGTTCGTGCGGACGGTGCGCGAGCGGTTCTTGCCGTGGCCGCGGCGTTTCGGGAGCTTCCAGATCAGGTCACGGACGGCCGGGCGGATCTTGTGGCCGGCGCGCGCCGTCTGGCCCTTGCCGCCACGGCCCGAGGTCTTGCCGCGCTTGCCGCCGCGTCCGACAGCCGGGCGCTTGGTGTTCTTCGTGCGAGGAGAGATCGTGTTGAGCTGCATGGTAAAGCGGTTAGGCCGTGCGGAGCTTCTTCAGGGCGCCGATCGTCGCGCGCGCGATCGTGAGCTTGTTCTTAGAGCGCGAGTGGATCTTGGTCACTACGTCGGTCACGCCGGCGAGATCGAGCACGGTGCGCATCGCCGAGCCGGCGACGAGACCGCGGCCCTTCGACGGCATGATCTCGATGATCGAGGAGGCGTACTTCTTGGAGACCTGGTGCGGGATCGAGCCCGAAGAGGTGCGCGGGACGGTGATGAGGTTCTTCTTGGCGTCTCGGGTCGCCTTGTCGATCGCGAGCGCCGTGTCGACGCCCTTGCCGAGACCGACGCCGACGCGACCCTTATGGTCGCCGATCACGACGACGAGCGAGAAGTTGAAGCGACGGCCGCCGGCCATGACGCGAGCCACGCGGCGCGCATCGATCGTCACCTGATCGAACTCGCCGCGCTCGCGCGCAGGGCGTGCACGGCCGCCGCCGCGCGGCGCACGGCCGCGGAGCGAGCCACGCCCTGCGCGCTCGCGCATCTCGCCGGAGGGCGCTGCTGCCGTATCCGGTGCGTTCCCTACTGCCTTGTCCTGTTCCATCATCGTAGTCATAGCATTAAAACGCGAGTCCTGCAGCGCGCGCGGCATCCGCGAGCGTCTTCACGAGGCCGGCATAGCGGTAGCCACCGCGGTCGAACACGACCGAGGAGACGCCGAGACCCTTCGCCTTCGTGGCGATAGCCTCACCCACCGAACTCGCCTGCACCGACTGCGACAGGCCCTTCCCGCCAGAGGCGGATCCGCCTTTGGTGGAGAACTCGCGGCCGTGCACGGATGCGAGCGTCTTCCTTGCTGCGTCGTCGATAAGCTGCGCCGAGACGAAGCGGTTGCTCTTGTAGACCGCGAGGCGCGGGCGCGCCGCAGTGCCCTGCACGATAGCGCGGATGCGCTCGTGGCGGCGGTCGCGGAGTTCGCTCTTGGTCGTGGGTTTGCGGTTCATGGTATTAGACGGCCTTCTTGCCCTGCTTGCGGCGGATCACCTCGCCCTCATAATGGATGCCCTTGCCGAGGTACGGCTCCGGCGGCTTGATGCGACGGATATCGGCGGCGAACTGGCCGACGGACTCCTTGTTGATCGACTCGAGCGTCATCACGTTCTTCTCGACCTTGGCGGTGATGTCCTCGGGGATCGCGACCGGCACCGTGTGCGAGAAGCCGACCGTGAGGACGACCTCCTTCCCTTTCACCTCCATGCGGTAGCCGACGCCGTCGAGGACGAGCTTCTTCACATACGGCGTCTCGACGCCCGTGATCATGTTCTTCACATGCGAGGCGAAGGTGCCCGTGAGTGCCTTTGCGAGGCGTGAGCTGTCCTTCGGCGCGATCATGACCCCGCCGTTCTCGACCGTGACCGAGACGGTCGGATGGACGCGCTTCGTGAGGGTGCCCTTCGGGCCCTTCACGGTGAGCACGCCTCCGGCGACCGAGACTTCGGCCTTTCCGACTGCTATAGGTTTCTTAGCGAGGCGGGACATACGTAAACAGTTACCAGATCTCGAAGAGATTCTCGCCGCCCTTGCCCTCCTTGCGCGCCTCCTTGTCGGAAATCACGCCAGCAGAGGTCGAGATGAGGCGCGCGCCCGTGCCGCCCTTCACCGTGTGCGCGTCGGCTGCGCCGACATAGAGGCGGCGGCCCGGCTTCGAGATGCGCTTCACGCCGCGGAGCTTGGCGACGCCGCGCTCGTCGTAGGCAAGTTTTGCAACCAGCGTCCGCTTTCCGCCGGAGGCGGACCCGCCTGCGGCGGGCGCGACGACCTCGACTACGGTGATGAAACCGAGCTCACGGAGCTTGCGTGCGATCGCCTCGAGATGGCTCGAGTGCGCGACAACGACGTCTGCCTTGCCGATAAGGGCGGCATTCTGGAGACGGATGATGAAATCGCCGACGCGGTCAGTTACCATGATGCTTTCTTAACGCCCGGGATCTTGCCCTCGCGTGCGAGCTCGCGGAACTTGATGCGCGAGAGGCCGAACGTGCGCATATAGCCGCGCGAGCGGCCGGTGATAGCGCAGCGGTTCTTCAAGCGGACCGGCGAGGAGTTGCGGGGGAGCTTCTGGAGGCCTTCTGAATCCCCGGCAGCCTTCAAGGCAGCACGCTTTGCCGCGTACTTCTTGACGAGTTTCGCCTTCTTTGCGAGGCGCGCCAGCTGGGATGTTTTAGCCATAAAAAAATGCTCCGGGGAGCGTACCTTGAGATTATCAGCGTTTTACGCCTCCGTCAACGATAAGCGGGAGCCCGATGTGGCGCAGGAACGCCTCGGCCTCACTCTTCGACTTAGCCGTCGTGACGATCGTCACGGCGAGCCCGAACACGTCCTTCAAGTCCTCATCTGCGGTCTCCGGGAAGATGGTGTGCTCCTTGATGCCGATCGTCATGTTGCCCATGTCGTCGATCGCCTTAGCCGAGAGGCCGCGGAAGTCGCGCGTACGCGGGAGCGTGATATGGATCAGCTTGTCGAGGAAGTCGTACATCCGCGCGCCGCGGAGCGTGACCTGGAGACCGACCGTGTCGCCCTCGCGCACCTTGAAGGATGCGATCGAGAGGCGCGCGGCGCGCGGCGCCGCCTTCTGCCCCGTGATCTTAGCGAGACGATCAGAGATGAGCTCGATCTGTTTCTTGTCGCGCTTCTTGCCGACGCCGGTCGAGACCACGACCTTCGAGAGGCGCGGACCCTGCATCGGGCTCGTGTACCCGAAGTCCTGTGAGAGTGCCTGATAGGCGGTCTGCTGGCGCTGTTTGGTGATCGACATACAGATGATTATTTTCCACCGGAGGCGGATCCGCCTTTGGCGGACTTAGCGGACTCGACGACTGCGACGTTCGACGCGTCGATCGCGCGCGGACGCTCGATGATGCGACCGGATTGATCGGTGCGCGTCTTCAGGTGGCGCTTGTAGAGCGCGACGCCCTCGACGACGACCGCGTTCTTCTTGGGGTAGGCGTGCAGCACGACGCCGGACTTGCCCTTGTCCTTGCCCGTGATCACCTTTACCTTGTCTCCTTTCTTGACCTTCATACGTAAATAGTTAGACGACCTCCGGCGCCAATGCGACGATGTTGTGCCAGCCGCGCTCCGAGAGCTCGCGCGGGACCGGACCGAAGATGCGGTTGCCCTTGGGGCCCATCTCCTTGCCCTGCTTCTCGATCAGCACGACGGCGTTCTCGTCGAAGCGGATATAGCTGCCGTCCTTGCGGGCGAAGGGCTTCACCTGGCGGACGACCACCGCGCGGAAGATATCCTTCTTCTTCACCGCCTTGCGCGGCTGCGCGGTCTGGATCGAGACGACGACCGTGTCGCCGATGCCGGCGTAGCGGCGCTTAGAGCCGCCGAGCACCTTGAAGATGCGGGCGACCTGACCGCCGGTGTTGTCTGCAACTGTGACGATGGAGCGATCCTGCAACATACTTAGTCGTTAGTCTCCGAGCTCACCGTCTTCGCAGCGTCGATCGCGAAGCGCTTCATCTTGGAGATGGGGCGCGTGGCGACGATCGTCACCGTGTCGCCGACCTTCGCCGCGTTGCCGGCATTGTGCGCGAGGTACTTCTTGGAGCGCACGAAGTACTTCTTGTACTTGGCGTTCTTGACGTAGCGGTCGACCTTGACCGTGGCAGTCTCCTGCATCGCCGTCTTGACGACGGTGCCGGTGAAGGACTGCGGGCGGGTGAGTTTCGTTTCCATATTAGTTTGCGGCGGCGAGTGCGCGGCGGCGCTGCTCGGTGAGGACGCGGGCGATCGTCGCGCGGTGCTTCCCCTTCGCGTTCGTGTCCTTGGCGCGAGCGCCGGCGGCAGAGAAACGCTCCGAGCGGAGCTCGGCGCGCGTGTCAGCGAGGAGCTTTGCGAGCTCCTGATCGTTCTTCGTCGTCATGTTTTCTACTTTTGTCATATCCGGTACGAAAAAGCAATTAGCGCGTCACGATCGACGTCTTGACCGGGAGCTTCATGCCCGCCTGGCGCAGGTGCGCACGAGCGATCTTCTCGTCGACGCCGTCCATCTCGAAGAGGATGCGGCCCGGCCGCACCTGGAAGACGTAGTGCTTCGGGTCGCCCTTGCCGGAGCCCATGCCCACTTCTGCCGGCTTCGCCGTGACCGGGCGGTCAGGGAAGATGCGGATCCAGAGCTTGCCGGTCTTGGCGGTCGCACGCGTGAGCACCTTGCGGGCGGACTCGATCTGGTTGCTCGTCACGCGCGCCGGCGTGAGCGCCTTGAGCGCGAACGAGCCGAACGCGACCGTCGTGCCGCGCGTCTCAGGACGGCTGAGCGCCTTGGGGCTCATCCGCTGCGTCTGCCACTTACGATGTTTGACCTTCTTCGGGAAAAGCATGGTAGTCGGTTAGCCGCGGACGGGCTCGTTAAGGCGCACCGGCGCCGTCTTGTCCTGATAGATGTTGCCGCGATAGATCCACACCTTGATGCCGATCACGCCGTACGGGAGGTAGGCCTGTTCGCGGGCGAAGTCGATGTCCGCACGGAAGGTCTGGAGCGGGATGCGCCCCTTCTTGAGCTCCTCCTTGCGGCTCATCTCGGCGCCGCCCAAGCGCCCGGAAATCGCGATGCGCACGCCCTCGACCTCGCGGGCAGCGATCACCTTCTCTACCGTCTGCTTGAGGACGCGGCGGAACGGCATGCGCTTCTCAAGGCCCTCGGCGACCATGTAGGCGACGACGGCTGCATCGGTCTCCGGCTGGCGGATCTCGTTGATGTCGAGCTTGACCTGCTTCCCGGAGGGGAGCGCGGCGGCGGATGCCTTGCGGACGACCTCGGTGAGCTCGGCGCGCAGCTTGGTTGCGTTCTCGCCGGAGCGGCCGATCACGAGGCCCGGGCGCGCAGTCGAGACGACGACACGGAGCTCGCCCTCGGCGCGCTCGATCTCGATGTTCGAGGTGTAGGTGCCGCGCAGGCGCTTGGTGAGGAAGGTGCGGATCGTCTCGTCCACCTTGATGTTCTCGCGGTAGCTCTTCTTATCGCCGGCGAACCAGCGACTCTTCCAATCCCGGATGATGCCGAGACGGTGCGCGTACGGATGGACGATGTGTGTCATATAAAGTTAGGCGAGCGTCACGTTGACCTGGCTCTTGCGGCGGCGGATCATCGAGGCACGGCCGAAGGCGCGCGGCATGTACTTCTTCAGCATGCCGGCGCTGTCGACGGTGATCGACTTCACGCGGAGCGTCGCGACGTCGGCGCCCTGCTCCTTGGCGTTTGCGGCTGCGCTCCGGATGAGCTTGGCGATCGGCTCGGCTGCGCGGCGCGGGAGGAACGTGAGCGCCGTGAGCGCCTCGGTGACCGTCTTGCCCTTCACGAGGTCCGTCACGAGGCGGACTTTGCGCGGGGTCTGGTTATAGCTCTTGAGGGATGCTGTGGCCATGGTTATTTCTTAGCGGCCGGCGCCTCCTTGGCGGCCTTGGCTGCGGTGATTTCGGCCTGCTGCTTCTTGGCCTCGAGCTCCTTCTGCATCTTGCCGCCGTGGCGCATGAACTTCTTGGTCGGCGAGAATTCGCCGAGGCGGTGTCCCACCATCTCCTCAGAGACGAGGACCTCCACATGGCTCTTGCCGTTGTGGACGCCGAAGGTGAATCCGACCATTTCCGGGCTGATCTGACTCCGGCGCGCCCACGTCTTGATGACCCCGGCGGATGCCGGTTTCTTGAGAGCGACCTTCTTGAGGAGCTTTGCGTCCACGAATGGTCCCTTCTTGAGTGAGCGTGCCATAAGTAATTAAAAGCCCGCGCAAGCGCGAGATAGCTCAAAGATACAAGATGTCTGGAACTTATGCAACCCGGTGGTACACTCGCCTCATATGCCGCAGAAAACCACCCTCCTGACCATCTTTGCCATCGTCATCGCCGCCCTCTTGGCCGCCTACGCATTCCTCCGCCCTGCCCCGGCCGTCGCCCCGGGCGAGAACCCGTCCGCGATAGTGCTCCCGCCCGGCCACTACGAAGAGAGCGCGAAGTACTACGATATCTCGGCAAATTACGCGACCTCAACGCCGCTTGCACCAGCAGCAGACGCCGCAGCGCGCTCGCAGCTGTATA
Organism: uncultured Candidatus Saccharibacteria bacterium; assembly: GCA_964402535.1. Classification (GTDB taxonomy): domain Bacteria; phylum Patescibacteriota; class Minisyncoccia; order Phycocordibacterales; family Phycocordibacteraceae; genus C7867-001. The sequence goes on along the minus strand of CAYOCH010000003.1, from coordinate 27,962 downwards.
CCTTCATCCGCGACACGATCGCGCAGTTCAAGACCGACGGTCGTTTCGACAACCTCTCGCCGCGCGACATCCGCGTGATGGGCTACGATCGGGGACGCAAACAGACCTTGAACATCGTCTACCTGATCGGCTCGTCGTCACGCACCATCTCGTACATCTTCACGGTCTACGCCGACACGCTCGGCGCGCACGGCAACACGACGTTCGCGACCTTCACCTTCGACACCAAGACCGGCAAGGCGCTCGCGCTCTCCGACATCTTCCAGGGCGACTACCTGGACACGCTCTCTTCGATCTCGCGCAGCCAGATCGCCGCCGCACAGGCGCCCAACGCCGATACCGAGCAGATCAACGCCGGCACCGCGCCAGATGCTAAGAATTTTGCCGATTTCTTCTTCGACAACCGCGAATTCGTGATCCTCTTCGCCCCCTATCAGGCTGGCCCCTATGCTGCCGGCCCCCAGACAGTCCGTATCCCCCTCTCCGAGCTCTCTTCAGTCCTCAAACCGGCGTACCGATAGTAAAAGAAATCGCCCGCGGCGGACGCCGCGGGCGATTTGCTTTTGTCTTACTTGCGCTTGCCGACCTTGCGGCGGGAGACGATGAAGACGTTCGAGTACTTCTTCGGCGTGCGGGTCTTCTGACCCTTGCCGGTGGGCTTGCCCCACTTGCTCTTGGCGCGGCGGAGACCGCGACCCTGCTTGCCTTCGCCGCCGCCGTGCGGGTGGTCGACCGGGTTCATGGCGGTGCCGCGCACCGTCGGACGGATACCGAGCCAGCGGCTGCGGCCTGCCTTGCCGATCACGACGAGGTTGTACTCCTCGTTGCCGACCGCGCCGACCGAGGCCCACGCGAGGTCAGAGACCTTGCGGACTTCAGTCGATGGGAGCTTGATCTGGGCGTAGCCCGCGTCGTGTGCGACCACCTCGGCGTAGCTGCCGGCCGAGCGGACGAGCGAGGCGCCGGCGCCCGGGGCGATCTCGATGTTGTAGATAAACGTGCCCACGGGGATCGAGCCGAGCGGGAGACGGTTGCCGGCCGTCAAAGGCGCCTTCTCCGAGACGATGAACGTGCTCCCCACCTTCACCTCCTTGGGGAGGATATGGTAACGGCGCTCGCCGTCGCGATAGAGCGCGAGGCCGATGAATGCGGAGCGGAACGGGTCGTACTCGACGGTCTCGATCTTCGCCGGGATGTCCTTCTTGTTGTACGAGAAATCAACGTCGCGCAGACGGCGCTTGTGGCCGCCGCCCTGGTGGCGCGTCGTGATCCGGCCGAACGCGTTGCGGCCGCCCTGACGCTTCTTCTTGCCGAGGAGCGGCTTGTACGGCTCGTCGCCTGAGAGGAGCTCCTTGTACGGGAGCGTAGTCATGAAGCGGCGGCTCTTGGATGTAGGCTTGTAGGTTTTCATACGGCGATGATTACGCGAACTGGATCGTGTCGCCCGCGTTCAGGTAGACGTAGGCCTTGCGGCGCGCAGCGCGCGTGCCGATCCCGCGGCGGGTGCGCATCATCTTGCGCTTCGCCGGGAGGTTCACGATGCGGATCGCGCGCGGCGCGACGTTGTAGATCTCCTTGATCGCACCGGCGATCTCGGCCTTGGTCGCGCGCGTCGGGACGGCGAACGCGTAGACGCCCTTCTCGGTCGCGATGAGCGCCTTCTCCGAGAACCACGGCGCGATGATCGCGTCGTGCGCAGAGCCGGCGACCGGCTTCTTCGAGCGGGCGACGCGCTTGGCCTTCACCGCGCCTTCCTTCTTCTCCTTCTTGGTTGAGCTAAAGAGTGCCATGGTAGTTCTGTTACTTCGCGCGGGCGGCGAGCGCTGCAAACGCAGCCTCCGGCTTCTCGATCACGAGGTACTTGTGCGTGAGCACGTCGAGCAAGTTCAAATTGCGCAGCTCCTCGGTCATCACGTTGCCGAAGTTGCCGAAGCTCTTGATCGCGTTCGTGTCGTAGGAGGCGAGCGCGAGGAGCGCGGCGTTCTTCTTTTTCGAGGCGAGGGTGTCGGCGCCGGCGCCCTTGGCGATCGCGGCGATCGCCTTCTTGGCCGTCGCGGCCTTCGGCGCAGCGAAGCTCAGTGAGTCGACGAGGATCAGCTCGCCGTCCTTCGCCTTCTTTGAGAGGGCGCTCATGAGCGCGCCGACGCGCATCTTCTTGTTGATCTTCTCGCTGTAGTCGCGCTCGGTGCGCGGACCGAAGGTGATGCCGCCATGGCGCCAGATCGGCGAGCGGGTCGACGCGTGACGCGCCTGGCCGGTGCCCTTCTGCTTCCACGGCTTCTTGCCGCCGCCCGAGACCTCAGAGCGGTCCTTGGTGTGGGCGCGGTTCTGGCGGAGGTTCGCCTGGATCGCGGTCGAGACCTGGTGCACCAGGTCGACGCGCCACGGCTGCGCGAAGAGCGTCTCCGGGAGCGCGATCGTGCCCACCTGCTTGCCCTCCATCGAGTAGATCGGGGCCTCCTTCGGGGCTTCTTTCTTAGTCTTCATAGTCTTAGTGGTAGCCATAGTACGGAAATTATGCGGCGGCTACCTCGAGCACGGTGCCGCGGCGGCCCGGGACGGCGCCCGAGACGATGATCTCGCCGGCTGCAAGGTCGATCGCGAGCACCTTGAGGTTCTTGACCGTGACGCGGTCAGAGCCCATGCGGCCCGCCATGCGCTTGCCCTTCACGACGCGACCGCCTGCGCGGCCGCCCGAGCCGCCGATCGAGCCCGGGGCGCGCTCGGTGTGCTTCTGGCCGTGAGTGCGCGGACCGCCGTGGAAGCCGTGGCGCTTCACCACACCGGCGAAGCCCTTGCCCTTGGTGATGCCCGAGACGCGGACCACATCGCCCACCGCGAAGACGGACGCGTCGATCGCAGCACCCACGGAGAGGCCGGATGCGTCGCGGAACTCGCGCACGGCCTCGTAGGCCTTGCCCTTGCCGTGGCCGAGGACGGCCTTAGAGACCGTCGTGGCGCGGCGCTCCCCCATCCCGACCTGGACGGCCGAGTACTGGTCCTTGCCGTCGGCCGACTTCACCTGCGTGACGGTAATCGGCTCCGCCTTGAGGATCGTGCCGGCGAGCGCGCGGCCGTCATCCGCGAAGATGCGGGTCATTTTCTCTTTCTTGGCGAGGATGAATTTCATTTGATAGAAATCGCGCGCCAGCAATCGCTGGTGCGCGATTTGCTGGAGGACCCGCATGGGGTCGTAGCGATGGAGGCACTCTACACGAGAACGAAAAATCATGCAAGGAAACAGAAAACCCGCCGATCAGCGGGCTTTCGCATTCATGCGACGCAAGATTTCTTTTTCGATTAGTTTGAGATTGTGCCTGGCGTTTTCGAGAACTTCCTGCACGACGAGACTCTGCTCTGGCCAGCTCAACGCAGCCCTCCGCCGTGCATACTCCTGAAGCAATTGCTCGTTTCCCCAGAACTTCGGACGGATTGCTGAGGTCCCGCCCAGAGCATTCAGGCGAGCGGTCAACATATACGCCGACATTATTCCTCCAACGCGCACCAATGACTGCGAGGCCTGCGCCTCCCTAAATCGATTTCTCGACATGCTATGACTCCGAAAGGAACATGGTTTGACTATTATAAAATAGTCTGAGTACGCTGTCAATAAAAAAGGCAGGCCGGGGCCTGCCTTTCACTGCGAATGTGCTGTCAGATCTCTTTGATCAGCTTCCCGTTCTGGAATATTCCGCGACGGCCCGACCAGCCCTTTTTTATCGCGAGCTTGAGTATCGCTTCGCGCGCGTGGAGCGCAAACTCAACAGTGCGAAATGTGCCGAGCTCTACGCCAAGCTCGCCAGTACCGCCGAAGTAGTTCTTGATCCCAGCGACAATGTACGGTTGTTCTTTAGCCAATGCAGTCTCCCTCGAGGTTGTGTGCGTCTCGTCAAGTTCCAGCTGTTCCATCCAACTGATAGGCATAGGTGTGCCCCCCTTTCCGCGAGCGAGTGTACCAGGCCGGACGCAGAGCGCCAAATGCAAAGGCCGCGTGCTCCAGACGCGGCCTTGGTTACTGTTCGTCGACTGGGATCCAATCGATGTGGTTATGGGACAAATCGGGAACATCAGGGAGCGTTTCGACGGGCGCAACTGGCACCGGGTTCTGCTGCTTCTTCACGCCGCCTCTTTTCGCTTCCGCTTTCTTCCGCTCCCGGCTCTTCTCTTCTTCAAGCGCGTAGTCGATCCAATCCATGTGAATCTCCTCGTGACATCTGCCGGTAGGATAGCACCAAATAAAACACGCAACCGCCCCGAGGGGCGGTTGCGTGTTCTCTTGGCGGTTAGAACCCTCGACTGCGCTCGGGTTAAACCATCTTGACGTCGATCGTCACCCCCGAGGGGAGATTGAGGTTCGTGAGGGCCTCGATCACCTTAGGCGACGGATTCATGATGTCGATCAGGCGCTTGTGGATGCGCATCTCGAACTGCTCGCGAGCGTCCTTGTGGACGAAGGTCGAGCGGTTCACGGTCCAGCGCTTGATCTCGGTGGGGAGCGGCACCGGGCCGACGACGACAGCGTCGAAGCGCGCCGCGGTGTCCATGATCTGCTTCACCGAGAGGTCGAGGATCTTGTGCTCATAGGCGCGGACCCGGATGCGGAGCTTGTGCTCCGTCGCAGGCGCCGCCTTCTTTGCGGCGCGCTTCGCCTTGGGTTTCGATTCCGTAGCCATACGAGTACTGGTTGTTACACGCTTAGGCGGTGATCTTGGTCACGACGCCGGCGCCAACGGTCTTGCCGCCTTCGCGGATCGCGAAGTGCTGCTGCTCTTCGAGCGCGACCGGCGCGGTGAGCTTCACCTTGAAGGTGACCGTGTCGCCCGGCATCACCATCTCCTTGCCGTCCGGCAGGGTGACCTCGCCGGTCACGTCCGTCGTGCGGATGTAGAACTGCGGCTTGTAGCCCGAGAAGAACGGCGTGTGGCGGCCGCCTTCATCCTTCGAGAGGACGAAGACCTCTGCCTCGAAGTCCGTGTGCGGCGTGACCGAACCGGTCTTCGCGAGCACCTGGCCGCGGTGCACGTCCTCCTTCTTCGTGCCGCGCAGGAGGATGCCGGCGTTGTCGCCTGCCTGGCCCTCCTGGAGCTGCTTGTTGAACATCTCGATGCCGGTGACGGTCGTCTTGGCCGTCGGCTTGATGCCGACGATCTCGACTTCCTCGCCGACCTTGATCACGCCGCGCTCGATGCGGCCGGTCACCACGGTGCCGCGGCCTTCGATCGAGAAGATGTCCTCGATCGGCATGAGGAACGGCTTATCCGTCTCACGCTTCGGGAGGTCGAAGTAGGAGTCCATCGTGTCGACGAGCTCCTTCGCCTTCTTAGCGTATTCATCGTTCACGTCCTTCGACTCGAGGGCCTTCAAGCCCGAGCCGCGGATGATCGGTGTGTTCGCGCCGTCGTAGCCCTGCTTCGTGAGAAGCTCGCGGATCTCCTCTTCGACGAGGTCGATGAGGTCTGCCTCGGCGACCATGTCCACCTTGTTGAGGAAGACGATGAGCTTCTTAAGGCCCACCTGCTTCGCGAGGAGGATGTGCTCGCGCGTCTGCGGCATCACGCCGTCGGTCGCGGCGACCACGAGGACTGCGCCGTCCATCTGGGCGGCTCCCGTGATCATGTTCTTGATGTAGTCTGCGTGGCCCGGAGCGTCGATGTGCGCGTAGTGGCGGTTCGGCGACTCATACTCCGAGTGGTGGAGCGCGATAGTGATACCGCGCGCCTTCTCTTCAGGAGCGCTGTCGATCTTGTCGACGCCTTCGACGCGGGCGCCATAGCCCTCGCCCTTCAACATATCGAGGACGTGGAGGATGCCGGCGGTGAGAGTCGTCTTGCCGTGGTCGACGTGGCCGATGGTGCCCACGTTCATGTGCGGCTTCGCACGATTGAATTCTGCCATAATCGGTAATTACGTTTCTAAATCACGAATTAATAATCCGACGCGAGTCGGAAAACACCCCCGGCCCGCAGTGAGAATTCAGCCGACGAGCCAAAGAGCGACGCCAAGATGCGTTGGGATTAAAGGTAACCGACCCTTCATAAAAACGCAAGATAAGAAAAAGCGGAGGTGCATGACCTCCGCTTTTTGTTGCTCGCCTGATCGCCGCGTCAGGCCTTCGCTTTTGGCTTCGCTTTTGCCTTGGCCTTCGACTTGCCGGCCTTGGCCTTCTTGGCCGTGGCGGGTTTAGCTTTCGTCGCTTTCGCGGCGGGCTTTGCCTTCTCGGCAGCGGCGATGACCGTAGGCGCCGCGGCAGTTATGGTGCCGCTCGCGTGGTTCGCGGCGAGCGCGGGCAAGGCGATGGCGAGTGCAGCGATGACGGAAAAGAGCGAAAAAAGGATTTTCTTCAAGATGCACCTCCTTCGTTGTTGACCCAGAATATGGGTATCTATGACCTTACTCCCCTTCTCATGAAAGTAAAGAAAGCACCCCGCCGAAGCGGGGTGTAGGTCAGGCGCATTGTGCCTTCTCTTTGCGCCGTACGTACGACGGCAGCGGCACTTCGACGGTGGCGGTAAACGCGCACGACTGGCAGCGATATTTCCGCATCGCGCCGGTCTCCGTATCCGTCACATGATCGAAGTGTGTCATCGGCCCATGCTGCGGGCAGTGCTTCTCGTCCTTCTCTATCTCCATACCGAACCTCCCTAAAAAGAACTCAGCCCTCCGTCCGGAGGGCTGATCTGTGGGTGGGAATCTTCCTACGCGCGGATCAACCTTCCGGACGAGCCGGTAAAGTAATACGCGCCAAAGAAGTTCCTTGTCTGCATGTGCGGGCAGTGTAGCACACAACAACCCGGCGCCCAAAGGGCGCCGGGTTGTTTCTTGTATGAGCTACTTGCGGCTGGCGATGATCTCGGTCGCGACGTTGTTCGGGACCACGTCGTAGTGGTCGAACTCCATCGTCATCGAGCCGCGGCCCTCGGTCATCGAGCGGAGCGTCGTCGTGTAGCCGAACATCTCCGAGAGCGGCACCTTGGCGTGGATCGCCTTGTTCATCCCCCTATCTTCCATCCCTTCTATCTGACCGCGCTTGCCCGAGAGCGAGCCTGTGACGTCGCCCATGAACTGCTCCGGCACCACCACCTCGACGCGCATGATCGGCTCGAGGATGACCGCCTTGGCCTTGCCGGCCGCCTCCTGGAACGCCATCGACGCCGCGATCTTGAAGGCGATCTCGGAGGAGTCTACATCGTGATAGGAGCCGTCGTAGAGGTCGATCGAGATATCCACCATCGGGAAGCCGGCCAAGAAGCCGCGCGACATCGCCTCGCGGACGCCCTTCTCTACCGCCGGGATGTACTCCTGCGGCACCACGCCGCCCTTGATGTTGTTGATGAACTCGAAGTGATCCTCGCGCGTCGTGTTCTTGGCGATCTTGGCGCCCTCCTCGATCGGCTCGAGCTTCTTCATCTTGATCTTCACGTGACCGTACTGGCCGCGGCCGCCGGTCTGCTTGATGTACTTGCCCTCGGCGTCTGCAGCGCCCTGGATCGTCTCGCGGTAGGCCACCTGCGGCTTGCCCACATTCGCCTCGACGTTGAACTCGCGCTTCATGCGGTCCACGAGGATCTCGAGATGGAGCTCGCCCATGCCCGAGATGATCGTCTCGTTGGTCTCTTCGTCGGTCTTGATGCGGAAGGTCGGGTCCTCGTCGCTAAGCTTCCTGAGCGCGACGCCCATCTTCTCCTGGTCGGCCTTCGTCTTGGGCTCGATGCGGAGCGACACCACCGGCTCGGGGAACTTGATCTCCTCGAGCACGATCGGGTTCGCCTCGTCGCAGAGCGTGTGCGAGGTCTTGGTGTCCTTGAGGCCCACGGCAGCGGCGATCTCGCCGGTGAAGACCTGCTGCACCTCCTCGCGCTTGTCGGCCTGGAGGCGGACAATGCGGCCCAAGCGCTCCTTGGTGCCGGTCGTCGAGTTGTAGATATACGAACCTGCCGAGACAGAGCCCGAGTAGACGCGGAAGAAGGTCAGCGCGCCGACGAACGGGTCGGTCTGAAGCTTGAAGGCGAGCGCGCAGAATGGCTCGTCGTCATTCGCGTGGCGCTCGATCGCCTCACCGGTCTTCGGGTTGGTGCCGGTCACAGCCGGGAGCTCGAGCGGTGACGGGAGGAAGTCGACGACAGCGTCGAGGACGAGCTGCACGCCCTTGTTCTTAAGCGCCGAGCCGGTGTAAACCGGGAAGACGGCGTTCACGATCACGGCCTTGCGCAGGATCGCCTTGAGCTCATCAACTGACGGCTCCTTGCCCTCGAGGTAGGCGTTCATCGCGGCGTCGTCCTGCTCGACGATGCGCTCCACGAGCTCGGCGCGGTACTTCTTAGCGTCCTCGAGCAGATTCTCGGGGATTTCGCCCTCGATCACCTCGTCGCCCATCGAGCCCTCAAAGCGGAACGCCTTCATCGTGAGGAGGTCGACGACGCCTTCGTGCTGCGCCTCTTCGCCGATCGGGATCTGCATGCGGATCGCCTTCGGCGAGAGCCGGTCAAGGATCGAGGCGTACGACTTCTCGAAGGATGCGCCCGTGCGGTCGAGCTTGTTGATAAAGCAGATGCGCGGCACGTTCGCCTCGTCGGCGTAGCGCCAGTTCGTCTCGGACTGCGGCTCGACGCCCGCGACGCCGTCGAACACGACGACCGCGCCGTCAAGCACGCGCATCGAACGCTTCACCTCGGCGGTGAAGTCGATGTGTCCCGGCGTGTCGATGATATTGAAACGGAACTTCTTGGAGGTGTCCTTCTTATCCTTCTCGGCCGTCTTGCTCCAGAAGCAGGTGATGGCGGCCGCCGTGATCGTGATGCCGCGCTCACGCTCCTGCTCCATCCAGTCGGTCGTCGTCTCGCCCTCGTGCACCTCGCCGATCTTGTGCTGCGCGCCAGTGTAGTAGAGGACGCGCTCGGAGGTCGTCGTCTTGCCGGCGTCGATGTGGGCGATGATGCCGAAGTTGCGCACTCGTTCGAGAGGATAGTCGCGGGTCATAAGTGATGAATAAAAATAAAAGCCGCTTGGGCGTCGAGTGAAGAATACCTGAAGATGGCGAAAATGCCAAGGAGCTGGTAGAGTCGAGGCGGCTGCACCTACACACCAACCGAAGGAGGGACCATGCGACTCGTGCGCAGACAGAACTACCATGCCGAAGACGTCATCACCGTCGAGAGTATGGCGCGGGATACGTTCACCGTACCGCCAGGGCCGAACGTCTTCAGCCCGCTCCACAAAGCGCTGCAGGAGATCGCGCTCCCAGCCCCGCTAGCCATCGAGATCTTCATGACGATCGTGCCGTACCCGGCCGGCTCCGACCCGCGCGAAAACTATGGCATCGAACGCCGTTTCGGCCAGCTCTGGCTCTGCCGCGCCGAGACAAATGTGATCGTCCCGATCATCGCCGTCGACCTGAAGCCGCTGCTGCAAGTCTGGCATCGCTATGGGCTCGACGCGGTGACGAAGGAGCTCAGGGATGCGCTCGCAAAGAACATACCGGGTGTGATCGAAACGATCGGCAAAGCGCGGGCAGCAAACGGGAACTCGAGCACCAGGACCCAAGACCAGCTCGACGCCCTCTACACATATGTCTCGCTCGAAGAGAGCGGCGGGAGAATCCTCGAATGATGTTCGATCACATAAAGCGGCTCTGTGGAGCCGCTCTTTTTTACTAAATAGAAAAGGCGGGATCGCTCCCGCCTTTTGATTGCCGAACACTCACGACTCGACCTTGAACTCGACAGGGACCGACAAGCGCCGGTTGAAGACGGCTACCAGGCGAAGTGGGCGAAAGCCTTGTTCGCATCCGCCATGCGGTGCATCTCGTCCTTCTTCTTGATCGCATCGCCCTCGTTCTTGGCGGCGAGGAGGAGCTCCGCGGCGAGCTTCTCTGCCATCGGCTTACCCTTCTTCGAGCGGGCGGCGTTGATGAGCCAGCGGAACGAGAGTGCGAGGCGGCGGGCCTGCGGCACCTCGCGGGGCACCTGGTAGTTGGCACCGCCGACGCGGCGAGAACGCACCTCCATCAAGGGAGAGACGTTTCGCAATGCCGATTCAAACGTCTCGAGCGGGTTCGCACCCTCCTTCTCGATCACGGCGAGCGCATCGTAGACGACGGCGCGCGCGACATCCTTCTTGCCGCTCCACATGACGGCGTTGATGAAACGGGTCAGCGTCTCAGATCCGTACTTGAGATCCGGCTTCCAGGTGCGCTGCTTCTTAAGGGGACGACGCATGATAAAAATTTAAACGTTTAAATATTTAAACTTACTTAGGGCGCTTCGCGCCGTAGCGCGAGCGGGAGCGGCGGCGCTTCTCGAGGCCGGCCGTGTCGAGCTTGCCGCGGACGATCGTGTACTGCACGCCGATGTCCTTCACGCGGCCGCCGCGGAGCATCACCACCGAGTGTTCCTGGAGGTTGTGGCCCTCGCCCGGGATGTAAGCCGTGACCTCCATGCCGTTCGTGAGGCGGACACGAGCGATCTTGCGGATAGCCGAGTTCGGCTTGCGCGGGGTCTTGGTGGTCACCTTGGTGCAGACGCCGCGCTTGAAGGGCGACGCATAGAAAGTCGGGCGGTTCTTGAGAGCGTTAAAGCCGCGAGCGAGCGCCGGTACGCTCGTCTTCGAGGTCTTGTTCTTGCGTCCCTTGCGTGAGAGCTGATTGATGGTGGCCATTAGAAAAAGAAGACCCGCGGTGGGTCAGGTGCAATATAAATGAATAGCGCTGGAAATGCAAACACCTACGGCTCGATCGGTTCGCGGTACGGGTCGACGCCGTAGGGCTTCGCAGGTGCAGCTGGCGCGGGAGCTGGCGGCTTGGGCGCTGCGGGTGCAGCGGGCATCACCGGTTGCATCGGGCGAGGCGCCACGGGGGCCGCGGGCGTGCCCGGCCGCGGTGCGACCGGAGCGACGGGCATAGCGGGTACAGCGGGAGCAACAATCCGCGCTGACGGAAGCACAGCCGACGACGCCGGTGTTACTGGCACCGCAGGGGCGGCAGGCGCGACAGGACGCGGCGGCATTGCGCCAGGCAGGTTCGGCGGCACTTCTGTCTTGTCCGCCACAGGTACTACAGGCACGCTCGAGACGGGCACTATCCGCTTCTGCTGCACGACCGGGGGCGGTGACACCTTGATGATCAGCGGGCTATCTTCTTGATCGGGACGCCGATACATCGGTGACTGCGGCGGCGGCGTGTACGCTCGCGGACCGGGCGCCGGCTGAATCTTGTTCTGCAGGCGGAAGAATGAGCCTGTCTGCCCCGCTGGCGTCTGCGCTACAGGTGCCTGTGGCGCCGCCGATGCGGGAGCTGGAGCCGGTGCAGGAGCTGGCGTTACCGGTTTCGGTTCTGCATCAATACCTCGCTTCAGCTCCTCGTCCCGCAACGGCTTAAAGATCTGTTCGTTAATCTGTTGGACAATATTCTTTGCATCTGCGTCAGAAATTCCAGAAGCGATGAGCTCTTGAACGAATTCAGCCGGTCCGATAAGCCCGAGAAGCGCATTTCGATTCAGTTCGGCTATCTTGCCGATCTTATCGATATGCAGCTGTTTGCTCTTTCCTATCGATGCAATGATTCGTGCTGTTTCAGGACGAGTGATGCGCTCCCGAACAATCGGCGGGATGCGATCGAGCAGCTGAATTATTTCGTCATCCGAATAACTTTTCATATTAATCTCTGTTACGTGATGAGAAGATCTCTCTTTATGCGTGGATCGGCCGCAAGGTAGGCCGCAAAATCTGCCTGTCGCGGGTCAGTCGGGTGAGTTGCTATGTCTTCGAAGTACGTACCGAGGCGACGGCGATCTGTCGGGGAAAGGTTCCCGGTCCGAACAATATCGATAAGGTTAAGCGCTTCCGAACCCAGGTCATTTAAGACGTCGGTATTGGTAACAGTCGCGGACGGAAGTTTTCTTATCTGATCTCGATTCCACTTAAGAGACCTTATCGCGTTCGCCACGTCACTGTGCGGCGTGATTGCGGGATCGAACCGGTTTTTACGACGTGCATCGAGCGCCGTCTTTTGCGCACCGCTCAGTATGCCTTCCTTACCGATATATTCGTACTGATCATTCGTCAGGTTATCTGCTACGAAATCTTTCGTGAGGGTATTTGAGTCCAAATGCGCGAGCTCCTTGTTACTCAACTTCACAACGGCCGCTTGTGCATCCGCGATCACAGCTGGTGCCGCGCCAGGCGCGGTCGCCGCCGCAATCTTTGCAGTAACGTCCCTAAAGCGAGCCTCTTTGATACCGTCTTTCTGCGACTGGCTCAAATTATCGCTCTTCATTAGTGCCTCGAACTGCTGTGGTGACAGGTTCCTGACGAGTTCTTCAGTACCCTTCTTGATCCCGTCGAGATCCTCTATCTCTTTTGCTGACATCTTGGCGAGATGCGGGGAGATTCGTGCATCATACTCGTCGTGAGTAATCGTGCCTGCGTCCAGCTCCGCATCAGCGCTCTCCATCGCTCTCTTGACCTCTGCTGCACGTTCCTTCTTCGCAGCCTCCTTCTGCGCGTCCTCGGCAGACTTCTTGTACTCCTCCGTGATCTTCTTCTCCGCACGATACCCACCCTCGTGGGTCTTGCCGTAGTCGATGCCAGAGAGAGCCGGGATCTTGTTCGCCGCTGCCCCGATATGATAGTTCGCGGTCGCGCCATAGTCGAACGCGCCTGCAACTTTCCGACTAGCGAATCGTCCGAGCGCCGTGCTGTTAAGCGTCTTGCTCTCACGCACTTTGCGCGCAAGCGCATCCGAACCCTTCCCCGCCGTATAACGGAGCCCTAGCGCGGTAGCGCTGAACGTGAGCGTGCCAGCAGTTCGCGATGCCCAGTCGGCGCCGGCGGCAGAGAGCTTCTTAGCGATGAGTACCACGGCAAGCAAGAGCCCCATCGCGATGAGGAACGAGAGGATAAAGCTCGCGAAGCCCTGGAAGTCGCCGTTCACCCAACCCACCGCGCTCGTGTCGCTCGAGAGAAAGGACGCGTCAGAGATGACGGCGAGTGCGATATAGAGGCACAAGAGCAGGAGCGGCGCCGTGACAGTCTGTTCGAAGAGCGTATCCCACCACTGTTTCGCGAGCTTGCCGAGCTTGGGCACCGCGAGGCCTACGATCCCGATCGGCGAAAATATTATGATGAAGAGGAGCATCACGAAGCGCGCGATAAGCACGAACGAGAGCGAGAAGAGGACGAAAGCCGTGACGATGAACAGGAGGATGCCCATGAAGCCGATCACCCAGGTGTTATCCGCCTTGAACAGCTTGGTATTCTTCGCTGCATCGCCGTAGATGGTCTGCAGCCCGAGTTTTGCCATCAGCACGTTTGATATCCCTTCATTCTGCAGCCGGACGCCGAAACCGGAACCGAATGATTGCGGGCTCGAAGCACGCCCCCCATTGATCTGCGTATAGAATTGCGTCGCAAAGAGGTTGCCGACGTCGATCACCGCCTCGGCGAAGAAGAGCGAGAAGTTGATGAACACGGCACCGACGATGAGCATCGGGAGCATCTTCTTGCCCCAGCCGTAGATATCCATGTTCAGGATCGTCGCGATGCCGCCGAAGATGAAGCCGAAGATGAGGAATATGTTCCCGATATCCCGGAGGATCCGCCACGTGACGCCGACGGCCGATAGGTTGCGGATGTAATCGCCCATCTTCACGACGGTGAAGTAGACCGCGTTGTCGAGGAGGAGCGCCGCGACGCCGACGAGCCAGGCGAAGAGCGTCATGATCCACGTCATCACAGAGCCGTACTGGGAGCCGGCGTCTTTGCTAGCATTCGGATCGATCGACTTCTTTGCATCGCTCGGATTCGTCATCTGCTGCACTGTCTGCGCGACGCCGGCTTGGCCGGCCGCATTGGTCGCATCGATTTGCGCTTGCGTATACGCGTTGCCTGACTCGTCAGTCGCATAGCCGTCCAGCCCCGGGTCTGCCGTGGCCTGTGCATACGCGGCCGGCGCTGCGCCGGCCGCGCCCATGAGCGCGACCATCACGATGAGTGTTGAAAGGAAGCGTCGCATATTATCCTGTCGGAGTGATGACACTTGGTCCGTTCGCTGCATTCGGCGTGCAGGCGGCCTGGAGCGCCGCCGCGTTCGTCGTGATCAGGTTCATCTGATCGACGAGCGAGCCGCCCGCGACCGTGAGCGAGCCCGCTGGGTTCGCCTTGGCGCCGTTCATCACCGAGGCGTTCTGCTGCACGGATGTGAGGTCGCTCACGGTCGGGGCGGCGGTCGCCAAGACGCCCGTGTCCGCCGCGATCGTCGCGGCTGTCGTTGTCGAGGTCACGCTCGAGGACTCTGCCTGCACCTTGAGCGCGAGCGCCTTCGTCGGGTCGGTCGCGGCGATCGCCTGCCCGGCTTGAGTGTAGATCGGCGCGACCTCGGTCGCGAGCGCCGCCTGCGCCGCTGCGACATTCGCGTTGATCACCCCCTGCAGCGCGTTCGGATCCGTCGCCTGCGAGTTGCAGTAGGTCACGAGCCTGTTGAGGCTCGAGGAGGCGACGTCCGCCGAGGAGGTGATAGTCCCCCACGCGGCCTTGTAGGCAGTGATGCGCGAGAGCATCGCGCCGGCGAACGACGACGAGGATCCCGTGTTCGCGGACGTATCACCCGAGTAGGCCTGGAGCTGGTTTGTTATCGGCGGCCGCCCCGGCAGCGGCGTGCCGGCGCCCAAGAGACCGCCATTCCCGAGTACCTGGTTGACGAGCGCCATCGCGATCGCGCCGAGCGCCTGATCTATGTCGGTCACCGAGACGAGCTGGTCGAGCCCGGCGCCGACGATCGCTTTCTGCGCATAGTCGTGGATCGCCGAACCCGGTGTCTGAACGGTCCCCGGCGTTCCGTCGCTGTTGGTGCAGGCATCACCCGGATTGGCGCCTCCGCCGGCTGCGGAGCTCTGATCCTGCGCTGCCGCGTCCGTCACGCCGCACCACGAGAGGAAGCCGCCCCCTTGCGCGATGTCCTGGCGGCGGTTCGTCTCTGCTTGAGAGAGGTTCGATCTGAGCTGCCCTTCTGCTGCCTGATACAGCGTGTACGGGTTGTTCTGCGTCTGCGTCGTGAGCGCGAACCACGCAGGGATCCCGCCCTGCGCCCACTGTCCGGAAAGGAAGGCATTCGGATTCGGCGACCACCGGTTGAGCGTGGACTGATTCGCTGCGAAGAAGCCTGCGAGGCTCGACTGCTGGTTGTACTGGAGCTGGAGCGACTGCGCGATCATCGGGCCGAAGGGCGAGTTGAAGGCAGTCGTCACGCGAGAGATATACGAGAGCGCGACCGCGTCGCCGACGGCCTGCAGATTGAGGGAGAGATTCGTCACGAACGTCGGCTGGCCGGTGCCGTTACGCCCGGTGATCCAGTTGATTGTGCTCGCCGTGATCTGCTGGATCACGATGCGCGCCATGAGCCGTGCGAGCGGCGTGATGATGTTGTTCTTGATGCAGTCGCCTTGCGTCGCGCCGGCGGTGAACGTGTTCTGCGCCAGGTTCGCCATGTCATTCACAGGCACCGAGAGCACTGCAGAGGCCGCGCCGCCTGCGAGACCGACACCGCCGGCGGCAAAGCACGATGCCGCCCCTGCTGCGCTCGCCACCTGTGCCGACGCGCGCTGCGGCACGAGGAACGCCGGAGCGATGATGCCGACGGCGAGCAGTGCGACGATCACCCTTGATGCGAAGCGCGTGTTCATGGTGCAGGCTGGATACGCGCGGCAGCCGCGCTCACGCCCACGAACGAGGCGCCGGGCGCCCCCTTGTCGAGCGTAACACCGGCAACCGCATAATCATTTGCGATATTCGCAAACGCTGCACCCAGGTCTTGCGCCGCCGCCGTGTACTGTTCGAGCGCCATCATCGCGACCAAGGGGTCGCTGTTCACTTGGGCGAAGTTCTCGACGATCCCGCTCACGCGCGCCATCGCATTGATGAGCGCGAGGTCCGCTGACGCGAGCTCGCGCGGCACCGGCAGCACGGCGAGCCCGGCAGCCGCTGCACGATACGCCTGCGCGATCGACTCGAGCGCTGCAACCGCCTTTGCATCGTTGCTCTCTGCCGCATATTGCAGATACACGAGCTCGCTCGTCGTCGCCATGCTCGTGTTCTTCTTGAAGATCGCCTCGGCCTGCACGGCAAAGGCGCGGAGCGCGTCCGGCCCGGAGCCCGAGACAGCAAGATCGCTCGCCGATTTGTAATCCGGCGCCTTGGCTATTGTGGAGGAGAGCGAGTCGAGCGCCTGCTGCTCGATCGCGTCGATGTCCGCCTGCGAGAGGTCGCCGCCCTTGGTCTTTTTGGTCTCGGCGTAGTAGGTGAAGAAGCTCTTGGCGAATGCGTCGGTCAGTGAGCCCTCATTCGGCGCCGCGATGCCGAGCTTCTTGTAGTCCACGTCGCTTGAAAGAGGCGCCGTCGAGGTCGCCGAGGAGATGGTGGCGATCGCCTTCGGGACGATGAGCCCTTTGGCGACAGCGGCGCCGTCGGTCATCCCGAGGTTGAAGGTGTCGACCGCGTACGGATCGGTGCCGTAGAGCGCCTCCTCCCAGTCGGGGAGGCCGTCGTTGTCAGAATCTTTCGCCGCGATCGCCTGCAGGAGCGCCGTCTCGGTCGAGGCTTGTGCGACATCCGACGACTCGACGCCCCGCGCAAGGACGTAGGCACCGATCACGAGAACGGCGGCAACGAGTGATGCGGCCAGGACGCGCCAATTGGCTTGGATCGGTTCCCCCATATCGCTATAAAGTATAGCAGCTGCGTGCTACTATGACCCTATGCGCACTGTTCTTATTGTTTTCTTCACTGCAATCCTCCTTCTCGGTACCTCTTTCTTGGTCACGACCGATCCAGTCGCTCACGCGAGCGATTGGGCGGAAGGGTCGACCGGCGCCGACACCTTCGTCGCGCCGTTCGGTGGAAAAGTGGTGGCGATCCGGCCCTGTCTCGGCGTCGGGTTCGTGACTGCGACCATCGCACTTGCGCCATTCGGGTTCCCGATCGACGTTGCCGTGTATCCGTCGCCATTCCTCTTCTATATTATGTCGCATCCGGGTCAGAGCGTGCTAGGGATGCGCTATTCGGCGCCGGCATTCTGCCTCACGAGCCCGAACACAGGCTTTACCGTACCCGCCTCGGCGTGGTTTTACGGCACGAGCATCTAATGCTCGCTTGAAAGTTTGAGCCACACTGCGAGCGGGACATCCTCTGCTCGCGCTTTTTCTGGGATAACGCCGGCATCGAGTCCTGCTTCGGCCAAGTTATTGCGCACGAATTTGCGCTTGTGCGCGAACGCCGCATGCAGCAGCGTGAAAAAGCGCTCCTCGCTCCCCTTCTTCGTGAAGGCAGCGCGAGAAATGTCGCGTATAGAGAGGACGGCCGAGTCTACCTTCGGCGCAGGTCTGAACGCGCCTCGCGGGACGGTGAATTCGTACGTCGGTACGCCGAATGCTTTTACTGACAGCGAGAGAATGCTTTCTTTTTTCGACCGTGCGACACGCTCGGCAACCTCTTTCTGCACCAAGAGCGTCATCGAGCGCGGCTGATGCCGTGCAGCGAGAAGCATCCGAAAGATTTCGCCGGTGAGGTAATACGGGATGTTCGCCACAACATGGTATCCACTATTCCTAACGGCCGTGAAAGTTAGTGGATAGCTGCGAATGTCGCCGTGAATAAGTTCGAGGCGTTTGTGCGCGATCTCGTCGGCGAACGTCTCGCGCAGTTGGGCATAGAGCTCGCCATCCGCCTCGAGGGCGATCACCTTCTTCGTGACGTCCAGGAGCTCGCGGGTGAGCATCCCCGTGCCGGGACCGATCTCGAACACGGTCGCGTCTGCCGGAAGCGCCGCGGCCTTCGCGATCCGCTCCGCGATCCGCGCATGCATCAGGAAATTCTGCCCCAACGATTTTCTCGCCCTGAACGGAGTTGAAGGGTTCGCTTTAATAGTTGATGACATAGCCTTCGGTCTCATCATAGAGCAAGAGCGACGAGTCGATATCGGCGATGAACGACGACGGGTCAGAGACGTAGTCGGTGCCGTAGATCTTGCGCACGCGCGCGAGCGTGAGATAGAGCCGCGCTTTGGCGCGCGTCATCGCGACATAGAAGAGCCGCCGCTCCTCCTCTTCGTCGCGGTCGGCGTCGTTGCCCATCCCCTGGTGGGGGAAGAGCCCTTCCTCCATGCCGGCGACGAACACCGTGCCGAACTCGAGCCCTTTCGCGGCATGCACCGTCATGAGCGTCACACCCGTCTTCTCGCCTTGATCGAGCTCGTCCTGATCGCTCGCGAGCGCCGCCTCGGCGAGGAAAGCGGCGATGCCGCCCTTCCCCGGCGTCGCATCGTAGCGCGCGGCGACCGAGGCGAGCTCCTCGACGTTCTCAAAGCGCTCTCGGTCCTCTGCCGAACCCTCGTCAAGGAGCACGCGGCGCATGCCGCTCTTCTCGATCACGAGCTTCACGAACTCCGATGGCGCGAGCTGCTCAGTCGCTGCTGCAAGTTCGGCGACAATGCGTTCGAACGCCTCGACCTTCGCGAGCTCTCCAGCACGAAGCGCCGCACGGTCACCCGCCGCAAGCTTGCCGAGCGTGACCTTGCCGATCCCGCGCGCGGGCGCTGCGGCCGCGCGGATCTTGTCCTGTTCACGCGACGGATCCATCGCGAGGCGCACCCACGCGAGCGCATCCTTCACCTCCTTGCGCGCGAAGAAGTGCGTGCCGAGGAGCTTGTACGGAACACCGGCATGCAGGAGCCCCTCCTCGAGCGCTCGCGACTGGAAGTTGGTGCGAAAGAGGATCGCGATATCCTCTGGCTTCGTCCCTTGCCGCATCAACTCGCGGATCTTAAGCGCGATCCAGCGCGCCTCGTCCTCTGCCGAGAGCGCGATATGGATGCTGATCGGTTCGCCGCGGCCCTGCTCGGTCGTCGAGCGCTTCTCCTTGCGGTTCTTGTTCTTCTCGATCACCGCGTTCGCAGCGTCGACCAAATTCTTCGTCGAACGGTAGTTCTGCTCAAGAATGATCGTCTGAGCCTCCGGATAGTTCTTGTCGAACTCGAGCAGGTTCTCGATCGTCGCGCCGCGCCAGGTATAAATCGTCTGGTCGATGTCGCCGACGACGAAGAGGTTCTTGTGCTTCGCGGCGAGCAAGTTCGCAAGACGGCCCTGGAGCGCGTTCGTGTCTTGATATTCGTCGATATGGATGTAGTGCCAGCGGTTCTGCGCGGCCTCGCGCACCTCCGCGTGTTCCTCAAGCATCCGGAGCGGCAGCGCGATCAAGTCGTCGAAGTCGAGCGCCTTCTCGGCCTTCAAGACCTTGTCGTAGCGGAGCCACGCCTCCGCCGCGATGCGCCCCCCGAAGCTCGAGCGGCCGTAGCGTTCGGAGAACTCCTGCGCGGTCATCCCCTCGCCCTTCGCCCGCGAGATGCGGCCGAGCACGGCGCGCGGGGAGAGCTCCTTTGCGTCAACATCGAGAGCTTTCAAAGCGGTCGCGATCGCCTTCTCAGAGTCGTCGCGGTCGTAGACGCTGAAGTAGCGCGGGATGTCCATCACTGACCCGTAGCTCTCGAGGAGTTCGCGCCCGAGCCCGTGAAAGGTGGCGATGAACGGCATTAATCCATCTCGCCGCTCGTTCTGTGTATCCTCGTGCGGAGCAGAAAGCATAGCGCGGACGCGCTCGCGCATCTCGCGGGCGGCCTTGTTGGTGAAGGTGACGGCTACTATCTCCCGCGGCGCGACCCCCTCGCGGATCAGGTGGTAGATCCGGGTCGTGAGGACGCGCGTTTTGCCGCTCCCGGCGCCCGCCAAGACAGAAATCGGTCCGTCTTTGGCGAGAACCGCCCTTTTTTGCGCATCATTCAACCCGTCGAGGTATTTCACTGTCCAAATATACCCAGCACTAAACCGCTCCGCAAAGTGCACAACGTAAAATTGAGCAATTTTAGTGCTGGGTGTACCCTAAAATGCGTTCTCCACAGGCATCGGGAGCCCTCATTGACGGGGCGACCTCGTTGGATATACTCGAGGTATAGCTGATATGGAAGTACGCAAGAAATGGCTTATGTAAGCCATTTTTGTATTAGGAAGCACGACTGAATCGCCCCGTTACCCTATCGAAATCAACCATCAGGTTTCAGGCTCCGAGCCGAAAGGATCGAGCCTGGATACATACCAAGTAGCCGGCCAGTTCGCCCTGCTTGCACTCGGCTTTGCGATCATCACGGTCGCGGTCTCTTTTATGCCGAAGCGCGCCCACGCGTTTTGGCCTTTTTCGTCTAACGCCGACGCGGCGGTGGCCGCCTCCGTGCCAGCCTCGGCCACTCCGGTCCTTGCCGCGGCGATCAATATGGATCCGAACCCGGACAAGGGCATCGGCGCCGTCCAGACCTCGAGCGACAACGCGCTTGTAGCCAACTCTGGCCCCGCCGGCACGACGGCCGATATCGTCGGCACGACGCAGTCCGACCGCATCTCCGTCTATGTGGTCCGCCCGGGCGACACGCTCTCGGTGATCGCGAAGATGTTCAACATTTCCGTGAATACCATCATTTGGGCGAACAATCTTTCCGGTATCAATGACGTCCGCGTCGGCGATACGCTCATCATCCTCCCGATCTCTGGCGTGAAGCGCACCATCATCGCGGGAGACACGCTCAAGTCGATTGCCAAGAAGTACAACGCCGACGCAGAAGAGATCGCGCAGTTCAACGGACTCGATCCGGCCGCGCCCTTGGCGGTCGGTTCGACGATCATCATCCCGGGGGCAGAGATCTCTCCGGTAGCGCCGAAGGCCAAGACGCCCGTGAGACGCGTCGGCAAGGAGCCGTACTTGGGCGGCAGCGGAGCAGCGCAGGATGACTACTACATTGATCCGTTACCCGGCGCGATTCTCACACAAGGTCTCCATGGCTGGAACGGCGTCGACCTCGCGGCTGCACGCGGTACGCCGATCCGCGCCGCAGCCGACGGCACAGTCATCATCTCGCGCAACAACGGCGGCTGGAACGGCGGCTACGGCAACTACGTCGTGATCACGCACGACAACGGCACGCAGACGCTCTACTCGCACATGTCGCGTTCGATCGTCTCGCCGGGTCAATCCGTCCTCGCCGGACAGACGATCGGCTACGTCGGCGCAACGGGTCTTTCGACCGGCCCACACCTCCACTTCGAGGTTCGCGGCGCCGCAAACCCCCTCCGTGACTGCTCTCTCGGCGCGGTCTGCAACCCGCAGTGACGCGAAATGAAACAGCCCCGCGGCGCTTCGCGCCGCGGGGCTTCTCATCTCTTGTTATGAATATTGCTTCGCCTTTTCCTTGAGGGCACGAAGTTTCGCTGACGCATCCTCGAGTTTCTGCATCTTCTCCTCAAAATCGTATGCCCCGTACCAGCCCGTGCTGATAGCATTCATCACGAGAAAGCGGCCTACCTCTGAAGCGCGAGCTAACGCAGATAGTACTTTTTCAGTTGCCGGTTCCTCTGCCGAAAGCTTTTTGAGTTCTTCGATCGCCTGCAACGCACTATCGTAATCTGCAGCCGTGGTTTCCTCAAATAATCCGTCCTCGAATGTATTAGCCGTCATCTCCGGATCGGCATTTATTGCGGCCCGTTGCATATTTGCGAGTTCACGAGCTTCTTCTTCTCCCAAGCGACCTTCATCAGCATTTGTAGGACTGACCGGCTTTTCAAGGTTTTCCATGGGTCAAGCATATCGCTTCTGCTCCCCCTCGCAACACTACGTGGTGCGCAAGGCTTGCCGTATATACATGTTTAAAGATTGAAATATTTCAAGGCTTTTTCTCGACTACCTGCCCGTTCGGGAGACGTTCGTAGCCGGCGGCGGTGAGCATTTCGAGGGCGACATCCTTACGCGGCATGTGCTTGAATTGCGTGCCGAGCTTACCTCCCGCTTTTAGCTTCTTTGCGAAGCTCGCGACGAGGCGGCTGCACTCCTCCGCGAGAGCCTTCAAATGTTTAAACATTTCAATATTGAAATAGCCGATGTCGTGACCGACATAGATCTGCGCTCGCACCTCACCTGCTGACGCTTTAGCGATATACAGGTAATTCAGGAATTCCTGTCTCGTCCCGCTCTCGAACCCTTCTGCGATGTTCGACACGATCGAGACGGATGCGCGCTGGATCTGGTCGCGAAAACCGGCATCTCTGCACGACGCGAGAGAGCGATATACGTCCTTCGTCAATTCGCGTGCCTTCTTGAACATCAGTAGGTCCTCGAACCGTTCGACCGTCGCCATACTTATTATGTATTTAAATATTTTAAAATTTAAATGCTTTTCACTCGAATCCGAACAGGCCGCGGGGACGGTACTGGAGCGCCTCGTGGATGTGCGCCGGCGTGACTGCCTCTGCGCCCGCGAGGTCGGCGATCGTGCGCGCGACGCGCATCGTGCGGTGATACGAGCGAGGCGAGAGGTTCAAGCGAGACGCGGCAGTGGTGAGCGCCTCCTTAGAGGCGACAGTGAAGCCGCTCTTCTCGTCGAGCTCGCGGCCGGTCAGGGCGCCGTTGGTCGCCCCGCGCCTGCCAGTGCGCTTCTCGACACGAGTGCGCGCCGTGACGACGCGCTTACGCACCTCTGCCGACGGCTCGCCGCTCCCGAGCTTAGAGAGCGTATCGTGCGGCACCAAAGGCACCTCGATCCAGAGATCGAGGCGGTCGACGATCGGGCGGCTGATGCGTCGCGCCTGTTTCTGCGCTTCGCGGATCGCGACGCGCATGTCCTCGGAGAGCGTGTTCGCCGGGTTCATCGCCGCGACGATCATGCAATCGGCCGGGAAGGTGATGGTCGCTCGCGCTCGCGAGACCGTCACGACGCGATCCTCCAAGGGCTGCCGCAGCGCCTCGAGTGTGCGTGAGTCGAACTCGGGGAATTCATCAAGAAAGAGTACGCCCTTGTGCGCCAAAGTCACCTCGCCAGCCTTAGGGAATGCGCCGCCACCTACAATCGCCACGTGTGATATCGAGTGGTGCGGCGCGCGGAAGGGCGGCCAATACACCGCCTCGCTCCCGCCCAAGATGCCGGCCGTCGAGTGGATCGCCGTCACCTCGAGCATCTCGTCGTCGGTGAGTGGCGGCAAGATGCCGGAGAGCGCACGAGCGAGCATCGTCTTGCCGGTGCCGGGCGGCCCGTAGAAGACGATGTTGTGCCGGCCGGCGGCGGCGATCTCGAGGGCACGCTTCGCGCTCTCCTGCCCTTTCACATCGGCAAGGTCGAGCGCCGGCGGCGGGAGCTGTGTCTGCCGGTTGCGCGCAAGGCGCGGGAGGCTCTTCTCGCCCCTCACGTGCGCGAGCAGGTCAGCGAGCGACTCGGGAGCGAAGACCGCGATGCCGTCGGCGAGAAGCGCCTCACGCGCATTATCCGGCGGCACGAAGACGGTCTTCGTCCCGCGACGCTTCGCAGCGAGCACCTGCGGCAGCACGCCCTTCACCGCGCGCAGCGTGCCGTCGAGCGCGAGCTCGCCGATGAGGAGCGCTTCGTCAGCGAGCTCTGGCACGTCGCCCGCGGCCGTGAGGTACGCGAGCGCCAGCGCGAGGTCGTAGTGCGAGCCCTCCTTCTTCAAGTCTGCCGGCGAGAGCGAGAGGACGATGCGTTTGTTCTGCTGCTTGGGCGGCTTGTAGCCCGAGTGGCGAATCGCCGCCGAGATCCGATCGCGCGCCTCTTCGACCGCCTTGTCGGCGAGCCCGACGACGGTAAAGTTGTGGAGGCCGCGCGTCAAATCCGCTTCGACCGAGACAAGCTCGGCTGCAGAGCCGACCGGCTGCGCGGCGAGCGTCTTGGCGTAGCCGGCCTTCGGCAATGATTTCTGCTGTGCGCTACGAACCGAGGGTGCTGTCGGTCGCGCGGCTGTCATGCGGGATTACAGGTGCTTCACGCACGTGGTCGCGGCCGGGTCGGCCGTGAGCCGCGCTTCGCCGACCTCTTCGCCGCACACCTCGCACTTCCCGTAGGTCCGGCTCTCGATCCGGTGCAGCGCCGAGATGACCGAGTCATAGCGAGCCTCGAGATCGGCGAGGATCGCCGTGTTGCTCTCGATATTCATCACGACGTCAGCTTGGTCAGCGAGATCGGCCTCGGTGCCGATCTCAGAGGGCGCGACCTCCCAATCATCAGGAACCGCAGGATTGCGGCGGCCGATCGATGCAAGTTCTTTCTCAAGCTTCTGCTTCTCCTCCTCGAGTTTCTTCTTGTATTGTTCGGTCTTCATGAACGGTATGATACCAGACTATCGCATTTGCGCTCGTGAAGTCGCGAGGCGGCTGATGATCTCTGAAAATGCGCTCTCGTCGCGCGCGAGGACAAGCATCTGCTGATCCCAGTAGCCGTAGACCATGACGACTCTGCCCTGCCCATCGAGATATTCGCGCACGTCATGATTCGAGACCGTTGCATCAACGAATCCGGCGGTGACAGAAGGAGCATTCGGTGCAGTCTTCGCGGTAGTCGTGGCGGTTGTCGTCGCACTTGCTTGTGAGACGTCTGTCGGGTACGGCGGATACATCTTCACGAGATCGCGCGGCATCGTGTTCTCCCACTGAAGCATGCCCGCGAACGTATTGCTGTAGGAGTCGACCGATAAGATGAAAAAGAGGCTCTGTGCGCCGTTCACGTTCACGACGCCTGCCATGCTGCCCAAGGGCTGCACGTTGCGCGTGACGACGAACGGCGCGCCGGTCGGCAGGAGCGCGAACACGCTCTGGGGCGCCGAAGTCGCAATATAGAGAAGACGCACCTGGTTTGCCGACAGTTGACGCGCGACCGAAGCCTGCACCATGCCGAGGAGCGCGTCACCCGCTCCCGAGACTTGCTGGCGGTCGTCGACGAAGATCGGTGCCGTGATCGTGGGCGCCACCGCGACCGGTGCGATCGCTGACTGATAGCGCACGTAGGCGATACCCGCGCCAGCGAGTCCTATCATAAGCAGCACGAGCCCCGTGATCACGAGGAACTTGTTGCTCACCATCGGCTGCTTCACAGGTGCGGGCGCGGGCATCTCGGGCGCCGGGCCGGCGTCCTGCTCGGCAGCGAGGATCGTCACCGCCGAGGCGTGCGTATCCTTGACCCGATCGGCGAAATCAGCCGAGTAGGTCTGTAGCGGCGAGACAAGCGTCTCTTTATGCTCCGGCATGAGCGTGTCGGGTGCCGGCTCTGGCGCCGGAGCGGGCGCGGGCGGCGGTGTCTCGGCGACCGGAGAGACGCTCACCAATCGCTCGGCCGGGTTGCCGTGCTCGCCCATCGGCACGAAATCGGGCGTCCCGCCCGACTTCAGGATCTCCATATCGCCCGCAAAGGTGCGGATGAACTTCCCTGCTCCACTCTTCTCAGGCTTGTCGTCGGGGATCGGCGTCGGCGTCGTGTCCATCGTTACCTAGTGTAACGCATCAGACCTCGGTTTGTGACCGTTATGCGCGCGAGGCGATGGTGAACTTGCGCGGATCGTCGCACATGTCGGTGAACGCGTGCGCAGCCTCCTTCAGCTTGGCCGATGAGGACTTGCCGAATGAGATCACCTCCACCTGACAGCCCATGTTCATATCGAGATACTCGATAAGCGGGACGAAGTCGCCGTCGCCCGTCACGAGCACGACCGTGTCGAGCTTGGGAGCGAGCTTGACCGCGTCGATCGCGAGACCGACGTCCCAGTCTGCCTTCTTCGCGCCGTCGGCGAAGA
This sequence comes from uncultured Candidatus Saccharibacteria bacterium, assembly GCA_964402535.1. Lineage (GTDB taxonomy): Bacteria > Patescibacteriota > Minisyncoccia > Phycocordibacterales > Phycocordibacteraceae > C7867-001. The sequence goes on along the minus strand of CAYOCH010000003.1, from coordinate 2,313 downwards.
TCTGGAGATCCTTCACCTTGGTCTCGATGCCCATCTTGGTGAGCGCCTCGAAGAAGTTCTTCTCCTCACCGCCCTCCGTCGAGATCACGTAGGCGATGGCGCGCACGAGCGTGCGGCCGCCGACCGCCTCTTCGAGGATCTTGCCAAAGTTGACGCGCGCCTTATAGAGGTGCTTCGCGCTGTGATAGAGGTTCTGCGTGTCGATGAATACGCCCACACGCTGGGCCGGATGTTTGATAACTGCCATAAAAATATGCTTATAGAAATGAAAACCTATTAAATCTGGGCGGCAACCGCCACCCCTTCATGATACCAGCAGGAGGCCGGATTTATTTCTTCAACCCGAGCTTCTTGATCACCGCGTTATAGCGGCGCTTGTCGTTCGTCTCGAGATAGCGCAGGTGCGAGCGACGGTCGGCGACCATCTGCAGGAGGCCGCGGCGAGAGTGGAAATCCTTAGGATTCTTCTTGAGGTGCTTCGCAAGTTCGTCGATCTGCTTGCTCAAGAGCGCGACCTGGACATCGGCCGAGCCGGTGTCTGTATCGTGCCGGGCGATGTTCTTGATCACCGCCGCCTTTTTCTTCGTGGTAAGCATGAGTAGCCGTACCCTACCACGTCTTGCGGATTTGTGCAAGTGTCGCGGAATCCGCGACTTTGGGTAGTGTTTTGCATAACAGAATATTGTGCGCACTTGGGGTGCTACTATTTGTGAATGGAAGCGGAGGCGGCGAAGCGACAATTCCTCGAATATATAGAGATCGAGCGCGGGCGCGCCGTGAAGACGGTCGAGAATTATGACCGCTACCTCACCCGCTACTTCGAGCAGATGAAGATCGAGCGCACGGGCGACATCACCGAGCAGAGCGTGCGCGAGTTCCGCCTCTGGCTCAACCGGCAGAAAGGCACCGACAAGAACTCGATGAAGCGCCGCACGCAGAACTACTACATGATCGCGCTGCGCGCTTTTCTTAAATTCTTGCGCAAGCGCGACATCGTCGCTATCTCGCCCGAGAAGATCGAACTCGCCAAGCTCCCCGAGCGCCAGCTCGACCTCATCACCGCTGCCGAGCTCGACCGACTCCTCAAGGCGCCCATGGATGCCTATGCAAAAGAGAAGAACGAGAATAAGCGCACTAACTGCCTGCGCGACCGCGCGATCCTCGAGATGCTCTTCTCGACCGGGCTGCGCGTCTCAGAGCTCTGTGCGCTCGACTCTGACATCGACCTCTCGCGCGACGAGCTCTCGGTGCGCGGCAAAGGCGAGAAGGTGCGGGTCGTCTTCCTCTCCCCCGCTGCTAAGGAGGCTATCCGCGACTACCTCGCTGCGCGCAAGGATATGGAGGAGGCGCTCTTCGTCGACGGCCGCGCAGGCAAGCCTCATCGCATCACCCCCCGCGACGTGCAGCGGCACCTGAAGGGATACGTCGCCCGCGCCGGCATCACAAACGTCGTCACGCCGCACACGCTCCGCCACGCCTTCGCCACCGACCTCCTCTCAAACGGCGCTGACATCCGCTCGGTGCAACAGCTCCTCGGCCACGCCTCGATCAACACGACTCAGATCTACACGCACGTCACCGACAGTCACTTGCGAGAAATACATAAGAAATATCACTCGCGCTCACGAGAATGAAAAAGCGCCGACTGCAAGCAGTCGGCGCAAAATGACGAGAACAATAGGACGGTATTACCCGCAAAGCAACGGGAGGATCTCTTCAGCAGTCGGATCGCCGTAGTCGAAGAAGCGGAGACGTCCGTCGTACCAACCCGAATTGCACGTGTAGAAAAGGTCCGCGTCTCGCAGGTGGCTCGGGAGTGCTACTCTGCTCCCCCATTGATCGCCAGGCTGCTCGTGCGGTTCTCCGCGAGCCATCACGATCACGAACCCGCCAAGATACGAACGCATGACGGGCATGATCGGATATTCCGGATGCTCTCGAGAGAGGCGAAGTTCCCGACGATTCGCATCGATGCCGCCGAAAGTCACGATCCGTACGAGGAGCTGCAAGAGGTTCCCGTGATGCTTGCCGAGTTTCCCGCGCAATTCGCCACTCAACAGGTTCTCGAGGATAATCCCGAACGGTCTGAAGGGGCGCAGCGGGAACGCTATCTTGATCGCGCTGGTTTTTGTGAGAATGACCATGCGCGTACATCCGTTCTTTATGCGCATTGCGCACCTCCTAAGTGTGAGTATCGGTAGATGCCTGTCGCTATTCCGACATTCTTATATGATTTTTCATATCCCTTGTCAACACTACGTAATGGTTCAATACCTTGGAATCACCCCAAGGCATGGCATACACCACAAACCC
>CAYOCH010000002.1:0-94941 GCA_964402535.1 uncultured Candidatus Saccharibacteria bacterium | reverse complement strand
TTGTGGTGTATGCCATGCCTTGGGGTGATTCCAAGGTATTGAACCATTACGGGGGCTTGACTAATGCATTGACAAGTGTATAATGTACAACGTTCGCGAGTTCTTTTCGCGCTGGCATTTCGATCCAGGAGGCAGCGATGGATGCAGATGTAGTAGACGCTCTGAAAGATGCGATTGCGCGAAAGGTCGGCACGAGCCAGTTCAAGACGGCGAGAGGCCTTGCAGACCTGCTCCCGGAACCGAGTCGTACCGAAGAACACGACAGGATCGACGAGGTCGACCGAGTCTTGGGCTAACACCTCATGACTCACACATTCAACGGCGCCCACGGGCGCCGTTACTTTTTGCATACGAAATGTGAGGAGCGTATAATCGCTCAATCTATGGCGAAAGATTATTACGAAGTGCTGGGCGTCGATAAGAGGGCGACGAAGGACGACATCAAGAAGGCGTTTCGCAAGCTCGCGCACAAATATCACCCCGACAAGGGCACGGGAGACGAGTCCAAGTTCAAGGAGGTGACCGAGGCCTACGCCGTCCTCTCTGACGACAAGCGTCGCCGCGAGTACGACGCCTATGGCCAGGCCTTCCCTGGTGGCGGGGCAGGGGCGGGCGGCAATCCGTTTGCCGGCTTCGACTTCTCCCAGTTCCAGCAGGGGTTCGGCCAGGGTGGCGTCGAGTTCGACTTCGGGGACATCTTCGGCGATATGTTCGGCGGCCGCTCTGCGCAGCGCGCGCCGCGAGGGCGCGATATCTCGATTGATATCGAGGTGCCCTTCAATGACGCGGCATTCGGCACGAACCGCACGGTACTCATCGCCAAAGTCTCGGTCTGCAATCTCTGCCGCGGCTCGGGTGCGAAGCCGGGCACAGAGCTCGACACGTGTAAGACCTGCAACGGCAGCGGCCGCGTCCACGAGACGCGCAACTCGATCCTCGGCCAGTTCACGTCTGTGCGCACGTGCCCAGCCTGCGAGGGCACCGGCAAGATCCCCAAGGAGAAGTGCCCTGAGTGCAAGGGTCACGGCGTCTACCGCAAACAGGAGGAGATCAAGATCAACATCCCCGCCGGCATCGACAACGGCGAGATGATCCGGCTGCCGGGGCAGGGAGAGGCAGTCAAGGCGGGCACGGCGGGCGACTTGTATGTGAAGGTGCATGTGAAGCCGCACCCAGTCTTCCGTCGTGACGGCGCGAACCTCGTGATGACGCTCCCAGTCAAGCTCACCGACGCCTTGCTCGGCACCACCGTCTCGATCGAGTCGCTTGAGGGCAAGACGCTCGAGATCAAGGTGCCTGCAATGAAGCGCGCCGAGGAGCTGCTGCGTGTCGCCGGCAAGGGGATCTCGCTCGAGGGCACGCGTGGCGACCTGATCATCCGCCTCGAGGTCGCCCTCCCGCAGAAACTCTCTGGTAAAGCCAAGAAGACGCTCGAGGAGTTGAAATCCGAGGGACTCTGATCCTCGGCGGTATATACTTCTCGTATATGACCGCAACTGAAGGTTTGGCGCAGGTGAACACGCTCGCGACGTATACTGCGCTCTCGGCGTGGAACTTTGCGGGCGACTTCCTTATCATAATCATCTTAATGGGCGCGTTCTTCTTCTTTGCCCGTGCGGTCGGTCGAGGCCAACTCGTCGCCTTGATGCTCTCGTTCTACTCCGCCTATGCGCTCTTTATCTCCTTCCCGTACTCCTCGCTCTTGCCGACTGCGCCCGTGCTCACGGCTCTTCTATCGAATGTCGGTCTCTACGCGGCGCTCACATTCCTCTTCTACATCATCCTGCGCCGCGTGGTGGTCTCTGATTTCCTCTACATAGGCATCGTCGGGTTTGTCGTCCTCTCGTTCCTCGGGGCGACATTTCTCCTTGCGCTCGCGTATAACGTCTTTCCGGTTGCGACGATCTATCACTTCACTCCTGCGGTCGACGCCCTCTTCGCGCCCAAGGCGTTCTTCTGGTGGTGGTTCGTCGCTCCTGCCATCGGCCTCTTCGTCTTCGCTCGCTAGAATCGCTAGTGGTATAGTCTCCCCATGACACTCGCAGAAGAACTGAAGGCGCGCGGGCTGGTCGAGCACGCATCCGCTGACATAGAGAAGATTGTTGGTACGCCTCGTACCGTATATATCGGGGCAGATCCTACTGCAGATTCGCTCCATGTCGGCAGCCTCGCGTGGATCATCTTGATGAAGCGGCTCGGCTGCGCCGGCCACAAGCTCATATTCCTCGTCGGCGGCGGCACCGGTTATATCGGCGACCCCAAGGAGAAGGGTGAGCGCCCGATGCTCGACGAGAAGACGATCGCCAAGAACGTGAAGGCGCTCAAGGCGCAGTTGAAGGGAATCCTCGGCGGGATCTCATTCAAGATGGTCGACAACGCGGATTGGTTGCTAAAGGAGAAGCTCATGCCGTTCCTCCGCGACGTGGGCAAGCACTTCACGGTGAACGACCTGGTCAAGCGCGAGACGATCAAGAAGCGCCTCGACACGCCGGACGAGAGCATCTCGTACACCGAGTTCACCTACGCGCTCCTCCAGGCGCTCGACTACCAGACGCTCAACGAGAAGTACGGCTGCGACCTGCAGGTGGGCGCCTCTGACCAGTGGACCAACATCCTCTCGGGTGTCGACCTGATACGGAAGCGCAAGGGCAGGGAGGTCTTTGCCTTCACTATCCCGCTCGTGACGGATGCGAGCGGCAAGAAGTTCGGCAAGTCAGAGGGCAACGCGATCTGGCTCGACCCTAAGAAGACCTCGCCATTCCGCTTCTACCAATTCTGGATCAACCTGCCGGATGCGAATATCGAGCAGTACCTTAAGTTCTATACGTTCATGCCGCTCAACGAGATCGACGCCTTGATGGAGCTGCACCGCCGCAACCCAGGCGAGCGTCAGGCGCAAGAGACGCTCGCGCGGCTCGTCACCGAGATCGTGCACGGCCCCGGCGCGACCGCCCAAGCCGCTGCTGCTACCGACGCCCTCTTCGGCGACACGCCCTTCACTGCGCTCTCGCGCGACGCGCTCGCTGTCGCGCTCGCCGAGGCGCCCTCGGTCGTCCTCGCAAAGAAGGATGTCGCCGAGGGCTATTCGCTCGCTGAATCGCTTGTCGCAGGCGGTCTCGCCTCAAGTAAGAGCGACGCGCGCCGCCTCATCTCGGGCAAGGGCATCACGCTCTCGGGCCAGACGATCGAGAATCCGGATCAGAAGATCTACCCGGGCGACCTCTCGAGCGGCTACGCCCTCGTCCGCAAAGGCAAGCAGGGCGTCCTCCTCCTCGTTTTGAAATAGTTATACGAATAGATTGCTCAAGTAGCAAACCTGTGGTATTGTCACGTGCGGGACGGCCTACGGCCGCAGATTGATCAATCACAGTGGAGGGTTAGATGAAAGCGAGCATAGCGGTATTCGTTTTGTCGCTCTTCGTGTGCGGCCAGGCCATGGCGCAGACGTTCGGCGATCGCATCGAATCGAGCAAGACGAGCGCAGAAGAGCAGCGGGCGCAGAAGGTGGCGGAGATACCCAAGTGTGATCGTCCGGTGGGAACCGTCGCGATCGCGCTGCCGGAGAAGAACTGGTGGACGCAAGCGCAGGTGCAGTCACCCGATGGCTTGATCAAGTTTTTCGCCATGAAATCGAACTGCTTTACGGTCATAGACCGGGGGCGCGGCTTCGAGATTGCGGCGCGCGAGCGTGCGCTCGCTGCCGGCGGACAACTACAGGAGGGCTCTAACATCGGCGGCAAGCAGATGAAGGCGGCGGACTATGTGATCACGCCCGATATCGTGTCAAGCAATCAGAACGCCGGCGGCAATATGATCGGCGCGATCCTGGGCGGATTCCTGCCGGGACCGCTCGGCCTTATCGCAGGCAACGTCAGCATCAACGACAAGTCCGCGAACGTGACCTTGGCCGTGACGGACGTGCGCACATCCGAGCAGGTCATCATGGCCGAGGGCAAGGCGCAGAAGACGGACATCGGCTTCGGCGTGGGAGCGGGCGGCTTTATGGGCGGCGGGTTCGGCGCAGCCGGCATCGGTAGCTACGAGAACACCGCTCAGGGCCAGGTTGTCGCGCTCGCGTATCTCGATGCGTACACGCAGATGGTCGCCGCGATCCAGAAGCTACCACCGCCCGCACCAGTCGCGACCGCTGCAACGCAGCCGGCCGTGACCGAGCAGCCGCAGGTCGTCGCTGTCGCAGCACCGGCGCCCGCGCCGGTTGCCGCAAAGAAGCTCGCGGCCACCATCAACGAAGGGCGCCTGCTGCAAGGTCCGTCTGACAAGTCGCAGCTCATCAAGAAGGTGCCGCCCGGCACCATATTCAACCTCACGGAGCGTAAGATCGGCCCGTGGGTAGAGGTCGAGGATGACGGCGGCGGGCGGGGTTGGATGACTTCAACTAACCTCCAGTTCGGTCAGTAGGCATGGTTCGAACGTTAGCTCCCGGCTTGTCCCGGGAGCGCTTTTTTTATATAGTGGATACGTTCAGTGCGACTTGCGTCGGTGGTAGAGTGGTCAATTACAACAGGCTGTAAACCTGTCGGGCATAGCCCTACGTTGGTTCGAATCCAACCCGGCGCACTACTTCGCTAAAGGTACGCAGTGCAAGCACAAGTAAAAAATCCCCGCCGATGGCGGGGATTTTTCGTAGGCGGCGAGCTAGTTCAGAATCCGATGAGGAAGCCTGCTGACGCCCACTCGGTCACTTCGTCGTACGCCCAGCTGATCACGACGCCGGCGAGGATCGCGAGTACGATAGCGCCCAGGATTTCGAGCTCATACCGCTCCGCCAGGTCGAGCAGCTGCTTGGTCGAGACGTGCATCCGTTCGAGCCGTATCTGCATGTGAACCTCCTTCGGTTGTTCTCCTTCATGAACAGTAGCGCCGTCAATCCGGCTGTCAATCGCGTGCTATCGTACAACGATGGATCGGCATCAGGTGATCGATTCTCTCTATCAGAAGGCGCTTAAGCCCATTCTCTTCGCGATCAAGCCCGACACGACGCACGACCTCTTTCTTTCGATAGGGGAGTTTGCGGGCCGCGCGAGCCTCACACGGGCTCTCTTCAGCTGGATGTATGACTACGCCGGCCCCGACATCAGCAGGACAGTCGACGGTATCCGCTATCGCACGCCGATCCTGCTCTCGGCCGGCTTTGACGCAGACGGCCGCCTCACGCGCATCTTGCCCGCACTCGCATTCGGCGGAGAGGAGGTCGGCTCGGTGACCGCGCACCCGTGCGAGGGCAACCCGAAGCCGCGCATGACTCGCCTTATCCGCAACAAGAGTCTCGTGGTCTATAAAGGGCTCCGCAACTCGGGCGTGGACGCCTTCATCGCCAAGATGAAGCGCACGCCGCGCGTGCCCGGCTTCGTGCTCGGCGTCTCGATCGCGCGCACGAACGAGAAGACGGCATCGACGAGCCTCGAGGCGGGTATCCTCGACTTCGTCTCGTCATTCCGCCGGCTGAACGCGGCTGGCATCGGCGATTACTACACGATCAATATCTCCTGCCCGAACGCCTACTGCGGCGAGACCTTCATCGACTCTGAGAATCTGGCGAAGCTCTTGCCGCGCCTTCGGGACGTGGAGTGCACCAAGCCGGTCTATCTCAAGATGCCGATCAACGTGCCATGGGAGCAGTTTGTCGCGCTGCTTGATGTCGCCGACAAGTACAAGGTGAGCGGCGTGATCATCGGCAACCTCAACAAAGACTACAAGTCGCTCGACTATCCGGAGGACGCTCCTGCCTCATTCCGGGGTGGGCTTTCGGGCAGGCCGACCTTTGAGCTTTCCAACGAGCTGATCCGCAAGACGCGGCACATGTACGGCAAACGCTTCACGACCATCGGCACGGGTGGCATCTTCACTCCCGAGGACGCGATGGCCAAATTTGCGGCCGGCGCCGACCTGATACAGCTCATCACGGGGATGATCTTCGAGGGGCCGAGTCTCATGCGCCGTATCAGCGAGCGCTACGCGGCACGAGCATAAAACAAAACCCCCGCGGACGGGGGAGGAAGGCACGGAGCCAAAGGGAGCAGCCGGTCATGTAGAGCGCGCTTGTGAGGAGCGCTGCTGCGATGAGAGGACCGACCGTCATTTCAATCATCGTATCGGTGTCGGCACCGACGCGATCCAACCGAGACTTGGTCATAGGGCACCTCCTTCTGCCGCTACGGTAGCGCGGCAGGGCAGCGCGTCAAGTGTGGTAGTGTATAACGCATGAACGACAAGCCAGTCCTCGTCTCCGGCGTCAAACCGACCGGCGATCTGCATATCGGCAACTACTTCGGCGCGATGCGCCAGTTCGTCGAGCTCGCGGGGAGCGGCGACTACCGCCCGTTCATCTTCGTGGCCGATTATCACGGCTTGAACACGATGCAGGACGCTGATGAGATGCGCCGCCGCACGCGCGAGATCGTGATGGCATATCTCGCGATCGGCCTCGATCCCGAGCAGGTTGTCTTCTTCAAACAATCAGACGTGCCGGCGCACACCGAGCTCGCGTGGATATTCGACACGATCACGACGATGCCGTACCTGATGCGTGCACACGCCTTCAAGGACGCAGAAGCCAAGAACAAAGAGATCCGTGTCGGCACATTCAATTATCCCGTCCTCATGGCCGCCGACATCCTTCTCTATGACGCAAAGGTCGTGCCGGTAGGGCAGGATCAGAAGCAGCATATCGAGATTACGCGCGACTTGGCAGAGAAGTTCAACCGCATCTACAAGAGCGACGTCTTCTCGCTGCCGGAGCCCTATATCATGCCGGAGGTCGCTGTCGTCCCCGGCACCGACGGACAGAAGATGAGCAAGAGCTACGGTAACGTGATCCCGCTGTTCGGTTCACGCGAGGATATCACGAAGGCCGTGATGGGGATCGTGACCGACTCGAGCGGCACGAGACCAGAAAATGTCTACGCGATCCACAAGCTCGTGCGTCCCGAGAACGAGCTCACTACCATATATGATAGTAATGCAGGAAACTACAAAGCGCTGAAAGAGATGCTGATCGAGGATCTCGACCGGTACTTCGCCCCGCTGCGTGAGAAGTATGAGGAGCTCCAGCACGACTCTGCGATAGTCGACGACGTCCTCGCGAGAGGGAAGGCGACCGCGCGCGAAGTGAGCGAGGCCAAGATGGCCGAGGTGAGGCGAGCGATCGGCGTGGGCGCTTGATATTTCTCTAAAAAATTGTAATATCAACCCCAGACCGGGTAACCGGATATTCTGAACATTTCTTGAGGGAGGTGAACCATGGCAGCGATGCCACTTGACGAATGCTACGGCGATTCGGAAGCGCGAATAACGGAGCCAGGGCAGATGCCGCGGTTTGGCGCCGATTCAGGCGTCGACGGCGAGTGGCTCCCACGGCCGCGCGCTGCTCTCTTGAAGCTGACGTGCGTCGACCCGAACATCACCGACACGGACCAGGCGATCGCAGCTGCGAAGAAGTTCATCGCAGCAGCGCTCTCAAACCAGCGGGTGAAGCTGATCAAGGATGCGCTCGATGTGCAGGATGTGAGCACCGCGAACATCGGCCTCCTGTTCGGCATGCAGCATGCGCCTGACAATCTTGCGTACGCTGACCTGATGGAGCTCGCGCGGATCGGCGTGCGTTCGATGGCGCTCGCGTACGACGGCACGAGCATGTACGGCGGCGGATGCTATTCTGGCGCTCACTTGCTGATGCCGGGCATGCGGCTTATCGAGCGCATGGCGAAGCTCGGGATCATCCTCGACCTCTCAGACGCGAACCAGCAGACCGCATATGCGGCGCTCGAGTTCATCCGCAAGGAAGGGTTATCGGTGCATCCGATGCTGAGCCATAGCGGTTGCCAAGCGATCTATCCGCACCTGCGCAACGCGCAAGACCGCGTCATCGAGGCGGTCGGGGAGTTGGGCGGCTACCTGGGCATCCCATGCACGACGTCGACGCTTGCGCCGAAGGGGGCGGATCCGTGGGCCGAGTTCACACGTCATCTGACGCACGCGGTCATGAAGCTCGGCATGGGCAAGGTCGGCATCGGGAGCGATTGCCCGCACGTCGATATGGACCTCGATGGCGCCAAAGCGCGATACGAGCGCCAGGTCCGGGCATCAGAAAGGAACGGATCCTACCGAGCGTTCTTTCCCGATCGGCCGATCGAGCTGATCGAGCACGGCAGCGTCCTCTTCAAGATAGTTGCGGCGAAGCTCAAGGACAGCAACGTCCTGATGCATGACCGCGGTATCTTGGGAGCGAACTTCCGCCGGTTCCTGTCTGAAGCGCTTCGCAAGTCGCAATGACCAGCAACAAACCCCGCGGCGATTTTTGCCGCGGGGTGTGGTATTTTATAGCTATATGGAACGGACGTTGATCGGGGAGCTGGGGCAGCATGTGGGCGAGACGGTGTCGATTAGCGGGTGGGTCAATATCCGCCGCGACCAGGGTAAGCTCGTCTTTTTTGATTTCCGCGACCGCTCCGGCCTCGTCCAGGGCGTCGTCCTGCCGGGCTCCTCTGCGATGGATGCCGCCAAGGATATCCGCAACGAGTACGTCGTCCGCGTCGAGGGCGTGGTCAACAAGCGCCCAGAGAAGAACGTCCAGGCCGACCGCGGCAACGGCGATATCGAGCTCGAGATCAAGGCGATCGAGACCTTGAACCCGTCTGAGCCGATGCCGTTCGACATATCGGGCGACACGCATGGCATCGACGAGAACGTCCGTGCTGAGTACCGCTATCTTGACCTGCGGTCCGCGCGCATGAACGCGAACATGAAGAAGCGCAGCGAGTTTATCCAGCGCTGCCGCGAATTCCTGTTTGCACGCGACTTCACCGAGATCGAGACGCCGCTCCTTACCGAATCGACCCCCGAGGGCTCGCGTGACTTCGTCGTGCCGTCGCGCCTCCAGCCGGGCAAGTTTTATGCGCTCCCGCAATCGCCGCAGCAGTACAAGCAGCTCCTCATGACGGCCGGCTTCGAGCGCTACTTCCAGATCGCGCGTGCGATCCGCGACGAGGACCTCCGTGCCGACCGCGGCTTTGAGCATACGCAGATCGATATCGAGATGTCGTTCGTGAAGATGGAGGACGTCATGGCGACGATCGAAGAGATGGTCACGACGGTCGTCGAGGCGATGGGCCACACGATCAAGCAGAAGCCGTTCCCGCGCATCTCCTACAAGGAGGCGATGGAGACGTATGGCGCTGACAAGTTCGACATGCGGACCGAAGAGGACAAGAAGAACGGCGTCCTCGCCTACGCCTGGGTCGTCAATTTCCCATTTTTTGAGAAGGACGCGAAGTCCGGACAGTGGACGTTTACCCACAACCCGTTCTCGATGCCGATCCCGGAGCATATCGACTGGCTCATGAAGGGCGAGCACATCCCGGACATCCTCACGACGCAGTACGACCTCGTCTGCAACGGCTTCGAGTCAGGCGGCGGTTCGATCCGCGCTCACAAGCCTGAGATCCTCGAAGCGGTCTACCGCGTCATGGGTTTCAGCAACGAGGATCTCGAGGAGCGCATCGGCCACATGCTGAAGGCTTTCCGCTTCGGCACGCCGCCGCACGGCGGGATCGCGCTTGGAGTCGAGCGCAATATGATGAACATCACCGGCGAGACGTACCTGCGCGAAGTGCAGGCGTTCCCGATGACCCGCGGCGGCCAGACGGCGGTCATGAAGGCGCCGAAGCCGCTCACGAGTGATCAGCTTAAGGAACTCGGCATCAAGATCGACGCGAAATAGCGTCCATGGACACACTTCTCCCAGCGACCAAAACAGGATTTTCGATCAAGACCGACGCATACGAGGGTCCGTTCGAGCTTTTGCTCGACCTGATCGAAGCGCGCAAGCTCCTCGTGAACGAGCTCGCGCTCGCCTCGATCACCGAGGACTTCATCACGCACGTGCGAGCGCAGGAGGCGTTCCCGGTCGAGGAGACGGCCAACTTCATCCAGATCGCCGCGACGCTGCTCCTCATCAAGTCCAAGTCGCTCATCCCGGATCTCACCCTTACCGACGAAGAGACCGCCGATGTCGAGGACCTGCAGCGCCGTCTCGCCGCCTACGAGAAGGTCCGCGAGGCAACCCGCGAGCTCGCGCGCATCTACGGCAAGACCGTGCTCGTCCCGGCAGGGGAGCGCCTCAAGGAGCCGCAGTTCGCGCCCTCAGGCGACTTGACCACTGGCGCACTCGCGGAGGCGCTCGCACGCGTCCTTGCGGCGCGCGAGGCTGTCGAGCAGCTCCCTGAGGCGCGAGTAAAGCCCCTGGTGACGATCGAAGAGATGATGGACACGCTCGCCAAGCGCGTGCAGAGCGCCATGACGCTCTCGTTCAAGGAGTTCGCCGGCAGTCGGGGCGAAAAGGTCGAGGTGATCGTCTCGTTCTTGGCGCTCCTCGAGCTCGTGAAGCAGGGCGCCGTCTCTGCCGACCAATACGAACAGCACGGCGACATCCGCATCAGCCACGCGAGCACCGAGTCCGTCCCCAGGTACGGCTAACAGCTGGCAAATACATCCCCAAAATCGGCGTTGCCGCAGAGGGGATACGCGGCTAGAATAGGGGTAATGATCACGCCGCCGGCAGCGCTCAACGCTCTCCTTTTCGCCTCTGGCGAGCCGCTCGAAAAGAAGCAGATCGCCAAGCTCCTCGACATGAAGGAGAGCGAGATTGCTGTCGTCATCAAGGCCCTCTCTGACTCCCTGAAGGGGAGCGGGCTGGTCATCATCGAGACTGCAGACGTGGTCGAGCTGCGCACCGCGCCCGAAGCAGCCTTCATGGTCAAGAAGCTGCGCGAGAGCGAGCTCTCCCGCGACCTGGGCAAGGCGAGCCTTGAGACGCTCGCTGTCATCGCCTACCAAGAGGGCGCCACACGCGGTGAGGTCGACTGGGTGCGCGGCGTGAACTCCTCAGCCTCGCTCCGTACGCTCCTCCTGCGCGGACTCATCGAGGGGCGAGAGGACGAACGCGACAGGCGACGCATCCGCTACAATCTCACGACCGAGGCGCTCGCGCACCTCGGCATCAGGAACGCCGGCGAGCTCCCGCGTGCAGACGTGCTCCGAGCTGGCGCGACGACAGCGATGGAGGCAGAGCGCGCTGCAGAAGCCGCTGGCACTACTGAATAACCATGGACTCGGCCGAACTACAGAAGCTTGCAGAGCGGTCGCGGTCGATGCGCGAGGCCGGCTTCGCACTCCTCGGCGCTTCACTCGTCCTTGCGCTCTTCCTCTATTTTCCGCTCAAGCCCGCGCACCCTGCGCCAGTTCCCACTGCAGTCGCAACCTCGACGGCGCCTGACGCGTACGCGAGCATCCCGCTCGAGGCAAAGGCAGCGATCGTCTACGACCTCTCGACCGGCACGACGCTCTACGCTAAGAACGCTGACGTGCAGCTCCCGCTCGCATCCTTGACCAAGTTATTGACCGTCTACGCTGCATTCGCCGAACTCTCACCCACGACGCCGATCACGATCCCGGCTGATGCGCTCAAGCTTGACTTGCCGCGCGCATTCAACGAAGGGCAGACCTTTGCGCTCGCGGATATTGCGCGCCTCACGCTGACCGCATCGCTTAATGACGGCGCTGCTGCGATCGCCGAGGCCACCGCTGATCGCAAGGGTACGACGCAGTCCGCTGCCCTCGCTAGCGCGGCTGCCGCGCTCGACCTCGCGCAGACTTATGCCGTGAACGGAAGCGGGCTCGATGAGAGCCAGACCGTCTCGGGCGGCTACGGTTCTGCGCGCGACCTCGCGCGGCTCGCAGGTGCGCTCGTTGTCAAGGCACCGACCGTTGCGCTCGCTACAACGCAGGCGACCGCTCGTGCGACCTCTGAAGGCGGTACGTCCTATACCGTCAAGAACACCGACCCGGTGGTCGGCTCCTTGCCGCGTCTCATGCTCTCTAAGACCGGCTACACCGACCTTGCGGGCGGAAACCTGGCGCTCGTTTTCGACGCCGGCATGAACCATCCAGTGGCCGTGGTCGTGCTCGGCTCGACGCTGAGGGCGCGCTTCACCGACGGCGCGGCGCTTGTCGACGCCACGCTCGCGCACTTCGCGGGCGTCTCTTCGCTATGATGACAAGCGCGATTATCAAGGTACTCTTCCCGGCGACGCTCTCGTTCGTCGTCGGCATCCTCTCTGCGCCCCTCCTCACGCACTACCTCTTCAAGTACAAGGTATGGAAGAAGTCCGTAGGCAAGACAGCGCTCGACGGCGCGCCCGCGGTCGAGTTCGAGAAGCTGCGCACGACCGTCCATGCCGACACCGAGACGCGCACGCCGCGCATGGGCGGCATCCTCATCTGGGCGAGTGCGACGGCGGTCACCCTCGGCATGTGGGGGCTTGCGCGTCTCATGCCGCTTTCCATATTCGAGCGGCTCGACTTCCTCTCCCGCAGTCAGACGTGGATACCGCTTGTGACGCTTCTCGCGGGCTCTCTGATGGGCTTCTTCAACGACCTGTTAGACGTGCAGCCAGGTGGGGAGCGGGGGATCGCGCTCCGCACGCGTCTCCTCTTCGTCACGCTTGTCTCGGGCCTTGTCGGCTGGTGGTTCTACGCCAAGCTCGGTATGTCGAGCGTCGGCATCCCAGGCGACGGCGCGCTTTTGGTGGGCGCGCTCGTCGTCCCGCTCTTCGTCATCATCTCGCTCGCGATCTATGCGGGAGGCGTGATCGACGGCATCGACGGCCTCTCTGGCGGCGTGTTCGGCACCACGTTCATGGCGTATGCCGGCATCGCGTACGCGCAGAATCAGATCAATCTCGCTGCGCTCTCGGCGACGATCGCCGGCGCGATCCTCGCCTTCCTCTGGTTCAACATCCCGCCGGCACGCTTCTGGATGACCGAGACGGGCACGATGGGGCTCACTATGACGCTCGTTGTGATCGCCTTCATGACCGACACGCCGGGCGGCGGCTACGGCGTCGCGGCTCTCCCGATCATCGCGTTCCCGCTCGTGGTGACCGTCGCATCGAACATCATCCAAGTCGCGTCTAAGAAGTTCCTCGGGCGCAAAGTCTTCCGTATCGCGCCGCTCCACCATCACTTCGAGGCGATCGGCTGGCCCTCCTACAAGGTAACGATGCGGTACTGGATCATCTCGATCATGACCGCGATTGCCGGCATCACCGTCGCGCTCATCAAATGATATGAAGCTCCTCTCCGGCGACCGCACGTTCCTCTTCCTCGTGTTAGCGGTTGCGCTCGCCGGACTCGCGATCTTCTCCTCTGCGGCGCTCGGGCTCCTCGCGCGCGAGTCGAGCTCATTATCGAAGGATATCTTCTTGCAGGCGGGACTCGGGCTTGGGCTCGGCTTCCTTGCCCTTGTTGCAGCGCGCGCTATCCCTCTTACCTATATCCGCCGGTTCGCCCCGGCTATCTACGTCGTAACCCTTCTCTTCACGGCGCTCGTCTTCATCCCGGGCATCGGCTTCCACTCCGGCGGAGCAACGCGTTGGATCAATATCGGCTTCACGACCGTGCAACCCGCCGAGTTCCTCAAGATCGGCTTCGTCATCGCGCTCGCGTGGTGGCTCGCGCCGCGTGCACGCGCACTCTCCGACATCCGCAAAGGGTTGATCCCGTTCATCACCTTCCTCGCGATACCCGCCGCGCTTCTTTTGGCGCAGCCGAACACCTCAACGACCATGCTTCTCGTCGCGACCGGTACCGTGATGTACTTCGTCGCCGGAGCGCCATGGCGCGATTTCGGTCTCTTGATCCTGACGGCACTCCTCGCCCTCGGCGTCGTCATTCTCGTACGCCCCTACGTGCTCGACCGCGTGAAGACATTCATTCAGCCATCTGCTGATTCGCTCGGCAGCGGCTATCAGATCCAGCAGTCGCTGATCGCTATCGGGAGTGGCGGCCTCTTGGGTCGCGGATTCGGCCAAAGCGTCGAGAAGTTCAATTATCTCCCCGAGCCCGACGGCGACTCGGTTTTCGCCGTTTTTGCCGAAGAGACCGGCTTTGTCGGCTCTGCTATCCTCTTGCTCCTCTTTCTCGGCCTTTCCGCGCGAGGGATTGTCACCGCCGGTAACTCACGCGAGCTCTTCGGAGGGCTTGTCGCGCTCGGCTTCTCGTTCCTCCTTATCATGCAGGCGTTCATCAACATCGGAGCGATGCTCGGCATCATCCCGCTCACGGGCTTGCCGCTGCCGTTCATATCGCACGGCGGCACCGCGCTCATGGCCGCGCTCATCATGTGCGGTTTCATCCTGAACGTCGCCGCCCACCAGAGAGGGTAGGGGATTCTATTTATATATTTACATGTTTTAATACTTCACATGACTATCGTCTTCACCGGAGGAGGCAGCGGCGGTCACTTCTATCCGATCATCGCCATCGCAGAGGCTATCGCCGACATCACCCGGGAGGAGCACTTGGTCGCGCCCAAGCTCTACTATCTGGCGCCCGACGCATTCGACCAGAACGCGCTCTTTGAGAACGGCATCGCCTACATCCGCATCCCCGCCGGCAAGATGCGCCGCTACGCCTCGCTAGCGAACGTCACTGACTTCTTCGTCACGCTCGGCGGCGTCGTCTCGGCCTTCATGGCGCTCTACCGCCTCTATCCCGACGTGGTGATGAGCAAAGGCGGCTACGGCAGCGTGCCGACGGTACTCGCCGCGCGCATCCTGCGGATCCCGGTCGTGATCCACGAATCCGACGCCAAGCCAGGTCGCGCGAACATGCTCGCCGCCACGTTCGCCACCAAAATCGCGATCTCGTTCGAGAGCGCAGCGAAGCACTTCCCAGACAAGGTACAGGGCCGGATCGCCCGCACCGGCATCCCGATCCGCAAGGCGCTTACGCGGCTTGAGGCGACTGACGCGGAGAAATACCTCAAGCTCGAGCCCGGCATCCCGACCATCCTCATCATCGGCGGCTCGCAGGGCGCGACGCGCATCAACGACGTCGTCATCTCGGCGCTGCCTGACCTGGTCGCCTTTGCGAACGTCATTCATCAGACCGGCAACGCCAACTTCCTCGGCGTCTCGGGCGTCGCCAAGGTCGTACTCGCCAAGACCGGTCACGCGGGCCGATATCACCCGGTCAACTATCTCTCAGAGACGTCGCTCCAGCGGGCGGCGAGCATCGCGAGCATCATCGTCTCGCGCGCCGGCGCAACCTCTATCGCCGAGATAGGGCTGTGGAAGCGCCCGGCGATCATCATCCCGATCCCTGAAGAGATCAGCCACGACCAGAAGACGAACGCCTACGCCTATGCGCGCACCGGCGCAGCGATCGTGATCGAAGAGGCCAATCTCACGCCGCACCTCCTCATCTCTGAGATCCATCGCGTAATCGACGACCCTGAGCTCTCGAAGCAGATGGCGCAGAGCGCCGCCGGCTTTACTGACCCGGACGCTGCGCGTATCCTCGCCCATGAGGTCCTGCGCATCGGCCTCGCTCACGAATCATGACCACGGTCGTCACCCGCATACCGCCCTCGCCGACGGGCCGCTTCCATCTCGGGACGGCGCGCACGGCGCTCTTTAACTACCTTTTTGCGCGGCACGCGGGCGGCACGATCGTCTACCGAAGCGAAGATACCGACAAAGTGCGGAGCACGAAGGAGAGCGAACAGGAGATCATCGATGGCCTGCACTGGCTCGGGATCGACTGGGACTCCTTCAGCCGCCAGAGCGAGCATGCGGCACGACACCGCGAACTCTTGGAGAAGATCGTCGGGGAAGGGAAGGCGTACGTCTCTAAGGAGCCGGCAAAAGATGATCCGACGCGAGAGGTCGAGGTCGTGCGTCTTAAGAATCCGGGCACGAACGTGACCTTTACCGATCTTGTGCGCGGCGACATCACCTTTCATACCGCGGAGCTCGGAGACTTCGTCATCGCTCGATCGCTCGACGACGCGCTCTATCACTTCGCCGTTGTGGCTGACGACATGGACGCGGGAGTGACCTACGTGATCCGCGGCGAGGACCATATCTCAAACACGCCGCGTCAGATCTTGATACAAGAGGCGCTCGGCGCGCCGCGCCCGGCCTACGTGCATCTGCCGCTCATCGTTGACGAGCATCGGGCCAAGCTCTCTAAGCGCAAGCACGTCACCGCGATCATGGATTATCGCGGTGAGGGCATACTACCGGAGACGCTCGTCAACTATCTCGCGCTCCTCGGGTGGAACCCGGGCGACGAGCGCGAGTACTTCTCGCTCGCCGAACTCGCCGACGCCTTCACGATAGAGCGCGTGCAGAAGAGCAGTGCGGCCTGGAACCGTGAGAAGCTCTTGTCGATGAATCAGCACTGGCTGCGCACACTTACTGACGATGCGTTCCTCGAGCGCGGCAATCTCACAGCGCCCGACCGAGAGCGGTTGCGGTCGATCGTCCCTCTTTTAAAAGAGCGCGCGCAGACATTCGGCGAGGCGCGAGAGATGCTCGCGGGCGAACTCTCAGGCCTCTTCACCGAGCCGTCGCTCTCTGCTGAGAAGCTCGTGGCTAAAGAGCCTGCTGAACGGCCAAGGCTCACAAAACAGGCACTAGAATCGGCCCTGAAGGCTCTGGAATCGCTTGAGAGCAGCGTTTCTGCGACGGCGGTCAAGGAGACGCTCATGCCGCTCGCAGACGCCGAGGAGGCAAGAGGGAAGGGAGGCCGCGGCGGTTACCTGTGGCCCTTGCGTTACGCACTCTCTGGTCAGGAACGCTCTCCCGACCCCTTCACGCTCATCTCTATACTCGGCCCAGCTGAGGCTGCGTCGCGAGTCAAAAAGGCGCTTGCTATACTCTGAGGATGACGCACTGGTCACTACGCCGCGGCCTGATCGTGAGTGCGTTCTTTCTTTTTATCCTGCCAATCGGTGCGAGTGCACAGAGCGCGAACGACATCCAGTCTCAGATCGACAGCAATAACGCGCAGATAGCTCAGCTCGAGGCCGAGATCGCGCAATTTCAGCAGCAGCTGAACATCCTTGGCACACAGAAGAACACGCTGCAGTCGACGATCAATTCGCTCACGATATCGCAGAAGCAGCTCGCGACTCAGATTAAGGTGACACAGAACAAGATCGCGTCCGCGAACCTGCAGATTCAAGAGCTCACACGGTCGATAGGCGACAAGGAGGCATCTATCGCTTCGGATCGTTCTGCGATTGCGAGCGCGCTGAAGCGCATGGCGCAAGACGAACAAGCGCCGCTTATCGAGACGCTCATCTCATCGAACTCGCTCTCCGACGCGTGGCAGGCGATAGACCAGACCGTGCAGTTCAATCAAGCGCTCGGAGCCGATGTCGTCGATCTGCAGAACGTGCGCGCGGCGCTTTCGAGCAATCGCGACCAGGTCGCAGCCGCCAAAGAGAAGCTCGTCGCGCTGCAGAGCGATCTCACGATACAGAAGCGCTCGGTCGACGCGAGCAAGGCAGCGCAGCAGCAGCTTCTCGTAGAGACGAGAAATCAGGAGGCCAACTACCAGAAGCTTATCGCACAGAAGCAAGCGAGCGAGCAGTCATTCGAACAAGCGCTCGTCAACCTGCAGAGCCAGCTTAATCTCGTCGTCAACCCGAACCTGCTGCCAAAGGTCGGTACCGGCGTGCTCGACTGGCCTTTCAGTAAGGCCTTCATGGCCAACTGTACGCAGCGCAAAGGCGTATTCGGCAATCTGTTCTGCATCACGCAGTACTTCGGCAACACGGCCTTCTCGACCGCGAATCCGCAGATATATAACGGTAGCGGCCATAACGCGATCGATATCGCAGCGCCGATCGGTACCCCGATATACGCCGCTATGGGCGGCACGGTTCTCGCGACCGGCAACACTGATGTCGTCCGCGGGTGCTATTCATTCGGCAAATGGATCATGATCGTACACGGAAACGGCTTGTCGACCTTGTACACGCACCTCTCTGAGATCGACGTCTCGAGCGGACAGCAGGTGAACGCCGGACAATTCATCGGGCTCTCAGGCATGACGGGATATGCGACCGGCCCGCACCTCCATTTCGGCGTCTACGCGACCCAAGGCACCAAGATCATGACGCTGCGGCAGTTCCGCGGTGCGAAGATCGGGTGCGCCGACGCGACGATGCCCGTCGCGACACTTTCTGCATACTTGAATCCGCTGTCGTATCTCTAGCGAGGGGAGTGGCTAGCTAGTATTCGCACAATATATCTTTTGCGCATATATGTATTCTGAATGAAAGAGAAAGACGCCCTTTACGGCGTCTCACCGCACATCGGGATTCCCTATCGCTTGAATACGGAGACGAGCATGTTTACGAGACTGATGAGCGTGCTCGAGAACCCTGTCCAGAATGCGTACACCTGTAATCGCTGCGCCTGAATATGTTTCTTCGCCATGGGGAAGAGGATACCATGCGGTAAGACAAGCACCCGGCGTTTTGCACTCCCCTATCCCCTGTCGCGCCTTAGCAGTTTACGTTTGCAGTGATGACCGTATACGCTTCATCGACCGAATCGACGATCGTGAAGAGCTCCATGTCCTGCTTGTCGATCGCATGATGCTTCTCGTATATCGTCGTTGTGATGAACGAGAGCAGCGGCACCCAGTAATCCTTGCCATAGAGGATGATCGGCACCTTGCGGATCTTCTTGGTCTGCACGAGCGTCACGATCTCAAAGAATTCGTCGAGCGTGCCGTAGCCGCCCGGGAAGTAGACGTATGCCTCGGAGGCATACGTGAGCATCACCTTGCGGACGAAGAAGTGGTCGAAGCCGAACCGGTCCGTCAAGTACGGGTTATATCGCTGTGCATCCGGGAGATTGATATTGAGACCGACCGAGGCGCCGCCGGCGTCATAGGCGCCCTTATTCGCCGCCTGCATGATCCCCGAGCTGCCGCCCGTCACGATCGCGAATCCCTTCTTAGAGAGCCGCCCGGCAAGCTGCTCGGCGCTTGCGTAGGACTCGTCGCCCAGCGTAGCTCTCGATGAGCCGAAGAATGAGACCGCGAGCCCGTAGCGGCGGATGATGTCGAAGCCCTCGATGAACTCCGACATGATCTTGAAGATACGCCACGACTCGACCTTATGCGGCTTGCAGACGAGGAGCGGCCGGTCCTCGGGCATCGACCGTGCGCCCTCATGGACGACCTTTGCGAGGCGCTCGGTCGTCTCTGCGCTCGCTTGGCTCGGCGCGTTCTCCCGCGTCAGGTCGTCATTCATTTGTACTCATTGTAGCAGGTCAGAGTCCTTTGCAATTCGAGGCCGGCGCATAACCGGCTGCGATCGCCGCGTCCTTCGTCGCAAACCACACTTTGTTCGCATCAGTGATGCGGTCGGCGCCCGAGCAGCTCGGCAAGTAATATTTAGATCCGTTCTTTGAGGCGACATACTGGCCGCTCGTCGCATCAGCAGTCGGGGCAGCGGCGGCAGCGGCAAGCGGGGGAGGCGCGACGGAGATCTCGCTCCCCTGCCCCTCACGGCCGGCCAGGTAGCCGAGGGCGAAGCTCATGGTCGCCGAGAGCGCGAGGACGGCAACAATCAGGGCATCTTTCGGGATTTTAGCAAGGAATCCGTTGCATTTCTCCCGTGCTTCTGCTATAGTCATCAGGTAACACTATAGCAGTATGGCATCAACCAAGGCCGGCGGTTCCGCTAAAAACCTCACTGATTCAAACCCAAAGTACCTGGGCGTTAAGCTCGCTGACGGCGCGTCGGCGCGCCCGGGCATGGTGATCGTCCGCCAGCGCGGTACGAAGATCGACGCCGGAAAGAACGTCCGCGTCGGCAAGGACCACACGCTCTTCGCTGTCGCCGCAGGCAAGGTCGCCTTCCGCACCCGCCGCAAGACGACCTTCACGGGTCACGTGATCACCAAGAAGGTCGCAGACGTTATCTAAATCAAACGGTCGTTCCAGTAGTACGCGAGGACTCTGCGCCTCGCGTCGCCGTTTTCATCCGTGCCGAATGTCGGATGATGCGCGGCTACGACGCGCGTCGCCGAATCATTGCTCACAGCGAGCTTGTCATTGATATAGAAGCCGACATGGCGATGCTTGCCCTGCGTCCCATCGTCGCCTTTCTTAAAATCCCACAAGATCACGGCACCGGTGCGTGGCTGTTCGATCTCGTACCATCCCGACTGCTTCATATCCTCGATCGTGCTCACGACAGTCGTGTGACGCTCCTGAATCAGGTCGAATAGATACAGGATGCCCGTGACGTAGGTTGCGCACGATAGGTCGCCGTCCTCGAGCACGTCAATCGACGTGTCGCCGATATGAAAATACAGCTGTCGGAACAGATCTGTCCCGACGCTGTTCTTAATAGACGCCGTGTACGAACGTAAGAGGTCGAGTGTCGGCTTCTTGATCGTTGCCGGTTCGACCTTCTGCATACTCTTGTTAGGCCTCGGCCTCGATCGTGATCGCGAATTTGCCGAATACGTCGCCCGAGGCTACCGGCACATCGAACGTACCGAGCTCCTTGATGGGCTTCTCGAGCTTGATCGCCTCGAGCGGCAGGTCGACATGCGCCTGGCTCTTAGCGGCCGCCTGGATGTCGTCTGCGCCGACCGCATCGTAGAGGTGACCCTGCCCGTTGGCCTTCTCCTTGATTACGATGCGCGCTTCTGCGAGTGAGGCGATGTTCTGTGCGAGGAGCGCGACATCGAGCGCCGTACGGTCGGCAGACCGCTTTCGGCGGAGCTCCGCCTCCTGCTTGGCCTTCGGCGTCGCGGCAATCGCAAGCTTCTTGGGGATGAGGAAGTTGAGCGCGTAGCCGTCTGCCGCCTCAACCTCGTCATGCGCGCGCCCGACGCCCTTCACGTCCCTCGCCAAGATGATTTTCATGATAGGAGCAGCCTATCGCACTATTTTCCTGTCGTCAAAAACTGCACCGCGCGAGCCATCTGCGGATCCAGCTTCGGCGGCGTGGTCGAGCCCGTCGCCGCGTACGCGACCGTGATATCCGGCGTGATTCCGTTGCCCATGATCCAGTTCCCTGCGGGCGTAACCCAGCGTGCGACGGTCACCTTCAAAGATCCGCCGTCGATATCGATCAAGGTCTGTACCGATCCTTTGCCGAACGACTTGGTTCCGACCAAGGTCGCGGCTTTATTATCCTTGAGCGCACCGGCGAGGATCTCAGATGCAGAAGCCGAGCCGCCATCGATCAGGACCGCGACTTTCGTATTAGCGGGCACGTCCATGTAGCCGAGGCTCGTGTGCACCTGATTGTCCTGCTTGCCTCCGAAGTCTTCAGTCACGACCTTTGTCCCTTTCGGCAAGAAGTGGCTTGCGATATCGACTGCTGCGTCGAGGTACCCGCCGGGGTTGCCGCGCAGGTCGATCACGAGCTTGTTAGCGCCCGAGGCCTTGAACCGCGCGAACGCCTGATCGAATAGCTCGGCAGAGTTGCTCGTGAACTCGTAGAGCGCGATGCGGTAAACGCCGCTCTCTTTGTCGAGCCCGTCATCGGTCTCCGGCACCTGGATCGTGTCGCGGATGACGGAGATCTTGAGGGGCTTCCCTGCACGGATGATCGTGAAGTCGACATTCGTGCCGACCGGCCCGCGGATCAGGTTAACCGCTGCATCAGTCGAGAGACCGTCAGTCGACTTGCCGTTGATCGTGGCGATCTGGTCGCCAGCCTTGATACCGGCCTTCTCGGCGGGCGTGCCCTTAAGCGGAGAGACGACTGTGAGGATATTATCCTTCACATCGATCTCCATCCCGACGCCCGCGAAGCTGCCCGAAATGTTCTCGGCGAATGCCTTTGCCTGCTGCGGCGGGAAGAAGACGGTATACGGATCGCCATAGGAATTCGCAAGGCCGCTGATCGCGCCGAAGAGCTTGTCCTTGGTAGTCGGTAAGGTTGAGGAGGCGTGTGTGATCACATAGTTCTGCGAGAGCGCGTTCCACGCCTTCCAGAAGTTAGCAAGATCGGCGCTCTGATCCGGCGTCGCGTCGAGCCCGTCGCCGATGAAAGGCACGCGCGAGACGACCGACGTGCCCGAGACGCTGCCTCCCGCGACCGAGAGCCCGAGACCGAACGCCACGGCAGCGACGAGCGCATACGAGACGCCTCGAGCGACAATGCCGCGCCTGCGGTGATGTACCGCTCCGTTTTCCATCTGGCAAGTGTAGCACGCTCAAGATGACGCATGGTATCCTATATTCATGATTTCTCGCCATGCATATCGCGGCGGCGTGTGGGTGGATCTCGAGCAGCCAACCGATGCAGAGATTCACGCGATCGCTAACGAGTTCGGCATAGGCAAGATCGTAGAGCGCGAGATCGTCTCGCCCACTCCCTCGCCGATCGTCGTGTCAGACGGTTCCGCAACCCTGACAGCGCTTCACTTCCCTTCTCATGGGAGCGAGGAGGACACCACAGAGAGCCAGGAGGTCGACTTCATCGTCGGCAAGGAGTTCATCATCACCGTCCGCTACGAGGTCGTCGCACCGCTCTACCATCTGAAGAAGCTCCTCGAGACGCAAGAGGCGGTCTCCAATAACGGCGCACTCACGACTGATGCGCTCTTGGAGGTACTTTTCGCGCATCTCTACACGGCGGTACGCGACCACACCGACCACGTCGCAGACAACCTCACGCGCGTCGAACGGCAGATGTTCGACGGCCACGAACGCGAGACAGTGCGTCGCATCTCCGGGATCAGCCGCGAGTTCTTACACATGGAGGCCGCGCTCGCGAACCAAGAGGAGTCGCTCGGCCACTTCTTGAAGGCGCTTCACGAGCGCAAGATATTCGGCGACGGATTCACCGAGCGCGCGGAGCATATCCGTGCCGAGCGCACCGAGATGGCGCAGCTCGTCAAGGTACACCGTGCGATCGCGAGCGAACTCAGAGAGACCAACATTGCGCTCCTCGAGGTGCGCCAGAACGAGATCATGAAGACGCTCACCGTCGTGACCTTCATCTTTCTCCCGCTCGAGCTCATCACCTTCATCTTCTCGATGCACGCGCTCGGCACGCCGCTCGAGAAGAACCCGAACGCCTTCTGGATCATCATGGCGGCGATGGTCGCCGTCGGCATCGTGGTGACCGCCTATGTCGCGCGTAAGCGCTGGATCTTCTGACCGTGAGCTGGCTCGCGAGCATCTTTAAGAAAAAGGAAGAGCCGGTCGAGCGCCCGCGGCAGGTCTTCTTCTCTAACACGCTCTCGGGCTCTAAGGAGCTCTTCGTCCCTATCAAACCGGGTCTCGTACAGATGTACTCCTGCGGGCCCACCGTTTACGGGAGCGCGCATATCGGCAACCTGCGCGCCTACGTCTTCTCCGACACGATCGCGCGCGTGCTCGCCTTTGCCGGCTTCCGCGTCCGGCGCGTGATCAATATCACCGACGTCGGCCACCTGGTCGGCGACAGCGACGCTGGCGAGGACAAGATGGCCGTCGGCGCCCGCCGTGAGAAGACGACCCCGCAGGCGATCGCTGAGCGGTATACGAAAGAATTTTTGAACGACCTCGCAGAGCTCAATATCGACACGAGCGATATCCAGTTCCCGCGCGCGACCGACTATATCAAGGAGCAGATCGCGCTCGCGAAGACGCTCGAGGAGAAGGGATTCGCCTACCACGTGAAGCACGGCCTCGCCTTCGACACTTCGCGCTTCAGTGGCTACGGCAAGCTCGGCAACATCGACGTCGAAGCGCAGCGCGCGGGCGCGCGCGTCGAGACTGACCCCGAGAAGCGCAACCCGGCCGACTTCTGGCTCTGGCGCACGGCGAAGGCAGGCGACCTGCAGCGGTGGGATAGCCCGTGGGGGCCCGGCAACCCCGGCTGGCATATCGAGTGCTCGGCGATGTCGCGGGCGCTCCTCGGGCAAGAGCTCGACATCCACACCGGAGGCGAGGATCACATCGCGACGCACCACAACAACGAGATCGCACAGTCCGAGGCTGCCTCGGGCCGCACGTTCGTCCACTACTGGATGCACAACGCCTTCCTCACGGTGAACGGGTCGAAGATCGCCAAATCGCTCGGCAACGACATCTATTTGAAGGACATCATAGCGAAGGGGTACGATCCGCTCTCGCTGCGATATTTCTACCTGCAGGCGCACTACCGCACGCCGCTCACCTTCTCGTGGGACGCGCTCGCGGCGGCCGCGAGCGCGCTCGAGCGCCTGCAGAAGCTCGCGGGCGAGATCGGCACCGAGTCGAAGAACGTATCAGAACCGTCAGAGTCACGCGACCGCTTTTTGGTCGCGATGCGCGACGACCTCGCGACGCCGCAGGCGCTCGGCATCCTTTGGGATTCTCTGAAGAGCGAGGACTACACGCCGGAGGAGAAGTGGGGCCTTATCGAAGACGCCGACGCCCACCTCGGCCTCAAGCTCCTCGATGCACGAGCTCCCACTACCCTCTCTGGCGCAGATATCCCTGCCGAGGTACGCGACTTGCTCGACAAGCGCGAGGCAGCCCGCAAGGCCAAGGATTTTGCCGCGGCTGACCAGCTCCGAGGAGAGATCGAGAACCGTGGATATCGTGTGGATGACGGCCCTTCTGGGCCAGTGTTGACCAAGCGCCCCTAGAGGTATAATCGGCGCAATGGCTACCACCGCGGACCGCGTCCCGCCCCAATCGCTCGAGTCTGAACGCGCGCTCCTCGGCGCCCTTCTCTTGAAGCCAGACGCGATCCACGACGTCTCTGACACCATCCGCCCCGACTCCTTCTACGCCGAGAAGCATCGGATCATCTTCGGCGCGATGGGCGAGCTCGCGCAGCGCGGCGAGCCGATCGACCAGCTCTCGCTCTCACAGCGCCTCCAGGATCAGGGGCTCCTCGAGCGTGCCGGCGGCCGGAGCTACTTGGCCGAGCTTGCGGGCTCTGCACCGGCTCCCGGCAACTACAGCCACTACGCTGATCTCGTCTCCCGCAAGCACGTGATGCGCTCGCTGATCGACGCGGCTTACGGCATCACCGAGTCTGCTTACGACGAGTCGCGCGAGACGATGGAGGTCCTCGACGAGGCTGAGAAGTCGATCTACGCGATCGGCGACCAGTCGGCTGCGCACAAGTTCACCGCGATCGGCGACAAGGTGCACGAGGCATGGGAGCGTCTCGAGGCGCTCTCGCACAAGGAGGGCGGCATCCGCGGCGTGCCCTCCGGCTTCCCTACCCTCGACAACCTTCTCTCCGGCTTCCATCCATCCGACCTCGTGATCCTCGCGGCGCGACCATCGATGGGTAAGACCTCCCTCGCCCTCGACATCGCCCGCAACGCGGCGATCCGCCACAACGTGCCGGTCGGCATCTTCTCGCTCGAGATGAGCTCAGAGCAGCTCATCGACCGCATGCTCGCGGCCGAATCGTTCGTCAACTCGTGGAAGCTCAGAACCGGCCAGGTGCGCGAAGAGGAGGACTTCAGCCGCATCCGCGACGCGCTTGAGTCGCTCTCGAAGGCGCCGATCTACATCGACGACAAGCCAGGCAACAACATCCTCGCGATGCGCGCGGTCGCGAGGCGCTTGAAGCGCGAGCGCGGTATCGGCCTCATCGTCGTCGACTACCTGCAGCTCATGGCGCCGACCAACACCAAGGCCTCGGACTCGCTTGTGCAGCAGGTCACCGAGATCTCGCGGTCGCTGAAGGGCCTCGCGCGCGAGCTCCAGGTGCCGGTGATCGCCCTCTCGCAGCTCTCACGCGCGGTCGAGCAGCGCGGAGGCAAGCCACGCCTCTCAGACCTGCGCGACTCCGGCTCGATCGAGCAGGACGCCGACGTGGTGATGTTCATCCACCGCGATGACAAGCGCAATCCCGAGAGCGATCGCCCTAATATCGCCGAGATCCTCGTTGAGAAGCACCGCAACGGGCCGACCGGCGCCGCCGAGCTCTTCTTCGACGAGAAGCGCGCGACCTTCCAGCCCGTCGACACTTCCGGCTACGGCGACCTCGCTGCAGAGTTTTAATGGATCACATCGACGCACTCGCACAGGCGCTCGCTAAACTGCCCGGCATCGGCCCGCGACAGGCCAAGCGCTTCGTCTTTCACCTCCTCACCTCAAACGCCGCGGACCGCGCACGGCTCGCAGAGCTGATCGCTTCGCTCGGCAAGGACGTGCATCAGTGCCCCGACTGCATGCGCTACTTCAACGGCACGATGGCAACGGTCTGCAACTACTGCACCGACACGCACCGCGACGATGCGCAGCTCATGGTAGTCGAGAAGGATCAGGACCTGGCCGCCATCGAGCGCGCCGGCACCTACAAGGGCCGCTACTTCGTTCTCGGCGGCGTACTCACCCTGACCGGCAAGGGTGCGATCCGAGAGAAGGAGCTCGTGCGACGAGTTGATAAACATTTAAAGACGAGCCTGCCCGCCAAAGGCGGGTCCGCCTCTGGCGGAAAAGAGGTCGTGCTCGCGCTCGGAGCGACGAGCGAGGGCGAGCACACGAGCGACCGCGTTCGCGAGCTGCTCGCACCCTATCGTGACTCGCTCACCATCTCGCTCCTCGGCCGCGGTCTCTCTACCGGCAGCGAGCTCGAGTACGCCGACGCCGAGACGCTGCGCGCCGCGCTCGTGAACCGTCACGAGGCATAAATGAAAAACGGGTCCCGTAGGACCCGTTGCGAAGTCTGCGCTCTCATTCAGCTGATGCTCCTGAAGAGCTCCTCCGTATCGCTCACGGCACGCTTCCAGACCGCGTAGAGCGGCACGCGCGTCGACAGGCCCTTGCGGAACGCCTCGATGAGCGCCTCGGCCTCTGCGATGACAGGGCCGCCGGGCCGCAGCCCGGTGTAGCATTCGATCAGGTCGCGATTGCAGATCCCCAAAAGCTCGTTGTCCCGCATGAAGCTGCGGTCCATGAGCCCGACGAGGAAGTATTCAGGCGCCCAGATCTTGCCGAGCCGCTCTTCAGCGAGCCCAGCGAGGACCTTGGCGACGCCGCAGGCGTCGATAGCGCCGCGCACGAGCCGACCGCCCTCTGGCTCGCCGGCACCGGTAAAGGCGTCCATATGCCGCGCGATGTAGACGAGCCCGAGCGTGTTCACGACAGCCGCGACCGTACGCGGCTTGCTGTTCCTCATCCTCCGGCTCGCCTCGCACGCCTCGTTCGCCGCCCGCAAGAAGTAGGCGACGACGCCTGGCTGCTTCGTGAGCACCGAGACGACGTCGCGCGTCGGGATATCCGGGTTATCGATGAGCTCAAGCACGTACTCCTTGAACCCGAGTGCGACCTCGAGCGGCCGTGCGGGCAGCACATGCCCGTCGTTGCATGCATCCATGACTTCTCTCCCAAAGGACTATGACAGGAATCACTGTGCCATAGTTCGTCTTCGTTGTCCACTGGGAGGTCATCTGCATGAAAGACATCGTATGTCCTTCATGTATCATGATGTATATGGAACTTTGGCACGTCCTAAATCGCGGCGTTGAGGGGAGAGATTTGTTCCTTGATACCCAGGATTACGCTCGCTTCGTGCACGATCTCTATGAGTTTAACGATACAGCACCCGCAGACAACGTGTGGCGCCTATTTGACCCGACTGCCATGAGGGACTTCGTATGTCCTTCATTTAGGGAACCGCGGGAGCTGCTAGTCGACATCCATGGCTGGGTACTGATGAAAAATCACTACCACCTGCTGTTGAGCGAACGCGTCGACGGTGCCATGAGCCTCTTCTTACGAAAGCTCAACGTCGGCTACGCAAAATATTTCAACGAGCGATATTCACGCAGCGGCACTCTCTTCCAGGGCCGCACCAAGAAGATTCTGATCGACCGCGACTCGCACTTCTTGTACATCCTTCACTACATTCACTTGAATCCGCTTGATTATCTACCAGGGGCTGAACAGTGGCGTCTACGCGAGAAGGCTGGAATACGAAATGTGGATGATGCTTTGAAATATTTGCGTACGTATCGTTGGAGCAGCTATCCGGATTATACTGGTGAACACAACTTCCCTTCCCTCTTATCACCGACGCTATTCAAAGACGCTCTCGGAAGCTATTCCGTGTCCATTCACGAATATCTCCGCGATTCAGATTCGAGCTTCAAGCCTTACGAAAAGCTTGAATGAAGGACATACGATGTCCTTCATTCAGAGCAGAGTATCGTTAAAGTGCAGAAGTTGAGGTGGCGGATGTCGTTGAGGCGGTTGTGGTGGTGTCGACCGGAGTGATCGTGATCGGGCTAGACGAGGCTGTGGTACTCGTCGCAACCGTCTGGATCGTGATCGGTGTGCTGGTAGCGGTCGTCGTCGAAACGCCGGTCGAGACCGTGCCGTCGGGGTTCCCCACTATCACCGAGCGAGTCGCCGATATGAGTGCGCCCGTGGCGTCAGTTGACTGGTAGGTGATGATATAGGTCGTCGGACTAAGCGTGCTGATCGTCGTCGATGAGACCACTTGCTGTATGCCGTTCACGAATGTGGTCACCGCTGCCCCGCTCGCGACCGTGACGCCAGGGTCGGTGAAGGTCGCCCCGACCGCGAGCAGGAGCGGGTTGGCGCCGAGCACCGAGATCGGCGAGCTCGTCGCTGCAGCAGCAGCCGGTGTCGACGTCGCGAACGGATTGGTCGTCTCATTCGAGGTGGCGCAGACGCCCGGCGTCGTGGTCGGTACTCCGTTCGCGATCGTGAAGCAGAACGGCTGCTTGGTAACCGTGTCGAAGAAGGTTACGCCAGACGGCGTCGACGAGGAACCGATCGTCGCGTTCGCCGCCGTCAAGCGGTCGAAGAAGCCCTGCGCCGCATAGAACGTCTGCGACACGAGCTTGCCGATATTGAGGACCTCCGTGATGCTCGAGATCGCGCTCGCGAGCGAGCTCGTCGAGAGCTGCGGCGCCGAGCTGCCCACCGACACTGCCCCGCTCTCGAGCGCCGCAACGCGCTGTTCAAGCGAGGTGATCTTGGTCCCTTGCACATCGACCTTCGCAGCGAGCGACTGGACGCCGGCGAGCGTGAAGGTCGCGAGCTTGTAGAGGTCGACGCCCTTGCCGTCCGGCGAGAGGATCTCGGGCGCGATCTTAGCTGCATCCTCTGCGATGAAGCCGAGGCGGAGCGGATCGGTCTCGGGCTCGACCTTGTAGTGATAGGTCGCGACCTTGAGGTTCACGAGCGCGTTCAGCATATCCTCGGTCGTCGAGGCGTTCACGTAGGAGATGTCAGTCTTGGCGTCTCGTGTCGAGGTGTTGACGAAGGCGATCGCGCCGACGTCGCCTGCGACCGTGAGGGTGTGGGTCGGCGTGGTCGACCCGATGCCGACGCGGCCTGTCGTCGGGTCGAAGGTGAGCACCGGTGTGGTCGTTGCGCTCGAGCTCGCTACCTGGATCCAGCTCGTTCGGTTATCGAGCTGCTGCACGGCATTCACGAGCGCCGCTTCAATAGGACGGTCGGCGAGCGTCAGATAACCGCTCGGCGTCTGTCCGACTGCCTCGGGAATGTACTGCCGTACGTTCTGCGCGATAAAGCCGGCATACTGCGTCGTCTGATCGAGTCCGCTCGCCGCGTTCCAGTGGTAGAGCTGGGGCGACAATCCGCGTATCGCCTCGAGGCCGCGCGTGTAGCCTCCATCCACATTCTTCAGGCGAGCATCGGAAGATGCCGTGACATTACCACTCGCATCGGTCGTGAGCGTACCCGCCCCATAGGCATTCAAGCGCAAGGCACCCGCGGCGCTTAGGGTCAGCGCGGTGCCATAGGCGGAGTTCCCATAGAGCGCATTCCCCGCCACGTCGGCTCCGAGTATGACGCCCGCGCCGCCCGCCGTAATCCGCACGATCGACGAGCTGTTCACACCCTGCACGTCCAGCCGCACGCCCGGGCTCCGGCCGATACCGACATTGCCAGAGTTGTCCATCGTAAATCCTACCTGCCCGGTCGCATAGGTCAGATAGGCGGTACCGAGAGATTGCGCAAAGCCTATGCCGGGGCCGGCCACGCTCGCCGCACTTGAAAGCCAGAAGTTGGTGCCGTCGTCATAGAGATATCCCTTGGCCGTATGCCCGAATGCCGCCTGGTTGCCGACGCTGCCTTTGTCAACTGAAAGCGTATAGGTGGGGCTCGTTGAGCCGATGCCGACATTTCCAGACGGGTCGAGAACCATCTTATTGGAGCCAGCAATGTTGAATTCGAGATAACCGGTTCCTATGGCCCTATTGCTTTCAATACCCCACCCTTCGTTGCCATTGCCGTCATACCAGCGCAGACCGCCGGTATATGTCGTCCCGGCAGCGGAATTCTGGAAGAATATTTCAGGGCGAGCAGTCGTATTGTGCGGACCTACGAGCGAAAGCATTCCCGTGCCGATAGACGGTCCGGAACCCGTAGCAGCGATAGTGAGAGGCTTCCCGGGCGTCGTGGTGCCGATGCCGACGTTGCCATTTGTTGCGAGCACGAGCTGGCTGGCACTAGAATTTGCACCGAAAATCAGCGGGACATTCGTACGCGTCTGCAGAGCAGCGTTTGCATTGGTTCCGCCATACGCCGTGAGTGCGACACGCGCCGGACCCGAAACATTCGTGTCAAACAGGTCGATTCTCGGATTAGTTGAAGCGAGTGACAAGAGATCCGAAGGCGTCGTGGTGCCGATACCGACGTTGCCGCCGCCGTTGAAGATCGCGTCGTAGTTGTTGGTGCCGCCCGAGACCGCCGAGACATAGAGGCCGTAGTTCGGGCCTGTCCACGCGCCGGTCGATGAGATCTGCATGCCGGTCTTCGTGAACGACGACGAGGAGGTCGCCGTGTTCGCGATGTTGAGGGTGCTGAAGTTGGCCGTCTTGGCGGTTGCGAACGGCCCGATGCCGATGTCGAGCTGATTAACTGGGTTGCTCGGACCGATACCGACGTAGCCCGTCGGCTGAACCGTGAAGAGGATGGTGTTGGCGTCGTTGTAGACGTTCAGGTTCGCATTGCTGCTATCGGAGCGACCGATCACTACGCGATTGTTCGAGCCGCGGAGGAATCCGAGGTTCCCGCCCATGTCGGCCATCTCCCATTGACCGCCCGCCGTCGATAGGCGCAGTGAGGCCCAGCGGTTTGTCGCATCGCCATCAGAGATGTTGAGGCTCGGGCCGAAGTTGGTGCCTTGTGCGTTGAAGTTGTAGTTGGAGGTGAAGGTGAAGGAGCCTGCGCCAGTACCGATATAGGCGTCGCCAGCCACTGAGAGCTGCGCGTTCGGCACCCGACCGATGCCAAGGCTGCCGTAACTGTCGACCATGAACGCGGTCGAGGTCGCGTAGCCCGAGGTACTCGAAGAGATGAGGAAGAGCGGGTTGGTGCCGCCGGCGCTGCCTGCGATCGAGAGGTCGCCGCCCGGCGTCGTGGTGCCGATGCCGGTGTTGCCGTTGTTGTTCACCACGAAGAACGGCACGCGGGTGGAACCCACGGTACTAGCGCGGAGTACGCCAAAAGAATCTGTAAGGCCGTCACTAGAGCCCATGTCCATGACCCACTGCGCGTTTGCGTTTTCGTTCCCGACCGCATTTGCGACGAGCGACATCGTCGCGATGTTCGGGATATACCACTGCATCGTGCTCGGCGTTGAATATTGCGAGTTGAGGTAGACGGACGGGTTCGCGCTGCCGCCGATCTCAAGAGCGGCGCGCGGCGAGGTCGTGCCGATACCGACTCCACCCCCGATACTCACATAGATCGATTTGTTCGAGTTTCTTGCACCGAGAGAGATCCCGCCGCCGTTCGTCGCGTTCGTCGTGATGTTGAGGTCGTTTGCATTGTTCGGCTCCGTCGAGATCTCATAGCCGCCTGTCGCGCCGAACGTGAGAGCGTTCGTCGCGTTAACCGTGTTGATCCCCACATTCCCGCCGTTCGTCACGACGAAGTTCGTCGCGGTCGAGGAGCCGATCGCGAAGGCGGGGCCCGCGATCCCGTTCGGGTTGACCGAAAGTTGTGCCCACGGCGATGTGGTGCCGATCCCCACGCTCCCGCCCGAGCCGGGCAGGATCGAGATGTTGGTCGAGGCGGCCGAGGCGATCGAGCCGCCGTTCGGGTTGTTGGCGAAGAAGAGGCCGTAGTTGGTCGAGGCGCTCTGGAGCGCACCGACATAATAGCCGTAGAGCTTGTTGACCGAGCCGAAGGGCTGCGAGGTGCCGTTGCCGAGATAGACGTCGTTTGCGTAGAAGTTATAGAGCGAGCTCACCGACGAACCGGTGTTATAGACCGCCGGATTCGTAAAGAAGCCGGTCATCTGGCTTGCGCTCCCACCGCCGGTGTTGTTCGTCGTCCCAGAGACGGCGGTGAGCGTGGTGTTGCCGCCGTTGTTATTGGTGGCCGTCACCGTGTTCTGAGAGCCGACGACGGCCGCGTTGCCGGTCGTGGTCGTGGCCGTGACACTTGTCAGGTTAAAAAGCCCATAGAGCGTGCCGTTGGCCGACGGGTTGACCGTCACGCCTAGATTCTCGCCTGCTGCCCCATTGCCCCACAGTGAGGGCGTCACGACCGTCAAGGGCGAGGTTGGTGCGGTGGCACCAATACCGACATTACCTGTCGGTTGGACTGTCATCACCGTGTTCCCCGACCCATCTTTAACGTACAGATTCCCTTGGAAAGTCGAGCTATTCCCCAGCTGGATAGTTGTCCCGGCTTGGGCCGTCGATCCGCCGCTCGTCAGCACCGTTCCCCCGGCAGACGAACTCGTCAAGCTGGATTGAGCCAATGCTATATTCGCACCGTTACTTGGCAGTAACAGATTCTTGCCGAAAATGACCTGGGGATCACTGCTGTCCAACATCGGCCCGCCGATGTACGCACCGCCGAAATCAGACGCGCCCACCGTGCGGACAGAGATATACCGATTGCTTACAGGCGTGTTGGTGAATCGCGCGATTTCTGTCCCGGCAGTGGTACTCGCCACCACATCCAGGAATCGTCCCGGACTCGCCGTCCCGATGCCCACGTACCCGTTCGCGAGCACGGTCATGAGGGTCGAGGTAGAGGTGCCGCCGGTTGTGCTCGAGATCGTGAAGAACGGCGTGTTAGCGGGCGTCGACACTGAGTTCGAGAGGGCGAGGAGCGCATACGGCGAGGTGGTGCCCACGCCAACATTGCCGCCGCCGAGCACGGTGAGGAGCGCGGTGCCGCCCGAGTTCGGCACCTTGTTCGCGTCATAAGTGATCCCGTTTGCGACCGTGAAGGCGGTGCCGTCGGTGCGGCTCGTACCGACCGTGATGCCCGGATTATTGCTGGCGTTATAGATATTCGCGATCACGGCGCCGCTCGCGACCGAGGTGTTGGCGCCGAGCTGCAGACTGGTCACGTTGCCGCCCGAGTTGCCGAGCTGGAGCGTGAGCGGCACGCGGACCGCGTTGTCGCCCGTGATCTTGAGCGATGAGGCGTAGACGCCGTTGCTGTCGTTGATCGTCCCAACCTCGAAGGTGGTCGAGTTGGCCGAGAGATACTTGTTGACCACCACGAGGCCGTTGCCGCCGCTAATGTTCTGCGACTGGTTGACGATCGCAGCTCAGGTGCCTGATGGGTAGGTATTCCACGGCGTCCCGGCGCCCGAGTAGACGTTCATCGTCGCGCCCGGCGTCGAGGTCCCGATGCCGAGATTACCAGCGGTCGTGAGGCGCATCTGTTCGTTGCCGTCGTTGAAGAACTTGATGTCATGTGCAGCGCCGTTATGATATCCGGCGATCGTGACGCCGCCGCCAGCATGAGATGACGCGGACAAAATCAGATCGACTCCCGTCGTCGACATCAGTCCTGCCCCGTTCGGGAGACTCATAAGCGGGTCGATCCATGACGGCTGCGCTGTGGCCTGCGGATTAGCGAAGATCGACAATCCTACCGCTTGAGAAATGACATCCGCTTCTGAAAACGTTCCGCTCGGCGCTAGACGTATCGTCTGTCCAGTCGGGCTGTATGCCGTACCGAAGTCTGCTCCGCCTGCGACGGTCAGCTTATTGCTAGGTGTCGTGGTGCCGATGCCGACATTGCCGTTTTGGTCCATAACCATCTTGTCTGCGTTCGCTACGCGGAACTTGAGCGACGTGCCCGCGAGCGTATTAAGTATCGTTTCAGATGTGTTGCCGGCGAGCGCGAAATTGGACGTGGTGAGGGTCGGCTGGAAACCGATGGATCCGTACGAAGCGGCCATGCTGCCGATGAGCGTCTGGCCGCTGTTGTCAGAGACAACAAGTTTCGTATTCGGCGACGTACTGCCGATGCCGACATTGCCTGCGGCTGTGACGAAGAGCTTGCTGTTGCCGCCGTTCTGCAGATCGAATATGGGCCGAATCGCGAGCGCGGCGTTGCTCGGATTGTTAGTCGCGTTGATGATGAACGCCGCCTGAGTTGAGCTGTTCTCATCCTCCATCGCGGTGAGTGTCGCCGTACCTCCATTGTTCTGATTGATGGTGAGACGCCTATCGGTCGCGCCGCCGCCAGCAGCAGACGACTCAATCGTTATCGATGGCGCACTCGCCGAGTAGAGGTGTAAGAGGGTCGAAGGGCTCGTCGTACCGATACCGATATTGCCAGTATTTGCTTGGATTCTAAAACTATTCGCAGGCGCCGTGTTTTCGATGTGGAAAACATCTCGGGTTCCAGAGTACGTATTGCTGATGGAGAAGTCGTTTGTATTCCCTCCAATGTCGAATCCAGAAGTCCACTGCACATTCTGCTGCTGGAAATTATACAGCCAATATGGTCTGCCCGCTCCACCATTGCTGAAGCTTGCCGCAAAGCTATTGCCATTCGAGCCGCTATCTATAACCAACTTCTTCCCAGGCGTCGTGGTCCCGATCCCCACGTTGCCGCTCACAAGCAAATTGCTCACATAGTTGCCGATATTTCCGACCATTACCGAACCGAACTGACCCTGTGCGTCGATCGAGAGCTGGCCAATTGCGCCGTACTTCGATATCGCAAGCTTGTCGTTGATCATATAGCCGGCATCCCAGTCGGTTCGGTAGGAGGAGTTGGTGTTAACGAACGTGCCGATCCCGCCGACGATCGTCAGCTTGTTTTGAGGTGTCGACGTGCCGATGCCGACGTTGCCGCCACCATTGGCGAGAAGGATGTTGTTCGTGTTGGTGTCATTGATGTTAAACACGCCGCCCAGGCTGCGGAGGTAGCCTACCCCGTTGAAATTGATGACGTTGCCGGTGGCGACGTTGATCGTATTCGTATTCAGTGTCGTCGCCGAGATATTCATTACGTTCGACGTGGGGGCAATAGTGAGCGTGCCGGCGCTGCTCACCGTGAAGCTCGCGTAGTTCGTCGCGTCGTAGTTGAGACGGAGCTGCTCTGCCGTGCCGAGAACTGCGAGCTTCGCGAGGGGCGTCGTGGTGCCGATCCCCACGTTGCCGCCGAAGTAGTTCTGGACAGTCGGGCTCGCTTGATAGATGCCGTAGGGGTTCGTGATGCCGGTGCTGTTGAAGCCGATATAGACGCCGTAGCGGTTCACGACCGCGCCGTTACCTGTCCCCACGAAGTTGTCGGCATAGAAGTCGTACTGGTTGGTCGTCGTCGCCGGCGCGACCGCGAATTGCCCGCGAGAGTAGAAGCCGACATAATTCGCAAGCGAGGTCGGGTTGCCGCTGCTCTGCATGTAGTTGTACGAGGTGTAGCCATAATCGGTTCCGGTGTTGGCCACATTCATAGTCTGATTCTGATAGAAGAGACCGCCGTGATTGATGTTGGTGCCGGTGTTGTTGGTGTTATTGAGATAGCTCACGAACCCGGAACCGTTTTGGATATTCACCGAGAGCGTCGGGTCATTGATGGCTCCATAGTACGCGTTCTTCCCTTGCTGCGTATTGGCGCCGTATATGACCGATGAGATGTATGCGCCATTGATCGCGCTCATCGCCGCAAAGTTGTCAGTGACATAGAGCGCAGTCTTGAGGTCGCTCGTCATCTTGACCCCGAGCCCGATCTTGCCGGTGTTGTCGTAGAAGCTCGCCCCATTCACCGACACCTGG
Organism: uncultured Candidatus Saccharibacteria bacterium; assembly: GCA_964402535.1. Lineage (GTDB taxonomy): Bacteria > Patescibacteriota > Minisyncoccia > Phycocordibacterales > Phycocordibacteraceae > C7867-001. Next base: position 59,113 of record CAYOCH010000002.1, on the reverse strand, counting down.
TTGCGCAGCGTGGTCGTGCCGTTCACGTCGAGGAGGGTTGAGGGATTCGTGTTGCTGATGCCGACGTTGCCGTTGTTGAGGATCTTGAAGAGCGAGGTGCCGTCGACGCCCGCGCGACCGTTCCAGGTGTTCCCTCTTGCGATCTCGAACATGCCGGTGCCGAGATTGTTCGAGTCGATGCCGATCTGGATGCTCGTCGAGGCCGAGAGGTTGATCCCGTTGCCGAATGTCTGACCAAGCTGCATCGCCTTGCCGACCGAGTCGTACATGTCGTAGTAGGCGATCTGTCCACCCTGCTTAGTAGTCAAGTGAGCGAACGGGTCGTTGCCGCTGTTGAAGCTGACTTCGAACTTGCCGCTGTTGCCATAATTCGTAGTGACGCCGAAGACTTGGCCGCCGATCGTCGGCGCCTGCACCATAAGGCTATATACGCCCGGGTTCGCCACGCCGATGCCGACATTCGTCGCAAAGTAGCCCGTCCCCGCGACCGAGAGCGCCTGCGCGGGCGAGGAGGTGCCCACGCCGAGGTTGCCGCTGCTCGTAATCACAGAGAGCGGATTGCCGTTCACATCCTGCCACTCTTGCAGATTGGCTGTCTGGCCGGTGAGGCCGCGGACGATCGCCGCGACGAGGTTGGTGCCGCGCGGCGAGGCGAAGAGGCCGCTGTCGCCGCCGAGCGTCGCCTGCACCGTGGCCGAGTTGTAGTTGTAGACGTTCACGCCGCCGGCATCCTCATTGCCGTTCAAGCCGTTGAAGTAGCCCTTCACGCGCAATGCAGAGACGTTCTGCGCGACGGCGCCCACACGCACGACCGCGCTCGTGAGTAGCGGGTTGCCGGTGATCTGGAGCGGATGGTCGGGTGCCGAGGTGCCGATACCCACGAGCCCGCTCCCGTTCGCGCTGCCGACATAGAAGGCGGGCGACGAGCTCCCTGCCGCGCCGATATAGAAGGCCGGTGTTGTGCTCGCCATCGCGACCGCGAGCGTAGCCGCGGGCGTCGACGTGCCGATCCCCACATTCCCGTTCGCTTTGATCCTCATCAGCTCTGTGACGCCGAATCCTGTAGTGAATTGAATATCCGCGTTACTGGTACCGAGAACGAGCGGCTTGTTAGAATTCTGCGCCTCGACATATGCAGTTGTGCCGCTGTCATGTAGCACGAGGCCACCGTTCGCAATGTCCACCTGATCGTTGCCGGCGCCAAGCTTCACTCGCCCATTGATGCCCGCAAGACCGGCGACGTCGAGTGCGTAGCCTGGATTCGCTGTCCCGATACCGACGTTGCCGCCGCTCGTCGCGAACGTCGCGCCGCCCGCGAAGGTTGAGGTCGCGGTCGGCGACGTCGCGACGAAGTAGGGCGCCGAGATCGCTCCTGTGGTCGAGAGCGTCCCCGTCGCGGTGATGTTCGCAGCCGTGATGTTGCCCGAGAAGAGGCCATTGCCCTGCACTGCGAGCGTCGCAGATGGCGACGTGGTGCCGATCCCTTCGTTCACCCCGTCAAACACGATATAGGGTTGCGACGACGAGTTCTCGATCTGCATCCCGGTGTTCGCCTGGAGGAAGCCGTAGTTATTGGCGCGGATGCCGAAGCTCGCAGTCTGACTGCTCGACTTGATGATAGAGATCCAGTTCTGCGTGTTCGCCGTCGTGCCGATGACCGCCTGCAACGCAGGCGCACCCGATACATACAGCGGCGAGGTCGGATTGCTCGTACCTATCCCGACGTTGCCGTTCGCGAGAACGGTCATCAAGCTTGACGTGGAGGTGCCGCCCGTCGTCGAAGCGATCGTGAAGAGCGGCGTGTTGGCGGCGGTCGCGGCCGTGTTCGACACCGCGAGGACAGCGCTTGGCGTCGACGACCCGATGCCGACGTTGCCGCCGCTTGTGACGCGCATCGCCTCGGCGCTGCCGTTGGTCTGCATGATGATGCCGTTGCTCGTGCCGCCGCGCAGGAGGAGGTTTGCGTTGTGCGCTGAGACCGTGAGCTGGTTGTTGTTCGACGAGGCGAGCGTCACCGAGTTGGCGCTCGTGTCGAGGCCGAAGTAGCCGTAATTCACGCCCGCGGTGTTGAGGTTAAAGGTCGCGTTCTGCGTGTTCGAGCCGCGATCGAGCGTCAAGAGCGCAGAGTTCGAGGGCGAGCCGATCGTGACGGTGGCCGCCCCCGCCGCGCCATAGACGCTCAAGAGGCTCGTGGGCGAGGTCGACCCGATGCCGACATTGCCGCCTGATGTCAGCACCATTTTTTGGACAGTACCGCCAGTAGCGAACAGCATGTTGCCAGCAGACTGGATGCCGAAGTCTGTGTTGGCTCCCCCAGTCGCCACGAAGTCGCCAGTACCGAGAGAGCCCTTTAGTGTCCCATTCTGATAGATCGTGATGCCGGATGAACCCGCAGCGTTCGCATGTTCGAATCTTGCGACCTCATTCGCGCCGGCTGCCGTCGGCCCTACATGCAGCGCCACTTGAGGGCTATTCGTGCCTATCCCGACCGAGCCAGTGTTCTGCACGAAGATCGCGCTCGAGGGCGCGCCGTTCGCGATCTGGATCGAGCCGTTGGGGCCCATGTTCACGACGTTGCTCGCGTCGAGGTCCACGAGCCGGTAGTGCGTGCCGCTCGACGAGAGCGCATAAAGACCGCTCCCGTTCGCGACCTCGACCGTGCCGTTCACCTCAAGCTTATAGAACGGAGTCGTGGTGCCGATGCCGACGCTGCCGGTAGAAGTCACCGTGACCCGATTCCCCACCGTGCTGTCGTAGATATTGAAATTACCTGTCGTGTCCTGATACGTGACGTAGGTACGGTTTGCAGTCTGGTTGGTGTAGGCGACACCCGAGCCCCAGTTCTGATAGCCCCGCACGGTGAGGCCGAATATAGAGTTCGCGCCTCCGTCAGCCGTGATAACGCTTGATGTGAGGCCATTGCCCGCGACATAGAGTGCACTCGTCGGCGACGTCGTCCCGATGCCGACATAGCCAGTCGTCTGCTGCACCGCAAAGCTGCCCGGCCCCGTGATGCCGCCTGCAAACGTGCTCGTTGCGAGCGCGTTCGTCGCGACGAAGTACGGTGCCGAGATCGCGCCGGTTGTCGAGAGCGTCCCAGTCGCAGTGATGTTCGCGGCTGTGATGTTGCCCGAGAAGAGGCCGTTGCCCTGCACCGCGAGCGTCGCGGCAGGCGTGGTCGAACCGATGCCGACGTTGCCGTTGCCCAAGAGGCTCATCACGGTCGCGTCTGGGACGCCGTTTGTCGCGGTGTTCGTGAGGGCGATATCCAATTGCGTATGCGCAGTTTGTGCCGAATCGTAGCCGCCCATTATGAAGTTTGCTGCTTGTTGAAAGCGGGCGCCGGTATTCTGCCGCGTGAGCGAGAGGATCGTTGAGCGACTCACATCTTGCTGCGCGGAGTATCCCGTAAATACAGAGGATGTCGCTGTGATACCAGGCAGGGCTAATAGATTGTTCTGTGATGTGATGACAGGCGTGTTGTTGGTCAAATTGAAATTGAGCCAGTAGCCGCCGCGTGAGAATTTGAGATCCTGAGTCGCAGGATTTATCGACAAGTAGTTGCCATATCCTTGCGGATCTACACCTGGGCCGGAGAAATTCGCGGCAGTCACCGTCCCAGTCGCCGTGATGTTCGCTGCCGTGATGTTGCCCGAGAAGAGGCCATTGCCCTGCACAGAGAGCGCCTGCGAGGGAGAGGTGGTGCCGATGCCGACGTTGCCGTTACTCTGTATATAGAGCATCACGTTTGCCGTGCTGCCGCCCGCCGGGATGCGTGCGATCTGATAGCTGTCGACGTTGGTGTTGAACTGCTGGAACCACGACGGCGCTCCGGTATTGAACTGTACCCGCGCCGAGCCGGAGCTGTTGAACGCCTCGTTCTCGCCGATCTCGAGGAATCCGTTCCCCGCCGGGCCATAGGTCCATTGCGTCAGATACCCCGCTCCATCGCCCCTTATCAGTCCAATCTTCGCCAATCCCGCGTTGTTCGGCGCGTATACGTCGAGATTGTCTGCCGGGCTCGTGGTCCCGATGCCGACGTTCACGTTCTGGAATGCGGCGATGGTGCCGTTAAAGCTCATCTGCTCGGTGTTGCCGACGCGCAGGTGGAGCGCCCTGCCGGTCGCGGCGTTCACGATCGTGTCACCGAGGCTGTTTTGGTTGATCGCCGAGTTCGCGGCGCTCTCACTCAACGACCCGTTCTGGAGCGAGACGTATGAGTTGTCCCATGTCGGCGCGCCCAAGAGCCCGCGCGACGAGCCAGATGCGCCCAAGAGGCTGATCTCGCCATTCACCGTGAGCGCCTGGCCCGGGTTCGCCGTCCCGATGCCGACATTCCCGTTCTTGTCGATGATGAAGGCGGTCGAGGTCGCGCTCGCAGTCGAGGTCGAGACCGCGAAGAGCGGGTTAGTCCCGTTGCTCGCCCCGCCAATCGAAAGGTCAGCGAATGGAGAAGTGGTCCCGATGCCGACATTGCCGTTCGCCATGACGGTCAGAAGGTTCGTCGTGTTGTTGTCGAGCGTCAGGAGCTTCGCCGATGCGTTCGAGAGCGTATTGACCGTCTTCAGCACGAAGCCGACCGAGGTCGCGCTGTCGGTGACGCGCGAGTTGCGCAGCACGACCGGCCGGGTGTTATCGACCGTGGGCTTGAAGTCGAACGTCGCCGTGCCGTAGGTCGTGTCATACGCAGCCGATGAAAAATCGATCGCCTGCGTGTTGGGAGCGCCTTGGATACTGGTCACACCCGTGATGCTCAAGACGTTCGAGAAGTCGACGGCATAGAACTGGTGCGTCGTCGTGCCGAAATAGAAGCGCTTAGAGGTGTCGGTCCTCGGATACACGTAGAGCGCCGAGACGGACGTATTGAGAGGGTCCGTATTGCTCTCGAAGACAAATGACGACCGAGCCGCCGACGGCGGATTGCCCGAGATATCCTCGATCGAGAGCCGCCCGGCGACGTCCAGTTTCTCTGCGGGAGTCGAGGTACCGATGCCGATATTGCCGGCGCTCGTGATGCGCATCGCTTCGTTCAGGCTCGTGCCGTTCCCGGTCGAGAACGCGAGGCTGCCGGCCTTGGTGCCGCCCGGATACACGCCGAGGATCTGCGCGATGTTGTTCTGCGCGTAGTCGACGAAGTTGACCCCGATATTCGAGCCGGCGCCCGTCTGCATGTTGCCCAAGATGATGCCGGTATTCGTCTGCCCGTATCCGGCCGAGTTGTAGACGCCAAGATACCCGCTCGACACACCGTTTGCGGTGCCGACCGTCACGCTGCCGGTGCCACCGACCGTGAACACCTGATTCAGCGCGCCGCCATTCAGCGCCGACAATTCGATCTGGGACATACCGCTCGGGCCGCCGGTGATCACGTGCGTGCGAATCTGGCCGTACAACGTGGTAGCGCCGTAGTAGTCGACCGAGCCTGAATAGGAGCTGCCGGAGTTCGTAGTGTTGGCGAGAGACAGCGAGCCGTACTGGGTGAAGCCGCCGCCGTTGCCGTAGACTTCGAGGGTCGTCGAGCCCGTCCCGAGCGTCGGATTGCTTGTGCCGATCCCCACCTGCCCGCCGTTCGTCACGACGAAGTTCGTCGCGGTCGAGGAGCCGATCGCGAAGGCGGGGCCCGTAACCCCGTTCGGGTTCACCGAGAGCTGCGCCCACGGCGAGGTCGTCCCGATGCCGAGATTGCCCGCGGTCGTGAAGTTGAAGAGGTCGGCGTTCGCCGCTCCGGTGCTGATAGCCAAGTTGCTCCCTGCCGACCCGCTGATGCCCACCTTCCACGCGGGCGTCAGCCCGCTCCAGCCGGCGAACCCGATCGAGGGCGCTGCGTTGCCGTTCAAGAAGATGCCCTGATACGTATTCGTCGTACTGATATGCAGCGCCTGCTGCGGATTCGTCGTCCCGATACCCACCTGCCCGCCGTTCGTCACGACGAAGTTCGTGGCGGTCGAGCTGCCGATTGCGAACGCGGGGCCCGTAACCCCGTTCGGGTTCACCGAGAGCTGCGCCCACGGCGAGGTCGTGCCGATGCCGACGTTACCGGCGGTGTCTATGACGAAGCGCTGAGCAGGCGCGGTTCTGTCGACGATATCGAAGGTGCCGGTCGATGTTGACCTCAATTCCCACCTGTGACCGCCGACCGCAGCATTTTCGATCGCGATCTTCGTATTAGCTGAACCGGTACTCGTGAACAAAGCCACCTGCTGCTCACCAGATGACCCTCCAGAGACGGTGAAGAGGCTTCCCGGATTCGCCGTCCCGATCCCCACATTCCCGCCCGCAGTCACGTTCAAGTAGCTCGTGCCGGTCGAGGAGGCGATGCGGAGGACGTCGGCGGTCTGGCCAGCGAGCCCTTGTACCGCGAGCGAGATCACGCCGCCGCCGTTATTCGACGCGTTCTGGATAAAGAGCGGCTGATTCATCGTGAAGCGCTTGTTGGTCGAGTCCCAACCGAGAACGGCGTTCGGGACGACGGTCCCGCGGAAGAAGACGAGTGAGGAGTCGAGCGTGTCGGCCGTCGCGTTGCCCGAGTTGATCGTGAAGGTGGCCGAGGCCGTGCCCGCGATCGTGGTCGAGGCGGCGCTGATGTTGTTGGCGATCACGTTCGCGGCGTAGACATTCTTCCAATAGAAGCTCGGCGAGCCGAGCGAGTTGACCGCGTTCGTGCTCGGCGTGATGTCAGAGTTAACGAGCGCGTTCACCGTGAGGGTGTTCGCCGATGTCGCACCTATATAGGTATTGCCCGAGGCGGTGAGATTGCCCGAGAAAAGGCCGTTGCCCTGCACTGCGAGTGTCGCGCTTGGCGAGGTGGTGCCGATGCCGACGTTCCCGGTTACATACACGTTTCTCCATCCGGCACTCGCAGAACCCAAATCATATGTACCGGTAACTTGCGGCACTAGGTGACCCGCAATCTGCACCAGTGGTCCGCCTGCAGCAATCAACAAGTTATTCGGCGAGGTAATCTGACTGACGCTGATCTGCGCATTGAACACAGCATTATTCGTAAACTGGGACGTGCCATTGACGACAAACGTGCTTTGCGGCGAAGTAGTCCCGATCCCGACATTCCCCCCATTCGTCACGACGAAGTTCGTGGCGGTCGAGGAGCCGATTGCGAATGCGGGGCCAGTGATCCCGTTCGGGTTAACCGAGAGCTGCGCCCACGGAGAGGTGGTGCCGATGCCTGTCGAGCCGCTCACGGCAAGGCCGTTTGTCGGTCCGGCAGTACCCGCGGCATAGCCGATCGTCGCACCGTAGACCGAGTTCAGCTGCCCGGTGATCGAGAGGTAGTGCGTCGACGGATTGATCAAATCGAAGCACAAGTTATCGTTCGAGAACCCGCACGTGCGGATACGATGGTATTTCGTATTGTCAGCCCAACCGAATGCGAGCCAGCTCAGGTTGTCGCCGCTCGGCGATCCGGCCCAGCTGCCCGTGACAGCGCGGAAGCCGCCGCTCTGTGACACTGCGAGGTTATCCATCCGCGCACTACCGGTAACATCAAACGTGTATGCCGGACTTGTCGTCCCGATACCCACCTGCCCGCCGTTCGTCACGACGAAGTTGGTGGCGGTCGAGCTGCCGATCGCGAATGCGGGGCCCGTGATGCCGTTCGGGTTCACCGAGAGCTGCGCCCAGGGAGTCGTAGAAGCGAGACCCACCTTGCCGAGATTCGTCACCAAGAGCGACGATGAGCCGTTAACGTTATTCTTGACGTTCAAGCCAGGCTCAGTGCCTACCGGCACGACCGAGAGTGCTGCCTCAGATGCCGACGGGATCGCCCCGCCGTTCACTGCCAACTTGTTGCTCGACATGAAGACCGTCCCGCTGCTCCCGACGTAGAACTGCGTGTCAGGTCGCCCGCCGGTGTAGCTCGTGAAGATCTGGAAGGGATAGCCCTCCGGGTGATTGAAGGAGATCGCCTGGTGGTTGCCCGCGGCGGTCGTCGTGATGTTGATGCCGCTCCAGTCGCCGGCGCTCGAGACCTCGAGTGTCTGTGCTGGCGAGGTCGTGCCGATGCCGACGCGGCCGGTGGTCGAGTCGACCACGAGACGCTGCGTGCCGACCGCAAGGCCGCCGGCAAAGGTGCTGGTGGCGTTCGAGGCGGTGGCGACGAAGTAGGGCGCGACAGCCTTCGTGTTCGCCGACAAGACGCCCGAGAGCGTGAGATCGCCCGAGACGGTCGTCGTCGCGAGGTTCGATGCGCCCAGGTTCACGTTGCCCGCCGAGAGATTCGTGAACGTCGCATTCTCGGCATTCACGGCGATGCCGTTCGTCATCGTCCCCTTGTCGAACGTGCCGCCGTTGAACTGGCCGTTGTCGACGATCAGGCCGCCGAGCCGCTGGATCATGTTGACCTGCTGGATGGTCGTCTGATTGACGACGGTCTGCTGCGCGACCGGCGCGAGCATCCCCGAGACGGTGGCGAGGATTCCGCTCCGCATCGCGGAGACCGCGGCATCGACATAGCTCTGCGAGACGCCGTTGATGGTCGTGACGTAGGTCGGGTACGAAACGGGTGCCGGCTCCTTGTACGGAGCCGGGAGAATCGGAGCGATAGCGACCTGCTTCGGTTTGGTCTGCGTCGGTGATGATGACGCGACTGCGAGCGGCGGCTTGTTCACGCGGATCTGCGGAGCCGGTACCACGATCGTCGGCGCCGGAGCGAAGAGGTCGGCAAGCGCACTCGTCGTCGAGGTGAAGAGGCCGTGGATCGTCTCGTAGGTCGCAACGGCGATCTGCTCGCCGGCGTTGAGTGCCGCCGCCGGCTGCGCAGCGATCCTTGTGAGCGTCGGCGTGAGACCTTGTGCTGCGATCGTGCCAGCGACGAGCGCCACGACGACCGTGACCACGAGCGAGCGCGAGCTCGAGACGAGCCCCTCGACGTCGACGTTCTTGACCGGGATCGGCTTCGCGATCTTGGCGACTACGCGCTTCACCGGCGCCTGGTGTGAGAGGTACTCCTCGGCGTGGACGCGGGCGCGCTCCTTGGAGAGCTCCTCCTTGCGCTTGGCCTGCTCGTCGAGAAAGCGAATCAGAGAGGCCTGGCGGATCATCCACACGCGGCCGACCTGCACACCCTCGATCTCACCGGAGCGTGCGAGGCGGCGCAAGTAGGCAGACGTATAGCCCGAAATTTTTCCGGCGTAGCGGGTGGAGATGAGGCCCTTCGTTTCGCGCTTCGATTTCATCCGTACAAGAGTGGAACTAATCAGATACTAACTGATTATTTCCAGTTCATTGCATCTTTATGAGTGGATAACTTTTCAAGCAAAATTTTCGGATGGCATCGACTGTCTCAGGTAGCTCAAAGTTTGATCTGCAAGATATCGAGCCACCGACTCGCTCCATTTGCTGCGGCCAAAAGTGCGCAAAATGTGACCCCCCCTCATACGCGAATTTTGAGCCTCAAGACACCAGCATCAACAGTCATCGTGGTTCCACGGAGATTCTCCGAGATTTGCCTCCGCATGCCGGCACTGTCCATGCTCAAGACCACCTCACAGCTACGATCGCAGCATTCGTACACGCCTACTATCATCCACCCGCGTATCATCTTGCTATCTCGTCTCGACGAGACAAGATATGCCGTATATACAATGCAAAAGAGGCGGATTTCTCCGCCTCTTTTTCTCTTTGGTCTGCAGATTATCGATCGGCTACGAACGTGAGCGCCTTGCCCTTGGCCTCTGCACGGCCGGTGCGGCCGATGCGGTGGACGTAGTCCTCATAGGTCGAGGGCAGGTCGTAGTTGATCACGTGCGAGACGGCCGGGATATCGAGGCCGCGGGCGGCAACGTCGGTCGCCACAAGAGCCGTCACCTTACCGCTCTTGAACTGCTCGAGCGCTCGGATACGGGCGTTGTGGGACTTGTCGCCGTGGATCGACTCGGCCTTGATACCGCTCTTGTGGAGCATGCGGCCGAGCTTCTCGACGCCGTACTTGGTGCGACCGAAGACGAGCACCTTGCTGAAGTCGCGGTCCTGCAAGAGATCGACAAGCACGTTGAACTTGTCGGCGCCGCGCGGGATCCGTACGACATCCTGATCGACGTTCTTCGACGTGTCGCGCGTCTTGACCGAGATGATGACCGGGTCGGTCAAGAAGTCGCCGATCAGCGACTCGATCTCCTTGGACATCGTCGCACTGAAGAAGAGCGTGTGACGCTCTGCGCGCATCTTGCCGAGGATGAAGCGCATGTCGTCGATAAAGCCCATGTCGAGCATCCGGTCTGCCTCGTCAAGCACGACCGTGCCGAAGCCAGAGAGGTCTAGCGCACGACGCTCCATCAAGTCCTTCAAGCGGCCCGGCGTACCGATCACGAATGACGGGTTGTGCCGGAGCTGCGAGATCTGCGGGTTGATGTTCGCCCCGCCGACCGCGACCATGCCGCGGAAGCCGAGCCCCTTCGCGAAGCCGGCCAACTCCTTTTCGATCTGGACGGCGAGCTCGCGCGTCGGCGCCATCACGAGGACGCGCTCCCCCTTCACCCGCATCACCTTATCGATGAGCGGGATCAAGAAGGCCGCGGTCTTGCCGGTGCCGGTCTCTGCGAGACCGACCACGTCCTTGCCCTCGAGAGCTGGCTCGATCGCCTTGTCCTGGATTGGCGTCGGCGTCTCGTAGCCGCGTGCGAGAATATTGCGCTTCAAGTGCTCGTTGATCACGAAGTCGGTGAAAGAGTGTTCAGGCGTAAATGCCTGCTGCACCTCTACCGGACCATCTGACTTGTTCACGAACTTGGCGATCTCACTCTCGGTCATGCCGAAGGCGCCGACGCCTCCCCTGCCGCGACCGCGGCTGCCGCCGCGCGGCCGATCGCCGCCAAACGAGCGCCCACTGCTGCGGCCGCTATAGCCACGGCGCTCGCCGTAGCTCCGGCGCGCCCCATCGCGCTCCGGTGAGAACGAGCGTCGGCGCGGCGCATGGCCGGTGTCGCTCGACGTGTGAGCGCTATGAGAGGTATGAGAACGGCGCTCGCCGTCATGACGAGAGCCCCGACTGCCCCCGTGAGAGCCGCCGGATGATTGATGATTCCATCTGCCTATTTGCATTGCGTAGTGTTAGTGATGCGTATTATCAAAACGCAGTCAAAAGCGCGAGATGCAAGGCACGGGGATGCGATTTCTGGAGGCGTACTCAGAGGTACGACGGAAGAAATTGCGGGGCCCCGTAACGCAGCAGCGCGAGCTTTTGGCGCGTTACGCTATCGAATCAATTTTGACTTTGAGGACCGGCTGGCGGTGGCCGTTGCGCTTGAAATAGCGGCTCTTCGGCTTGTACTTCACCACCTCGACCTTCTTCGCCTTCCCGGCGAGAACAACAGTGCCCTTGACCTCCGCGCCCTTGATAACCGGCGCGCCGATGGTCGTGTCCGAGCCGTTGTCGACGAGGAGCACCTCGCCAAAGACAACCGTGTCACCCTTCTTAAGATCGCCCGGGAGCTTCTCAATAGCGATAGTGTCGCCCTTTGAGACGACATACTGCTTGCCACCGGTCTTGATCACGGCCACTTCCATAGTCCCTGCAATCTAGCATTTCTCCCCCTAAAAGGCAACCCCGCTCGCCTCGGCTCAATTTACGAGAGTCTGACTTTCGTAAACTATTCTAGAACCAATCTGCGAAACTCGTCTAAGGACTCGGTAGTCCGGCTAAGGACGGCCTGCTTCGCGTACTCACGGAAATCGCTTGGGGACGGGAACAGCCCTCCTAGTACATCCTTATCGATAATCGGCGAGTTACGACCAGCAGCGTAATCCGCCAAACTCGAGAACCGGTACGTCTCGACCGCCCATTCCCATGCCGTATCGAATTCGCTGACGGCTCGCTCATACCCGCCCGGGTAGAGTTCGAACACGTTCTTCACCATGATGTACGGTCCTATATGCCGCAGGTATACATCACTATCTATTGTGCGCCCTTTATACGCGCCTTGGAACAGGCTTCCCCTCTCTTCATATTTCAAATTGAAATGCGCAGTCATGCTGCCGCACAGTTTCTGCATGAACTTCGAGATACCACGCTCGCGACTTTCCCGAAGCAACAGATGAAAATGATTCGGCATGAGCACCCAGCCGAGAATCTTGACGAGCGGAACGCGTTCGGGCCATGTGTCCGGCCTACCAAACATACCTAGCCCGTCCGTCTCTCGCTCCCATGAGTCGTCCTTGTACTCATCATTCGCAAAATAGAGTAACCGGACGAATCTCCATTGATCCGCTAGATCACGAGTAATGGGCAAGCCACGCGCACCACGCTTCATCGCGTGGACAATAGAATCGATGCCGTACGGCTCAACGCGCATTCATCACATAGTACACGATTTACGAGAGTCTGACTTTCGTAATCTACTCGTCTCCCGCAGCCGGCTTGTCGAGGAGCTCGGGCTCGACGCCGACCTTGTTCCCGGCGATGCGGTAGACGTCCTTGTCTATCTTGGCGAGCTCTTTGTGGCCGGCATTGTAGTGAGAGACGACCGTCCCGAGCGCGTTGCCGAGCTTCATATAGAAGGTATTGGTCGCCTCGATGTGCTTGGTCAGCTCCCCCACCCGCTTCTGGATCTCTTCAGCCCTCTTCTCGATCTCGAGCGCCTTCAAGCCCTGGAGCACGGTCTGGAGGTAGGCCAAGAACGAGGTCGGCGAGACGATAATGACCTTATACTTGCTCGCGGCGCGCTGGATCAGGTTCTCCTCCTCTCCCCCGCCTACTTGGTTGGTCAGGAGGTCGTAGTAGATGCCCTCGCTCGGGATGAACATGAACGCGAAGTCCATGGTGTCCTCCTCCGGCCGGATATACTTGGCTGTCTCTTGGATACGGAGCTTCAGGTCGTTCACGAACGCCTTCTCGGCGGCGGCGCGCTCGGCCGAGCCGACCGGCGTCGAGACGAAACGGTTGTAGTTGTCGAGCGAGAACTTGGAGTCCACCGGCACGACCTTTTCGTTCACGAATACGGCTGCATCGACGATCTCGCCGTTCTTGAAGGGGTACTGGATCTGGTACATGCCGGGCGGGAGCACGTTCTTAAGCGTGGTCTCGAGATAGTACTCGCCGAGGATGCCGCGCTGCTTCGGGTTCTTCAAGAGGTCCTGGAGCGACTGTAGCTGCTCGGCATAGGTCTGGGTCTGTCGGCCGATCTCCTTGACCGAGGTGAGCTCGGTGGTGATCTCTTTGATCAGCTTGTTGCTCTCGCTGAACTGGCGATGCGCGTTCTCTGCAGCGATGCGGGTCGACTCTGACACGCGCGCGTCGAGCGTGCGCGAGAGCTCCTGCATCTGCTGCTGCAGCAAGACAAGGCCGCTCCCCTCCTCTGCCGGCTTCTTGATCCGCCCATAGATGACCACGAGCGCGACGAGGTTGATGATGACGAGCGCCGCGACAATAAGGAGGATGGTGAGCGCGTCCATTGGTGTATTATACGGCCATATGGCTATCCACGAAACACTGAAGAAGTCGATCCCCGAGGCGCTGCGGGCGCACGACGAGGTTAAGCTCCGCACGCTCCGCTCGCTCGTGACCGCGATGACGAACGAGGTCGTCGCCAAGAAGCGTAAGCCCGACGAGTTCCTCACCGACGAAGAGGCGATCGCGGTGCTGAAGCGCTCGAGCAACCAGCGCAAGGACTCGATCGAGCAGTTCACCAAGGCGAACCGCACCGACCTGATCGCCGTCGAACAGGCAGAGCTCGAGATCATCGACTCCTATCTCCCCCAGATGATGCCGCGAGCCGAGATCGAGGCGATCGCAAAGGCCAAGATGGCCGAACTCGGCGTCACTTGGAAGGCCGAGGCCGGCAAGCTCACCGGCATGCTGATGAAGGACTTGAAGGGCAAGGCTGACGGCGCAGACGTGAAGGCCGTCATCGACGCACTCCTCGCGTAGCACTTGCGCTTTTGCGCTTTTTATCGTACCGTTTTAGCGGTCGTGTTCTTCGGCATGATGCTTGTGCCTCTCGACTGCTGCTCCACCTACAACATAGATGAAAGGAGTCTTACATGAAGCATCAATACTTCAACGCTGTCGCAGTGCACCCTGAACAGGTCTCGCTAGAACAGCCATCCGTCGTCGGCATATGGTTCAAGAAGGAGATCAGTATCAGGCAGGCAAACTTAGTCCTCGGACTAAACGAGCTCGTCAACGGCTCGATCATTCTGACCCTGAACAAGTCGGGCGCCAGTGCAGTGAAGTGGATCGTCGCACTCAAGGATAAGCACGAGTCGCGCGTCGCTGCGGCGACGCTCGCGCGCGTTGTGAGCCGCATCACCGGAGTGACGCCGATCTGTCGTCAGCTCCGCGACAATCGGCATGTCTATCGCGCACTCGCGGCCTGAACCGGCACGCATTCATCGGCGCCCTCGGGGCGCCGACTCTTTTTGTGGATAAATGCTTGCTTGACATGCGCGCATATGTATGCTATCCTTTGCTTGTTAGCTGAACCTTTACAGGGAGGATCGCATGACTAAGGCGAAACTGACGTCTGAAGAAGAGGCTAAACTCAACGTCGTGTTGGGATTCGCAGGTGACATCGAGAGTCGAGTTGGGGACGGGATCCGGATTGCGCTAGTCGGTGTCACGGACGGCGGCCGGAGGAAATACCTCGGGAACCTCCTGCGACGACTCGCTTGTCGCAGGATCCGCAACGCAAGAAAAAAGTTCGCTCCGGCCTGATGGCTGAAGCACTGAGGGTGGGGATTCCCCGCCCTTTTTGTTTATGCACCACAGCCGGTTGACCGCCCGAGCGGGCGGCGTAGCATCAATAGATATGACATTCGCACACTTCGGGTTTGGCAAAGAATCGATCCATCGCGCGGCCGATCTCGCGATCGAGAGCCACGGCAAGCCGGAGCATCTCCTCACGAGCGAAGAGCGCACGATGCGCGACGCTGAGCACACCGGCATCGAGCTCTCGGCAGCCGAACTCGCTGTCGTCCGCAAGGTCGTCTCTGACTGGATGGAGTCGACGAACGGCAAGATCGCTGCCCTCGAACGCCAGATCGGCGAGGGCTCTGCGGCGAATGTCGGTCAGGCGAACGAAGAGCTCGCGTCGCTCTCACAGACCCGCAAGTTCCTCGAACACAACCTCGCCGAGAAGCTGTTTGACGGCGGCGACAAACCGACGATCCACTAGATTTGTGACCCTACAGGGAATCGAACCCTGATTTGATCCGTGAGAGGGATCTGTCCTAGCCGTTAGACGATAGGGCCATCTATCGCACTTGCTGTTTCTTATACCAGACTTTCCCCGACCGCGCTACGCTTTAGCGAGCCACTTCTTCTCTTGGCGCACGAGGCGCGGAGTGTCTTGTGGGTCTGCGAGGAGCGCCTTGACGACGCGCTCCATGCGCACTGACTGCGACCCCTTCACCACAAGCACGTCTCCCTCGTGCACATAGTCTGCGAGCGCACGAGCCGCGCTCGCCGAGTCATCAAAGAGGAGCGCCTCTGCCCTACCCGGCACTGCCGCGAACGCGCGAGCGCGGATCCCGACGGCGACGATGACATCTGCAAACTCTGCAGCGAGCGCACCGATCCGCTCATGCTCGACAGCAGAATAGCGCCCGAGCTCGAGCATGTCGCCGAGCACCGCTATCTTGCGCCCCGTGGCCGGGAACGCCTTGAGGGTAGCAAGCGCCTCCTCAACGGCCGTCGGCGATGCGTTATACGAGTCGTCGATGATGACCGAGCCGTTTACGCCTACGAAGAGCCGCCCGCGGCCTGGCGGCGGCACATACTCCCCAAGCGCGGCGAGAGAATCTGCTAGCGAGACGCCGAACGCATGGCCAGCGGCGAGCGCCGCCGCAGCGGGCCAGATCTGGGTGCGACCGACGGAGCCCTTCACGATGCAGCGCCCCTTCTCCTGCTCGAGTCCGATATCTGCCTGCATACCGGCGACCTTCCCCTCTTCAGTATAGAAATCGATGTTCGAGACGTGCACGAGCGCGTTATCTGCGACGCCAAAAGTCATCACGCGCGCCGGCGTGCGGAGCGCATGATCGAGCGCGTACGGGTCGTCTGTCGAGACGATAAGCGGCGCAGCACCCCTAAGCGCGTGCGCCGGAGCGAACTCCTCTTCGCGTACCGCCTCGGGCGACGCGTAGGCCTCGACGTGCACGGGGATCTCGGGCAGCTTGGTCACGACGACGGCGTCTGGCGTGGCGATCTTCAAGATGCGCGCGAGGTCGCCCGGCTTGTCCGCGCCGACCTCGAGCACGAGCAAGTTCGGATAATGATTCGGCAACAGGAGGAGTGCGAGTGCGCTCTTGAAGATGAGCAGCCACGCGAGCGCGTCAGTCCACGGATTCTCGACGCCGAGGATCGTGAACGGGACGCCGAGCTCGCTATTGAAGCTCTTTGCGCTTTTACGCACGAAAAAGCGCGTCGAGAGGACGGCCGCGACGGCGTCCTTGGTAGAGGTCTTCCCTACCGAGCCGGTGACCATCACGATGCGCGGGCGATAGCGACGCACGACAGCGCGCGCAAACACCGCGAGCAGGCTCGCGAGCAGATATTTGCATGTATTTTTCATCGCTTCTTTCATAGTGTCGCTTGACTGCTCCCGGCCGCGCCCGCGGTGACGCCTGCCTGGCCGGCAGGCAGGCCGCGATCAGGCGGGATCGCGTAATAGTCGATGAGGAAGCGCGTCAGGTCAAGGAAGGTGGAGTCCAGGGTCTCCGACGCGTACTCTACGCCCTTGGGATCGTTCGTATACAAGAGAATGATAAACCTTGGCGCGTATGATGGGAAATAGCCGACGAAGGAGTGGAAGAAGCGGTCGGTGTAGTAGCCGCCGCGACCGTTCGTGAGTTGTGCGGTGCCCGTCTTGGCAGCGACCGACATGGTCGGGATCTTGGCCTTGCCGTTTTCAAGCTTCTCGTCGACGAGGGCGGTCATCATCGCGGTCGTCTCGCGCGCCGCCGCCGCAGAGAAGACCGGCGTCGTCCGGCTCCAGTCGAGCGTGCGCGTGATGCCGGAGTTCAATCGTATCGCGCTCACGAGGTGCGGTTGCACCATCACGCCGCCGTTCGCGATCGCGGCTTCAGCGCGAATCACCTGCACCGGCGTCTCAGCGATACCCTGCCCGAACGAAGCAGTGTCGTAGCCGACCTGCTGCGGCTTACTCAGGTTGCTTAAGAGCGAGCGGCCCTCGTTCGGCAGATCGATGCCCGTCTTCTGCCCGAAGAGCGTCGTGAAGTAGGAGCGGAACTTGTCCTGCCCCAACTCTGTCGCAATCCAGGAGGCTCCGACGTTCAAGGACTGCTCGATGATCTGCTGCATCGGGATCACCCCGCGCGGCTTCAAGTCCCAGTTGCATATCTTCGCCGTATTCACGGTGATGCACCCTGTGTCGTTGTAGGTCGTCTGCGGCGTGATGACGCCCGCGTCGAGGCCAGAGGTCATGGTGAGGGGCTTCACGATCGAGCCGAACTCGTGCACGTGCTCGACGAGCGGGTCGCCGAGGAGGCTCGCGTCGACATTGCGCAGATCGTTCGCGTCGTAGGCCGGATACGAGGCGATCGCGACGATCGCGCCGGTCGAGGGGTCCATGATGATCCCGCCGGACTCCTTGCTCGAATACTGATCGTTGACCTTCTTCAAGTCGTGCTCGAGGCGCGTCTGCACCTCGGGCTCGATCGTCGTGACGATGTCGCCCTCGCGCGCGTCGCGCGCGTTCACGAGCAGGTTACCCACGTCTGAGAAGAGCTGCGCGAAAAAGTTCTTGTAGAGCGAGTCGCCCGCGCGCGAGAGCGTGCCCTCATATTGCGCCTCAAGCCCGGTTTGACCCGCGAGCGTGTCGCCCGAGCCGTAAGAGACGATGCCGATCGACTGCGCCGCCATCGTACCGCCCGGATAGTAGCGCCAACGCTCCTTCAAGACCTGCACACCGGGGATGTCTTTGTCGGCGAGCTCCTGCCCGTCGGCGATCGAGAGCCGATGCGCTACCTCGATGTAGGCTTGGCTCTTCTTTGCTGCTGCTGCGATGAATGCGTCGTGCGACATGAAGACGGAGGTCGATGCGGCAGCGTTGATCGCCGTATACGCCGCCTCAGGGTCGCCCAGGGTCTGCGGATTGATCGCGACCAAGAAGCCGCTCGCGAGCGTCGCGGCGGAGATGAGCGTCCCGTCCTTGCGGGTGAAGTAGATCGATCCGCGGTCGAAGAGGCCGCTCGCGCCCGAGGCGAACTGCCGATCAGCCTTTTGTGCATAGTCGTCGCCGCGGACAATCTGTATGAAATAGAGCCGCAGCAGGATGAGGAGTGCTGCGGCGACGACCAGGAACAGGATGAAGCGGATGCGGTTGCGGAACTGCGCTCGCATATCCGCAATCTTAGCGCAATGCGGTGGCGCTCTGCGCCCGAACGAACACTTGGGCGATCGGCTTCTGATAGCCCTCGGCGGCGTAGTCGGTACTCGTGATACGCTCGACGGCGTCGAGATACTGCGACTCAAGCTGCGCCACTGCTGCTTCGTCGCTCCTGACCGACTGCGAGAACTCGACGGAGAGCGCCGCATAGCTCATGACGACCGCGATGAGGCCGATATAGGCGACCGCGAGCACGCCGACGGTGCCGCTCGCAAGAGAGAAGAACGAGAACGGGAGATAGGCCCCGTAAAAGGGCTTCGCTCTCACGGGGTATACGCGGAGGCTAGACATAGGACAGCATGATGCTCATCGATCCCGAGGCCTCGACCTCTGCGGCCGCCGCGCGCTCAAAGACGCGCAGCTTAGCGCTCCGTGCGCGGCGATTCGCGAGCACCTCGGCACGAGACGGGACGAGTGGCTTCTTAGAAACGAGCGCGCCAAGGCCGCCCTCAGCGGCCGCGCGGAGCGCGTTCTTGACCACGCGATCCTCGATGCTGTGGAAGGTGATCACCGCGAGCCGTCCACCATGCGCGAGCGCTGCGAGCGCTGCCGCGAGCCCCTCCTTCAAAGCCCCGATCTCGTCATTGGCGGCGATGCGAAGCGCTTGGAAGGTCTTAGTCGCCGGATGAATCTTGCGATTGTGGTACCACGCCGGGGTACCGGCCTTGATCGCCTCGACCAAAGCGCCGGTCGTGAGGAGCCGCTCCTTTTGCCGCGCGGCGACGATCGAGCGCGCGATGCTCCGCGCGAAGCGCTCTTCGCCGTAGGTCGCGATGATGTCCGCGAGCTCCTCTTCGCTCGAGGAGTTCACGATGTCGGCAGCCGTCTCGCCGCCCTCGCCGTAGGTCATGAGAAGCGGCTCGTCGCTCTGGAAGGTGAAGCCCCGCGGCGCGGCGATCTGATAGCCGCTCCACCCGAGATCGAAGAGGATCTTGTCGACCTGGCCGACGTTCACGCGCTCGAGGATGCGCGAGAGATTGCGGAAGTTGTCGTTCACCAGGTGCGCGACCGGCCGCTCGGGGCGGCGGTCCACAGCGTAGGCCTCGCGGGCGCGCTCGACCGCTGCCTGGTCGGCGTCGATGCCGACGATCGTGCCGCCCTCGCCGAGCGCGGCGATGATCTCTTTGAAGTGCCCTGCCCCGCCCAAGGTCGCGTCCACGACCGTATCCGCGGGCTGCACCGCAAGCGCCTCGAGTACCTCTGCCGTCATGACGCTGTCGTGCTTCGCCTCCATATCACTCGGGGTTGCCGAGCTGCTCGGCGAATGCGTCGGCATCGCGCTCGATCGAGGCGGTGTAGGCCTTCCACGCCTTCTCGTCCCAGATCTCGACGCGCTCGGCGACGCCGGCGATGACCGTCTTGCTCGTCAGGCCTGCATACCGCTTCAGGTGGTCGGGGACGAGCACGCGGCCGACCGAGTCGACGTCCGCCTCCATCGCGCCAGAGAGGAAGAGACGCGCGAGCCCGCGCGCCGCTGCTGTGCCGCTCGCGTGCGCGACGCGAGACTGCGCTTCCTGCTGCCACGCCTTCTTCGGGTAGACGACGAGGCAATGATCGAGGCCGCGCGTCATGACGACGGTGCGGCCCAGGTCCTTCCGGAATTTAGCCGGGAGCGAGACACGATTCTTCGGGTCGAGCGTGTGCAGGTATTCGCCGATGAACATGGCGGGTGTGGCGCGGGAGGGGGCGGAGACCGGCCACCACTCCGGTTCCACTTCTTCCCACTAGTTATGAATCTTACACCACTCTCCCCCACTTTTCCTATTAAGGTTATCAACAGTCAGAAAAACAAGCACCGGCGCGGCTCTCGCCGCGCCGGTGCTTGCTAAGAAAGCCCTATTTCGGACGCATCAAGGGGAAGATCTGCCCCTCGCGCACAGAGACGCCCTCGAGAAAGCTGAAGAGCCGCTCCGAGACGCCGAAGCCGAAGGCCGGCGGCATGCCGTATTCGAGTGCTTCGACGAACTCTGCGTCAGGCATCTGTGCCTCCTCGTCTCCCGCGTCGCGCAGCTCCTGCTGACGCTTGAAACGCTCCGCCTGGTCGACGGGATCGTTGAGCTCGCTGAAGCCCTTGCCGATCTCTGATCCGGCGATCATCACCTGGAATCGCTCTACGACGCGCGGATCCTTGTCGCTCTTCTTCGCGAGCGGCTCAAGATATACCGGCACATTGATCAAGAAGCCGGGTCCGGCGAGCCCCTTGCGGATCTTCTTCCACAACAGGTCGACGACGCGGCCGATACCCTCCTCATTCCCATCGTACGCCGGGTCATGTTTCTTCAAGAGCGCACGTGCGTCTGCATCCGACAGATCACTGACTTCGCGCGGATCGAATCCATACGCGCCCTGCATCAGCTTGCAGAAGTCGTAGGTCTCCCACTCTTTATTCAGATCGATCTCAAGTCCTTTGATCGTGAAGACGCGCGTACCATATACCTCGTCGGCAATCCTACGATACAGGTCTGCAACCATCTCCATCCCGGCCTCGTAGTCCTTAAATGCTTCATAGAACTCGACCTGCGTGTAGTCCTGCGCATGCTCCGCCGACATGCCCTCGTTGCGGAAGATGCGCCCGATCTCGAAGACCTTGGGCAGTCCCGCGACTATCAAACGCTTCTGCCATAGCTCGCCTGCCGAGATGCGGAGGTAGACATTCAAGTCGAGTGCGTTGTGGTGCGTCTCAAACGGCCGTGCCTCTGCCCCGCCAGTCGTCGTCTCTAAGACCGGCGTCTCTACTTCGATGAAGTCACGCTCGAGCAGGTACGAACGAATCGTGTTCCAGAACCGCGAACGGCGCTTGATCCGGTCAGCGAGATCCTTGGTGAGCAAGATGTCGAGGTAACGCTTGCGATAGCGCTCGTCCTCGTCCTTGATGCCGAACCATTCGTCCGGCAGCGGCCGGAGCGACTTCGCGAGCATGCGCCAACCGGTGATGGCCAACGTCGGCATTCCGCGCTTCGTCGTGAACGCGAGGCCTGACACCTCGATCACGTCGCCGGTATCGACCGTCGCGACGAAGAGGTCGAACAGGTCGTCGCCGAGCTTATCGCGCTGCAGGTAGCACTGCCCTTTCGTCCCATCGAAAATATCTGCGAATATCGACCCGCCGTGCTCGCGCAGCGACAGCACGCGGCCGGCGAGCGCGACTTCCTCGCTGTTCTTCTCGAGGATGCCGTGATTCTCGAGAAAGTCGTCGACGGCGTGCGTGCGGCGCGTCCGAGCCGGATACGCCTCCATGCCCGCCTCCCGCAGTCGTTCGATCTTAGCAAGCCGGTCAGCGTGTACCGTCTCGAGTAAAGCCATATGCCCTACTATAGCACCCGATCAGCTTACCTTTTCGATCGTGTAGGTCTGCTTGCCGGCCGGGGTCGAGAAGGAGAAGGTGTCGCCCTTCTTCTTGCCCATCAAGGCTGCGCCGAGCGGCGAGAGATGCGAGAGCTTCTTCACGCGCATGTCCGCCTCCTCGCTGCCGACGATCGTGTACTCGTGCAACTCCCTCGCGCCCTCCTTGCGGATCGCGACCGTAGAGTTGAAGCCGACCTCGTTCTTCTTCTTGCCATCGGTGAGGATGGTCGTGTTCTTGACGAGCTCCTCGAGCTTCTTGATGCGCTCTTCTGTCGCTGCCTGCAAGTCGCGCGCCTCCTGGTACTCCGCGTTCTCAGAGAGGTCGCCGAGCGAGCGAGCGTATTCGAGGCTCTTAGCGATCTCGGTGCGCCGAACCGTCTTCAAGAACTCGAGCTCCTTGATCATCTCATCGAACTTTTCCTGCGAAACGACGGTCGGTTGTTGGTCAGCCATAGTGTGTAGTGTGGGCATTGTACGCGAGCCTCATGAACATGCAAGTTAAACGCCCTAGCGCAGCGCGGTCGTCGTTGCAGTACCGCCTACATACGGCGAATTGGCGGCGTACAGAGAACTGAAGAGCTCCTGCATCACGTTCACCGCCTGCTCTCCGGCGCCCTGGGGCCCTCGTTCGAGCACGACCGCGAACGCGTAGCGCGGATTGTCGTACGGGAAGAAGCCCTCGACCCACGAGTTGTCATATTGATTGCGCGTGCCGGTCTGCGCCGTGCCCGTCTTGGCCGCGACCGAGACGTACGGCAGGTCGATCGCGCCCGCGAGCGCGCTCGTGACGCTCTGCCGCATGCCGGCACGCACGACCGCGAGCATCGCGGGACTCGCAGCAACGGTCGTATAGGCGGGCGCTTGTTCTTTCAGCAGTGTCGGGGTGAAGAGTTTGCCGCCGTTCGCGACCGCGGCGGTCGCGCGCGCCATCTGCACCGGCGTCACCTGTACCGAGTACTGCCCGATCGCCGTGAAGTAGGTGTCGCCCAAGTACCACGGCTCGCCGAAGGTCGCTTGCTTCCAGTCCGGCGTCGGGATGAGACCCGCCGCCTCCCCCGCGAGGTCGATGCCCGTCATGCTCCCGAGCCCGAACTGCCGATACCAGTATTCGAGCCGGTCGATGCCGAGCCCTTTCTGACTGCCGAAGCCCCCGCCGACGGTGTAGAAGAATACGTCCGAGGACCAGGCGATCGCCTTTTCGACATCCACAGGACCGAGAGCCTTCCAACCCTTATAGAAGAAGCTCTTGCCGGGGTGATATGGATCCGGGATCGTCAGGCTGCCCGGGTCGTTGATCACCGTGTTCTGTGTTATGAGCCCGTCGGTGAGAGCCCCGGCCGCGACGAACGGCTTCACGATCGAGCCCGGCGTGTAGACGCCCTGCACCGCATGATCGAGGAACGGGCGGCCGATGTTCGCGTTGTAGCCAGCGATCGTCGCGGCAGGACTCCCGTTGCTCATCACCTCAGAGTCGTAACTCGGGTAGGAGACGAGCGCGCGAACGGCTCCCGACTGCACGTCCATGATCACGCCCGAGCCGGCGATGAAGCCTCGCGCCTGCGCAATATCGGCGATCGCGAGCGCGAGCCGCTCTTGCAGATCTGCGTCGATCGAGAGCGCGAGCGTCCCACCCGCCTGTGCTGGCACGATCGTCCCCTCTGACCGCACGTTGCCAGCGACGTCCATCTCGGTGAGGAGTCGACCGTTCTTGCCGGCGAGCAGTGAATCATACCCGGCTTCGAGTCCGGCCACGCCGCGTTCCTCGGTGTCGTAGTAGACGCCGTTCGCATCTTTCTTCGGGTACGAGACATAGCCTATCACCTGACTGAGCGACGGATACCGGTAGTCGCGGCCGACCGTGCCGTCCGACCGCTCCACATTGTCGGCGACCACGACGCCGTTCACGTCGGTGATCACGCCGCGAGGAGCGAAGAGCGTCCGCGCCTCGAGGCTGTTATGCGCGCTCTCCTCCGCGAACGCGGCACCGTTCACCGCCTGCAAGTCCCACGCGCGCACCGCGAGGACACCGAACATGAGCGAGAGACCGGCCGTGAGCCACACGAACGTCGCGCGCGGCAAGGGCGTCTCGAGCCGGCCTTCGAATCGGCGACGATCGAACTCTGGCGAATTAGAGGAGTCGAGGAATATCTCGTCCGGCGCGATCTCCGGATCCTGCCTGCGGCGTCGCCTCCACATCATCCTCCGATAATACTCTTTGAGAGCTGGCGACGCACGAGGTAGGCCGCGAGCGTTGCGACAGCACCGTAGAGCGTATAGCGAGGCCACGCCTGCGCGTATGACGAGTAGTAGAGAACGTCTGCAAAGATGCCGGCAGCGAGTGGTGCCAGGGGCTCAAAGCCCGCTGCAATAAGCGCGAGCATAGCGGTGAACGGCCACGGGAAGAATATGAGCGAAATAAGCGGTGCGAGCGTGAGAAGGCCGCGGATCATGGGAGCGTCGAGGTCGCAAACGAGAGCGACTTCACGAACGTCGGGCCGGTCGCTCGAAGTTCGACCCACGAGATCATGAACGGGTTCGACACGGGAGCGATCTGGAGCGAGACCGAGGGCGAGGATGGGTCACTATCGATCCGCGCGACCGTCCCGATCGGCAACAGTCCCGGACCGGGTGCATAGACCGTGTCCCCTTCTGTGATGCTCGAAGCACGTGCGACGACGGCGCGCAACGCGCCGCCGCCAGCGCCTGTCACTTGCACCGGAACATGTTTCGAGCCGATCACCACGCTCGACGTGAGCGTTGGTGAGGAAAAGAGCGTCACGCGCGAGAAATCGGTAAGCACCGAGGTGACGACACCGAGCGGCACGCCACCTGCGCCGAAGGCCTCCATTCCAGACACGACCTCAGTCGCAGAGCCGCGCGCCACGACGAGCGTGTCATACGGGCTCTCGGGTGGCCGCGCGACGACGCCAGCGATGATCCCCTGCGGGACTGCGCCGAGCGCATCGATCCCCTTCAGTTGTTCAGTGAGCGCGGCGTTCTCGCTCGCGAGCGCAGCATTCTCGTTAATCAACTGTTCGACTTTCTTCTCAAGTGCGGCAGCATTCTCAAAACTGCTGAAGAACGTGTGCGTCGCCGATGCTACACCTGATGATACTGAAAAGACCGGCGACACGACGCGCCAGAAGAGGTTCGGCGCGATGAAGCGGACGAGCGCGACCACAAGCACCACGGCGAGCACGGACACGCCCCACGAGAGGGACCCACCAGAGAGGAGCGCGTTACGCCTCGCTAAGGATGTCCTCTTCATCGATGAAAAAGTCTGCGTAGGGCTCTGGATTCTCGGTCACGATGCCGGCACCGCGCACGACTGAGGTGAGCGGGTCGGGCGCGACGCGTACCGGCACGCCGAGCATCTTGGCGAGGATCTGCGGCAACCCGCGCAGGAGCGCCCCGCCACCGAAAACGGTCACGCCGTGCTGCAGCACGTCAGAGAGGAGCTCGGCCGGCGTCGCCTCGATCACCTCCTTCATCGTGTCGAGCAAAGTGTCGAGCGAGGGCGCGATAGCCTCGCGGATATGCGCGTCCGTGAGAGTGATCTCGCGCGGCAACCCGGTCGCGTAGTCGCGACCGCGCACCGTGCGCGAGAGCGGCTCATTGAGCGGCATCACCGCGCCGATCGCGATCTTGACATCCTCTGCCGTGCGCTCGCCGATGCCGAGCTTGAACTCGCTTCGGACGAAGTCGATGATGTTCTCGTTGAATCGGTCACCCGCCACGTGCGAGCTCTTGGAGGCGACGACGCCCTTCAAGGCGATCACCGCGATGTCGGTCGTACCACCGCCGATGTCGAGCACCATCGTCCCGACCGCGTCGAAGACCGGCAGCTTGGAGCCGATCGCGCCGGCGACCGGCTCCTCCATGATGAACGCCTCGCGCGCGCCCGCCGTCTTTGCTGCGTCGCGCACCGCGCGGCTCTGCACGTTCGTGACGCCGGTCGGCACGCCGATCACGACCCGCGGGCCGAAGAGGCGCGTGCGCCCGCTCTGCGCCTTGGTGATCAGGTACGTGAGGAGCTCCTCCGTCACCTCGAAGTCAGAGATGACGCCGTGCGAGAGGGGGCGCACGACGCGGATGTGCGCCGGCGTCTTGCCGAGCATCGTCTTGGCCTCTTTGCCGACCGCGACGACCTGGTGCGTCTTGTCGTTGACCGCGACGACCGAGGGCTCGTTGATCACGACGCCCTTGCCGCGCACGTAGACGAGCGTGTTGGCGGTGCCAAGGTCGATCGCGATGTCGCTAGAGAAAAGGGTGCTTTTCGAAAACTTGGCCATGTTAACGCGCGAGGAGCTCGGCGCGGGACTTCTTCTCTACTGCGCCGGTCGCGCGATCGACCACTTCGTAGACCTCGCTCGCTGCCGCCTCTTTGCCCACCACGATGCGCTTGGGGATGCCGAGCAAGTCGCTGTCGGCGAACTTCTCCCCGGCGCGCAGGTCGCGGTCGTCGTAGAGCACCTCGACGCCCGCCTTGGCGAAGTCTTCGTAGAGCTCCTCGGCTGCCTTGGTCACGTCGTCGCCCGCCTTGCCGAGCGAGACGAGGTGATATGGGAATGGCGCGACCTCAGCAGGCCAGACCAAGCCCTTCCCGTCGGCGCGCACCTCGACGATGATGCCCATGAGGCGCGTCGGGCCGATGCCGTAGCTCCCCATCACGACCGGCTTCTTCGCGCCCGACTCGTCGGTATAGGAGAGACCCAAGG
This sequence comes from uncultured Candidatus Saccharibacteria bacterium, assembly GCA_964402535.1. Lineage (GTDB taxonomy): Bacteria > Patescibacteriota > Minisyncoccia > Phycocordibacterales > Phycocordibacteraceae > C7867-001. The sequence goes on along the minus strand of CAYOCH010000002.1, from coordinate 32,691 downwards.
GCTCGGAGAAGCGCGTCCCGAGGTTGAAGATGTTCCCTGCCTCGATCGCCTTCTTCTCGACGAGCGTCGCGCGGTCGAGTCCGAGCGTCGTGAGCGTCTCATCGGTCATCACCTCCTTGTTCACCGCGATCTTCTTCGCCTCGTCTATATAAATAGTGTCTTCTCCCGCATCTGAGACAGTCTGAAATTCTTCAGAGAACGGAGAGAAGATGCCGCCCGAGGCGAAGGTGACGAACGTCTCCTCGCCGATCCCGACGCGACAGAACACCTTCTTGTACGCCTCGCGCGCCTTCGCATAAAACGCCGCATGCTCGGCGTCGTCCTTAGAGAATGAGTAGAGATCCTTCATCAAGAACTCTTTGCCGCGCATGATGCCGCTCTTCGCGCGCAGTTCATTGCGGAACTTATTCTGAAATTGGTACGCGTAGACCGGCAGGTCGCGATACGAGGAGATGTGCTCGGTCATGATGCGGGTCAGCGGCTCTTCGTGCGTGATCGCGAGCCCCGTCTCTCCCCCGCTCTTGAATGACGTCTTGAACCAGTTATCGACCTTGTCATCGTCCCAGCGGTCGGTGCGGCTCCAGAGCTCCTTGTCTTGGAGCGCGGTCATGACGAGCTCCTGCCCGCCGATCGCATCCATCTCTTCGCGGATGATCTGCACGATGCGGTTCAGGGTGCGCAAGCCCAAAGGCAAGTACGAATAGGCGCCCGCCAATTCCTTATGGATATAGCCGGCGCGCACGAGGAGCTGGGCGTTCTTCGCGACCTCGTCCGCTGGCGCCTCGCGGCGGGTCTTGGTGAAGAGTGATGATTGACGCATGTGGCTCCTATTGTAAGAGAAAATCCACCGAAAAGCCAAAACATATGCAGCGCGATTGACGTAGAACGGGACTCATGACATACTGCGGCCTTCGGATCGTTCTTTTCGGGAGGAAGTAATGCAGAAGTTTGATGTAAATGAGGGTACGCTGTTCGTGTCTGAAGAAACCCTGGCCGAGTACCAGACCCACGCGCGGAAGCTCAATATTAGCGCGAAGAAGGTAGTGAACCGCGCAATCAAGCGGCTCTACCGCGAGCGACTGTCAAGGGAGCTCGCGTGGTTCCTCGATGCGTGGGCAGCCAAGCACGGCGGCGTTGTGATGCTCGATGCGCACGGCAGCCGGCAGAACGACGTCTAGACGTATCAGGACAACGGCAAGAACGTGCCGGTGCAGTCATGGGTCAAGAAGCACGACGGCAAGTTCGGCGCGCTCGTGCTCCTCGTCTGCGACGAGCCGGTGCTCTACAGTTTGCCGGTCACGAAGCGGTCGCTCCTCATCTATGGCGACGGCATCTTGCAGGTCGGTCTCGACGTCGATGTGACCGGAAAAGGCCACCACTTCACCGTGAAGCACCCGACCTATGGCGAAATCGACGATTACACAGTCGCCGACGCCACAAAGACGCTGCTCACGGCATAGACTCTTTCAATCAACCAAGCGCCGTCCACCAGGGCGGCGCTATCCTTTTATCCCACGATGCGGAAGATGTCGTGCGCGGTCACGACGACCATGAGGAGGACGAGGAAGACGAAGCCGATCGCGTTTAAGGTGCGGGCGACGTTCTGGTTGATCGGCCGTCGGATGACGCTCTCGATAATCACGAAGAGGAGTCGGCCGCCGTCCAAGGCCGGCACCGGGATCAGGTTGATGAGAGCGAGGTTGATCGAAATGATCGCCATCAAGGAGAGGAGGTCGCCGATCCCTTGCGCGGAGGCGGCGCCGACGGCACCCGCGATACCGACAGGCCCCGAGACCTGCGAGAGGTTGGCGCGGAGCGTAAACACGCTCGCAAAGAAGTTCCACAGGCCCTGCGCAGTGAGCACGGTCGCGCCCCAGGTGAGACTCGCTCCCTCGGTGAGCGCCTGTGTGAACGAGACCGGCACGACGCCGACGGTCGCCACCTCGACGCCGAGCGCGGCACGCGAGGGGTCGCCTGGGATGATGCCTGTCTGTGGCCGCGCAAAGACGGTCGCCATGCGGCCGTCCGCGTGCTTGACCGTGAGCGCGACGATCGTCTGCCCCGCCCCGTTTGAAACGAACTTCGTGAATGCAGCCGAATCGACACCCGAGAACTGATAGCGGCCATCTTCAGCAGCCGTAATCGAGTCATCAGGCACGAGCCCGGCGTTCGCTGCCGGCGAGCCGGGCAAGACATTCGCGACCAGGAGCTGCGTGTCGCGCGCGGTGGCGAGCTCGCCTGGCGCGAGCGCCCGCGGCGTGCCGGCCACGAGTGCACTGGTGATAAGCACATAGGCGAAGAGGAGGTTCATCGCGATGCCCGCGACGAGCACGAGCGCCTGCAAATGGCGCGGCCGCGAGGAGAAGGCGCGTGAACCGTGCTCGCCGCCATCCTCGCCATAGATCTTGACGAACCCGCCGAACGGGAGCCAGTTGAGCGTGTAGGACGTCTCGCCGACCTTGGCGATCGTCAAGGCGCGCGGCGGATAGCCGAGGCCGAACTCGTCGACCCGCATCCCCGAGAGCTTCGCCACGACGAAGTGCCCGAACTCGTGCACCACGATGAGTGCGACGATGACGAGGATGAATATCAGGACGCTCATTACCTCTACTACGCTTATTGCGCGATTTCTTCCTCCTTACGCTCCAAGACCGCGAGCAGCGCCTCGTTGCCGGCGTCGATCATCTTCTGCACCTCGCCTTTGAGGCGCTTGACCTCGTCTTCGCCCATGCCGCCCTCCTTCTCTGCGGCCTCGAGCGCCTTCAAGGCGTCGGTGCGATGCGTGCGGAGCGTCACTTTGGCCTGCTCGGTGCGCTCGCCGGCGATCTTCAAGAGCTGGTCACGCCGCTCGCTCGTGAGCTCGGGGAATGACACGCGGATCCCTTGGTCGTCGGTCGCGACGCCCACACCGAGGTTCGCGTCGGTGATGCCCTTCTCGATCGCTTTCACCAGGCTCTTGTCCCAAGGGATGATGCGGAGCGTGCGCGCGTCCTCGACGGTGACCGAGCCGAGCTCGCGCAGCGATGTGCGAGAACCGTAGGCCTCGGGCTTCACCCCGTCGAGCAGGGTCGGTGTCGCGCGGCCGGTGCGCACGCCGGCGAGCTCGCGCGAGAGCCATTCCTCGGTCTCTTGAATCTGCGTCTTCAGTTTAGAAAAGTCGTATGCCATATGCGTTCATGATAACAAATTGCGCGGCAGGACGAGCGAGAGATGCTCGAGGATCATCTTGACCGGCGCGCTGCGATCGTGCAGATAGCCGCGCAACACCTGTAACTCCTTCAATAGCGCCCATATGTAGGACGTACTACGTCCTACATCAGCTGTAGGACGTACTACGTCCCGATATGCGACCGCCTCGATCCCGTTCACGATCGCGAGCGCCGCCTCGCGATTCTCTCGCCGTTCTTCTTCATCCCGCCCGCTCGTCAGCTTCTTGATGAGCGCTGTCCTTTTCTCTTTACTTCCTTTTATAAATTCAGCTGCGATACCGTCACTATCATATATGATAGTGTTCTTCTTTTTCGGATTTTCCAAGATTTGGACGCGCGACCGGAGTGTGGGCAAGAGCATCCCGGCCGTGGGGACGATCAAAAAGAGGTACGTCCCCTCTGGCGGCTCCTCAAAGAGCTTCAAGAGCGCGTTCTGCGCCTCGTGATACGCGCGGTTCGCGGCGATCGCGAGTGCCTTCTTGTCACTCTTGATCGGCGCTTGCACCGCGAGCTCCTGCACACGCCGAGAATCCTCGACCGAGAGCAGCCCGTAGCGCAGCTCGATCCAGTCCGCGTTGCCCTTATTCCTAATACCCAATTCCTCACTCGCGTATTTCTGGGCGATTTCAATCCCCTCCTCTGCCCCCGCCTCGATCACGTACGCGTGCTGTCGGTTCATTGCTTGGCGATGATGCTCTTCTGGTACGTGTCCAGATGCTTGAGGGCGATGCCGGTGCCGCGCGCGACGCAGTAGTAGGGGTCGGTCGCGAGCTTGGCGACGACGCCGGTGCGGCGGTAGACGAGCTCCGGCATCTGCCGCAGCTGCGAGGAGCCGCCGGTCAGGATGATGCCGTTGTCGATGATGTCAGCCGCGAGCTCTGGCGGCGTCTCTTGCAAGACCTTGCGGATCGCCTGCGTCATCTCGCGGAGCTCACGCGACATCGCCTGAACCAGGTCGTTCGTCGAGAGGTCCACCGTGCGCGGGAGCCCCGAGACCATGTCGCGGCCGCGGATCGGCAATGTCAGTTCCTCGTTCATCGGTACGGCCGCGCCGACGCGGATCTTGACCTCCTCGGCGGTCTTGTCGCCGATCGCGAGGTTGTACTGCTTCTTCACGTGGTCGACGACGGCGCGGTCGAGCCTGTCGCCTGCGCACTTCACGCTCGTCGAGGCGACGATGCCGCCGAGCGATATCACGGCCACGTCGATCGTGCCGCCGCCGATGTCGGCGACCATCCGCCCCATCGGCTCGTGGATCGGGATGCCCGCGCCGATCGCGGCGAGGATCGGCTCTTTGACCACGTACGCGTTCTTGGCACCCGCCTTCATGGCCGCTTCGATCACCGCGCGCTTCTCGGTGGAGGTGACGCCCGCCGGCACCGAGACGAGCACCGTCGGTTTGAACGGGTTGCGCCCCAACGCCTTACGGATAAAGTAGCGCAGCATCGCCTCGGTGACGCGATAGTCGGCGATCACGCCGTCCTTCATCGGCCGGTAGGCGATGATGTCGTCCGGCGTTCGGCCGATCATCTTCTTGGCTTCGGCGCCGATAGCGAGGATCTTGTTGGCGCCGAGCTTGCCGTGCGCCTTGCCCACGGCCACGACCGACGGCTCGTTGATCACGACCCCCTTGCCGGGCACGAAGACCAGCACGTTCGTGGTCCCTAGGTCGATGCCGAGCTTCGGAGAGAAGAATGACATTACGGCCATGATACCGCGCTCGTGTACACAGGGCAAAAACGGGAGGCCGATGGTACGATGGCGGCAATGCAGGGTGAAATGAATTTCGTCGTGGAGGGCGGCAAGCCGCTCTCGGGCACGGTCGAGGTGAGCCGCTCCAAGAACGGTGCCGTCGCGCTCCTCGCCGCCTCCCTCTTGAACCGCGGCCGCACGACCCTCGAGCACATGCCCAAGATCGAGGAGGTAAACCGCCTTATTGAGGTGCTCCGCTCTATCGGCGCCGACGTGGAGTGGGAAGGCACACATGTGATCATCACGCCGCCCGAGAAGGTCTCGCTCGAGACGATCGACCGCGCAGCCGCCACGCGCACGCGCAGCATCCTGATGTTCATCGGCCCCCTGCTCCACCTCTTCAAGTCGTTCGAGCTACCTCAGTCGGGCGGCTGCACCTTGGGCCTGCGCTCTGCTCGGCCGCACCTCATGGCGCTTGAGAAGTTCGGCGTCGCGATCGATGCGACGACCGACAGCTACAAGATTTCTCACTCATCCCTTGCGCCGGCAGACGTGGTGCTCTATGAGTCGAGCGACACGGCCACTATCAATGCGCTGCTTGCCGCCGCGCGCATAAGCGGTACCTCGGTCATCAAGTACGCCTCGGCCAACTACCAGGTGCAGGAGGTGTGCGGCTTCTTGAAGCAGCTCGGCGTCGGCGTCGAGGGTATCGGTTCGACGACGCTCACCATAAACGGCATGCCGGACATCAACACGGACATGTCCTACAGCATCGCCGAGGATCCGACCGACGCGATGTTCTTCATTTCAGCGGCGATCGTCACGCACTCGGCGATCGAGATCACCGCAGTCCCGATCGAGTTCCTCGAGGTGGAGCTCTTCTTGCTCGAGAAGATGGGCTTGCAGTTCACCATCTCGAACAAGCGCATCTCTGAAAACGGCGTGACCAAACTCGTCGACCTCTCGATCGAGCCCTCAGAGCTCACCGCCTTCCCCGAGAAGATTCATGCACGCCCCTACCCGGGCATGAACATCGACAACCTGCCCTTCTTCGCCGTCATCGCGACGCAGGCTAGGGGCACGACCCTGATCCACGACTGGGTCTATGAGAAGCGCGCGATCTACTACACCGAGCTCGATCGCTTGGGCGCCACGACCGCGCTCCACGACCCGCACCGCATCTCGATCGAGGGCCCCACGCGGCTCAAGGCCGCCGAGGTGATCTGCCCGCCGGCGCTCCGCCCCGCGACCATCATCTTGGTCGCCATGCTCGGCGCGAAGGGCCGTTCGCTCCTGCGCAACGTCTACTCGATCAACCGCGGCTACGAGGATATCGTCCACCGCCTCCAGCACCTGGGCGCCGAGATAGAAGCGACCTCTTGATATGAAGAAGATAAGCGACCTGCTCCCCGACTTTGAAAAGAAGGCGGCAGCTGCGCCTAAGGGTCGCAAGCGCCAGACCGAGCGCGGCGAGCTGATGCGATTCTTTCAGCGCCACCTCAATTATTCGCGCAAACAGGACGGCTTGCCGCCGATCACGATGGCGCACCTCGGCGTCACGCTTGAGAAGATTCCGACACAGGACCTCTACTACTTAAAGAGCGTCTGCAGCCAGGCGCAGAACTTCAGCAAAAAATTCTGGTGGGAATTGGATCCAACGAAGCATTAGATCCGCCTTTATTTTGCCTCGCCGCTGCGCTATACTAGGCAACATGAAAGAAATCGTGCAAGATGGCACGCTAGTGCTCCGTGAGACGGCGAAGCCGGTGCCCGAGGAGCTCTTCGGCAGCGCGGAGCTCGCCGTGATCATCGCGGATATGACCGAGGCGCTCGACTACGAGCTCGAGGGCGTTGCGCTCGCCGCGCCCCAGATTGCGCTGCCCTACCGCATCTTCATCGTCCGCGAGGATCGCACGGTCCCTGCTTCGCCAGAGGCTACTCAGGGCGCAGTGCCCAAGGTAATCCCGAAGGTTGAAGTCTATATCAATCCCGAGATCGTCAAGACCTCGCGCAAGCGCGCCAAGATGGACGAGGGCTGCCTCTCTGTCCGCGGCATCTACGGCACGACGAAGCGCCACGAGCGCGTGACTGTCCGCGCGCGCAAGGCCGACGGGACGCGCTTCGAGCGCGGCGGCGGCGGGATCATGGCGCAGATATTCGAACACGAGATCGACCACCTGAACGGGATCCTCTTTATCGATCACGCCGACCACCTAATCGAGATCAAGCATGTCGCAACCGCATAAGTTCGTCTATTTCGGCACGCCGAAGGTCGCGAGCGACACGCTCGCGTACCTCATCGAGCACGGGTTCGTCCCAGGCCTGGTCGTCACGGCGCCCGACCGCCCCGCCGGCCGCGGCCTCCAGATGACGCCGTCTCCGGTAAAGGAGCTTGCCTTCTCCTACAACATTCCTGTCCTCACTCCCGAGACGCTCGACGAGGAGGCGCAGAACCTGATCCGCGCGGCTGGCCGCGACTACGCGGTCGTTGTCGCCTACGGCAAGATATTCCCCGAGACACTCATCGCATCGTTCCCGCAGGGAGTGCTGAACGTCCACTACTCGCTCTTGCCGCGACACCGCGGCGCCACACCGCTGGAGGCCGCACTCCTCGCAGGCGACTACGAAACGGGCGTCACGATCCAGAAGATGGTGAAGGAGCTCGACGCGGGCGACATGATCGCCCAGCGCTCGGTGCAAGTCTCGCCGAACGAGACGTCACGCGAGCTGCGCCCGCGGCTCATCTCACTCGGCGCCGAGCTCCTCGCTGAGACGCTGCCCCGCTACATCGATGGAGAGGTCACTCCCGTCGCGCAGGATGCGTCGCTCGCGACACACTCGCACAAGCTCAAGAAAGAAGACGGTGAGCTCACGCTCGACGGCCCGACGGATGTGAACTGGAACAAGTACCGCGCATTCGCCGACACGATCGGCACCTACTTCTTCACTGCCGACGGCAGGCGCGTCAAGATCGTCACCGCAACGCTCGAGCGCGGGCGCTTCATTCCGCTGCGCGTCATCCCCGAGGGCAAACGTGAGATGGACTTCGCAGACTTTGCTCAACAGCGCTCGTAATAAATCGCGCGCAACTAGCGCCCGAAGCGGAGCATGTTCTTGATCGCTGAGGTGCCGCGCTTGAAGAACTTGCGCGCGCGGCCGCGTGAGCGGCGGATCTCTGCCTCAAGCTCGCCCCGCACGCGATCGGCGGCAGACTGCGGCGTCGGCTTGACCGCTTCGGCGTGGTAGACGTCGTTGTCGACGATGAGCCGAGCGACGAGGCGGCAGGGCTCTGACGAGCGACCCTCGGGCGGCGCCTCTTGCACCTCGACCTCGAGCAAGGCATTCTCCCCCTTCTCGCCGAGGAGGCGCAGCGGCGCCGCGAGCTTCTCTTCGAGGATCGCAGCCGTGCCGGGGGTTAGCTGATACTTCGTCGCTTTGATGGTGATATTCATATCCGAGACGTCAGCTACTAATACTTATCATTTTACTCCTGCTGCGGTGCCCTGTCAGGATACGCACCTTGCCGAGCGGCCGTCCGGTGCGGAGCGCGATGATCTCGCGGACGCGGTCGTTCGCGCGGTTCTGGGTCGCGGGCTCGCGGACAGAGATGAGGAGCGTCTCGCCCTTCTCCTCGACCCTCTCCCGCTTTGCGTCCGGCGTGACAAACACCTTTATATACATATCCGGTTCAGGCCCGCGAATAGCGGCCGATGAGTTGCGTCTTGTCGATAAGACACGGTTGGAGCGCGTCGAGCACCTGCTGCTTCGTCGGCGGATTGTCGAACGAGAGCCCGCGCGAGAGCGCGTAGAGGACGAAGATGTAGCGATGCTCCCGCGGCTCATAGTGCGGCGGCGGGCAAGGGCCGGTGTAGCCTGGCTTGCCGGCGCCATTCAGGCCGCGAGCGCCTAGCGTAGCGCCCTCGGGGATCCGCGTCGTGCCTGGCGGGATGTTGTAGACCACCCAATGATCGAACACCTCAATCTTGTGCATCTCTTTGACCTCCTGCGGGATATCCGGATCGTCCATGAGGAGGACGAGCGACTTCGTCCCCTCTGGCACGCCCGCGATCTCAAGGGGCGGCGACAACTCCCTGCTCCCGTCGCACGTATATGTGGACGGGATCCGCTCGCCGTCCCGAAACGCCGGGCTCGTGAGGGTGAACGCGCTCATGGCCTAACTGTACCATTGCAGCGCCCCAATTTTCGGTTAATATGCTTCTAGCTCTCCGCAAGGAGAGCGACATATTCCGGTGTAGCTCAATGGTAGAGCAGCGCCCTGTGGCTTAACGCAGCTTCTCGAAGGAATTCGAGTCGAATAACGAGGTGAATTGCTGGAACCCCGAACGAGCAAGACGAGGGCAATCAGCAGCCAAGCGCGGCACATTCGCAAGAACGGCGCCGTGAAGGTTCAGAGACTATCCCGCACGGGAGTAGTGCCGAAAGGTACGAAGCGCCTCGCACCGAGATCCGGTGATGATATAGTCCACCCCTTTGAGTAATCAGAGGACACGTGTAAGGCGTTGGTTGTAGGTTCGAGTCCTACCGCCGGAGCAGATTGTTCGATAATATACCGTCCGAAAAAGAAGCCTTATCTAAGGCATTTTCGGATTTGGGAGAATTCACGAACGCGGAGCTGACTTCCACCTCACCTTCAGAAAATATCCTATACTGAAACCATGCAACACATCATCTTTCGAGCTCTGGCACTTGCGATGGGCGTCGCTGCAGTAGTCATAAGCATCTTGAGCGGCGCTACATCAAGCGTCGAATCCCTCCTGGGCATCGGACTTGCCTCCCTCGCGATCGACTCGCTTTCAAAGAAGGCCTAGGGACACAAAGAGCCCTGTGCAGGGCTCTTTGTGTTTTAGAACGAGACTGCGAATTTACCGCGCTGCGTTATCGCTCGCCGGCAGGCCGTTGTCAGTCCCGGTCGGCATTGTCGAGCCGGCAGCGGCATTGTTCCCTGTCGTCTCAGTGCGTGACGACTGCCAAAAAGTAAAACGCCCCTGCGATGACAACGAGCACGACAACCACGATTGCGATGATCATATTTTTACTCATGGCTTCAGTATACATTCCACGTGCAACGTCTTACCTGCTTATCGAGTTATAGACAGTAATGACCGAGAAAATCACCCTGCGGCTCTTCTGGACCTTCATGCTCCTCACCGCCGCGACGGCGCTCACGAATATCTGGGCAGAGGGCGTGCTGCCCGTGAAGCTCATCCCGACATTCTTCATCATCGGCTTCGCGAGCTTCCTGATCTGGGCGCCGCACGTCGTGTACCGGTTCCTCAAGGCGCTAACCAAGTAGCCCCGGCTGACGCATCACGCCGGCGAGGTCTCGACGACGCGCTCCTCGAGGCTCTCGCGGATGCTCTCGTAGAGCCCGCCCTCGTCGCGGTCGTGCTTGTGCGTCCCGACCGCGTGATCCATCGCCGCCCGCGCGACCTCGTCGCGGCGTGTGCCGCTGATCACGATGTCGCAATTATTCTCGCTCGGGAACCGCGAACAATCCGCTATCCATAGTGTAGTCATGGTCCGTGCATGAGGCTGGTAATCGAGTGCGACGCTACCACAGCATCGCTATGGTTTTCATGAACGGCACGAGACGAATCCGGCGGCTTTTTATGCACAAGACCGATCCCTACTCACCTCCTCTTCACTTTCCGGCCGGTACAATGGCGCGATGAAAGCAATCAACCCGCTGATTTGGATGAATCGAGAGCAAACAGAGGAGGCTGCGCAGTTCTACGTGTCGATATTCCCAAATTCGCGCATTATGAATGTGAGCCGCTACGGCGACATGGGCCCGGGGCCGAAAGGTTCGGTGATGATGGTCACCTTCACGCTGAACGGCGAAGACTACATGATGCTCGACAACGTCGGACCGGGCGAGACGCCGTTCGCCACCGCGCAGGGCTTCTAGTTCTTCGTCAACTGCGAGGACCAGGGTGAGATCGACCACCTGTGGGACAAGCTCTCTGAGGGCGGCAAAGAGCTGCCCTGCGGCTGGCTCACCGACAAGTACGGCATCTCGTGGAATATCGTCCCGACCGTGCTCGCCGAGCTCATGAACTCGCCCGACACCGAGCGCGGCAAGCGCGTCTTCGCCGCGATGCTCACGATGAACAAGCTCGACGTGCGCACGCTTGAGGCGGCCTGAACCCATTTCCATATCCATGAAAGTGCGGTAGTATCGGATACCAGAACGAAGCACTTTCGTTCTCTTAGGAGGCGCAACACCCTAGGAGAAAACCATGAGCCATCGTCATGAGCTCCCGACGTACGAGGAAGACCCGGCGCTGTACGGCAACAACCTTCTGGCCTATCTGCATCTCATCGAGATGCTGCAGCTGGATCGGTTCGTCTCACCGCGCAAACCGTCTCTCTCCGAGTACGACCGGAGCCCCGAAGACTAACGTCTTCATCCATACGCGAGGATTGAGTTCGTCGTGTATGGACCAACGTAGTTGCTGTTTATACTACGCCGCAAGCCCCTCCTGCCTCCGGGGGCTTTTGCTTTGTATATGCATCAACTATGCGCTGTTGTGAACGATGCCGTCGTCGAGGTCGCCGTCGCGCCGTAGGAGTCCGTGGACGACACCTGGTAGTAGTAGGTCGTCGCCGAAATGAGCGACGGGAGCGTCGCAGAGTGGCTCGTGACCATGCTCGTGTTCGTGATCGACTTCGTCTGCGACGGCGAGAGCGACGAGCTCGTCGAATAATTCACGATCGAGGTCGCCGGGTTGGTGGTCGTCCACGTGATCGTTGCCGACGATTTGGTGGTCGTCGCGACTGCGACATTTGAGATCGCGAGCGCGGGCGGGGTCGTCGGTCCGGCCGGTATCGGCGCCGAACTGACCGATGCCTGCAGGTCTGACACCTGTGACGAGAGCCCCGACACCTGTCCCTGCAGGTCAGAGAGGCTCGACTGCGCGTTGCCGGAATCGAGCTCGAGCTGCGAGATCTGTCCTTGCATCCACGCGAGCGTGCCGCTCGTCTCGAGCGCTGGAACGCCCGCAAGGTCGATGGGGGTGAAATCGAAGGTCTGGCTCGCGCCGTCCGGCTGCATGCTCGAGAATGCTGCGCGCGTCGCAGCGTCGACGACGCCGCTCGCCTTCAACCCCTGGCTCGCCTGGAACGCCTGCACCGCCTGCTCGGTCGCCTTGCCGAAGTAGCCGGTCGGCGTCGTCGATGCCGTGGTCGAGGCGACCCCGAGCCGCACGAGGAGCGCCTGGAGCGCGACAACGTCGTCTCCCGACTCGCCGCGGCGCAGCTCTCGGGTCGTCGAGGCCATCCGCTTCAGCTTCACTTCGACGCTCGCGAGCTCGCGGGTGAGGAAGACTTCCTGGAGCTGCAGCTGGCGCAGGACATCCGTGAGTGTCGGCGTCGTGGTCGCATCAGCCGTGACCGCGGTCGAGCTTGCTGCGGGGCCGAGCGCCGCAAGCGCGTCCGCCATGAACCGCTGTGACCCGGTAACCGTCCCCTGAATCGATAGGACGAGTCCGACGAGGGCGATCGGAATGAAGAGCAGGGCGATTAGGACGCTCTTTTCCATATCGGGCAGTGAAGCGCAGGATAGCACGTCCGGCAGGATGCAAGGTGGGGATTCCACACCCCCCTCCGCTACCGCACCTCGCCGAGCATCGGGATCGCGAGACGGCGGCGCGTCGACTCGCCCTTGAAGAGCTGCGTGGTGCGCGCTGCAGCGTCGCCGCGCTCGTTCTGGTGTGCGGCGTGCGTCATCGCGGCGAAGCTCGAGCCGAGATACACGACGTGCTTGCCGTAGCGCTCCGCGAGCGCATCGGTGCTCTCGAAGACGCGCGCGATGCCCGATGACTTCCCTACGCGTCCGAAGAGATCGAGCTGCAGCGTCCCCTCCTCGGCGAGATTGACGAGCGTCACGCCCGTCGTGCGATAAAGCACGTTCTTGCGGAACGCTTTGATGAAATACGGCCGGAGCTCATTCAGGATGTCGAGCGGATTGTTGGTCGGGAACGGCAGCCCGACCTCGTAGCCGTGATAGCGGAAGTCCTGCGTCTTTAAGAAGAAGAAGGCCGCCGGCGCCACGAGCCCCCACCGCCGCGCCTTGATGCACGCGTTCTCGACATTCTTCGAGAGCTGGGCGAAGACGAACGCCGGGTCGCTTGAGGGCGGCGTGAAGGTCTTGGTCTTGCTGATCGACTGGTAGGTCTCGCGCCCCGTGACGTCGAGCTCGTTCGCGACGACGCCGTTCAGCTCCTGCCACGTCTCGACGAACGGCTTCGAGACGCGCGCGCGTACCCACGCCTCGTCTTTTGCAGCAAATGCGCCGGCGGTGCGGATACCGTGGCTCGCAAGCAACGCGGTCGTCTGCGGTCCGATCCCCCACACCGCTCCCACCGGGAGCGCGGCGAGGAATGTCGGCGCATCGCGGAGCGGGATGAGCGTGAGCCCGGAGGGCTTCTTCCATTTCGAGCCGACCTTGGCCAATGTTTTCGTCGCCGCAACGCCGATCGAGAAGGTCATCCCGAGCTCGGTGTCGAGCTCGTGCTTGATGCGCTCGGCGATCTCTCGATACGATAGTCGGAGCGGCCGCCGGAGCCCCGTGAGGTCGGCGAAGCATTCGTCGATGCTGTACTCCTCGACCGCGCTCGTATAACGGCGGACGATCGCGTACATGCGCTCCGAGAAGAGGCTGTAGGTCTCGTAGTCAGAGGGGAGGATGATCGCGTCTGGGCATATCTTCTTCACGTCGTGGAGCGCGACGCCGCGCTTGATGCCGAGCTCCTTGCCCTCGTAGCTCACGGCCGAGACGATGCCACGCTCCTTGCCGGTCACGACGACCTTGCCGCGCAGGGTCGGGTCCTTCGCCACCTCGCACGAGGCGAAGAACGAGTCGCCGTCGACGTGGAGGATGGCGCGCGGGAACGAACGTGGGCCGCCCCAGGCCATACTCAATACTTGCGCACGACGGCCGTGACGACCGCCTCGACGGTGAGCTGCCCCTTCGGGAATATCGGCTTGTACTTCTCGTTCGCCGGTTCGAGGTAGTAGTGGTCGCGGATCTTGCGGAGGTACTTGATCGTGTACTCGCCGTCGACCGAGGCGATGACGATCTGCCCGGGCTTGTAGGTCTGTCGCCGCTCGACGATCACCATGTCCCCCTCCTGGATGCCGGCGTCGATCATCGAGTCGCCCTTCACCTTCAAGATGTAGCTCGACTCCTTGTTCGGCGTGAGGTATTCGTCGAAGTCCATCACGTCGAGGAGCTCCTCTTCAGCTGCCGAGGGGAAGCCTGCCTCGACGAGCCCAAAGAGCTTCGCGCCGCCAAGAAGCTCCCCGGGCAAGAGGCGGCCGGTCGCATCTTTAGCGACGACGCCCGCCTCGAGCATCTTGCCGACCGCGTAGGCCGCTGCGCTCTTGGTCTTGTAGCCCAAAAGCTTCGCGACCTCGGCATACGAGGGCATCCGCTTGTGCGTTCGGTAGAAATTGGCGAGCTTTTCCTGCGGCTTGTCCATACGCACAGTATACTAGAACGAACGTTCTAAAGACACCGTGAAGACCTGCCGGGTGTGCACAACTTCGCCTCAGGCATCATGAGAAATTCATGTGCCGCCAGTAACGTATATAGAGAAACCATAACCATACATCCATGAAAAAATTCCTCGTCACGTTCTGCATCCCAGCCGCCGCCGTCGACGTGTGGCTCTCTATGACCGAGCCCGATAAGCGCAAGCAGCAGTCAGACGAGATGATGCGCGATTGGAACGCCTGGATGGCGGAGCACAAGGCGCTCTTCGCAGAGACCGGCTCCGGGCTCGGCAAGACGCGGCGGGTCACGAGTAACGGCGTCAACAACTATCGCAACGACCTGAACTGGTACGGCGTCGTCGAAGCCGCGTCTCAGGACGACGCCGCTAAGGCGTTCACCAGTCACCCGCATCTGCGGATCCCCACGGCCTATATCGACGTCACCGAGATGATGCAGCCGGGCGAGATGTAGCTAGCCGCTGACGAAATACGCGTAAGGAGGGCAGCGCTGCCGCGTCTGGAATGGATGTGGCAGCGCCTTTTCATATTCTTCCTCTTTCTCTCTGGGCTCTCGTTCGCGCTCGAGCAGGGCTACGTGCGGATCGTGCCGTTTGCACACCACTACCCAATCGAGGGCGTCGTCGTGCTCTCCGGGCAGCCCACGACGAGCGCGTTCGATGAGACGGGCACGATCGCGTTCTATCCCAACAACGCCGTAGCGGTTCCGTACCTCTTTTACACCGACGCACGCGGGCATACCGCTGCGAAGACGCTCATCTTCCCTGCTGGCGCTCCGCTCGACTTTGCGTCGTGGAGCGGCGCGCATGTACGTGTCATCGGAACTGAGATCGCAGAATATGTCGCGGTCGATAACATAGTGTATATAGCGGGCCCGTGATGAAACACAGCACGGTACACTATATATATGACTCACCACACTTTCGCGCTTGCCGCGCTCTTCACGTTACTCGCTGCTGTCCCTTCCTCCGTTAGCGCACAGTCGCTTTCTATCCAAGGATTCTCACCAGGCGCGATCACACCGGGCACGCAGGCGACCTTCTACGTCGCCGCGAGCGGCTTCGCGGATGCGACATTCAAACTGACTGACGCCTTCAGCGGGAGCAACGCGACCGTCGGCACGCTCGACAAGTACGGCTACTTCACCTGGACGCCGACCGTCTACGACGCCGGCGTGCACAATCTCACGATCGTCGGGAGCGACCTCATGAAGAACGCAGCGACCACGACGATCAGCCTCGTCGTCGCGAGCAATTCTCTCCTCATCACCGATGTGAAGCCGAGCACGACGGTCGCGACTGGCCGTCCGTTCTCCTTCACCGTGACCGCACCCGGGTTCTCGACGCCGACCTTCAACGTCTACGACTCGGTCGCCTTCAGCACCGTCTCGAGCGGCACCTTCTCATCTGCAGGAGTCTTCACGTGGACACCGACCACTGACGATACCGGCACGCACGCCCTCCGCATCATCGGCTACGACTCCTACGGCCATAGCGCGCAGGCGACGCTCTCGGTGACGGTCATCAACCCCAAGGTGACGACCAAGTCGCTTGTGCCCGGAGGCGTGGGCGGCGTCGGGACGACCTTCTCCCTCAGCTCGCTCGCAACCGGCTTTGCGAGCTCGACCACATTCTCCGTGAGCGACACGTTCAACGGATCGACCACGGTCTCTTCGAGCAACATGACGACCTCGGGACAATTCTATTGGAAGCCGGTGGCCGCAGACCTCGGCAGCCACACGATCGCCGTCGTCGCAACCGACCCGGTCGGCAATGCTGCTACGACAACTGTGCCTATCCTCGTCACGAACGCGCCGCCGACGGTCACAACACCGGTCGCGAACACGACCGGCAACGCCTCGACTGCCGCGACGAACGTCGCAGCTCCGGCAAGCGCGCCGACTAGCGCCTCGAACTACCGCTTCGCTAAGAATCTTGCAATCGGCTCGCAGGGCGCAGACGTTACGGCGCTCCAGAACCGGCTCATCGCGCTCGGCTACTTGAGGACAGCGGCGACCGGCTACTTCGGCACGATGACGGCCTCTGCCGTGAAGCTCTACCAAGGGGCGCGTGGGCTGCCTAAGGTGGGCAACGTCGGTCCGGCGACGCGAGCCTCACTGAATTCGCTATAGTCTCAAATGATATAGTGAGCACGTGAAAGCCAGATTGAATCCGCGAAGAGCCACGGAAGGACGGCGGAGGCTCACCGGCAGCCTTGCGCTCGTCGCGATCTTCGTCGGCATCCTCATTGCGATCGGCCTCGTCCTCCCCACCATCCTCGCCCTCGATGTACGGCACGCGCAGGACGCAGTCCGCTCTGCGCCTGTGAACCAGTTCCCGGTCTCGGTCGATCCGCGCAACAAGACGATCGTCGAGAACGCGCAGGCGGACGCCCTCTTCAACCGTTCGAGCTCGCCCTTGATCGCCTCGGTCGGCGATCTTGGCGACGTCGTCAAGAACGTCTTCGACTGGCTCGCGGTAACGATCTCTGACCTCCCCTTCTACCCGACCTTCGCCGCAGCGAACAGCCGGCTCGTTGCTGTCACGCCCGGCATGCGCAAGGAGCAGGTCGCGAGCGCCTTCGCCTCTGCACTCTCCTGGAACAGCAATCAGAAGCAGCAATTCCTCACGCCGCAGAGCGGTGCGAGCTTGCCGCTCGTCGAGGGCTCGTTTGCTCCCGGCATTTATGCCGTTTCGCCAGATCTCTCGCCCGTCGACGCGCAGGCACTGGTGAACAAACGGTTCGAAGCGGATGTGCTCGAGCACTATGGTACGACCACGGCAGCCGTCGTCCCGCTCGGAGAGGCGCTTACGGTCGCCTCGCTTATCGAGCGTGAAGCTGCCGGTGCCGACGACCGGCGTATCATCTCGGGCATCATCTGGAATCGCCTCTTCATCGGCATGAACCTGCAGATCGACGCGACGCTGCAATACGCGAAAGCGAACACCGCCGCCGCGAAAAGCTGGTGGCCGAAGATCTCCCCGAACGACCTCTATCGCAAATCGCCCTATAACACCTACCAGAATCCCGGTCTCCCGCCTGGACCGATCGCAAACCCCTCCGTCGCGTCGATCCTCGCTGCCTTGAATCCGGTCAAGACCTCCTGCCTCTTCTATTTCCATGATTCTAACGGCCGATTCCACTGCTCCGACACCTATAAGGAGCACGTTGTGCTCCTCAAGAAGTACTACGGCCGCGGCAAATAGAGCTTCTTAATCTTCGCTTCATCATCACCCTGCTATGGTCGCACTGTGTGCGACATCACCGCACACACGATACAGGGTAACGGCAGTTCTTTAACGAAAGGCAAGGTTCTCTCGGTGCAATGCGCGGAGAGAATGATGAAAACCTAGAAGCTAAATAGCTGACGCTATGACGCTGATCAACGCGTGATTGGCCGGGGAGGTCGTATGACACATACGCCCTCCCCGGCCGCTTTTATACGCTATACTACGCGCATGAATTCCATCTCTGCCTTCGATACAAACGTCGTGTCCTACTTCGCGGGCAGCCGGTTAGCATCGCTCGTCGAAACCGCTCGCCTCATCTCATATCTTGGCGAGACGGTCATCGTCATCGCGGCCACGGCGGTTATCACCGCGCTTCTCTGGTACGTCTTCAGGCACCGGACGCTCGCGCTCGGACTATTCGTCACCGTCATCGGCTCTGGCGTGTCCGCCTACGTGCTGAAGCTGATCGTAAATCGGCCGCGGCCGTTCGGGATCTTACCCGCGGTCGTCGAGACTTCTCCCTCCTTCCCGAGCGGGCATGCGACGCTCTCTGTGGCGCTCTACGGGATGGGCGCGTATCTCCTCGCGAAGCGCTATCCTAGCATCGCGCCGCTCCTCTATATTGCCGCCGCAGTCTTCATCGTGCTCATCGGGCTCTCGCGCCTCTATCTCGGCGTCCACTTCCCGACGGATGTCCTCGCTGGTTACCTCCTCGGCGCATTCTGGATCTGGATCGGCATCCGCGTGATGGAGTTGTTCCCGATCGGCAAGAAAAGGTAAAATGCTCGGGTGACTCGCACGACGCAAAAACGGTTATTCATTATCGTAGCGGCGTTTATTGTGGCGCTACCGTCTCAGACGCACGCCGCCGCGAAAGTCGCGCCGCTTGAGGTGTCCGGATGGATACCGTATTGGCGTGTCGCAACCGGCACGGCGGATGTGTTGCCGCACCTCTCGTCACTGACCGCCGTCATGCCCTTCGGTTACACGGTGAGAAACGACGGGACGCTCTACGACGCCTACGGTCTCGGCTCACAGGACTCTACGACCTCGCCGCTCGCGCTCGCGCTCATCGCGAGCGCGAAGGCCGCAAAGACGAAGGTCGTCCCGACCGTCATGTGGAGCAACGGCGCCGCGATCCACGCGATCTTGAGCAAACAGAAGTCGCGTATCGCGCTCGAGAACAGCATCGCTGCGCTCGCGAAGAGCCAAGGGTTCGACGGCATCGGCATCGACTTCGAAGGAAAATATGCGAAGACTAAACCCTATTTCTCCCTCTTCCTCCAAGGCCTCTACAGCCGCATGGGTAACAAGCTCGTCTATTGCGCGATCGAGGCGCGCACGCCGGTCTCTTCGCGCTACGACGGGACGCCGCCGCCGGACGCGACGCAGTACGCGAACGACTTCGTCGCCGTCGGCAAGTATTGCGACCGCGTGCAGCTCATGACCTATGACCAGCAGACCGTCGATGTGAAGCTTAACAAGGCCGCCGACGGCCAGCCGTACATCCCGATCTCAGACCCGGCCTGGGTGACGAAGACGGTGAATCTCGCCGCGCAGATCATCCCCAAGAAGAAGCTCGTGATCGGTGTCGCGACCTACGGCTACGAGTGGCAGATCACGCCGCTCTCCGAGTCCGGCTTCCGCTACGACCTGCAGTGGGCCTTCAACCCGAAGTACGCGCTCGATCTTGCCGCCCAGCTCGGTCTCTCGCCGACGCGCAACAGCGCGGGCGAACTTTCATTCACCTACCAGCCTGCCGCTGCCGCTGCCGCGTCGACCGTCCCGGCGAGCGTGGCCACCGACACGACGAGCAACTCGCTTCTGCCAGCAGCGTCGACTACCGTCTCCTACTCCGATGCTCTTTTCGCCGGCCCTTCGCGCCTTGCGGCGAGCTCGACGCCGACCAACATCCTCTGGTGGAGCGACGCGCAGTCGATCGCTGACAAGATCGCGATCGCCAAGAAGCTCGGCGTACGCGGCATCGCGATCTTCAAGCTTGACGGCGGCGAGGATCAGGAGCTCTGGTCGCTCTTGCCGAAACGATAATGTCGAAACGGACGCTTGTTATCGGCGCGTTCACTCTCCTCGCTCTCGGTGGCGCGGCCGGCTATGCAGCGGCCGCAGCATGGTACGGGAACGTTCTCGGTTCGGTGAAGCTCGTCCTCGACAATAACACGCCGTATTCGTTCGTCCGTCCGCTGCTGCTGGTCTCGGTGCCGGACACGCTGGCGCAAGGCCAATTCGACGCGCTCAAGCGGTCGGTCGAACAGACCGTGTCCGCTGCGCCGCGTGGGGCGGTCGCTCGGTACTCGTTTTATCTGCGCGACCTCACGAACGGCCGCTGGCTGGGCATCAACGAGGACGACACATACGATCCGGGCAGCCTCTTGAAGGTGGTCGCTGCGATCGCCGCCTACAAGCAGGAAGAGAGCGACCCGACGTTCTTTGAAAAGCGCTTCACCTATACGCCCGAGCTCGAGAGCGAGAACGCGCAGTTCCCCTTCGCACCGCCGGTCTCGCTCAAGGTCGGCCAGTCCTATTTCATCTCGGACCTTATCAAGGAGATGCTTTCCGATTCTGACAACGCGGCAAAAGATACGCTCCTCTCCTCGATCGATCCGGAGATCCTCGGCAGCGTGTACACGGACCTTTCCATACCGAAACCGAGCGACCCGGGCGCTACAGGCTACAGGATCTCGGCCTATGACTACTCGCGCTTCTTCCGCATCCTCTATTACGGCACTTACAATATTCCCTGGTCTTATTCTAATGAGATCCTCGAAGACTTGAACCAGTCGACGTATACCCAAGGGCTCGTTGCTGGCGTTCGGAGCGGCATCAGCGTCGCGCACAAGTACGGCGAGCACGTCATCGGCACAAACGGTACTGCCACAGCCGTTGAGCTCTCGGATTGCGGTATCGTCTACGACCCGCATCACCCGTATTTCGTCTGCGTCATGACCGAAGGTCCGGATCAGAACGCTCTGGCTGACGTCATCGCCAAGATCTCAGGCACGACGTATCGCTATCTCGAGGCGCTCAAGTAGCGCTACCGCTATCAACAGCGCACCGCTTGTCCAAGAGCGACAGGCGCCCCTATACTTCTCTCGTTACGTGATACAGCACCTGAGAGATTCGGCGATCGATACAAACACCTCATGATGATCAATTCCCAGCATGTACCAGCTGACACGATACCCCGAGCAGGAGCCAACAACGGCCGGAACATCTACTACCGGCTATGCGGTGTCGCTGGCATAGCAGGCGCCTTGTATCTGTTCATTGTTCTGATCGCAATGCATATTCTCAGACCAGAATTTAATTATATTACAGAATTCACCAGCAATTACGCCAACGGTCCTTATGGGTCGCTCTTCAGGTCTTCACTTATCATCCATGGCATCGGCAATGGCCTCATGGCGGTCGGGCTTGGATATTCACTCAAGGGTCATCGATGGGGAAAGATTGGGGCGATTTTTTTCGGGCTTTCTGCTTTGGGTATTCTCTTCGCCGGAATATTCTCCACCGACGCAACCGGTTCACCTCAAACCGTGTCCGGCACGATACACGTCGTTGCGGCTATCATCGCCTATGTGGCTGAGGTTGTAGCCCTGTTCTGTCTCGCGCGTGCTTTTTTGCAGAATCAGTATTGGCAGTCATTCGCTCCGATATCCGGCGCGATCGCTAAGATCGGTACCGTTGGGTTCTTGACGCTCATAGCGCTTCTCAACTTCCGGTTCATACCCGGACTCGTTGAACGGGCCGCAAGCATACCGCTCTACCTCTGGGAATTTCTGGCTGGTTATTACCTACTGCACTACCGTTATCAACAACCCGCTACTTGTCGCGATGCGGCTCGCGCCCCATACTTCCCTCGTTCAGTTGACAAAGTTAGAAATATTCATTAACTCATCATGATGAACAAGACCTTGATCGCTTCGACGATCGTCGCCGGTATCGTCGCCGCAGCGCCACTCGCCTTCGCGCAGACCGCGACGACGCCGACAGCTGCAGCACCGACCGTCCAGTCTAAGATTACGTGCGTCGGCACGGCGGTCGCGGCGCGCGAGACCGCGCTCGGCACCGCTATCGGCGCGCACTCCTCGGCCGTGAGCGCAGCCTATAGCGCCCGCGCCGCCGCCCTCGCCGCCGCCTATACCCAGGCGACCGCGGGCGGCGCGAAGTCAGCGGTGAAGAGCGCGTGGAGCGCCTTCAACGCCTCGACCAAGACCGCGCAGAAGGCGTGGGTCACCTCGCGCAACGACGCGTGGAAGACCTTCCGCACTGCCGCAGCGGCCTGCAAGGCGCCGGGAGGCGTGAGCGACGCCGGCAACTCCGGCTCCGAAGCCTCGGGCAACTAGCCTCGTGAGACGAAACAGCCCGCGTGAGCGGGCTGTTTTTATTTCTTCGGAGCGGGTGTCGACGACGCGATCCCGATGTTCAAGGGCGCGACGTTGATGAGTCGGTTAGCGGCCGGATCGTAGAGGTAGGCCATCTTGGCGGTCGTATAGATGAGGACCTTGTCGCCCTGCTTCACGTTCGCGAAGAACTGCTGGCTCTTCAGCTCGTCCGCATTCGAGACGGTCGCGACGGTCGGCGCCTCGCCTCTCGGGAGGTCGATGAGCTTCCCAACCGCGATGATCGTCGCCGCGACCTCCTGCTTCGACGCGAGCGAGGGATCGATCGTGCTGCTCGCCTTCTCGTAGAAATAGACGGCCGCCGCGATTGCAGCTACCAAGAGCGCGATGAGCACGGGGATCGCGATCTTCCGGCTGTCGAGTGACCACTGCATACGCCGGTATTCTAACACGAGAGTCACGGCTGCAACCGGCGCCGGATGAATGCCCGCAGCGGCTTCCCGTATTCTGGATGCGCCGAGGCTAAGAGGAACTTCGCTTTCAAGAAATCCAGCTTATTGCCCGTGTCGAGGATCTCCCCCCGGCAGGCGTATGCGAGCAGCCCTCTTTCATTCGCATAGTCTTTGAGGGCATCAGCGAGTTTTACCTCCCCAGTCCGGTTCCGTAGCCGCCGCTCAAGATAGTCGAATATATCCGGTGTCAGGATGTACTTGCCGGTCAATCGGATCCGGCTCGGGGAACGCGCTGCGCCGGGCTTTTCGACGACGTCGTTGGCGACGTAGGCACGGCTTGCGAGAGTCCTCGCTACCGTGATCATCCCGTTCTTGCTTGCGACATCCTTCATATCGATCGGCTGCACCTCCTCGACAGAAATGACCGGGCGTTCATATTTCTCGTACGCGGATCGAAGCTGCTTCAGGAACGGGACGCGCGCGAATGAGATCAGGTCGCCCATGCTGACCGCAAAAGGCTCATCCTTCTCGACGAAACGCTTAGCAAGCAGGATCGAATGGCCGTCGCCGAACGTCGCGTCGGCGCGGATGCATCGGAATCTCATCCCGGGATAGTCCCCCTTCTGCTGTCTAAAATAGTCGGGAATGATCTCCTTATTGTTGTTCAAGATGAACAGCACCTCTGTCATGCCTGAAAGGCGCGCTTCCTCGACGATATGCTCGATGACCGGTTTGTCGACCAGGTAGGCCATCTCCTTCGGGACGGCACCGGAATACGGCATGAAGCGCGTACCCAAGCCAGCAAGCGGCACGATGAGTTTCGTCGGCGAGTTCGCAGCAGCCATGATCAATCAGTAAAGCGGCATCTGATGATCGTCCATAGTATCAGAAGGCCGTCCCGCCAGCGGATGTGCTTCCCCGCTTCATAACTGCGAGGTTGATAACGGATCGGGACGTCAACGGTCTTGTTCCCTCGCTTCAAAATCTTGCACACCAACTCGTTGTCATAGGCGAATCCGTTCGTTCGCACCTCTATCGTATCGAGCAGCCGCTTCGTAAACGCCTTATAGCAGCCCTCATACTCGCCAGCATCGTTCGAGAAGAGGGCGTTTGTCGTCCACGTGATGAGATGATTCCCGATCCAGCTTATGAAATAGTACGGCGACCGCCATCGATACGCATCATGATCGGTCTCTCGCCGAACGCCCATGACCGCTTCCGTCCGGCCATCGAGAAGCGGCGCTATCATCGCAGGATAATCGCGCGGATCGTATTCGAGATCCGCATCCTGGAAGATAACGAGGTCGCCGGTGGCTTTCTCGAGCCCGGCCTTGATCGCACCGCCCTTGCCCCGATTCGGGTCAAGCGTGACGAGCACGATGCTGTTCTCTCCCGCGAGGATGCCCTGCGTCCGGTCCGTAGAGCCGTTGTCAACGACGACGATCTCCTTTTCGAGCGCCAGCGGCGCATCCTTCACCCGACGGATTAGTTCAGAAATGGTCTTTTCTTCGTTGTATGCCGGTATGATTATCGACAGCTTCTTCGCAGCAGATGCCTCTCCGGCAAAAGGTACGTCGGCGACCTTCTTCCATTCACGGACCTCCCCGTCGCACCGCCACAACGTGATGCCGGAGACAGCGAACACGGTACCGGGGATCGGCGACCCTGAAGCGAGGCGGGTTCGGAGTGATTGAAGCTGCTCCGGCGAGAAGTCGCCGTACGCGAGGCTCACGTGCGGGAAATAATCTCCGGTATCGATGGAGAAGATGCCGCGCGCGACAGCGTTCGCGCGCAAGAGCTCGCCTGAAGGATCCGCGCAGATGAAGAGGCTTTGATGATAGCTACCGCGTGATCCGATAGCACCGAGCTGAACCGTGAACGTCGACAGCCGATCTGCTAATTCTTGTGTCCTCGCACGCACCTCTGCTTCCGTGCCTTGTATGCCGCCGATGAGGGTGACATGCGGTTCGAACAGCGGCGTACCGTAGACCCCCGCGAGTTCTGCGATATTCGCGGAAAGGCTGCGATATTCCTGTGATGCGACATCGGGCGTCAACCACAAAGAATAGCCGCTCGTTTTGGACATATCGGCAGTATACGCGAGCGATCCGGACTTGCTCTGTCGAGGAACTGTGGTACTATAAAAACAGTCAACTTTTGGGGGAATGCGCCATGGGTATTCCGGGTCTCGTCCTCGGGACGAGCGAATCTATCAACAATTCCGAGATGAAAGGTTGGGCGGTCGGGCACATGCAGACAGGCATCGCGCGAACGCCGGATGTCGAAGTGAAGTGCTGGGATTACCCCAAACCCTTCGCGTACGGAAAGAAATCCTTCAGCGGCAGCGAGTTCATTATCATCAGCAGTGGCGCGCTCCGTCTCGAACTGTTCATGAACGGAGAGCATCAGACGGTCATCCTCAACGCCGCCACGAGGGATTACATCATCATCCCTCCTGGCGTGACGAAGGAAGTCATCGTACACGAGGCACCCGCTTGGGGCATCACCGTACGCTGGCCATCAGAACCGAACGGCAACAGGGTCATTTGAGGCACCCGTATCGACGAGCAGGACGACGTCCTGCTCGTATTCTTTATAGGCACAACCACGTCGTGTGGATGCCGTTCTTATCGCGCGCACGCATGGCTACAGTATACCCTGCCCTATCCCTCCTCCGGCTGCGAGAACACATACGCAACGACGTAGAGGAGCCCTGCGACGAGATAGAGCGTACACGGCGGTCAAGGACTGCAGGATGCCGAACGACACGACCCCGACGCCGAGCCGGTTGCCGGTATAGAAGCTTCAGAGGAGCTCGTTGCTCACGCTCGGGACCACCGTATCCACAGAGCGGAACAGAACGGCGATGACGGTGACGCCGAGCAGCACCGCCGGGAAATAGCCGAGGTGCTCGCGCGGCCGGTCCGCGAGCACGAAGCCGAGGAACGACGACAAGAGGACGATGTTCGTGTCGTACGCGAGCGACATCACGTTGTCCGGCAGCCAGCGGATGAACGTGAGCTCGAGGAATAGCGCGAGAAAACTGGCGGCGACGAACTGGGTCTTCATTGGGTCGAGAAGTTCTGCAGCTTATTGAGCAAGTCCTTCGCGTCCTGGCGGTCAGGATTGATGTCGAGCGACCGGCGAAGCGCCGCCTCCGCTTGGTCGCGGTAACCGAGTCGTGCGTACGCCGCGCCGAGGAAGCTGTACGCCTCCGCGGTCTTCTTTCCGAGCGAGATCGCCTTGTCGAGATACATCATCGCCAGGAGATTCCCTTGCTCATCATTACGGGTCAGCTCCCACTCCCCCATGATCATCCAGATCTTCGCCTTCTCTGGCCAGCGCGTGACGACATCGAGAAACAATTTCGCCGAGAGATCGCCACGGCCGAGCAGGTTGTCGATATCAGCCGCCGCGACCATCTCATCATAATCGCCTGAGTCCGCGAGGCTGCGGAGCCGATCGCCTGCGTTTTGCGTCGTGATGGCGTACTTCCCGATTATATACGCGTTCTGTGGGGTGTTGCGGACGAAAATCATCGCATATTGATCGCCGTAGACGAGCACCCAGGCAGGGTCCGTGAGTCGCCGCCAGAGAAAGGCGCGGAACTCGTTGTCGCCGTCGTACGGATCCACAAAAATAGCGTTGAACTGGTAGAGGTCGGAAGCGGCGCGCCACGCGTCTTCGTTGCGCAGCAGCGGCAGATAGGTATCCGAGAAGAACCCGCGCGAATAGGCATCGCCGAAACGATTATCCGAAAAGACTCGCTCGTCGGGATACAGGTTGTAGATCAGATAGCTGCCGATGTCCGTATCGTTGAACACCGGTCCTTGAATAGAGTTATCACGGAAGAACCTGGCGGCAGCCTGTGACATCGGCGTGAGGCCGATGCCGAACTTCTTATCCGGCGACACCTTCGCGTATGTGCTCGGGAGGATCAGGAAGAGTAAGGTCCCCGCGAGCGCGACGAACAAGGCGTCGCCGACCCCGCGAGCGATGCGGGGCGACTCCCGCTCGAGCCAGCGGCGCGTGCCGATGAACCAATCGTTGAAGTTCGCGGCAGCGACCGGAAGGAAGATCATGCCGAAGAAGACGATGCCGCGCATGATGGTGAACCCGATTGCGATGGTCGCAGCAGCGGCGAAAAGATAGAAGTACGGCCTCTTCCCCCTCTTGAAAACCGGTATGAATGAGAGCGCGAGCACGGGTACGAGCGCGTAGAACATCACGACTGACGGGTCCTGCCCGAACGCGATCGTACGCGAGTACTCTGCTGGCGACTCGTTCTCGGTGATGGCGATTGGGAAATCGCTCGGATACCGATACAGCGCGCCCGCAATGCCGTTCGGATTGAAGGTCGAGGCGACGACGAGCAGGAGGACGAGCAATGCGCTCTTCTTCACCACCTGGCTCGACCACAAATTCGCGAGCCACGCTGCAGAGAACTTCGCGCGGAATCCCCCGGGCGGCGTATGCAGCATCTTCTCGGCCAGGTAGGCTGCCGCGATCATGACGCCGATGCTGAAAAAGATGTGCAGATTCACCCACAGCGCCTGGAGCGGCACGAGCCAGAAGACAGCATTGCTCTCCGGATGCTCATCGAAACGGCTCAAGAGCGTCAGATAGACCGCGATGAGCAGATAGCTGAAGATCTCGGGGCGGAGCGACGTACGTTCAATCAGGATGAAGATGGCCGGGAGCGACAGGAACGCGACCAGCCAGAAGTCAGCGCGCTTCGTCGCCAGTCTGAAGAGGAGAAGGAATGTCGCGATGAGCACGACAGCCTTGAAGAGGACGAGTCCACCCCACCCCATGACAAGAAGCAGGAGGTAGAAGACGACGCCGGAAAACCAGTGATGGTTGACGAACGGCTGGCCGGGCTGCACATAGGAATAGACGTTATTAAAGAGAATGCTCCAGTGCCCCTCAAGGATCATCTTCCCGTTCGTCACGTGCCGCGCCATGTCGTCGGCCATCGGCAGCGCGATCTGGTAGACGAGCGTCGACCCGTAGAACAGGACGATGAGCGCGAGCGCGAGGATCTCTTTCCAGTATCGCTTCATGCGTTCAGAGCCGTCGGGAATCGACCTCGGCCCACGTCATCTTCGAGATCGCAGCGATCACCTTAGCGAGCGCGGGATACTGTGGCCCCTCGGTCATGATGCAGAGCAGGTATGGGTTGCCCGGGTAGTACACGACGCCGCAATCATGGAGCTCCTTCATGTCGGCTGCAGTGATGCCGAACCGTTCGCCGAACTTGTGCGCGATAGTTGTCCCTGCGGGGACGCCGGCGCGGATCCCGCCGTCGAAATCCGACTGCGCGAGGTACTCGAGCGCTCGCTCGGACGACGTCTTGGAGAGGTACGAGCCGTTATACAGCGCGCGGAAGATCGAGGCGTACGACTTGGTCGAGATGCTCTGATCGAGATTGCTTGCCGGGTCGATGATGCCCAGATCCTGGAAGGTGCCGAAGAACAGGCTGCCGCCCGGGTCGATGTCACGCAGGTGCTGCAGGAGCACGTAATAGGATGCATTATCTGAATACGCGATCATGTGGTGCAGGAGCTCGTCGACCGTATACGACTTCCCCGGTTCGATCGTTTGGGACGGCTTGTAGTACTGGGTGAGCTGCGGCTCCTCCGTCCAGCTGAAGCCGAGCTTCTCGTTCAGGACACCCGGTTTGTCGTCCGCCATGTTGAGATACGTCACCATGAGCGGCGTCTTCAAGAGGCTCGCCGGCACGAACTTGTCCGTATCGTTGATGCCCATCGTCGGGCCGTTATCCAAGTCACGGAAATAGACACCCGCGCGCGCGATGTCGCCTGCCGCTTTCTCGGCGTTCAGATAATTGACGATCCGCGCCTTCAAGGCAGTGTACTCGGCCTTATCGATCACATACGTCTTGTTGCAGCGGATGTCGGGTGTAACGAGCTTCAGCGCTGGATTGCAGTCCTGCTCGTAGGCATCGTCCACGAGAAGCGTCGCGCCGCTCGCAAGAATGGCGATGACGGCGAGCACCGAGATCTTCTTCAAAAAATCCCGCGCGATCATGTCTTCCCACAGGACACGCCACTGGTTCGTCGATGAATCAGCTCGCGAGGTTTTCATGCGTTCTAGGGAGTATACCGAACGCCCGCTTCAAGAAAAAGCGGGCGTTGGGTATTGCGTTATGGTGCCGGTTCAGCCGTCGTGGAGGCATCAGCGGGTGCTGCTTCGACTGCGGGAGGCGGCGCCGGCGCGGTCGCAGCCGTATCTGGCGGAGGAGCCGTGTCTGACGGAGGCGAGCCGGATGAAGCACTGTCCGGAGGCGCCTGCGCTACGGGCGGCGGCGTGTCCGTACTACCGGTGCCCGAAGGCGAGCTCGTCGCTTCTGTCGTCGTCGCTGTGTTCGCCTCATTCGCTGTAGGCGGCGGTAACGCGTCAGTCGGCGAAGCTGGCTGGGTCATCGGCGTCGAGGTGGCGCTCCGGACCGCCGTCGCGCACTTGCCGGGGATTGTCACCAGTGTTCCACGGACGATACCGGTGCAGTACGGCTGTCCGGTCTCCTTGTCATAGAGCGTGATGCCGCCAGGATTGTCCGAACTGCCGATCTCGAGCGAGGCGCCGGTGAGTGCGCCCGCGAAGATCGCGTTGCCGAGTTCATCGATGCTGACCGCGAGCGAACCCGGCGAACTCGACGCGGTGCCGAACGTGGCCGATAAGCTGTCGCGAGCCGTCTGCTCGATGAGGAGCTTGCCTCCTTCAACGAGCCTCACCCGCACGTCAGAACCGGCCGGCTCGATCGAGTTCGTGACGAGCGTGTCGGTGAGGACACGTGGGGAGACGACCTCAAGTCCTGCGGTCAGGCGATCCGTGAATATCTCTGAGAGCTTCTGAGCTGCCGTCGGTGTCGTCGTCGCCTCCATAAGATATTGGAGGACAAGCCTGCCGATATCGGTCGTCGGGGGTGAGCTCGTAGCTTCGGCGAGCTGCGCCTTGATCATGTCGCCTGGGCTGTCGCCGGCATAATGCCCGACGCGTAAGAACGTATCGATGATGCCGACGCCGTTCTTGTTATACGCGCGCATCGCGAATCCGATCACCGCTCCTGCCTTGGTCGCCTTCATCGCGACGCCAGGCTGCGATGACGAGGTGAGCATGTCGCCCGTATTGATCGGCCCGTTCTCCGTACTCACCTTGATCGGAACGCGACCGGTGAGCGCGACCGGCACCGCATAATCAGTCGCATCCTCATTGCTGCCCATCACGAGCCCCGGTCGCGTCGACACGACACCCATCGTCGTCTCGCTATAGGGCGCGGAAGTCTTTTCGACGCCGGCGACGAGCAGGGGGTCGACAGCAACGACATCGCCCGCCTCGATCGTCGGATCGTTCGTCGAATAGATCTCGGCAAGGTCGGCGCCCGTGCCACTGATCGTGTAGACGCGCACCTCGCCTGTGCCTCCCTTGCCGCCTGGGCCGCCGACGACCGTCGCGGTCGCGTTGTTCGGCGAGGCGCCCGCACCGCCGCCGCCGCCGCCGCCCGGCAGACCGCCGTTGCCGCCGGTGCCGCCGATCGCGCTGTTCGCGACGATTGAGCCGCCGCCGTTGCCGCCCCAGCCGCCGTAGCCGCCCGGACGCGAGAGGCCGGCATTGCCGTTGCCGCCGCCAGCCGCGCCGCCGCCGCCAGCCGCGCCGACCACCGTCGAGGTCGCGGTCTTGCCGCCGGCGCCGCCTGTGAAGTTGCCGGCTGCGTTCGTATTCAAACTGCCGCCCGCACCGCCGCCGGCACCGCCCTTCCAGCTTGAGCCGCCGCTCCAGCTGTTGGTCACTGTCGCCGCCATCGAGCCGGCACCGCCGCCGCCGCCGTACTCGGCCATGCCGCCGGCGGCCGCGTTCGTCGAGCCGCCGGCGCCAGAGCCGCCCGAGGCGTTGCCGTTTGCCGCACCGCCGGCCGGCCCGCCGCCGGTACCGCCCGTCGGCGACGCGGCGACCGTACCGCCCACGCCAGTCGCGCCGCCGCCGCCGCCGCCGCCCGAGCCGCCGGAATTGTTCGCACCACCACCGCCGCCGCCGTACGCGATGAGGAAGACCTGCGTCGAGGTGCCGAAGTAGGAGTTGCCGCCGGCCGTCCCAGAGACACCTTTGTTGCCGGCGCCAGTGTTGTTGACCGACCCAGCGCCGCCGACGCCGCCGCCGCCGGCGCTCACGTTGATGCCAGAGCCGGCCGGGAGAAGGTCGTTCGACGTGCCGCCTGCGCCATTGATCACGAACGTCTTCGTCGTATACGCACCTCCTCCGCCGCCGCCGCCGCCCGAGCGGTTCACGTTGTTGTTGCCGGCAGCCCCGCCACCACCGCCACCGCCGCCGCCCCACGCCTCGACGATGACCATGATCGCGTTCGTCGGAATCGTATAGGTGCCGCCGGCGCCGCTTGTGAACTCTTCTTCCTTGGCGTTCGATGCGCTCGCGCTGCCGCCGATACAGGTGTTGTTGATCGCGAAGCAGCCGCCCGAGAGATTGATGCCAACGTTCGAGGTCGTCGTCGCAGACCCGCTCACGTTGAGGCCGGTAACCGTCGTGGTGCCGAAGCCGCCTTGCGCGACGGAGAGGAGCGTCGTCGATGCGTTATTGACAACCTCGAACACCCTTGGCTCACCGCCGTCGCCCCACACGGATAGCGTCGAGTACGGCGTCGAGGTGCCGACGCCAAACCTGCTATTGGTCTTGTCCCAGGTGAAAGTGGAGACCGCATCAAGCGCATTGCCGGTATTGAATTGGATGTTGCCAGAACCGCCTGCCGCAGCGGCGGCGCCGGCATTGACCGTTACCGTCGTCCATCCATTCACCGAGTCATCGGAACAGGTGATACCCGTACCGGAACAGTTGAGCGTCGTCCTCTGCGTGAGCGGCGAGCCGCCCTGGTTCCGTACGGTCGCGTATCCGCCGCCGCCCGAGGAGGAGGTCGCGATGAGCGTGAGCCCGCCGGTGACGTTCGACCACCCGACGACCTGGCCGCCGGTGCCGGTCCCGAACATGCTCGACGTCGCCACCTGATAGAGCGTACCGCTGTTCCCCGCCACAAGACCTGACAAGGAGCCGAGGGTCGGAGCGTTGTTGAACTTGTTGCTGCCGGTCCAGGTGTTCGTGTCGCCGAGGAGCGTCGTGGAAGCGATCGTGATGTTCTGGGAGCCGTTGAAGGAGACGCCGTTGATCGTGCGGGCGGTCTGGAGCGTGGTCGCGGTCGCCGCATTGCCGCCGATCGAGAGGGTCGAAGTGGCGACCTGCGCGAAGGCGGAGCCGCTTGAGTTCGTATAGAGGATGGAGTTGCCGGAGAGCGAGGAGAGGCCGGTGCCGCCGTTGCCCACCGCCACGGTGCCGGTGACGTTTGCGGCCGTGCCGCCGATGTTAAGCGTCGAAGTCGAGACGTATGCGTTCTGCCCGTTCAAGAACGCGAGGATCGTGCCCTGGGTCGGCGTGCCGAAGAGGGTCGAGGTGGCGATCTCGGCGACGTTCGCGGTCGCGCTCGACGCGTTGCCCAAGAGACGGTTCGCGCCCACCTGCTGCATGAGGGCGTACGTGATGCCGTTTGAGGCGACCGCGACCGAGCCGCCCGAGCCGAGCTGGGTGAAGGAGCCCGTGAGGCCGGAGCCGGCGGTGAGAGTCGAAGTGGCGACGCCGTATACCCCGCTCGTGCCGTTTGAGACGAGGAGGTTTGAGGAGGCGGGCTGCGAGGTGGTGGCGAGGCCGACCCAGTTGATCGTGTTCCCCGAGCGGATCATCGGGGTGGTGAAGGTGAGCGGGGACTCGTATGAGCCGGCAGGCTGCGCCCCGATCGTGTTGTATGAGACCGTCACTGCAGAGCCGCCGTTAAAGGTGGAGCCCGAGGCGGCGCCGGTGCCGGAGTTGTTGAAGGTGACGGCGTTTGATACGGAGCCGGCGCTTCCGGTGATCGAGGCATTCATCGAGGTGGTCGAGATCTGATAGAGGCTGCCGCTGTTTGCACCGATGAGGCCGGAGAGCGAGCCGAGGATCGGCAAGACCGAGAAGGTGTTGGTGCCGCTCCAGGTGTTGGAGTTGGCGAGCAAGGTGGTCGAGGCGATCGTGATGTTCGCGCTGCCGTCGAAGGAGATGCCGTTGATCGTGCGGGCGGTCGCGAGCTTCGTCGCCGTGCCGGCGTTGCCGCCGATCGAGAGCGTGCTCGTCGCGGCCTGAACGATGGCGGAGCCGTCAG
>CAYOCH010000001.1:0-137446 GCA_964402535.1 uncultured Candidatus Saccharibacteria bacterium | reverse complement strand
CAAGACGCCCGCAGAAATGCTCTAACTGATTCCAAGGTCTTGAACTCTATTCAGTCCTGCGCGGTGAAGCTCGGGAGCGCTGAATGCGGCATG
Organism: uncultured Candidatus Saccharibacteria bacterium; assembly: GCA_964402535.1. GTDB lineage: Bacteria > Patescibacteriota > Minisyncoccia > Phycocordibacterales > Phycocordibacteraceae > C7867-001. Next base: position 137,353 of record CAYOCH010000001.1, on the reverse strand, counting down.
TATACTGGGCGTATGAGAACACGCGGAATGATGCTCGTGATCGTGGGCCTGATGATCCTTATTGCCGTCGCGTTCGGCACGCGCGCGCCGCAGGTCGCGGCGCCGACCTTGCTCAAGACCGTCTCGTACGTCTGCAAGGGCGACAAGACGATCGAGGCATCCTACTACCAGGGCGAATCGAAGCCTGCTTCGGTGCCGGGCATGCCGCCTGTCCCGGGCGGCTCAGTCGGGCTCTCACTCTCTGACGGTCGCACGATGAGTCTGACTCAGACGATATCGGCCGACGGGATCCGTTATGCGAACGCGGACGAGTCGTTCGTCTTCTGGAGCAAGGGCGAGGGCGCACTCGTGCTCGAGGACAATGAGGAGAAGTCGTACATCGGCTGTATCGCGGTCGCGCCCGCGACCGCGGCGCTCCCGCAGGTCTACGCGAACAGCGAGCAGGGCTTCACGATCCGCTTGCCTGAGGGCTATGCGACCGGCACACCCTACACCTACACCGAGCTCGGGCCTAAGAAAGGGATCACCGGCGTCAAATTCTCGATACCGGCTGCCGTCGCGGCCGGTACGAACCTTTCGGCTGATTCATATATAAGCGTCGAAGAGGTCCCGCAGGTGCAGGACTGCTCTGCAGCGCTCTTTCTCGATCGTGCGACCGTGCGTGCCGTCACCGATGGTGACACGACGTACTCAGTCGCGTCCTCGACCGGCGCCGCGGCGGGGAATCGCTACAACGAGACGATCTATGCGCTCCCGGGAACGAACCCGTGCGTCGCTGTGCGCTACTTCATCCACTACGGCGTGATCGAGAACTATCCGCCCGGCGCCGTACGTGCATTCGACGAGCGCGCGCTCCTCGCGCAGTTCGATTCGATCCGCCGCACGCTCATGTACGTGCAATAATCATGCGCATGAGATCCGCTGAGACGCATAATCGCTCCGCTGTGAAGTCGGTGAGCTATCGCATTGTGAGCGTTATGGTGGATGCGATCGTGGCCTACTTCTTTACGCATAACATCGCGCTCTCAGCTGGCATCGTGATCTTCGTCGACGCTTACAGTACTCTTCTCTACTACCTGCACGAGCGCGTGTGGGCGCACATCCACTGGGGCCGCCGCTCAGTCGGCAGCTAGGCCGATCGTATTCAAGAACTCTGCAAGCTCTGCGCCTGCGATCGGGCGCCATGCGCCCTCTGCAAGGTCGCCGAGGCGGATATTCAAGACGCGCACGCGGACGAGCTCGGTCACCTGGTTGTGCAGCGCTGCGACCATGCGGCGGATCTGATGCTTCTTGCCCTCGGTGAGGGTGATGTGGAATGAGTTGGGGCCGGTCTTACGCACCGTACACGGTGCGGTCAGGTATCCCTCGATATCCACGCCCTTCTCCATCGCCTGCTTGAAGCTGCCCCGGAGCGGGTCGAGCGTGCGCACGCGATACTCCTTGTCGTGGTCGAAGCGCGGGTTTAGGAGCCGGTCGGTGACTCGTCCGTCGTCCGTGAGGATGAGGAGCCCGCTCGAGTCCTTGTCGAGCCGGCCGATGGGGAAGACGCCCTTCGGCACGCCGTGCCTCACCTCTTTCTCGCCGTGCTGCGGCGAGTGTGTCACGACGCCGACCGGCTTGTTGTAGGCGAAGTAGCGGTACGCCTTGTGCGTGCGCCTGCCGCGCACCTCGACACGGTCGCCCTCTTGCACCTGGTCGCCGATCGCTGCGACGCGGCCGTTTAAAAGCACGGCGCCGCGCGCGACAAGCTCGTCTGCGCCGCGGCGCGTCGAGACGCCCATATGGGCGAGATATTTATTGATCCGCATCGGGAAATCATCTGTCATGCGGGCACTATAGCGCACCTCTCGCTGCGGCGCTTACATGAGCTCTTCATGTCACCTTCATGAGTGTTCGTGTATCACCTACTGAGAAGAACCTTCAACCATCAACCGAGCGAGGTGTGTCATGAATGATGTCAGTAACGTGCAGTCGTTCTACGCGGCGCGCATCAGCAAGCTGCGGCAGCTATTGAGAGGGAAGCGCGGCGAACTGTTCTTAGCGGTCAGCCGCGATCCGCATGACGGCATCTTCTCCGACACATCCGTATCCATCCGAAGTACGATGCACTGCCCAGGCATATTCGGCGAGAGCCGGTGCGTGATCGGCATCCTTGCGGGCGAAGACGTGTTGTTCGACTCGACTGGCCGCTGCGCACTGCCGACAGAACGGTATGTGGAGCTCCGGATCGACCGTTCGTTCATGACGATGTATTTCGGTTCGGAGCAGATCCGCCGCGAGCCGCGATTCGCTCTTGCTGAAGAGGAGCTGCTCGAATTCGTCATCGGCGACGCGGCAGTGATGGGCTATTCGCTCGCGCACGACGGTTCACTGTACGCGGCGGACGCTGTCTGGGCGGTCGTCCGTGACGGTGCGGTACGCCTTCTCGGTAAACACGTGCCGGTTCGCGGCGATGATCTGTTCGCGTGATGCTGTGTGGCACTCGTTCAGGCGCCGTACCCACGGCGCCTTGTTCTTAGAGCGGGTGCGGTCGGGTATGATGGTTGCAATGGCCTCACCTGATTTTCGCGACGAGCTCGAAGAAGCAGCAGAAGCGCCGGCGCGCGTGCTCGAAGAGACGATCGTCGTCGTGGAGCGCGAGGAGCGCATCCTGATCAGCAAGAAGCCCTTCAAGCTCGCAGAGGAATATTGGACCACGCTCGGTCCTGGGCTCACGACGGGCGCCGCAGACGACGACCCCTCCGGTATCGCGGCGTACTCGCAGGCGGGGGCGAAGTACGGCCTCGGCCTCATCTGGACCTCCTTGTTTACCTTCCCGTTCATGGCGACAGTACAAGAGATGTGTGCGCGCATCGGCGTCGTCTCGGGAGAGGGGCTCGCAGCCAATATCCGCAGGCACTACCCGCGCTACGCGCTCTATAGCGCGACGGCGCTGCTCTTCTTCGCCAACACCTTCAATATCGCCGCAGATCTCGGTGCGATGGCGGCGGCGACGCGACTCCTTGCCCCGCAGTTCAGCACCGAGCTGTTGGTGATCGTCTTCGCTCTCGTCACGCTCGGGCTTCAGATCTTCACGACCTATGCGCGGTATGCGAAATATTTGAAGTACCTAACGCTCGCGCTCCTCTCGTATGTGGTGGTCGCGTTCACGGTCAATCTCGATTGGGGCGCCGTGCTGCATGCCACTCTCGTGCCCTCGCTCTCATTTGAGAAGGACCAGCTTATCTTGCTTGCGGCCGTGCTCGGCACGACGATCTCGCCGTACCTCTTCTTCTGGCAGACGTCGCAAGAGGTCGAGGAGAATATCTTGCACGGCGAACGGACGATCGCGGAGCGCAAGGCGGGCTCGAACCGCCGGTCGATCCGTCAGATGCGCATCGACGTCTGGAGCGGCATGTTCTTCTCGAACATCATCTCGTTCTTCATCTTCGCCGCGACCGCGGGCACGCTCTATGCGAGCGGCATCACCGACATCCAGACGGCCGATCAGGCGGCACTCGCCTTGAAGCCCTTCGGCGAGATGGCGTACTTGCTCTTCACACTCGGAATCGTCGGGACCGGCCTCCTCTCGGTGCCGGTCTTGGCCGGTTCCACCGCCTACGCGATCTCCGAGAGCTTCGGCTGGCGCTACGGCCTCTACCGCAAGCTGCACGAGGCCTACGCCTTCTACGGCGTGATCATCATCTCGATGGCGCTCGGTATCGTCGCCAACTTCATGCATCTCGATCCGATCAAGGGGCTCATCTATGCCGCCGTCGCAAACGGCGTGGTCGCGCCGATCATCCTCTACTTCGTCGTGAAGCTTTCGGCGAGCAAACGGCTCATGGGCGACTACGCGAATCGTCCGTTCACGACTCTCCTCGGCTGGATCACGGTCGCCTTCATGGCCGCTTCCGGCCTCGCCGCCATCTACGCGCTCTTGTAGCCGTTCTTCACAGGTCGCACAGGCGGCTGGGTGCTATACTGCCGCCTCATGGCTGCCGCACTCTCGATCCGTGACCTCAAGAAGACGTACGGCAACGGCGTCGAGGCTCTGAAGGGCGTCTCGCTCGAGATCCCCAAGGGAGATTTCTATGCGCTCTTGGGGCCGAACGGGGCGGGGAAGACGACGATCATCGGGATCGTCACCGGGCTCGTCGGCAAGACGAGCGGCAAGGTGTTCGTCGAGGGTATCGACTTGGATGAGTCACCTGAAAAGGCGCGCCGGCATATCGGCATCGTCCCGCAGAACCTCAACTTCGACTATTTCGGTCAGGTGCGCGAGATCGTCGTGACGCAGGGCGGCTACTACGGCATCCCGCGCTCGGTCGCGATCCCGCGCGCCGAGAAGATACTCGCCGACCTCGGCCTCTACGAGAAGCGCTTCGACCAGGCGCGCACGCTCTCAGGCGGGATGCAGCGGCGGTTGATGATTGCTCGCGCGCTCATTAACGACCCGCAGTTCCTGATCCTTGACGAGCCGACGGCGGGCGTCGACGTCGAGTTGCGCCGCTCGATGTGGGACTACCTCACCGAGCTCACGAAGCGCGGCGTGACGATCATCCTCACGACGCACTACCTCGAAGAGGCCGAGCAGCTCGCCAAGCACGTCGCGATCATCAACAAGGGCGAGATCATCGTCGACGGCACGCTCGAGGAGGTGCTCGCACTGCATGAAGGACCCTCTGACGGCAGCGGGTATCGCGGCGGCCGGCTCGAGGAGGTGTTCATCAAGCTCACGCAAGAGAAATAGTATGACGCCCTACGAGACATGGATCTCCTTCTACACGATCGTCCGCAAGGACGTCGTGCGGATCATCCGCATCTGGGCGCAGACGTTTCTCCCGTCCATCGTCACGTCAGTCTTGTACTTCCTCATCTTCGGCGCATTCCTCGGTTCTCGCATCGGCGAGGTGCATGGCGTTCCGTACATCTCGTTCGTCGTCCCTGGGCTCGTGATGCTCGCCGTCGTGACCAATTCGTACATGAACACCTCGTTCACGATGTTCATGTCCAAGTTCTTTGCGCGCAACATCGACGAGATCCTGGTCTCGCCGACGCCGCCGTGGGTGATCGTCGCGGGCTATGTCTCAGGCGGCGTGATCCGCGGCGTCTTGATCGGCGCGCTCGTGCTCTTGGTCTCGCTCTTCTTCACGCACCTCGCGGTGCATAGCATCGCGATCATCATCCTTTTCCTTGTCCTCACGTCGCTCATCTTCTCGGTCGCGGGGCTCGTGAACGGCATCTACGCCAAGTCGATCGACGGCATCAACATCGTGCCGACATTCGTCTTGACGCCGCTTGTCTACCTGGGCGGCGTCTTCTATTCGACGCAGGCGCTCTCGCCGTTCTGGTCGTCGCTCACGAAGTTCGACCCGATCTTTTACGTCGTGAACGGATTCCGCTACGGCTTTCTCGGCATCGCTGACGTGCCGCTCATGATGTCGCTCGGCATCCTGCTCGTCTTCGCGGCCGCCTTCCTCCTCTTCGCCTGGTACCTGATCCGCATCGGGCTGGGCCTGCGGCAGTGACAGGGCGCTGTTCGCGTGTTATGCTCAAATGACCGGCCAGACGGCCATTTTTATTTCAATGGAAATCCGCAACATCGCCATCATCGCGCACGTCGACCACGGCAAGACGACCTTGACCGATCATATCCTGCGCCAGACGGGCGCGGCGGACGCGAGCGTCTCGATGGACTCGAACAAGCTCGAGCAGGAGCGCGGCATCACGATCTACGCCAAGAACGCGGCGGTCGAATACAAGGGCACCAAGATCAACATCGTCGACACGCCGGGTCACGCCGACTTCGGCTCAGAGGTCGAGCGCGTGCTGCGCTCGATCGACTCGGTGCTCTTGGTCGTCGACGCGCAGGAGGGGCCGATGCCGCAGACGCGCTTCGTGCTTAAGAAGTCCCTGGAGCTCGGCTTGAAGCCGATCGTGGTGATCAACAAGATCGACAAGCCGGCTGCAGACCCGGCGCGCTGCGAGGAGCTGGTGCTCGAGCTCTTCCTCGATCTCGGCGCGTCCGACGAGCAGAGCAGCTTCCCGGTCGTCTACGCGATCGGCCGCGACGGCCGCGCGTGCTTGAACCCTAACGACCTCCTCGCAAGCGGCGAGGGCGATCTCTCGCCGCTGCTCGATACGATTCTCGAAAAAGTTCCCGCCGCAAACGCGACCGCCTCGGCCGACGCGCCCTTGATGCTGCAGCCCTTCAACCTCGCCTATGACAACTTCATGGGCCGGCTCGCGGTCGGCCGCATCTACGAGGGCACGGTGAAGCCGAACCAGGCGGTCTTCGTCAAGAAGCCGTCGGGTGAGACGCGCGCCGAGCGCACGACCAAGGTCTTCACCTTCAAGGGACTCGAGCGCGTCGAGGCGACCGAGGCGTCGGCGGGCGACATCGTGCTTATCGCCGGTCTCCCGGACATCTATATCGGCGAGACGGTCACGACCAATGAGCAGGCAGCGCCCTTGCCGGCGATTGCTGTGGATGAGCCGACGATCGCGCTCGACTTCTTAGTCAACAACTCGCCATTTGCCGGGCGGGAGGGCAAGTACGTCACGAGCCGGCAACTGCGCGATCGCCTTGAGAAGGAGCTCGAGGTGAACGTCGGGCTCAAGGTGGACACCTCGGCGGCAGACGCCTTCAAGGTCTCGGGCCGCGGCGAGCTCCACATTTCAATATTGCTCGAGCAGATGCGCCGCGAGGGGTACGAGATGCAGGTCTCGCAGCCGCAGGTCATCTTGCACGAAGAGAACGGCGTCAAGCTCGAGCCGTTCGAGGAGGTCGTAATCGACACGCCAGGAGAGTTCCAGGGCGCGATCATCGAGAAGCTGGGGCAGCGCGCCTTCCAGCTCCAAGATTTGCAGGTCGAGGGCGGCGGCGTGCGCCTCACGCTCGTCGGCCCTACGCGCGGACTCCTCGGCTACAAGAACATCTTCGTCGTCGACACTAAGGGCGAGGGCATCCTCTCGTCACGTTTCATCGGCTTCAAGCCGTATGCGGGTGAGATCAAGAAGCGTCAGGTCGGCTCGATGATCTCGATGGCGACCGGCAAGGCGCTCGGCTATTCGCTCGACAATCTGCAGAACCGCGGCACGCTCTATATCAAGCCGGCGACCGAGGTCTACGAGGGCATGGTGATCGGCAACACGGCCAAGGGCGAAGAGATGGTGGTGAACCCAACAACGGGCAAGCGCCAGTCGAACGTACGCGCCTCGGGTACCGACGAGGCAATCGTCCTTATTCCGCCCTACGAGCTCTCGATCGAACGCGGGCTCGAGATCATGGCGGACGACGAGTACCTCGAGATCACGCCGACTTCCGTCCGGTTGCGCAAACAGCATCTCACCGAGACCGACCGCGCCCGCGCACGCCGTTAACTGGATCGTTCATGAAGGCGCTATAGTCTCCGCATAGTGTCCGCGGCGGCTATCAGTCGACGCGTTAGCGGCTGACAAACGGGCTGTCTTTCACATAAAATCTCCACAGCAAGTCCTTGCCGTTCTTGACGCCGATGCGCGTCGAGATGGCGATATCCTCGCGGGCAACAGGCGGTGCATCATAGATCGCAAACTCGCCGCCGACCGGAAGGCCGTTCTCTTTGCGCGCGATACCGAACGCTTTGCAGAACTTCGCCGGTCCGTTGCACAGCTCGCGAGTAAAGAGGTCTGACCTCTTTACTTTTCGCCGGCGCTGCATGAGGGCGATACCTGCGATCGGCTCGACTGCGCGGACGAGCACTGCGCCGACGCTACCTTTGTTGGTCGTCACGTTCGCACACCAGTGCATGCCGTAGGTGAAATAGACGTACCAGTGACCGTAGGTGTCGCGCATCGCGCGGCTCCTCGGGGTGATGCGGAACGCGTGCGACGCCGGGTCTATCGTGTACGCCTCGGTCTCGACGACGATCCCTTCGCATGTGCCCTTCTTCACGATCTTTCCCAGCAGTTTCGGCGCAAGAGAGACCGCATCTCCGGCGAACCACTCCTTCGCCAAGGCTACGGGGTGCGGGCAGGATTGAGGGAGCGGCTTCATATCGAGAGGATACCGGATACAGTAACGGCCGCCAGGGGCGGCCGTGAGTCATCCGTCATCGCAGCATGAGTCTCGAGTTCTGAGCTGCGGCGGGTAAGAGATCGCGTCCGATCTCGTTAAGCAGTGGAGAGCGCTTGTCGGGGAAGCTCGCTGTCCCGTCCCGTTTCGGGATCGCGCGGTTTCGCGACAGGCGTCGGCGGCTCGCCCGGAGGTCCGCTCGCAAGCTCAGCCTTAGACGCGCCCTGCATGATCGATGGAGCGAGGCTGATATGGTACAAGATGAATATGATCCCAGCGGCGATGAGCCCGTTTATCGCACGGCCGAGGATGTTGTAATCGTGCGCCCCTTCGGCCGGCTTCTCCATAGAGTGCTTGCCGGTCTTCTTGCTCGGCTTCTTTGGATCGGCGTACTTTTCATCCCGCTCAGTCCGCGCAGCCGGTGTCTCCTCCGACACAGTGATCCTGGTCGTCATCTCAAGCGCAGGCGTCGCGCGAGTCGGTTGTGACGGCAGCAGCGTCGGTGCCTGATCGATTGCGGGGGCTGGTGTGACGACACCAGACATGTCGCGGGTGTGAACCGGTGCCGGCGCTTTAGGGGTGGCATCATTCACCGTTATTGTGGTCGTCATTTTGAGCGGCGGCGTAGCGAACGTTCCCTCCGCTGCCGCTCCCGCATCAGCCACCGCCGCGTCAGCGACGCGTACGGTGACCGGTGCCGCCGCGACCTTCTGCGCGTTCGGGATCGAGATCGTCTCGCCCGCGTAGATGAGATCGGGGTTGTTGCGCCTCCACAATACGGGGTTGACCTCCCGCGCGAGGATTAAGCGCATCTTGACGTGATACCGATGCGCGATGACCGACAAACACTCGTCTTTGACGACAAGATGTCGCGTCATCGATGGAACATCCGCGGCCGCTGCATCTGCATCGGCCCACGGGAACAGTGAGGCCAATACGAGAAACAAGAGAACCGCGAACCATTTCATGTGCATGCCCTATAGGTTGAATTGAAAGAACTGCTCGACGTTCCGGCGCAATAGTAATGAATGCACTATGAACGTCACATTAAAAAAGCCGCAGCAACAGCTGCGGCTTTTGTTGTTTGTCGTGGGAAGAACGGTCATGCGTACATCGTGGCTGCGAACGCCTGCAGGCTGCGATGCTGCTCATGGCCTATCTTACCCGCCTCGCGATACATCGTAAGCAGCGGTCCGACCTGGAACACCGCGTACAGGTTGAAGGCTCCCCATATCCCGAGCTCGAGCTTGGCGTCTTTCGTCCCGTCGATGAGCGTCACGATGTCCGAGACCCAGAGCCCTCGTCCGAGGAGTGCGTCCGCAGCCTGCTTCGTCTCCGTCTCGCGGACGATGGCGTCGACGACGAGAACTTTGCGTCCTCGTGCGGGCGCCGGACCGGCAAGGTGGAACCCGCAATCCTTACGGCCGGCCTTCTTGCGAAGCGGCAGATACGGCACGTCGATGTGCTCTGCGAACGCGGTTGCTACGGTCGACCCGGTGTCAGGGACGCCCGCGACCGCACTGAACGTGAGCGGGTCGCGGTTCTCGTCGCAGACCCGCTTCTGCAGCCTGTCGATGCACTGCGAGGCGAGGCCGAGCAGTGCAGGCGAATAGAGCGCGTCTGGCGGGAATGAAAACAGCGACCGCGTCGGCGACGCCGCAATGCAGAGCGCCCCGGTGTCGAAGAGCGCGAGCGCAAGCTGTCGCTGCAAACCCCGTTCCTCATGCGATGCGAATCGATCCATTGCTCCTCCTAAAGAACTAGTACCTCTGCCGGAATGGCTAGGTTCGGCTCGTACGATACGGAATGTCCGGGCCATAGTCAAACGCGCGGCCGCCCTCTGGGCGGCCGCGCATATCGAGTGGAGGTGTCGAGAGTCGAACTCGAGTCCGAATCTGGCTTTGAAAGCGTTTCTACGACGCGTAGGCTTGATTGGATTTAAGAGCGGGCGTGGAAATCAAGACGAAACCGTTCCGCTCCGATCCCTGATCTAGATGCGCCGGGCGGGAGGCCGGACATAGATCCTGCAGACCATTCCACCTCAGCCCGCGGCTGCGGGAGCCCGGAGAGCGAGATGTCGCGCAGGCGAGTGGCCGTTAGGCGACCGCGTACGCGAACGCGAAGTCCTTTGCACCGAAGTACGGGGACTTCACGCTTGCAAGAGTGTTCTTGGCAAGTTTGGTTGCTCGTCGGATTAAAGTGTCGTCGAGCGGGCACTGCGTCGCACGTCTTTCAAAGGACAGACCGTCAAAGCCGGTCACCCCCGATCAACACAGAATTACGAATACGGAATTAGGAATTCCGGACTGATCGGGACTACCGGCTCTTCAATACTCTACTACGTTCACGCGCTGCATCCCGTTGCTTGATATCTTCGCGCCGGTCGGTCTTGCTCTTGCCGCGAACGATCGCGATGCGCGCTTTCACGAGGTTCTTTTTAGTATATACCTCAAACGGTACTATTGTCAAGCCTTTCTTCGATTCTGCCGCGGCGAGTTCGGCGATCTCCTTCTTCGAGAGGAGGAGTCGGCGGGTGCGCTCCGGGTCATAGGTCTTCGGTGCGTTCGCAGCCTGGTAGGGCGGGATATGCATGCCAACGATGAAGGCCTCGCCGCCGCGCACGACGACACGTGCGCCGTCCAATGAGCCGAGCTTGCTCCGGAGCGCCTTCACCTCCGTTCCGAATAGCTCGAACCCCGCAGTGAACTCCTCGAGCGCCGCGTACTTCAGGCGGGCCTTCTTGTTTTCGACGAGGCTCATGAGAATAGTCTCCCTATATCTTCGCGTTTTGCAAGCAGGTCGTCCCATCCCATCTGATAGGACTGTGCGATCGCGCGGCGGTTCCGCGTGTAGAGGCCGGCCGGGAGCGGGTATGTAGGGCCGATCACTAAGAGCTCGACGTCGGCCGGGAGATGGTCGAAGTGCGACCGTTTGAGGTCATACTGTATGAGTTTGCGGATGAGCGGATTCGCGAAGAATGAATAGGTCCGGGCGAGCAGGCGGTTCATACGGGAGAGTGTCACCGTGTTCGTGATGACAATGATCTTCGTCGCGCCCTCCTTGCGTGCCTTGCGGATGAGCTTCGTCATGTTCATGTTCAAGTCGCCGTCGATATAGTTATGGCTGCCGAGCCGGACCGAGCCGCCGTAGAGGAAGGGGATCGCCTTCGCCGCGCGCATCACCTCGTATGGGTTGAACCATGAGCCGTTCGTGACGAAGTCGGTGCGCCCGCTGTCGAGGTCAGTGACCGGCACGAACCAGCGCGTCTTCGTCTTGACGAACGCGCGCTCATCGAGCGGGAGCTCGCGGCGCATCACCGTGTCGACCACGTAATCGACGTCGAAGCCGGGCGGGAAGCGGCTGACTACCTCTTTCGACGGGAGGTAGCGCAGCCAGATCCTCTCGATGCTGTCGTACTGGCCGGCGAGATAGTAGAACATCGCACCGACCGATCCTGACGCGGAGATATAGATGTCAGGCTCGGTGATACTGAGCTTCTTGGCGAGCGCGACAAGCGCGCCGGCCGCGTACGCGCACTTCATTCCGCCGCCGCTCGTGACGATCGCCACTTTCTCTTCGCGCATACAGAGAGTATAGTACGGGTTATGGCGGCAGTATCCCCGAAACGGCCGAAGCTGCCTGCTCCGAGGCAGCAGAAGAAACCGCCGACGCGGCGCGGGTTCGCGCCGGGCGGCCCGTCGTTCTTCGGCAATCTTCTGACGACGGTGCTCATCTTCCTCTTCCTCATGAGCGTGTATTCGCTCGTGACTGGGTTCACGCAGAGCGCGAACACGATCCCGCTCTCGACGGTGGCGACGGACGTCGCGGCCGGGAAGATCAGTTCTATCACCGTGAGCGGCGATTCGCTCAACGTCACTTACGCTGACGGTGGCGTAAAGACCTCGCATAAGGATCCCTCGGCCGGGCTCCCCGAGACCTTGGCGACCTACGGCGTCACGCCCGCCGAGCTCGCGAAGGTTGCGATCACGATCGAGGGGCAGTCCGGATTCCAGTTCTGGTTCGTGACGCTCGCGCCGATCCTCTTGCCGCTCCTCTTCTTCGCTGTGCTCTTCTGGTTCCTCTCGCGGCAGGTCAAGGGCGCCGGCATGCAGGCGTTCACCTTCGGTCAATCGAAGGCGCGCGTGATCGACCCGGCTGACACGGCGCAGCGTGTCACCTTCAAGGACGTGGCGGGCGCGCGCGAGGCTAAGGAGGAGCTCATGGAGATCGTCGACTTCCTCAAGAATCCGAAGAAGTTCCTCGACATCGGCGCGCGGATCCCGAAGGGGATCATCCTCATGGGTGCACCGGGCACCGGCAAGACGCTGCTCGCGCGAGCGGTCGCGGGCGAGGCGGGGGTGCCGTTCTTCTCGATCTCGGGCTCAGAATTCGTCGAGATGTTCGTCGGCGTAGGCGCCAGCCGCGTGCGGGACCTCTTTCAGATGGCGAAGAAGGCGGCGCCGGCGATCATCTTCGTCGACGAGATCGACGCGGTCGGCCGCGTGCGCGGCACGGGCGTAGGCGGCGGCAACGACGAGCGCGAGCAGACGCTCAATCAGATCCTCGTCGAGATGGACGGCTTCGAGCCGACCGAGAAGGTGGTCGTGATGGCGGCGACGAATCGGCCGGACGTGCTCGACCCTGCGCTCTTGCGTCCCGGCCGCTTCGACCGGCGTGTGACGATCGATCTGCCGGATCGGCGCGACCGCGAGGAGATCCTCAAGATTCATGCGCGCGCGAAACCCTTGGGCCCCGACGTGACGCTCTCGGTGATCGCCGAACGTACGCCGGGCTTCTCGGGCGCCGAGCTCTACTCGCTCATGAACGAGGGCGCGATTCTCGCCGCGCGCGAGGATCGGAAAGAAGTAACGCAATATGATCTGATCCGCTCGATAGAGAAAGTGATGCTCGGTCCCGAGCGCAAATCGCATCTGCTTACGAAAAAGGAGAAGGAGCTCACGGCGTACCATGAGGCCGGTCATGCGCTCGTCTCCTCGATCCTGCCCGCCGCCGATCCGGTGCACAAGATCTCGATCATCAGCCGCGGCCGCGCCGCCGGCTACACGCTCAAGCTCCCGTTCGAGGACCGCAAGATGCAATCGAGGAAGCAGTTCCTCGACGACATCGCCGCGACCTTAGGCGGCTACGCCGCAGAGGAGATGCTCTTTGATGACGTGACGACAGGGCCGAGCAACGACCTGGCGGTCATCACCGCGCTCGCGCGCGACATGGTCACGCGCTACGGCATGAGCAAGAAGCTCGGACCGATCGCATTCGGCGAGCGTCTCATGGGCAACGAGCCGTTCTCTGAGCGCGTCGCGGCAGAGATCGACGCGGAGGTCTCAGAGATCATCGCAGACGCGAAGGCGCGCGCGATGCAGGTATTGAAGGAGCACCGCAAGGCGCTCGATGCGATCGCGAAGGCGCTTGTCGAGAAGGAGACGATCGAGCGCACGGAGTTCGAGACGCTCCTCGCCGCGAACGGTATCACCCCGAAGAAGCGGGAAGAGGATCCAGCGAACATCGTCCCGATCGAGTTCTAAAAACTTCAACCCCGAGATGACTCGGGGTTTGTTGCGGGCCTTCTCCCGCGGTTAGTTCTGTTTCTTTTTGGGATTGTTGACGCACCGCCCGCACTCGTGGTTCGCGTCGCTGCACGGAACATGCGGCTTTTTGCAGTAATCGCGGTCGATGAACGGCGTGATGCAGCGGCTCTTTGGTACGAACAGCATATCGTGCGAGGCGCCTGGGTCGACGACAACGATCGGCTTCCCGGTGACATGCTGCTTCCATCCCTTAAGCGCGTAGTCGGCGCCTCGATGACAGATGACCACCACCTGCTCTGGAATCCGCTCGTCCTTAGTGTCGACGATGTACGCCCCGTCATCTGACATCAGTGTGCGGCCCGCTCTAGGCAACGGCAGGTTAAGCACGCCGCCCGCCGATACCCGGACGCGAATCTCCACGAGTTGCGCGATCGGCGGGCTGCGGTGCCCGCTCGTTGCATTTTTTGGGTACCACCTCTCATTCTTTGCCACGTCTTCCTCTCCTTGAAACGGTGAAGCATGTTGCGTTGAAAATGTACTGCAAAAACTGTTTATTACGGTAGCACTGTTGACGCGTATAGTCAATTGTCTCTTAGACAAGACATCCAAATCTTTCCGCTATAGCGCAGAGATATGGATAGTGCACGAGCGCTATGGTACTCAAACCGAAAAAGCGGGTGTACTATTTCAGGGCGCCCATAGCTCAATGGTTAGAGCACCGAGCTTATACCTCGGCGGTTCCACGTTCGAGTCGTGGTGGGCGCACACTCACTCAAGATGCACCTCGCGGTCGGCGAGCGAGGCACGGCGGGCGAGCGCGCCATTGTGCGAGAGGTCCGGGTCGCGTTCGACGAGCGCAGCGGCCTCGGTGCGCGCCGCTTCGACGAGCTTGATGTTCTTCAGCGCCTCCATAGCGATGTCAGAGACGCCCCACTGGCGGCCGCCGGCGAGCTCGCCCGCGCCGCGAAGCGCCAAGTCGTACTCAGCGAGCTCAAAGCCGTTCTTGGCGTTCACGAACGCCGTCATCCGCTCGCGCGTCGACTCGCCGAAAGTCTCGGGAAGCGCGAAGCAGTATGCCTGGTGCGTGGAGCGGATCACGCGCCCACGCAGCTGGTGGAGCTGCGCGAGGCCGAAGCGTTCGGCGCCCTCGATGAGGATGACGGTCGCGTTCGGCACGTTCACTCCGACCTCGACCACCGAGGTCGCGACGAGGATGTCGATCGTGCCTTGTTCGAAGTCACGCATCACCGATTCCTTCTCGTCCGGCTTCATCTTGCTGTGGAGGATGCCGATGGATGCATCGGGGAACACGTCTTTCTGCAGCCGAGCCGCCTCGGCTTTCACTGACTTCGCTTGTAGCGCGAGCTCCTTGGCCGGATCAGGCTCATCGATGCGCGGGCAGATCACGTACGCTTGGCGGCCCCCCGCGAGTTCGCTGCGGACGCGCGCATACGCCTCGCCGCGCTTCTTCGGGTCGAGCACTTCTGTGATGACGCGCTTACGTCCCGCCGGCATCTCGTCGAGGAGCGTGAGGTCGAGGTCGCCATAGAGCGTGAGTGCGAACGTGCGTGGGATCGGCGTCGCGGTCATCGAGAGCAGGTGCGGCACGATGTCGCCCTTCTTCGCGAGCTTCTGCCGGTGGATCGTGCCGAAGCGGTGCTGCTCGTCGATGATCGCATAAGCGAAATGCTTGAACGTGAGCGACTTCTCGACGAGCGCGTGCGTGCCGATCACGATAGGGATCAGTCCGTCG
The DNA here is from genome assembly GCA_964402535.1 of uncultured Candidatus Saccharibacteria bacterium. GTDB lineage: Bacteria > Patescibacteriota > Minisyncoccia > Phycocordibacterales > Phycocordibacteraceae > C7867-001. Next base: position 122,016 of record CAYOCH010000001.1, on the reverse strand, counting down.
GCGACGCGCTTCTTGAATGTCGCCTTGGAGAGTTTAGCCGACTCCTCGTAGCGCACGCGGGAGGGGAAGACGCGGCACTCGCTCCCCGTGATGAGCCCGATCGGGATCGGATGGTCGCGGAAGTAGGCAACGAAGGTCGAGAAATGCTGCTTGGCGAGGATCTCGGTCGGGCAGAGGTAGGCGGTCTGGAGCGCGCCCGCGATGCGGCCGGTGGGGAGCGAGGTGGCGACCAGGTAGGCGGTCGCCGCAGCGACCGCCGTCTTACCGCTTCCCACGTCGCCCTCGAGGAGCCGCAGCATCGGGTGCGTCTTCTCGAAGTCCGCGACGATCGTCTCGATCGCCCGCGTCTGCGCGGCGGTCGCCGGGAAGGGGAACGACGCGACGAACTCATCGAGCTTCGTGCGGTCGACCGTGACCGGGAGCGCCTTCTCACTGAGCTGCGCGCGCCGGCGCTCCTGCATCACGAGCTGGAGCGCAAAGACCTCCTCGAAAGCGAAGCGCTTCTTGGCGGCGGCGGCATCGCTCTCGCGCTTGGGCGCGTGGATATAGACGAGCGCTGCCGAGAGCGCGGGCAGCTTGTAGCGCGCGAGGATGTCGTGCGGCAGCGGATCCTCTAGGCGCTCGTGCACGCGCTCTTCGAACGCGCGCTTCACCGCGTGCGCGAGCCAGAGCGAGGAGACGCCTCGGCTCTCGGGGTAGATCGGGAAGAGCTCTGCGTGTTCATCAGTGGAGATCGGATGTCCACTTGTAAAGAGAGAGCTCGAGACGTCCTCGGCGTGCACGGGCGTCTTGTCGATCGCAGGGTTCGCGAGGTAGATCTTGGCGCCCTCGCCCGCGACACGGCCAGAGACTTTCACCAACATGCCGTCGTGCAACGTCTTGGCGATGTAGGGCTGCGAGAACCACATCATCTTGATACGGCCTGAGGCGTCCTCGAGCCACGCCTCGGCGACCGGTCGGCGGCTCTTCCACGTCTTGCGCACATCCGGCTTACGCACCGTTCCGTAGAGCGTCACGTCCGCGCCAGGAGCGACGCCGGCGATCGTGCCGGTTGGTCCGGCGCTCTCGTAGCGGGCCGGGAAGTGGTACAGAAGGTCGCTGATCGTGCGGATCCCGAGCTTCGCGAGCGCTCGTTTCTGCCCCGGATTGAGCCGGGTGAAATGCTGCTCGATGCGGTCTTCAGGATTCACCACTGCAGTATACTAGGCGTATGCGAAAGCGCTCAGGCGGCCTCTATCACGCGCTCGTAGTGTTACCCGATCGTCTGTACCCGTTCAAGAACGAGGTAGCGGGGCAGTGGGTGCGTGGCATCCGCTCCTATGACGCTGCGCTCGAGCGAGTACAGAAGCTCTATGGCCACGGGCACTTCGGCTTCAGGCTCTCCGTGTACCGGCAACTCTTCCATCTCACCGGCTCGATCCTCTTCCTCTACAGCGCTGCGTATCTCTCGCAGTACCTCTTCGGCAGCGTGGTCGCGCTCTACGGCTTCTTGCTCGCGGCGATCCTCTTCATCTCATTTCAAGAGTTCTATCTGCAACGTAAGATCTATCGGCAGCTGTGGCGCAAAGGGATCATGGATTGGCTCGTCTGGTGCGTGCCGATCGCGGTCTATATCCTGACCAGGTTTTACTAATTTCGTGCAGTGATATACTGAACATATGACAACGACTACCATCATTCTCATAGTGCTCGCGCTCGTCGTGTTGTGGGCGATTTTTGCCTACAACCGGCTCGTGACGCTCGTGAATCAGGCCAAGGAGGCGTGGGCGGATATCCAGGTGCAGCTGAAGCGCCGCTACGACCTGATCCCGAACCTGGTCGAGACGGTCAAGGGCTATGCAGCGCACGAAGCGAGCGCGTTCGAGAACGTCACCAAGGCGCGCGCGGCGGCTATCGGCGCGACTGGCGCCGCTCCCGCTGCGCAAGCGCAAGCCGAGAATCAGCTCTCTGGTGCCTTGAAGTCGCTCTTTGCGGTCTCGGAGGCGTATCCGGACCTGAAGGCCAATCAGAACTTCCTAGAGCTCCAGCGCGAGCTCGGCGACACTGAGGACAAGATCCAGGCTTCGCGCCGCTTCTACAATACGACGGTGATGGCCTTGAACACGGCGGAGCAATCCTTCCCGGGCAATCTGATCGCCGGCTCGTTCGGCTTCAAGCCAATGGATCTCTTCGAACTCGCGGCGGCAGACGCGGCTGCGGCTGAACCGGTCAAAGTCCAATTCTAGCTAGCGCCTAGAGCCTAGCGCCTCGTGCCTATGAATTTGTACGAACAACGCTCAAGCAACATCCGCAAGACCTGGGCGCTCGTGCTCGGCTTCGTCGTCGTAGTAGCCGCAGTCGGCTATGCCGTTGCCTACTATTACGGCAACCCGGCGATAACCTATATCGCGCTCGCGATCGCGCTCGCCACGAACTTCTACGCCTACTGGGCGTCTGATACGCTGGTGCTCTCGTTGAATCGCGCGCGGCCGGCCTCGCGCGAGGAGTTCTTCGACTTCTACACCGTGACCGAGAATCTCGCGATCATCGCCGGGCTCCCCAAGCCCAAGCTCTACGTGATCGACGATCCTGCGCCGAACGCGTTCGCGACGGGGCGCGACGAGGCGCACGCGGTCGTCTGCGCGACGACGGGGCTCCTCTCGATGCTCTCGCGCGTCGAGCTCGAGGGCGTCGTCGCGCACGAGCTCTCGCACATCAAGAATCGCGATATCCTCCTCATGACGGTCGCGGTCGTGCTCGCCGGTTTCGCGGCGATCGTGGCGGACATCTTCTTGCGCGTGTCGCTCTGGGGCGGCGGTCGGCGCGACGACCGCGAGGGCGGCAATGCTGTCGTCATCGTGCTCGCTGTGGTCGGCATCATCCTCGCGCCCTTGGCCGCTAAGCTCATCCAGCTTGCGGTCTCGCGCCGGCGCGAGTATCTGGCCGACGCCTCGGGCGCCCTCCTCACGCGTTACCCGGAGGGGCTCGCCTCCGCGCTTGCGAAGATCGGCGGCTACGGCGCGCCGATGCAGCGCGCGAACCTCGCGACCGCGCACCTCTTTATCGGCGACCCGTTCGGCTCGGAGGGGAAGGGCAGCGGCAACTGGATCGAGAAGCTCTTCTCGACCCATCCGCCCATCCCCGACCGGATCAACGCGCTGTTGAATAAGCAGGCCAAGTAGTGTTTGACCCGTGCATGCGTTGAGGTTAGGATGCCTCCGGGTAGATTCCAATGTTTAAAGATGAGAACGAAATGAGCAAAACGCTCGAGCATTCCGGAGCCATCCAGGCGCGTATCGAGGGGTTCACAATGGAGCAACTGCTGATCCGCGACGAACTGACCCATGACCACGGTCTGTCATTCGCAGATGCGACTGCGGTTGTGCGCGGCGAAAAATGGCTTGAAGACTTCGGCATCAAGGTGGCAGTCGGCACAGCGATATAGGCGATCGTCATTTCACGAGCACGGGGTTAAGCCCCGTGCCTTTCTTTTGTGCGGGTTGTGACCAGTGCGGGTAAAATTTCCGGCACTAGACCAAATGCTATACTTAGCAAGTGAGAGTTCGCAGGCTTAGATATCCAAAAAGGAGTCATCGGAAGGAGATACGAATTCCGGGGCCTTCTGCGCGTCTTGCGGAATTCTTCGGAGTCATGCTTGGTGATGGAGGCATCAATAACCCATGGCAAGCTAATATCACGATGAATTCAATCACCGATGCGCGATATGCGCATTACGTAGAGGCGCTCATATTTGATTTGTTCCACATCAGACCGGCTATTCGAAAGCGCAAAGGTCGCGATGCGTTAGTCATATCAGCTGCGAGTACAACTCTGGTAGATTTCCTCGTAGAGAAAGGGCTTCCTCGCGGCAATAAATTGCAGCATGGGCTTTGCATACCAGACTGGATCCTCAAGAAGTCTTCGTATCGGCGGGCATGTGTCCGTGGCCTCATTGATACCGACGGGTGCCTGTTCGTTCATTCGCACAAGATAGCGGGAAAGATTTATAAAAACATCGGTCTCTGTTTTACAAGTTATTCACCAGGGATGCTCCGGCAGGTCGCAGCGGTATTTGAACAATTCGGCATTTTGCCGCATATTGATACCCGAGGTCGCAATATCTATCTCTATCGAGAGGATGCGGTCGCCAAGTACTTACGGGTATTCGGCACCTCGAATGAACGCATACGTTCGGTCTACGAGAAATGGAGAGGTGCCTGAGTGGTCTAAAGGACATGCTTGGAAAGCATGCGTGGGGGAAACCCCACCGCGAGTTCGAATCTCGCCCTCTCCGCCACAATATATAAAAAGAAACGCCGGAGGGGTGAACCTCCGGCTGAATGCTGACTGGCTTGGTGGTGTAACAGGCTACATCGGGCGCTTGTGGTAGATGCAGCCGTTGTGCGAGAGCTGCACCCATTCGCCATGCGCGAATCCGCGATCTATCTCGCGCAGCGACTCCGCCAAGTGGGGGAGCAGCGCTTCGCCCGTCATCAGCGTATCAGCAAAGATGGCGATACGACGCATCTCCTCGATCTTCTTAATCGACGCGAAGACCTGGCGGGTATCGCGCAGGAACGCCTCGAAGAGCGGCTCCGCCCGATCGAGAACATCAGCGCTCACGACGGGTGTGAACTTCCCGAAGCGGCGCGACTTGATCTCGCGGTCGAGCGCAAGCAGCGCGTTGTAGTGCCGGTCGTCACGCGGCGCGTAGAGATCGCGGCCTTGGCCGCGGTACCACGCACCACGATGGTTGCCGAGTACGGCATGCGCCATCCGGCGTGCGCGCGGCGTCGCCGCATAGACAGCCAAGTCGTAGTGAATGCCGTACGCATGCAACACGACGCTCAACTGCTGCGCTTGGCGGACGCCGTCGGATGACAAATCGACGCCTTGGTTGTCCAGCTCTCCGCTCTTCGCAATCGACAGTTCCGTACTACGGAAGATGTCGATCATGACGTTTGGATGCAGCGGCACCGTGATGGTGTGCCGCGCGGGTGCTTCTACCGGTTGCATATGTACCTCCCCTCGATAGTGATGAACCTGCTACTGCAGGAAAGAAAAGACCGAAGCAGTTTGTATTGAAACATTTCGCAACACATATGTCAATACTTTTCGCTCGCAAACGGTAACGCAAATTTCATCTCACGACCCCTACAATCCAGTTGTTTACCAATAATTTTCAACGATATGTGGCAACAGTGGATCAATGCACTGCTCGGGTTGTGGACGATCGTGGTGCCGTTCCTCGGCATTACGGGTACGGCGCTCTCGTGGACGCTTGTCGTGACAGGTGTCGCGATCGCCGTGCTCTCGTTGTGGGGTATCCAAGAGACCTCGATCGAACGCGAAGAGGGGCGGATGGTGCACCGCACACCGCAGCACCAATAGCCGTAGTAGGGAGGAGGATGCGGCGCGCCGCCTGGTGGGGCGCGCCGCACGTTGTATCTGCCGTATACTGGCGCTATGGAATGGAAGCGTTCTGGCATCCTCGCAGTCGTGCTCGGCCTGATCGTTTTGCTATTCGTTTCCGTCTATAGGACACCTGTAGTGACGAGCAGCGTCGGCACCTTTGGCGATGTGTCCTTGAATATAGACTATGCGACAACTGAAGCGGCGCGCGAGCGCGGGCTCGGGGGCCGTGCCGTTGTCCCAGAGAACTATGCGATGCTCTTCGTCTTCCCGAAGGACGACTACTACGGCTTCTGGATGAAGGATATGCAAGTGCCGCTCGACATGTTCTGGCTCGATTCAAAAGGACGCGTGGTGACGATCGCTGAGAACGTCGCGACCTCGAGCTATCCGAATGTCTTATATCCGACAGTGCCGGCTCGATATGTCCTAGAGACGGCTGCCGGGTTCGCCTCACGGCACGTAATAGCGACTGGTACGCCGCTCAATTTGCAAAGTCTTCCGACCGTTTCAAAATAGCGCTGTCCACACATAGCGATTCGCGGAGTCGGGAGTAAAATTGGAACAACCTTACTCGATATATTATTCATCCCTAAACCGCCTTCCATGCCAAAAGCCGCTAAAGTTTCTTCACGTGCAAAAGTGAGTGCGGCGGCTGCGGTCGCGGAGCCTGCAAAAGCGGTGTCGAAAGAAACGAAGCGGTATCGGGAACTCATCCCGCAGGTCGAGAAGCGTGACGGCCGACTCGTGCAGTTCGATTTCGAAAAGATCGTGTCGGCGGTGCAGAAGGCGATGGCCGAGGCGGGCGAGGGCGGACAAGAGGATGCGACGCTTGTCGCGCACCAAGTCTCGGGCGAGCTCGCGCGCTTCGCTAAGAAGTACAAGAGCTTCCTCCCGACGGTCGAGGGCATGCAGGACTCTGTCGAGAAGTACCTGATCCTGAACGACTACGTGAAGACGGCAAAGGCCTACATCCTCTACCGCGACAAGCGCGCCCAGCTGCGCGCAGCGCACGTCGAGATCCCGCCGCATGTGAAGAAGCTCGTCGAGGAGAGCAAGAAATATTTTGCCGGCAACGCGCTCGGCGAGTTCGTCTACCTGCGCACGTACGCGAAGTGGATCCCCGAAGAAGGCCGCCGCGAGACGTGGGTAGAGACGGTCGACCGTTACATGAGCTTCATGCGCGAAAACTTGGGCAACAAGCTCACGGAAAAAGAATATTCAGAAGTGCGCATGGGGATCTTGAAGCAGGAGGTGATGCCCTCGATGCGCCTCATGCAGTTCGCGGGCGAGCCGGCGCGCCGCTGCAACACCTGCGCCTACAACTGCACGTTCACTGCACCGACCAAGCTCGAGGATTTCGCCGAGATCATGTACCTCTCGATGCAGGGCTGTGGCGTCGGCTTCGCCGTCGAGAGCCAGAACATCGAGCAGCTCCCGCAGATCATGAAGCAGGGCGGCAAAAAGCTCGAGACGCACGTGATCGCCGACTCTAAGGAGGGCTGGTGCGACGCGCTCACGCTTGGCCTCAAGACCTGGTACAGCGGCAAGGACGTCTCGTTCGACTTCTCGCAGATCCGGCCGGCCGGCGCGCGCCTGCGCACGATGGGCGGCAAGGCCTCAGGACCGGAGCCGCTGCGGTCGCTTCTCGCGTTCGCTCGTGACCGCGTGCTCGCGCGCCAGGGGCGCCGTCTGCGCACGATCGACGCGCACGACATCATCTGCAAGATCGGCGAGTGCGTGGTGGCCGGCGGCGTGCGCCGCACGGCGATGATCTCGCTCTCCGACCTCGACGACGTCGACATGCGCGACGCCAAGAAGGGCCAGTTCTACATGACCGATCCGCACCGCGCGGTCGCGAACAACTCGGCCGTCTACGAGACCCAGCCGACGAATGCCGAGCTCATGGACGAGTGGGTCGCGCTCATGAAGAGCGGCAGCGGCGAGCGCGGCATCTTCAACCGCGCAGCGCTCGCCAAGACGATGCCGAAGCGCCGTGTCGACTACTTCAAGACGGTCGGCTTTATCGGCGATGACGGCGTCGTGACCGGCTCGATCGGCACCAACCCGTGCGCCGAGATCATCCTGCAGTCCAAGCAGTTCTGCAATCTTTCAGAAGTCATCGCGCGCGCGAATGACACTGAGGCGACCCTGGTGCGCAAGATGCGCCTCGCGGCGATCATCGGCACCTACCAGTCGACCCTCACCAATTTCGGCTACATCTCGCAGGACTGGACCGATCACAACAAGGCAGAGCGCCTCCTCGGCGTCTCGGTGACGGGGCAGTGGGACTCGCCGGTCGCGCGCGAGGCAGACGTGATGCGCAAGATGCGCGACACGGCAGTCAAGACCAACCAGACCTATGCGAAGCGCTTCGGCATCGAACGCTCGATGTCGGTCACGGCCGTGAAGCCCTCGGGCACCGTCTCGCAGACCTTCAACTGCGCCTCGGGCATCCACCCGCGCCACGCGCCCTACTATATCCGCCGCGTGCGCATCAGCGCGACCGACTCGCTCTTTAAGCTCATGCGCGACCAGGGCGTGCCGTATTACCCAGAGGTGGGGCAGTCGCTTGAGAGCGCGAACACCTACGTGCTCGAGTTCCCGGTCGTGGCGCCCGATCACTCTAAGGAGGCGCGCTTCAAGGACGACCTCTCGGCGCTCGACCAGCTCGAATACTGGAAGCGGGTCAAGGTGAACTACACCGAGCACAACCCCTCCGCCACGATCTCGGTAGGCGAGGACGAGTGGATCGGCGTGGTGGATTGGATCCAGCGCAATTGGGAGATCATCGGCGGCCTCTCATTCCTCCCGCGCTCCAACCACATCTACCGCCTCGCGCCCTACGAAGCGATCACGAAGGAGGAATATGAGGAGCGCCGCGCCCGATTCCCCAAGGTGGACTACGCGCAGCTGATCGCCTACGAGCGCGCAGACGAGTCGGACATGAAGCGGGAGCTGGCCTGTGCCGGCGGCACCTGCGAAATAGTGTAAAGAAGTAGAAAAAGCAAAAACTCATGCAGGAGCATGAGTTTTTGCATGTATGCGGACCGAGCCGATAAGCCGAATTCTGTCGTGGACGACCATTTATCTGGGCCCGGCGTCGCCGGCGGGCTCAAGCGGCACCCCGCCAGTGCGAAGCACTGGCGATACGGCCTTGCATGCAGGTAAGGATTTGCTCGTTGCACCCCTGCCTCTCGGCAGGATTCTCCCCGAAGCCTGCCTACCGGCAGGCAGGGGAGTCTCCGGCTTTCGCCTTCGACGTCACTGTAGGCACCTCTATCCTCGCGGACGACGGGCGTTACCCGCTACCCGGTTTCCCTCGCTTGCGCGCGGGAGCATGTTCGGACTTTCCTCCCCGTGATCGCTCACGGAGCGGTCGTCTAGCTCGGTCCGAGCGCACTATACCATATTTCCTACATTTTTCATTGTGGACGCACTGCTAGACAAGAGGCGCGGGGAGGTATACTGAACGGCATTACCCGTATATCGCATCACGCACTTCATCATGCCTCCGCAATCAGGTTCACCGCGCCGACGGTCGCTTGACTCTGTCAGCACCTGGGCGCTCTTTATTTCTCTCGCACTCGCTTTAATCGCCGTCACGCCGTGGATGGCAGTCTCTGCGCTCACGACGAAGACGTTCGTGCTCGCGGCCGGCGCGATCATCACGCTCGCGCTCTACATCCTCGCGCGCCTCGCTCGCGGCAACCTCATCTTCCCGTCGACGATGCTCTTGTGGGCAATGTGGCTCCCGGTCGTCGCGTACGCGCTCTCGGCCGCCTTCTCCGGCGTCGCGTTCAGCAACTCGTTCTGGGGGACGGCGCTCGAGCCGGATACGCTCGGCTTCATGCTCGTCGCGGCGGTGCTCGGCACGCTCTCGACATTGGTGCTGCGCCGCTCTGACAACTACAGCTGGTTCTTCAAGGCAGCGGCGTACGCGTTCGCCGTCGTTGCGGCTATCCAGGTCTTGATCGTCATCATCGGCCAGTTCGCGCCGAACACGATCTCGCCGGCCTACTCGCTCGTCGGCTCGTATAGCGACCTCGCGACTCTCATGGGTCTCGGCGTCGTCGGCATCCTTATCACGCTCCGTTTCCTCGATGTGTCGCGCAAGACGGCCAAGCTCCTCACCGGTGCCGGCGTCCTCGCGATCTTCATCCTTGCGGTGGCGAACGCCTCGTTGGTGTGGATCATGCTCGCGCTCGTCTCGCTCGGCCTCTTCGTCGAGGCGGTGATGAAGCGCGGCAAGTCGGCCGACGCGGATGTCGATGATGCGACCGTGCTCTCTGAGTCTCCGGTCGAGTCTGACGAGGGCAACCACTCGCTCGTGATGCCGCTTGTCGTGCTCGCGGTCTCGCTCTTCTTCCTAATCGGCGGGACCTTGGGCGGCGCGCTCGCGAACGCGCTTCACGTGAACATCCTCAACATCCGGCCGTCGTGGCAGTCCACCTTCACTGTGGCGGAGAAGACGATAACCCAAGCGCCGCTGTTCGGCTCCGGTCCGGGTACGTTCGGCGTGCAGTGGCTCAAGTATCGTGATGCGGGGCTCAACTCCACGATCTTCTGGAATGTCGACTTCTCTTCGGGCATCGGTTTCATCCCGTCCTCGTTTGCGACTACCGGTGTCGTGGGCGCTATCCTCTGGATCGCGTTCCTCGTTCTCTTCATCGGGCTCGGCCTGCGGATGCTTATCACGCGCACGCCGCAGGATCCGCAGGTGCGCTACGTGGCGATCCTCTCGTTCATCGGCACGGTCTACCTCTTCGCGACGGCATTCTTCGATCTACCGGGCACCGTGCTCCTCGCGCTTGCGTTCGTCTTTGCTGGTATCTTCACGTCGACGATGCGCTACGCGACAGAGGGCCAGCAGTGGGGGATCATCTTCTCTCGCTCGCCGCGCATCGGGTTCGTGATCGTCTTCTCGCTCACGATCCTCTTGCTCTCGTCGGTCGTCGGCGCCTACAGCCTTGTCGGCCGCTACGTTGCAGACGCGCAGCTCGCGAGCGCCGCGGTGTCACTGAGTAACGGCAACCTCGACGCGGCGGACCAGGCGGTGCAGAACTCCGTCTCGTTCGCGCCGTCATCGATCGCCTATCAACTCCAGTCGGGTATCGCGAACGCGCGGCTTGCGTCGATTGTCTCCTCTTCGACGATTGACAAGGCGACCGCGCAGAAAGCCTACCAGGCTGCGCTCTCTTCAGGCATCAATTCGGCCTTGACGGCGACGAACCTGAATCCGAATGATTACCAGGGCTGGCTCGCGCTCGGCAATCTCTATGCCCAGGCAGTTCCGATCGGCGTCACCGGCGCCTACGACAGCGCCCGCACCGCCTTCAAGAAGGCGCAGGACCTCAATCCGACCAATCCGCAGATCCCATACATCCTCGCGCAGCTCGATATCGCCAACAAGGACACGAAGACGGCGCAGACAGATCTGAAGGCGGCGATCGCTTTGAAGCAGGACTACACTGCGGCCATCTTCCTTCTCTCGCAGCTCGAGGTGCAGGACGGAAACGTGAAGGAGGCGCTCAACTCGGCTCTCGCCGCAGCCTACTTCACGCCGAACGACCCGAACATCCTCTTCCAGGTCGGAGTGCTCTATGCGGCGTCGGCGGACTACCAGAACGCAGCAGCGGCGCTCTCGGCGGCCGTGCAGGCGAACGCGCAGTTCGCGAACGCACGCTACTTCCTCGCTGCGGTCCTTGCGAAGCTTGGCGACCTGAAGGATGCGCAGACGCAAGTCCAGGCGATTGCGGACATGTCGGCTGATAACGCGAAGGCGGTCGCCTCGCAACTCGACGCCCTCAAGGCCGGCAGGAACCCCTTCCCGGCGAACCTGCTCTCGGCGTCATCCACACCGGTCCAATAGTTCTAGAACCGAGGGAAACAGGGTAGAATAGTGCGATGGTTCGGGAGACCTACGAACGCGTCGCAGCGCCGATACGCGGCTTCTCTGAGGCCGCGTATTCGCGCATCGCGGCGCCGATACGCGGCCTTCACCAGGCTGCGTATCTCCTCGCTGCCCTGACTCTCGCGTCGCAGGCGCTCGCCCTTCTCCGCGATCGCACCTTCGCGCACACGTTCGGGGCAGGGCAGACCTTGGATATCTACTATGCCGCCTTCCGCGTGCCGGATCTCGTGTTCGCGCTCGTCTCCTCGCTCGTCTCCGCCTACGTGCTCATCCCGCGCATCGCGGGCATGCCTCAAGATAAGACGCGCCGGCTCCTCTCCGAGTCCGCGTCATTTCTCGTCGGTATGGGCGGCGCGATCTCTGTGGTGCTCGCTGTCTACATGCCGTCTTTCCTCTCACTCGTGTATCCGGATCTGATGGCGTTGCCGCAGCACGATTCTTTCATCTTCCTTGCGCGGCTTCTCCTCGTGCAGCCGATCCTGCTCGGGCTGTCCGGTGTCTTAGGCTCGGTGACCCAGGTGCATCGGCGCTTCACGCTCTTCGCGCTCTCGCCGGTGCTCTACAACCTCGGCATCATCCTCGGCACCGTCGTGTTCTATCCTTACTGGGGGATCTCTGGCATAGGCGCGGGCGTCGTCGTCGGGGCCGTGGCGTATCTTGCCGTGAACTTGCCGGTCGTGTCGGGTGCGGGGGTAATGCCGTACCTATGCCTGCCGCGCTTCGCGACGATGGCGTCGGTCGTGCGTGACTCGATCCCGCGCTCGCTTGCGCTCGGCATGGGCTCGATCACGGCGCTCCTCCTCACTGCGCTTGCTTCTCGAGTAGGAACCGGCGCTGTCTCGGTCTTCACGTTCGCGTCGAACCTCGAGGCCGTGCCGCTCGCGCTGATCGGCTCCTCCTACGCGGTCGCCGCGTTCCCGGCGCTCTCTGAGACCTCTGCGCCGGAGCGGCGCGAGGAGTTCACGCGCATCCTCTCCTCGAGCGCACGGCATATCATCCTCTGGTCGGTCGTGTCGCTCGGGCTCATCGCTGTCCTGCGCGCGCACCTGGTGCGCGTGATCCTAGGGAGCGGCGCGTTCGATTGGAACGCGACGCGCCTCACGGCCGCGCTCCTCGCCGTGCTCGCGGTCGGGCTCGTGGCGCAAGGGCTTGTACTCCTTTTCTCTCGTGCGCTCTACGCGGTGCGGCAGTCGTGGCGGCCGCTCATCTACCAGGTCGCCGGCGGCGCGGTCACCGTCCTTGCGGCGCTCGCGTTTCTCGCACTGCCTGCGAACGGACTCCCGGAGACGTTCGCGTCCTTCCTCAAGGTAGGCGACGTCTCTGGAACGGCCATCCTCCTTATCGCGCTCGCCTCGACTGTGGGGCAGATCTTCCTCGTCGTGCTCTCGCTCCTGGCGCTCCGGAGCGTCTCGCCCGGGCTCGCACGCTCACTGTGGCGTCCCTTGGCTGACGGCCTTCTGGCGGCCGTCGCGGGCGGTGCCGCGGCTTATGTGGCGCTCGTACTTCTCGGTGGGATTGCGCCCTTGACCACTCTCATGGCGGTCTTCCTGCAGGGCCTTTTTGCTGGTATTGTCGGTCTTATCGCGTCGGCGCTCGCCCTCTACGTCGTAGAGAATGAAGAGTTCCGCATTGTCGCGAATGCCCTCGGACGGCTTATCCGCATTCCGGGCATCTCTGCGAAAGTGCTCTCTCCCTCTGCCGAAGATCCGATACAGCCGTGAATCCAGAGACCATCCGAAATTTTTCTATCATCGCGCACGTCGACCATGGCAAGTCGACGCTCGCTGACCGTCTTCTCGAACGGACGGGCACGATCCCCGAGCGCCTCATGCGCGACCAGGTGCTCGACCGCATGGACCTCGAGCGCGAGCGCGGCATCACCATCAAGATGCAGCCGGTGCGGATGCGCTATCGCGATTACACGCTGAACCTGATCGACACGCCGGGCCACATCGATTTCTCGTACGAGGTGTCGCGCGCACTGCATGCCGTCGAGGGCGTGCTGCTCCTCGTCGACTCGACGCAGGGCGTGCAAGCGCAGACATTGACGACGCTTTCAATGGCGCAGGCGCAGGGTTGTGTCGTGATCCCGATCGTGTCGAAGATCGACTCGCCGTATGCGCGCGTCGCTGAGGTCAAGGCCGAGCTCGCGAAGCTCGTGGGCGTCTCGCCGGACGAGGTGCTCGCCGTCTCCGGCCGCACCGGGGCGGGCGTCGAAGAGCTCCTCGAGGCGATCGTGAAGCTCGTCCCGCCCCCGCATTGTAAGTTCGACTTACAATCCAGGGAGAACCTTGTAAGTCAAACTTACAATGCCGATGAGCCGCGCGGGCTTATCTTCGACTTTTCGTATTCGACGCACCGCGGCATCGCGGTCTATATGCGTGTCTTCGACGGTACTTTCAAGAAGGGTCAGCCGCTCCGCTTTCATGCCGCAGGGAAGGAGTTCGTCGCGCTCGAGACCGGCATCTTCACGCCCGGCGAGACGCCGGCAGAGTCGCTCTCCTCCGGCGAGATCGGCTACGTGGTGACCGGCATCAAGGAACCGGGGGTTGTGGCGGTCGGCGACACGATCGGTGCGGCTAAAGGCAGCCTGCCGGCCTTGCTCGGCTACGAACGGGTTCGGCCGGTCGTGTGGGCCTCAGTCTATCCCGAGAGCCAGGACGACCTACCTCTCCTGCGCAAGGCGCTCGAGCGCCTGCGTCTCTCTGACTCCTCGCTCTCGTTCGAGGAGGAATCATCTGGCGTTTTGGGGAGGGGATTCCGCTGCGGATTCCTCGGCCTTCTGCATCTTGAGATCGTCACCGAACGCTTGCGCCGCGAATTCAGCCTCACGCTCGTCGTGACGATCCCGACCATCTCCTACGTCGTCACGACGAAAAGCGGCGTGCGCGAGACGATCTATACGCCCGCCAAGTTCCCGGAGTACGGGGATATCGTGAAGATCGAAGAGCCGTGGGCGAAGGTGATCATCATCACGCCGCCCGACTGCGTGAGCGCGCTCGTCCAGATGCTCTACGATCATGAGGCGAACACGATGGGGACAGAGACGTTCGCCGACGGACGTATCGAGATGACGATCGAGATGCCGCTTCGCGAGCTCATGCGCGGCTTCTTCGACAAGCTCAAGAACCTCTCGTCGGGCTATGCGTCGCTCTCGTATGAGATCCTGCCTGAGCGCGAGGCGGATGTGGTGCGTCTCGACGTGCTCGTCGCCGACGAGCCGGTGCCGGCCTTCTCGCGCGTGGTCGCGCGCCGCCGCGTCGAGGAGGAGGCCGAGAAGATGGTGGAGAAGCTCTACAGGATGCTGCCCAAGCAGCTCTTCGTGACCAAGATCCAGGGTAAGGCGCTCGGGCGCATCATCGCGTCTCGGTCGCTCTCGGCGATGCGCAAGGACGTCACCGGCTATCTCTACGGCGGTGACGTCTCGCGCAAGAACAAGCTCCTCGACAAGCAGAAGCGCGGCAAGAAGAAGCTCCTTGAGCGGGGGAGAGGGAAGGTGAACATCCCTGAAGAGGTCTTTATGAAGATGGTGCAGACCTCGGCCGAGTAGGTATACTGGAGGGATGCGCGCGAAAGAGTGGCGGCAGGGGGTGGTGATCGGTATCCTGCTCCTGGTCGCATTCTGGCTCGTGACGCTGATCTACGGGCTCGCGGGTAAGGCTCAGGTAGCCGTCTCGCAGGCGAACGAGGCTAAGGCGCAGTATCAGTCGCTTGAGGCGCGCAAGGCGATCCTCGAGGCGAACCTGGCGGCGCTCGGCACGGCGAGAGGGAAGGATGCGGCCATCCGGACGGCCTTCGGCGTCGCTCGGCCGGGCGAGGAGGTGATCGTCGTCGTGCCTCCGGCGACCTCGACGCCGACTGCGACGCCCACCTGGTGGGAGAAGATCTTAAACTTTTTCTAATGCGGGTATGGTTTAGTGGTAAAACGACTGCTTCCCAAGCAGTAGTCGGGAGTCCGATTCTCCCTACCCGCACCTGTGGATAACTATGCGTGCTATACTCGAAGCCACCGTTAATAACACGATACATGGACAAGAAAGTCACGATTTATAGCACCCCGACCTGTCACTTCTGTCAGATGACGAAGGACTATCTCAAAGACCACAACATCAGTTATACCGAGTATGACGTGGCGCACGACCTTGCGAAGCGCCAGGAGATGATCCAGAAGTCCGGTCAGATGGGCGTCCCGGTCATCGTCATCGGCGACGAGATGATCATCGGGTTCGACCAGGAGCGCATCGCCTCCTCTCTCGGGATCTAGGGAGCACGCAAAACGCGCCCCGTGAGATAGGCGAAGCCGCCATCTCACGGGGCGCGTTTTGTGTTACCCTCCACTTACCTGCCCTTGTAGCTCAATGGATAGAGCACCTCACTCCTAACGAGGCGATGTAGGTTCGATTCCTACCAAGGGCACTTGCAGGTGCTATCATGAAGGCACATGGATCCAGAACTCAAGAAGCTGCTTGAAGAGACGCACGCGCTCGCCAAGGACAACCACCAGATGCTCCGTGCGATCCGCCGCGACCAATGGCTCGGCTTCATCGGTCGTGTGATCGTGTGGGTGATCGTGCTCGCACTCCCTCTCTATCTCTATCAGCAGTACCTGCAGCCCTTGGTCGCGCGCTTCTCGCAGGCGACCGGTATTGAGACGCCCGCATCAGGCCCCTTCGGCCTGCCGACTTCCGCTGACGTGCAAAAGCTGCTAAACTCGATCAAAGCGGGCATATAACCCGGTACAACAAGCTTGGATAGCTCAGATGGTAGAGCACTTCCCTGAAGAGGAAGGGGTCGTCGGTTCGATCCCGACTCCAAGCACCGAATTGTGCAGTGTAAGCGCCTGACGCGTGCGCAATGATCAGTATAATGAAACGCATGGTGAAGCGGTTCTTTGCATGGGCGCACGCGTACGAGCGGCATCTCTCTGCGCTCGCGATGATCGCCGGCTTCGTCGCCGACAATCTCGTGTTCACGCGCATCGATCTCTTGCAGACGCAGCTTCTCTTGGCTGGCTACGCGATCGCCTGCGCCATCGCGATCCCTGCGCTCCACTGGATCGAGTCTCGCGCGACCAAGCGCGGCACGCCCTTGCCGCGTTCGCGCCTCGTTCTCGCCGTCGTGACGCAGTTCGCGCTCGGCGGATTCTGGAGCGCGTTCGTCATCTTCTACGGTCGGTCGGCGGTCCTCGGCGTCTCGTGGCCGTTCCTCATCCTGGTGTTCCTCATCTTCTTCGCGAGCGAGTACTTCCACCAGTATCACCAGCGGCTCGTCTTTACGACCGTGCTCTTCTTCTTTGCACTCTACAACTACGCGATATTCGAAGTACCGATCTACGTCGGTACGATCGGGACGCTGACGTTCCTCCTGAGCGGCTTGGTCGCTATCGCTGTTTTCATCGCATTCACGAGCGTGCTACGGCTCGTCGCGCACACGCGGTTCAAGGGCGGTGTCTGGCGTATCCGGCTCGGGGCGCTCATCGTTCTCGTGCTCATGAACCTATTCTACTTCACGAGCGTTTTGCCGCCGATGCCGCTCTCGGCGACTGCGGCGGGCGTCTATCACTCTGTGTGGCGCGTCCCGGGCGCGTATATGGCCGCGGCGGAACTTGAAAATTCGTGGCTCGTCCGCTACCTCGGATTCTCGCCGACCCTGCACGTGACCGAGGGCGAACAGATATCTGCCTATAGCTCCGTCTTTGCGCCGACGACGCTTACGGCGACCGTCGCGCATCGCTGGTCATGGTACGACAGCGCGAACAAGCGCTGGGTGGAGCGCGCGACCATCTCGTATCCGATCATCGGCGGGCGCGATAACGGGTATCGCGGTTACTCGACCGTGCCGATTACATCAGCAGGCTCCTGGCGCGTCGACGTTGTCGCCGCTGACGGGCGTGTCATAGCACGGATGCCTTTTACTGCCGAGTTCGTGCCGCGTGACCCGACGCTCACGACGGTGACGCTTGACTAGCCTGCTTTCACACGAAGCTTCGTCTGGCGTGCCTTGTCGAGCTTCGGCAGGATGAGCGTGAGGAGACCGTCCTTGGCGCTGGCGGTTGCGGCGTCGACATCGACCTCTTGCGGGAGGGTGATCGCACGCGAGAACGAGCCCCAGAAGAGCTCGCGGGTGAAGAAGTCAGGCCCCGCGACCTGCTCGCGCTCGAGACGGGAGCCTTCGATCTCGACCATGTCGCGGCTTATCGAAATGGAGAGCTCGTCGGGGCGGACGCCTGCGACAAAGGCGCGGATGATGATGTCGTTCGCGGTCTGGTGGACATCCACCGGAAGCTGACCCTCGGAGACGGGCAGGTCATCCTCGAGCGGCGCCGGGCGGGCATGCCCCTCTTTGTGTGGCGCGTGCGTCGCGACGACCTCATCGTCATCGAACGTGTCGAACGTATCGGCAGAGGAGGTCGATCCGGAGAGTCGTTCGAAGAAGGAGCGCTTTGCCATGTTGTTACGTAGGGAAATTACGGTACTGGAAATATTTGAGCACCTCGAACGCTGCGAAAAAGATGACGGCTACCATCCACACGAGGAAGAGGGCCGTAAGTGTCGCCGATGTGCCTTGACTGATGATAAGCGTATTGAACGCGGTGTGCAACGACACGGCGAGGATAAGTCCGATGCCGGCGGCGCTCATCCGCACCACTGGGCGTGACGCAGCCGAGAACGCGAGGGAGAAGCCGATTGCGGCTGAGGCGACCACATGAAGGAGGGTCGAGCCGAGGAAACGCAGATCGCCCGTGAAGAGGCTCGCCGCGAGCTCACCGTTCGCGATCGGCGTGAGGAGGAAGAGAGCGTTTTCGCCGGCGGCGAATCCGAGCGCGGACGTGAGCATATAGATCACATAATCGGGCGCCTCGTCGACCGCGGACCGCCAGAGGATCAGAATCGCCACGACAGCATATTTGAGCACCTCCTCGATGAGCGCCCAGGCAGTGAGGATCGGCACGTCGCCCGAGAGGTTGGCCTTGGCGTACTGCTCGAAGGGGAGCGCAACGGCGACGGCGAGCATGCCGGCGATGAACGTGAGCAGGATGAGCGACTTAGGCTCCGGGTGCTTCGCGTCCTCCTTAAGCAAGAAATAGAGCCAAATGAGGGAGGGTAAGAGCCCGCCGATGAATGCGTAAAAAAGGGCGATAAACGTCACCCCACTATTGTAGCAGGCCTACGAGGCCTGCCCTGCGTAGCTTCAGCGAAGCAGGGGCCACTTCGCGGTCATCAAGAACTGTGAATCCTTGGTCGGGAGGGACTGATAAATCTCTTCTGTGACGAACGGCATGAAGGGGTGGAGGAGCTTCAAGCAAATGACCAGTATCGAATACAGGTCCGCCTTGATTCGCTCATCCTTCTTGCTCTCTTCGATATGGATGTCTGCGAGCGTGTGCCAGACGTAGTGGTATATCTTTTCGGACGCCAAATAGACGCGGTATTGCTCGATATCCTCGGTCACCTCGCGGACGAGCGCGGGGATGCCGTAGGATTCGAGCTCGCGTATCTCGCGCACAACCGGCTCTCCCTTCGTGTTCTCAAGTACGAACCGCGCGATGTTCCACAGCTTGTTCGCGAAGTGCTTGTAGCCCTTGATCTTGTCCTCGCTCATGCGCATGTCGGTGCCCGGCGTGTTGCCGACCACGAGCGCCATGCGCGCCGCGTCGGCGCCGTACTTAGCGGCGATGTCGAGCGGGTCCATATTGTTGCCGAGCGACTTGCTCATCTTGCGCCCCTGCGCGTCGCGGACGAGACCGTTCAGGTAGACGGTCTTGAAGGGGATGTCGTTCACTGCGAACTCGGTCATGAGGATCATGCGCGCGACCCAGAAGAAGAGGATGTCGTAGCCCGTCTCAAGCACGTCGGTCGGGTGATACGTCTTGAAGTCGTCAGTCTGTTCCGGCCAGCCGAGTGTCGAGAATGTCCAGAGGCCTGAAGAGAACCAGGTGTCGAGCGTGTCCTCGTCTTGTGCCCAGCCATCCTCCTTGGGCTCGACGCCGACCATGATGTCTTCGCCCTTGTACCACACGGGGATGCGATGGCCGTACCAGATCTGGCGGCTGATGCACCAGTCGCGCAGGTTCTCGATCCAGTGATAGTAGGTCTTGACCGTGTAGTCGGGGATGATCGTGATCGCGCCTGAGCGTACCGCCTCGAGCATGAGGCCCTTGAGCGAGGTGCCGCGGCCGGGGACCTCCTTGTTCACGTCCACCCACCACTGGAGCTTAGGCAGCGGCTCGATAATCCCGCCCGTTCGCTCGGCCGTGGCGACGTTCTGCTTGATATCCTCCTCCTTCTCGAGCAGCCCTTCGCTCTTGAGCCACTCGACGACGATCTCGCGTGCCTCGCCCGTCTTCTTGCCTTCAAGCCGTCCAGATACGGTCATCTTGGCGTACTCGTTGATCACGATCACCTCGTGCGAGAGCAGGTGGCGGTCGGCGATGTCCCAGTCCGTCTGGCTGTGCGCTGGCGTGACGCCGACGGCGCCGGTGCCGAAGGCCGGGTCGACCTCTTTGTCTGCGACCACCGTGATGTGGATCGGTACGTCGCAGAACACGGCATCGTACTCTTTGCCGACGAACTCCATATACCGTGCATCATCAGGGTGCACGGCGACGGCGACGTCGCCGACCTTCGTCTCAGGGCGCGTCGTGGCGACCGCAATAGGGAAGTCCTTGGAATATTTGAACGTGTAGAGCTTGGCGGGGCGCTCCTCGTAGACGATCTCGTCGTCAGAGATGGTGGTCTGACCCTTCGGGTCCCAGTTCACGATGCGGTTGCCGCGGTAGATGAGGCCTGCGTCGTACATCTCTTTGAAGACCTTGCGCACCGCGCGGTTGCGCGTCTCGTCGAGCGTGAACGCCTCGCGCGACCAGTCGAGCGAGGCGCCCATCGTCTTCATCTGCGAGACGATCGTGTCGTGGCTCGCTGCGGCAAAGGCTTCGACGCGGCGCAAAAGCTCCTCGCGGCCGAGGTCGTGACGGCTCTTATCCTCCTCCTTCTTGATCTGCTTCTCGACGACCGACTGCGTCGCTATCGCGGCGTGATCGGTGCCCGGGAGCCACAGCGTCTTGAAGCCCTGCATGCGCTTGAAGCGGATGAAGATGTCCTCGATCGTGAGCATGAGCGCGTGGCCCATGTGGAGGCGGCCGGTGACGTTCGGCGGCGGGAGGACGATCGAGTAGGGTGTGGCGTCCGCGGCGATGACGCCCTGCTTCACACACTCGTCCGGATTGAAGAGTCCGCTCCGCTCCCAGTCGGCATAGATGCGCGGCTCGGTCGTGGCCGAATCGTAGGGCTTGAGGAATTTCTCAGGCATTGCCTTAAAATATAGCAAATATGCGCTATTGCGCGAGGTGCTGGTTGCCGTTTGCGGTCACGGCTTCAGGGACGGCGAACTCGCGCCGCGAGGCGCGATAGAAGCCGGCGAGCGCGATCATGAGCGCGTTGTCGGTGGTGAGCGCTGCGGTGGGGATCCGGAGCGAAACATTCGGGTAGTCCGAAGCGATATGCGTGGTGAATTCGCGGCGGATGTGCGTGTTGGCAGAGACGCCGCCGCCGAGGACGAGCAGCTGCGCACCCGTCGCCTCGATCGCCCGCGCGGTCTTCTTCCACAACACATCGCCGACCGCATCTTCAAAAGCACGCGCGACATGGCGCTTGTCTGACTCTGTGAGGTCAGTGCGCTTTTTGAGCAGGTTCAGTACGGCTGTCTTTAATCCGGCGAATGAAAAGTCGCACGTGTTGTCGTGGAGCATTGGCCGTGGCAGTTTCGCCCATGTGTAGGACGTCGTACGTCCTACATCAAATGTAGGACGTACGACGTCCCGACATTCCTCGCGGGCAGCCTCTGCAAGCTTCGAGATTTCGGGTCCGCCCGGGTAGGGGAGTTCGAGCATGCGCGCGACCTTGTCGAACGCTTCGCCGACCGCGTCATCACGAGTCTGGCCGACGAGCTCGTACTCGAGCCAGCTCTTCATGAGCACGAGCTCCGTATGCCCGCCTGAAATAAGTAGCGCAAGGATCGGCATCTTCACGTTTCGGATTTCGAGATTCGAATTTTGTGCTTCTGACTGCGCGAGTGCAGCCAGTATGTGTCCCTCCATATGGTTCACCGCGACGAGCGGTTTGTCCCAGAGTGTGGCGAGCGCCTTAGCGAAGTTGACCCCGACCCAGAGCGCCGGCTCGAGGCCGGGCCCGGCCGTGACCGCGATCGCGTCGACCGCGGGTGGCTCGCACTCGCTCGCGAAATCGAAGAACGCTTCAGTGAGGCCCGGTTCGCGCTCGAGCATCTTCGCGATCTGATCGCGCTTCTCTTGCGGGATCGCCTGCGTATCTTCATGCAACAGCTCTGCCTCTTCGAGCGCGGCCTCGAGGATCGGGACGAGATTCTTCGCGTGTTCGCGCTTGGCGAGCGCAGGGAAGACGCCTCCGTACGCTTTGTGAACCTCTATCTGCGAGAGGAGCGTGTTGCCGAGCACCTTGAACTCCGCATCGCCGGTCACACTGGCCGCAGTGTGTCCGGCCTCGACGATCGCGATAGCCGTCTCGTCGCAGGAGGTCTCTATGGCTAAGATTTTCATGTGGGAGTAGTATAGCCCTAATGCAGCGGAATGACCTCCTCGTCTGGATGGACCTCGAGATGACCTCGATTCAGGATGCTCGCGTCGACCGCATCACCGAGATCGCGGTCGTCCTGACGGATAAAGATTTGAACATCGTCGCCGAGCTCCCGAGTATCGTTATCCAGACGGACAAAGCATTCTACGAATCGCGAAAGCGGCCTGAGACGCTCGATTGGCCGCTTCAGCGTGAGCTCGTTGACGCGGCGGCGGCAAGCGACGTGACGCTCGAGCAGGCGGAGCAGATGGTGCTCGAATTCTTGCAGGATTACGTCGCGCCGCAGACAGCGCCCTTGTGCGGCAATTCCATCCATATGGACCGGCATTTCTTGAAGCTGCAGATGCCGCAGATTGACCAGTATCTCTTTTATCGCTGCATCGACGTCTCATCGATAAAGGAGCTCGCACGCCGTTGGGCGCCGACGGTCTTCGAAGAAGTGAAGGAATTGAAGGGCGAGAGCGCGCATCGCGCTGCCGACGATATTCTCGCGTCGATAGGAGAACTGAAGCTCTATCGCGACAAGCTCTTTAAGCTCTAATCAACCTCGACCCACGGCACCTCGGTGCCGTTCCTAATGAAGAATCCCGAAGAGTTCGGATGGCCGCCGCCGTTATATTTCATCGCGATCTGTGAGACATCGACGGTCCCGTCGCCGCGGATGGACACGCCGAAGCCGTCGGGGTGTGCATTCACGACGAGCGCGATCGGCGGGAGCTTCGTGTAGAGCTCGTGTGCGACGCGCGAGCGCATCGCGCCGTGCGTCGTGGCGAAGTAGCATTCGTAGCCCTCGAATCGGACCTTCTTCGCTTTTTCGACTGACTGCTCTGCGAGCGCATTGAAATATTCGCTATAGAATGAAGCCGCCTTGAGGATCGTGACGCGAGTGGTCGGATTGTCGAACTTCGGTACGAGCTTATCCCAGACAGCGAAGTCGAGCTTTTGGATCGCTACAAAGGTGTTCACTTCTTCAGACTGCGGCAGCGCGAATCGATACAAGTCGACGTCTTCGATATATTGCAGCAAGAGCGGGATCTCGGTATCGGGATGGAAATACGACCAGGCGAGCGAGGCGCCGGAGTGGTTCGTATCGAATATGTGTTCGGGCACGCCCTCGACGAGTGCGCGGGCGCTTTCGTGATGATCGATGATGACGAGCCGCTTCGCTATGGACTTCAATCGGTCTATCTCGCCGGGGAGCTCATAGCTGAAGTCAAGGATGAATACCTCTTTGCCCTCAAGCCCTTCGACGACGGAATCGCCATAGGCGACCGGGATATATTCGGCCATGTCGCCATACTTCTTCCACGC
The DNA here is from genome assembly GCA_964402535.1 of uncultured Candidatus Saccharibacteria bacterium. Lineage (GTDB taxonomy): Bacteria > Patescibacteriota > Minisyncoccia > Phycocordibacterales > Phycocordibacteraceae > C7867-001. The sequence continues at coordinate 98,790 of CAYOCH010000001.1, read as the reverse complement.
GGCATATGCGGCTCCGAAGCCGTCCGGGCAGTTGCGGTGGTAGAGGACGACTATCTGCTTAGCCGGCATAGTCGTATGTTACCGCACAAAGCGGACGTAGATGCCTGCGGGGATGACACGGTCGGTTGCAGATTCTTTGATGAAAAGTTCTCCCGCTTCGCCGTGTACGCTACCAAAGGTGCTCTCGACCGCCTGTGCAAACGAGCGCGGCGAGTAGCCGGCGGCGTAGCCGTTTATGAGGAAGAACGACCCGGCGCTTTCAGCGAGGAGCGGCTTGAGCGTGTCGAGGAGGGCAGGGAGATCCTCTTCGATCTTCCACACCTCGCCCTTGGCGCCGCGGCCGAAGGCCGGAGGGTCGAGGATGATGCCGTCGTATTGCGCACCGCGGCGCGCCTCGCGCTTCGCAAATGCGAGCGCGTCATCGAGGATCCAACGGATCGACTCTTCGCCCACACCCGAGAGGCGCGCATTCTCGTGCGCCCAGTCGAGCGACTGCTTAGAGGCATCGACATGCGTCACGTGCGCGCCGGCCTTCGCGGCGACGACGGTCGCCATACCGGTGTAGCCGAACAGGTTCAGCATCTGCATCTCGGGCTTCACGACCCGCGCGAGCCACTCCCAGTTCGGCGCTTGCTCGGGGAAGATGCCCGTGTGCTTGAAGGTGGTGAGGCGCGCGGAGCATGTCGCGCTCTGCCAGGTGACCGGCCACGACTCTGGGGCGCTCTTTAGCATGTCCCACGATCCCTTCTTGTCGCGGAAGGCGAAGACGGCGTGGGCACTGCTCCACAACTCCGGCTGACCCTTCTTCCACAACGCCTGCGTCTCTGGACGTGCGACGACGACCGAGCCGAAGCGCTCGAGCTTCATGTTCTCACCCGAGTCGATGAGTTCGTAATCCGCCCACGATTCTGCTGTGAGGTGCTGGTCGAGTTTTACCTTGAGCAAAGTCGAAAGGTTCATACCAAGAATTCAGGGTGCTTCTTCGACCATTCGTAAAAGACGACCGCAGCAGAGACCGCAGCATTGAGCGACTCGGTGCGCGGGTGCATCGGGATCGAGAGCGTGACGTCGCAGGCCTCGAGCGTCTTCTCGCGGATACCGGAGCCTTCGTTGCCGACCACGAATGCGACCGGAGCGTTGAAGACGTCCGTGCCGAGCTGCGCGGTGCCCGCCATCGCAAGGCCGTAGACCCAGAAGCCTTTCTTCTTGAGCGCGGCGAGGGTCGCGTTCACATTACCGATCGAGACGAGCGGCACGCGGAAGGCCATCCCGGCAGAGGTCTTCACGACCGCGCCCGTGATGCCGGCCTGGTGGTGCTCGGGGATGAGCACGCCCGCGAGGCCGAAGGCGGCTGCTGAGCGGATGATCGCGCCGACGTTGTGCGGATCCTGCACCTCGCCGAGTACGGCGATGGCCGGATTCTTGGACAGGTCAAGCTTCGCGATGAAGTCATCAAGCGAGAGGAGAAGGGCAGCGGGATCCATCGTCGCGATGACGCCCTGGTGCGCCGTGTCCTTGCCGACGATCTCTTTGCCGCGTCCCGTCGAGAGCGGAGAGACGGGGGTCGCGTGCTTCTCGATGAGTGAGAGCAGGTCACGGTCACGGACGGTCGACGCGAGAAAGACCTTGCGCACCACCTGAGGCGCGTTCATGAGCGCCTCTATGAGCGCATGCTTGCCGTATATATACACTTTGCCCTGCTTGGGGCTGTGGCGCTTCGGACCCATGGGTGCGCGGTATAGGATTCGAACCTATGACCCCATCCACGTCAAGGAAGTGCTCTACCAACTGAGCTAACCGCGCGTGGTGCGACTATACCACAATCTTCATGCCGCAGGAATAACGATAAGGAAAGCGCACCCCGCGAGGGATGCGCTTTCGTGATCCAATCCGATTATGGACGGGGCGTCAGGCCTTCTTCGAGCATGACGCGAGCCCAGCCGAACGGCTCGTGGCTATACCGCGGGTCGTGCGCACGACGCGCGGCTTCTGCTGCTGCAGCTTGTGCGGTCTCCACCTCTTGTTGAAGCGGCCGCGCAAGGTTGTTAACTGCGATATTGTCCAGCATGTCTACTCCCGTACACTGATTGGTGAAAGAACAAAAAACAAAAGCGGCCATCTCTGGTCCTTTTGTCTCTACACCTTATCACAATTCATTATTTCGTCATCTGTGGAAAAATCTGATGCGGAGAGGGTGGGATTCGAACCCACGGTACCCTTTCGAGCACACTTGATTTCGAGTCAAGCGCTTTCGACCACTCAGCCACCTCTCCGTGTGCCGAGATTCTAGCATTTGAGGCCGAAAATGCTAGGATTCGCGTGTAGTGAGGCCCTATCGTCTAACGGTTAGGACAGCGCCCTTTCACGGCGTAAATCGGGGTTCGATTCCCCGTGGGGTCACATAGTAAAACATCTGCCGGAGTGAGTGCGGCGGAGCCGCGCCGCGAAGCGGCGCGGGAAGGAGCGGCGGCGAATTGCGCCCTGCGGGCGCGGGCTAATTCGGAGGGCGGGCAAAATGAAATCGAAATGGTCTTGTCGCGCATCGCGGGGTTCGTTCCGAAGGAACGGACAAACTCGCGGATTTCCGCGTAGTTTGTACTGGAAGCCAGAAACCCCGCGCGTTTTGAATCCAAAATCCACTGCCGCAGGGGTTCGACCCAATTCTTTCTGCCGTGTCGGGCGGCTGATAATTTTGTATCGAGCGAGAGCTTGAGGCGCATCAGTGCGTCCTTTTTCGCCAGATACCTCGCGCGCTCAATATCGCCGTTCAGGTGCAAATCAACGAGCGCATCAAGCTTTCGCTCGATTTCCTTTAGTTCGGATTTCAGTCGCTCGGCATGGCTCCCCGACGACTGCTTGTCCGCCTTGTCCCATTCCTCGGCCTTGCCGAGCATGTACTCTGCCCAGTCGTCGGGGAGCGACACTGCTTGAAGCCGTTCCTTTGTCTGCATGACGAGCGCGTCCTCCTGCAAATATCCTTGACCGCACGTGCCATTCTTTTTGGTACAGCGGTAGTAGCGGTAGCGTCCGCCATGACGACCTGTAGTCCACTGTGCGGTAATCATTGCACCGCACTCGCCGCACCGAAACAGACCCGTAAATGGAAAGTCATGGCGGACGCGGCTGTGACGGGGACGCGCTCGCTCATGCAATTTCTTTTGGACGGCTTCAAACAGTGGCGCAGAAAGAATTGGCGCAAAGCTTCCGGGGAAAAATTCGCCGTGATGTTTGGTAAGTCCGAGATACGCGCGATTGGAAAGCAATCTCGCCACGGAAGCTTTGCCAAGTGGCGTTCCGGCGCGGGTCACAACGCCGTGTTCCGCCAAAAACTGCCCCAACGAAACCAGCGTGTGCAATCCTTTGGCGTACTCCTCGAACGCGCGCACCACGACCCGCGACTTCACGGGGTCGGGTTCGATATTCCGCGTGCGCGGATTATTCACATAGCCAAAGGGAGCGCGCGTCAGCCACTCGCCGCGGCGCAGTTTTTGGCGGAACCCTCGTTCGACGTTCTGTGTGAGATTGTCGCTGTAATATTTCGACTGGCCGAACGCCACTTGCAACATAAAGAGCCCCTGCGGCGTCGGCTCAAACCAAAATGTCGGAAAGCGCAAAGAGACAATACGCGAAGTGTCCACGGCGTAGATGATGCGTCCGCCGTCAATGCTATTTCTCGCCAATCGGTCAGGATGCCACGCTAAAATCCCGACGCCCTGCATACCCTCGACGCGCATCATCATTCTGCCGAAAATATCCCGCCCCGGGCTCTTTGCGCTTTTCGACTCTTGAAATTCCTCAAGAATTTCAAGATTTTCTCTGCGCGCATACTCGCGTAGCTCGAAAAGTTGCGCCTCAATGGACATCACTTGCCTGTCGTCGTCCTCGGTGCTTTTGCGCGCGTAGAGAAAATATTTTGGTTTAGCCGACATATAAATAGATTTTGGATTCAAAACCGACAAGTACCATTTCCGATTTCATTTCTTGCATCCTGCCCGCCCTCCGAATTAGCCCGCGCCCGCAGGGCGCAATTCGCCGCCGCTCCTTCCCGCGCCGCTTCGCGGCGCGGCTCCGCCGCACTCACTCCGGCAGATGTTTTACTATGTGATGAAATTATACACTTTGCGCGAACCCACTTCGCACGCGCCGAGCGCGTGGTGACTCGGGACTAATGCGTACGCTCCGATCGCGCCTCGCCCGCGCTCGCGGACTCGCGCGGGCAAACCCAAAATTTCCTTGCATTTTCTCCTCGGCTCCTCCCCCGACCCCTCCGCCGAAAGGCGAAAAAGGATGGAAAGGAAATTTTTGGTTTGCGTCGCCGAGGTCCTATTCAGCTTAGCACGAGAATATCCAAACTTTGGATATTGACTTCTTAGATAGACCATTTACCATATGAAGAAGTCAATCCAAACAAAGGAATATGCTGTCTTTGTCGAGAGACTGCGGACGGCTCGCCTTGAGGCCGGATTGACCCAGACGCAAGTCGCCAAAAAGATTGGCCGGCCGCAGTCACATATCTCGAACGTCGAATCGGGACAGCAGAGGGTCGATGTCGTGGAACTCAAGCGATTCGCAAAGCTCTACGACAAAGACATCAATTATTTTTTGAAATAATAATCATGAAAGGGTATAAAAATCTTTTTGCAGTCGGCGCTGTAATGATCTTTGTTATTCCACAAGTTGCTTTCGCAGCATGGTGGAATCCGCTTTCTTGGTATATCTTTTCTCCTTTTACAAATCGGGTGTCAACCTTCTTTACTCCGAATAACACTCCAAATAACGTTTCGCCTCTTGCAACTAGCACGACAGGAAATGTAAAAATTTCTCCTCAAACGGTACCGACCAACAAAGGCCAGAGTGTGTCCACGAAGACAGAAGCCGCCGTGCCAAAAAATTCTACCCTTTGTAACGGCACCTACTATTCTTCCTGTCCGTCTGGAAGTGATTTTGTATGTCCTGGGGATGGCGGGAAAGCATATTGCCAATCAAAAACACAACAAGCGCAAAACCAAAATCTGCCAGTCCAAAATCAGACACAAACCCAGACACAAGATTTGTCCGCTGCTGTTTTAGTAAAAAATGACGCTATCGGCACCCTCAACAAAATAATTTCTAGCTATACATACCTCTACAATCTTCAGACGTCTGATATAGACAGCATGAATGGTGTGCTAAATGCGCTCGCAAACAATAACAGTCAGGTAGCGGTTGCTTTGCGAAATCTGACGAATCTGCGAATCACACGCATCATGAATCAACAAGCGCCTACAAAGTCAATCATTGAAAAGGCGCAGTCAGATTTAGCAAATTTACAATCTCAACCGCTTTCGTATTTCCTAAACTACCAAACACCGACCGATACCTACACAGTGTTGAATGCATTCCAGGGATTTGCTGCATCGTTTGTCTCAGATTACAACATGTATTCTTCCACGCTCACGCAGTCTACCGCACCCGTGGCGGTTCCTCGCTCCACTTCTTGCACCGTCCAGTCTGCCGGAGGCGGAGTAGCAACGATAAATTGTTTTTAGAATAATTTATATATGAAAGACTATAAAAATTTCTGGGGTTCTTATGCGGCTTTAGTGCTTGGGCTTTTCGCACTTTTGGGTGGAGCAGGTCAAGTCAACGGCAGCTTACTTGTTGGGGGATGGTTTATGGTTCTTGGCTCAATTGCGTACATGTCCGCTAAAAAGCGAAAACTTGGTCTCGCGAAAGAAACAACACTGAGAAAGACTCTTGAGCTCATTGCCGTAATAATCATTATTATAATGACGGTTCTTACTAAGAGAGCTGACCTGGTCAACGATCCATTTCCGAATGTTGTTATACCAGCGTGGGCAGTGATTGCTTATTTCATCGCTTTTTCTAAGACACTTCCTTGGGATTCAAAAAAAGACGAAAGTAATACAGCCTCAAAATCCGTCAGTTAAAGATCGGTCATTGTCTGGCTTAGAATTATGAAAGATGATTCTTATGGTGAGATAAAACATATCACCGATAGTATTTACAGTGGCAGCTTGGAAAAGCCAACTGCAGAAATCTTTCTGAAAGTTCTAAATAAACATGGAATAAAATTGAGACAAAAAGATGGTGTATTTGACCATGTCACATATTCAATACCAACCAGCGCGAAAGATTGCATTTTGATAGGCCTTAGGTATAAGAAAAAAGACGGTACTTTCACGGAAGATCATTTTTTATTCCAGAAAGATGTTTCTGTAAGGAAGTTTTACAAAAGAAAAATTGAGAAAGTGCTACCAGAATACACGGGGGCACATAAAAAACAGTCGGATTTTCATTCAGGCTGATAGGGAGCCAGCCCCGCCGTTTTATAATGTTTCCTAAAACGGCGGGGCTGGTTGTGCGCGGACTGGGCGGGTGGGCCAAGCACATATCAAAACTGACTGCGCCCTAGCGCAGACCGCTGTGTATTGCGCCTCGGGTCGCCTTTTGATTACGGAGCAAGGGGCTTCAATGTGAATACTTTGTTGCCCCTTGTGGAGTTTTCAAAAGGCGACGCAAACCAAAAATTTCCTTTCCATCCTTTTTCGCCTTTCGGCGGAGGGGTCGGGGGAGGAGCCGAGGAGAAAATGCAAGGAAATTTTGGGTTTGCCCGCGCGAGTCCGCGAGCGCGGGCGAGGCGCGATCGGAGCGTACGCATTAGTCCCGAGTCACCACGCGCTCGGCGCGTGCGAAGTGGGTTCGCGCAAAGTGTATAATTTCATCACTAGGTTATAATAGGAGAGATCATTCAAAGGCATGAGCAAGAACATCGTCGTACTCGCCGTCATCGCCATCGTCGTGGCCGTACTCGGGTCGTGGTTCTTCAGCGTGATCAAGTCGCCGATCGCGCCGGCGACGGCGCCCAAGTCCGCGCCGCCGGGGATCGGGACAGTGAGCGGGACGGTCGACGTCGTCACGGACTCCGCGACGCCGACGATCTCCGGGACGCTCGAGAACATGTATGCGGGCGATCTCACGATCGTCGTCGTGGCCGGCGATGCCGCATTACCGGCGCAGCCGGATGATCCGGCAGCCATCAAGGGCGTCGTCGCATCGGGCGACTCGGGCGTCGGCGGCGAGGTGAGCACCGACTATCGGCAGTGGTTTAGCTACACGGTCACGACCCCGATCCCCGCGGGGAGTTATACGATCGGCGTCTACTACGATACGCGCCGCGTGCGCGACAGTGCCTATCAGGGTTATTCGCTCCTCACGAGCCGTTCGTTCACCTCTGACTAGCAGTTAGAGCTGGATCTTGCGATAGGCCGGCGCCGGCGTGCAGGTGACGCACGCGGTCGCGGCCATCTCGGCGCCCTGGCGAGTCGACTGTGCGTACCAGTTGCCGAGCGCATTCGCATCGATAGCGGCGTTGTCTGAACCGAGCACGATGACGGCCGCGCGACGGAGCGTGCCGTTCAATGGCACCGAGACGAGCGAGACGAGTGAACTGCCGGTTGCGACCGTGTTCGTGAATCGGTAGGTCGTGCCGCTGTCGGCGAGCACGCTCGCTTGCGGCGCCTTGGCGATGCTCAGGATGAATGTCTTGTTGGCGGCGAGATAGGCCGCGAGATGAAAGAGGTCATCTGCCGTGGTCACCGAGGCCGTCGAGGTGCCGATAAGGTCCGAGATGCGCGTTTTCGGCATGTCGAGCGAGCCGGCAAGCGCGTTTATCCAGCTGATGAGGTCGCTCTGCGACGCTTCCGCGAGACTTGTTGCCGCAGCCGCGCTGCCGTTCATAAGGAGCGGATATATGAGTTGTCCGGCCGTGAGACGTTCTCGCGTCTTGGTGCGAACGGTGGGGGAGAGGTCGCTCTTCAACACCGAGAGATTCGTGTCGAAGGGGACGGTCTCGTCTGCGGCGAGCGCCGTGAGGAGCGTCGCTGTCGAGCCGATCGGCTGTACTGATTGAGCTGCTCGCTCGGCAAAGACGTCGCCCGTGTCGACGTCTGCGACAAGGTAGGAGGCGGCAGTGACAGATGGCTGCGGCACCGTGTCGAGCACGAGCGATGAGGCGCCGTGGCCGATCGGGTCGTAGACGAACACGCTGGTGCCCTTGTCGGCAAAGTCGAAGACGCGCTCGGCGTCGCTCGTGCTCACCTCGATCGAGTCGTTCTTATAATCGGCATCAACAGCGGCACCGTCCTCGCGATAGGGCGTGCCATGGATAGAGTAGTTGCCGGCGAACTGCACGCTCCACTTCTGATGCACGAGCCCGGCGGAGAAGAAACGATCCGGATTCTTTGACTGAATTGCGTAGACGCCCTCGGGTGCGGCATAGGGCGAGCTCGGCGCGCCCGCGGCGAGGATCGGATATTTCGCGGTCGCCGAACCGTCTTCGTAGAGCGTGAGCACGTTGTTCACGAGGTCGGCCGTGATGAATTTTCCGGAGGCGGGGACGGCGTCGGCGATCGTGAGCGTGTTAATGATGTGTTTCGATGTAGTCGTCGATAGTGCGAGCGTTGATCCGCCGCGTGCGATCGATGCTTGTTGTTGGATCAGTACCATGTTCGGCTCTCCCGAAGCGCGCGAGCTCGACGCGTAGAGCTGGCTGAAGTAGATGCCGCCCGAGACGACCATGAGCGCGAGCAAGGCCTTGCCGACGAACGAGAGTCCCTGCCAGTCGACGGAATGATGAACCTTCATGCACTATCAGTATAGCCCGCTCCCGACCAGGGAGTATACTTTCACCGATGTCAGTCGATTCATTAACGCACCTTATCCTCGTCTACCGCTACTGGATCCTCATTCCGCTCTCGCTTCTCGAGGGTCCGGTCGTCGCATTCATCGCCGGCACGATGGCGGCTGCCGGGCTCTTCGAGTTCTGGATCCTGGCCATCTTGTTCTTCGTCCGCGATGTCGGGCTCGACGGCGTCTACTACGCGACGGGCTACTTCGGCGGGCGGACGCGCTTTGCCGCCAAGATGCTAAAGAAACTCGGCATCACCGCCGGCCACCTCAAAGAGGTGCGGCTCCTATGGGCGCGGCGGCCGGCCGTCACGATGCTTGTCGGCAAGCTCTCGTACGGTATCGCTTCGGCTTTCATCGTGGTCGCCGGCATGGTCAAGATGCCGCTCACGAAATTCTTCGGGTGGGGAAGCGTTGTGGCGGTGCTCCAGTATGGAACGCTCTTAGTCGCCGGCTATTATCTCGGCGCGAGCTTCGGCGGGACGGCGACGCGCGTGATCGAGAACGTGCAGTACATCATCGCGATCGCTGCGATCGCGATCACCGGCTACTACGTCTTCACCTTCTACATGCGCAAGAAGTTCCTCAAGAAGGACGCGGACATCGAACGGATGCCGCCGGACAAAGAGCTCGGGCTATGAAGAAGATACTGTTCGTGACCGATGCGTGGGCGCCCCAAGTGAACGGCGTCGTGCGAGTACAAGACGCGTATCTCGAACGGCTCCGCGCGCGCGGCTATGAGGTGAAAGTGATCGAGCCCTCCCAGTTTCGCACCGTCCCGCTCCCGATGTACCCCGAGATCCGTCTCGCGCTCTCCTCGCGCCGCCGCATCGCTCGCGTGATCGACGAGTTCCGCCCCGACGCGATACATCTCATGACCGAGGGGCCGCTCGGCTTTGCGGCGCGGGGCGTCTGTAAACGGCGCGGCATACCCTTCACGACCTGGTACCACACGCACCTGCAGCTCTATGTCGATATCAGGCTACGCGGCCTCCTCGCGCCGGTGCTCTACTACTTGCGACGGTTCCACGCCGCCGCCGCGTGCACATTCGTCTCGACCGAAACGCTGAAGCGAACGCTCGAGTCGATGGGATATCGCAATCTCGCGGTTGTGCCGCTCGGGGTCGATCTCGAGCTGTTCAAGCGCAACCCGACACCGTCCTTGACTGATGTGCCGCAGCCGGTGTTTGTCTACTTCAGCCGGCTCGCGCCGGAGAAGAGCCCGGAAGAATTCTTGAAGCTCGACCTCCCGGGTACCAAGCTCGTGATCGGCGACGGTCCCGATCGCGCACGGTTGGAGCGGCAGTACGGCGCGACGCACCGCTTCGTCGGCTACAAGCGCGGCCAAGAGCTCGTCGACTGGCTCTCGCTCGCCGACGCGTTCGTCTTCCCCTCAAGGACCGAGACCTTCGGGCTCGTCGTGATCGAGGCCCTCGCCTGCGGCATCCCAGTCGCCGCGCACGACGTGATGGGCCCCAAGGACAGCATCACGGCAGGGAAGGACGGCTATCTTGGCGATGACTTGCGCGCGTGCGCACTCTCATGCCTCGACCTCTCGCGCGACGATTGCCGCGCGAAGGCGGAGCGGTATTCGTGGGAGCACTCTGTCGATGCGTTCTTGACCCAGCTCGCCCCGATCAAGCAGAACACTTGATTATTTGCATATTTCATGGTATATAGATAGCGGGTTATTTTGCTCGTTTCGGGCGCATACGACAAAGAGGGGAAGAAGATATGAAGCAAGTAAAGAAGCCGAGCGGCGTCGCTGCCGCGTCGCTCTGGTTCATCGGCGTCATCGCCGCGCTGCTCACGGCAATCTTGGCGGCGCTCGTCGGCCTGCAGGTCGGCTACGGCATCGATCCCTCGACGATGCGCGGGTTCATGGCGGCATGGTTCTTCACCGTCCTGATCATCGCGTGCGTCCCGGCGCTGCTTGTGGCACTGTCGGTCGCCGATGAGCGAGAGATCGCTTGGATTCATCGGGCCGGACGGCACTTGACGCTGTACTGCAACGTCGGCGGCTGGGTGTTCTGGGCGGCGTCATCGGTGATCAGCGTGATTACGGGCGCGATCATGTTCCTCGCTATCGTGCTCCCGCCCGAGAAGAAGGACTAGATTCGCTGACCGCCATGAGAAGCCGCGCTTCTCATGGCGGCTTTTCATTTGCATAAAAAGAAAGCCCGTCCACGAGGGACGGGCGAATGAAGGAGCATACAACGAATCTAGGTGCGCAGCGCCGGCGGACTGACGATCAGGAACGCTACTACCCACAGAGCCAAGAACGCGCCTATCGCAACGACCAGGAGAGCGGCCACCATGCCGGCAGCAGCTGCTGCGAGAATAGAAAGCGTCGTCCAGATCGCGAGCGAGAGCCATGGGAGCTGCGGGCTCGAGAGGAAGTCCGGGCACCACATATAGCGCTTGTGGCGCTGCAGCATCCCGAGCGGGACGTGCGTGCCGAACGCCGTGTGGATGCCGAGAACGATCGCGACGGTCACTGCGGCGGCGGTCGAGACGCCTTTCGAATAGAAGAAGAAGAGCCCCGCGAGCGCCACGTAGACGCTCATGTAGACGAAGTGGAAGGCGATGACCGCGTCCCACTTGTTCTTCTTCCACCCGAACGAGTCCGGGATCGGCTGGGTCGTTATCAAGAGGATGTGGTTGGCGAGCGTGACTGCCACGCCCGCCGCACCCATCTTCAGCACGTCCTCTGTCGTCCAGCTGCTGCCGTAGTTGCCGACGATGTAGGCCATCATCGGCGGCAAGAGCAGGACGTCGCTCCAAACGCCGCCGTGGTACGCGAACGGGATGCCGTTCATCGCCCACTTTTTCGAGATCTGCGACGGGAAGAAGTTCTCTTCGCAGAAGTACGAGACGATCGCCTCAGACGCGACGAGCAGCACGCTGCCCGTTATGATCCATAGTCCAAGACTCACCTGAACCTCCTACACGAGTTATAGCCGCAAGCGGCTGTTGATTGGAACGGTTACCCTGTTTCTATAATAGCACTAAACAGAGCAAAAAGTCAATATACTCAAAATACCCCGTAGATACTCGCTATCGCACCACGGACCACTCTTTGACGATCGTTGTGCCGCGGAGCGCGACGGAGATACCGTTGCTGATCCAGATCCAGTACGTCTTCAGCCACCCGAGCTTGTGCGGGCGGCGAAGCGAGTGGGTGACGAAGAGCCGGGCATAGGAGCGCGTGCGGCCGTGCGCCGCGAGCCGGCGGAAGAGGTCGTTGTCTTCTCCTGCAGCGAGATGTTCTGCGAAGCCGCCCATCTTCTTGAACGTATCGGCGCGAACCATCTGGAACTCGCCCGAGGAGTTGCCGGAGTTGAAGACGTTGTTCGAGACGACGTAGAACCAGTTCAAGGGTGCGCAGAAGAAGTGGTCGACGAACGAGTGATTGTCTGCCCAGGGCTTAAGCGGTACTGTCATGCCCGCCAGCTTCGCGTCCTTTTCGAACGCGGCGATCATCTCGGTAAAGAAGGCTTGGGGTGCGGGGATATGCACGTCCGCGTCGATGAAGACGAGGTAGCGGCCCTTCGCGAGCGCCGCGCCGGCGTTCTTGGCCTCGCCGAAGGTCTGTCGGCGCGGTTCTGCCCAGACCGTCACTTTGTCGGTGTAGCGGTGCGCGATATCAAGCGTCGTATCCTTGCTCCCGCCGTCGGTGATGATGATCTCGTGGGGGATCGTGACGCTCGCAAACTGTGCAAGCGTCGCTTCGAGGAACTGCGCTTCGCGCAAGGTGGGGATGATGACGGAGAAGACGGGTTCGGCGGTGTTCATTGCGTCTTGACCCAGAGGTAGATGTCCTCGAGCGCCTTCACGCCGTCGCCGGCCGCGATATTGTTCTGATGGTAGAGCTCGTCGGTCGCGTCACCGGCGGCCCACACGCCCTCGACCGAGGTGCGCTGATTGCGCGGGTCGGCCTTGATGCGCTTCACCTGATCGAGCTCGAGGAGCGTGGCGGCGAAGTCCGTGTTGGGGATCACGCCCGCCTCGACGAACACGCCCGAGACGGGGAGCTCGTGCACGGTGCCGGCCGCGTTGTCCCGATACTTGAGGCCGGTGACGAACTGGTCGCCGACGACCTCGACCGGCTCGGCGTCCGCGATGATGCGCATATTGGGGTGCGCCGCGGCCTTCTCGACCGTCACCGCGTCCGCCTTGAACGCTTTGTGGCGGTGGATGAGCACGACCGACTTCGCATAGGCGAGGAGCTGGAGCGCGGTCTCGAAGCCCGCGTTGCCGCCGCCCACGACCGCGACGTCCATGCCGGCGAAGAGCGGCCCGTCGCAGGAGGCGCAGTAGGTGACGCCCTTGTTCTCGAACTTGTCCGCTCCCGGCACCTCGAGCTTGCGGCGTCCGGCGCCGGAGGCGACGAGGACCGCCTTCGCCGAGAACGTCTTGCCCGACTTCGTGGTGACCGTGAAGCTCTCGGGGATCTGCTCGAGGGCGGTCACGCGCTCGCCGAGCGCGAGCGTGACCTGCTCGCCCTTCACCGCCTCGAGGTGCGACTTGAACTGCTTCGCGAGGTCGCTGCCCGAGACCTTCGGCGTGCCGACCCAATTCTCGATGCCCTCGGAGACGGTCGATTGTCCGCCGATCTCCTCGGCGATGAGCGTGGTCGCGAGCCGTTTGCGGGCGGCGTAGATAGCGGCTGCTATGCCGGCGGGCCCGCCGCCGATGATGATGAGGTCTTGCATAGGCGCAGTATAACAAAACGCGGCGCCGGAGGCGCCGCGTTTCTTACTCTTACTTCTTATGCCGTCTCAAGAAGGCCGGAATCGCACCCCACGCCTCGTCGTCCTCGGGGACCGGCGCGACCTCTTCGCGCTTGTGCGGCTGTGCCGTCACGACCGGCTCCTCCTTCTCGACGACGATCGGGGAGTGGATCTCCTTGTCCTTTTCCTCATCCTGCGCGCGCTTCTTCGGCTTCTCCTCGGCCTGCTTCTCTTCGCGCTTCAATATTTCATGGTAGATACGGCCGCGCTCCTCGTCGCGCCGCTCGGTCGGCATCGCAAAGAGCGAGCGCTCGGGGCCGAGGTGTACCGCCGGCGAGGTATCGGGGAAGCCGGTCGCGATGACGATGATGCGGATCTGGCCCTTCTTGAGTTTCTCGTCGCGCATCATGCCGAAGATGATCTTGGCGTTCTTGTCGACAGACTCGTTGATCACCTTAGCCGCCTCCTGCACCTCCATGATGCCGAGGTCGTCCGAGCCGGCGACGACGAAGAGGATGCCCTTCGCGCCGCTGATCGAGACGTCGAGGAGCGGCGAGTTTACCGCCTGCTGCGCAGCGTCCTTGGCGCGGCCGTCGCCCTCTGAGACGCCGATGCCCATGAGCGCAGGGCCTGCGCCCTCCATGATCGCCTTGATATCGTTGAAGTCGGTGTTGATCTCGCCTGGTGTGGTGATGATGTCCGAGACGCCCTCGACCGCCTGGCGCAGGATCTCGTCGCACATCGCGAACGCGTTCTTGGCCGAGGTCTGCGTGTCGACGACCGAGAGGAGCTTGTCGTTGGGGATCACGATGAACGCGTCCACCTCCTTCTTGAGCTCTGCGAGGCCGCGCTCGGCGATGTCCTTGCGGTGCGCGCCCTCAAAGGCGAACGGCTTCGTGACGACGGCGATCACGAGCGCGCCGACCTCCTTGGCGATCTTCGCGACGATCGCCGATGCGCCGGTGCCGGTGCCGCCGCCCATGCCGCAGGTGATGAAGACCATGTCGCTCCCCGAGAGCGCCTCTTGGATCTCCTGGCGCGTCTCCTCCGCAGCGCGACGGCCGAGCTCCGGGTTCATGCCCGTGCCGAGACCGCGGGTGAGGTTCTTGCCGATATGGAGCTTGCGCTTGGCGAGACTGCGGTGCAGGTCCTGCGCATCCGAGTTGACCGCGATGAACTCGACGTTCCGCACCTTCGAGTTGATCATGTGATTCACTGCGTTGCCGCCTGAACCGCCGACGCCGACCACGCGGATGCGGGCGAACGTCTCGATCTCGGGTTCAATGCGCTTGGACATAGGTATGAAATTCCTTATAAGTTCACCCATGATAGCACTCCGCGCCAGAGTGCAAATCTTGACAGGCGGTCAAAAAGAATCGCCGTTTAGGGCAAAAATTGCTGGAATGTCTGCCTGAAAAGCTTGCCGAGACCGCCGAACATCCCTTTCTCGGGTGCGGTCGTGTCGCCGGTGAGACCCCAGAGCGCGAGGCCGTAGGCGACGGCCCACGTCGCGTCGCGGATCTTGGTGTCGGCCGAGAGGCGGAACTCGGCGAGGCGCGCTGGGAGCTTAAGCGATCCCTTCGCGATGTCACTGATCGAGCCGACGCCCGCGCCGCCGCCGCTGATGATGATGCCGGCGGGCAGGGGGCCGCGGCGGCCGAGCGACTTCAGGTGCTTGTCGATCAAGGCGAACATCGCGTTCAAGCGGCCGACGATAAAGTCGTCCACCTTCTTGCGCGGATACATCTGGCCGCCGAGGCGGCCGAGCTTCACTCGCTCTGCTTCTTCAAGCGAGATGCGGAAGCCGAGCGCGATGTCGTCGGTGATGTGGCTCGACCCCATCGGGAAGACCTTCACCGAGACGGGGATGTTCTCGTCGTAGACGACGATCGAGATCGTCTCGGCGCCGATGTTCGCAAGGACACAGCCCTTCATCTTCTGATCGCCTTCGAGGAGGACGTAGGAGCCGGCAAGCGGCGAGGCCATCTGGTCGATGATCTCGATGCCGGCGTCTTCGACGGCCGCGACGAGCGCCTCCTCGTGCTGCGCGAGGCAGGTGATGAAGAGGTAGTCGATCTCGAGGCGTACGCCCTTCATCCCGAGCGGGTCGCCGAGCACCTTCGCGCCGTCGACGCGGTACTCGAGCGGGATCGAGTGCAGGACGTGGCGGTTCAAGAAGCCGGGCGCAGCCGCTTCGCGCGCCGTCTTGGCCGCTTTCTCGATGTCGAGAGAGGTGATCTCCTGGTCGGCGCGCGAGATGATCGCCGAGCCTGTCGCCCGCGCCTCGTCGAGCGAGATGCCGCCCACCGCGAGGAAGCCGCTCTTGATCGGCACGTGCGCGGCAGCCTCGGCCTGGCGCCTCGCCTCCTTGATCGAGGCGGTGACCTCCTCCTTGTTGACGATATAGCCGTGGCGCAGGCCCTTCGACTCCGCAAGGCCGGTGCCGATGATATGGAGCTGCCGCCCGCCGCGTTTATCGGCGACCTCCTCGACGACGACGATCTTCACCTGATAGGTGCCGATGTCGATTCCCGTTGCGATGCGGCGTTTCATTCGTTGCGCTAGCGGAACCCTTAGCGAATCTCGCCAAGAGCCTTCGTTCGCTTCGCTCCATAGTAGCACCATGGTCCTGGCCTTTTATATGCAGGAGGCCGTGGATAAAGAGATAGAGGAGGAAGTCGCTCTCGCTCATCGAGAAGCCGCCCGCCTGCTTCTTCGCCTCTGCCGGGCAGATGATGATCTCGCCTGACTTCTCGCCGGCGACGTAGGAGAGCACGTTCGGCGTGTAGTCCTTCTTGCGCAGCTCCTTGTTAAGCGCGCGTGCCTTCGCGGGGCCTGCGAAGACGAGCGATATGTCCCAGCCGGGGAGTGCCGCCTCGGCCGCCTTTGCAAACGGCAAACCCGCCACAGAGCGGCGGGTCAGGTTGCGGATAGAAACGCCGGCCATCTCTTAGCGCTTGCGCGTCTTGCGCGCTGCCGGGTCGATCTTGCCGAGCTTGACGAGCTCGATATAGCGCTCGCGGCGGACCTTGGTCACGAGGGCGCGCTTGTGGTCGACGTTCTTCGACTTGGTGCGCTCGAAGTAGCGGCGGTCGCGGACCTCGCGGACGAGGCCCAAGGACTGCGCGCGGCGGGTGAAGCGGCGGATAAGCGCGGCCGAACTCTCGTTCTTGCCGCGGCGTACCTCCACTCGTGCTCCTGTTTCAGTCATGATTCGATGACTCTAGCACACGCAGGCGTTACCTGTCTACTTTCTCCATCAGGCGACCGCCTTCAACTGTTCGGCGAGGCCGAAGAGGGGGATTACCGTCTGCTCTTGGGTCTTGCGATTCCTAAGGATCGCCGTGTTCTCGAGCGCCTCTTTGCGGCCCATGATGAGGAGGTAGGGCGGGTTGGTGCGTTCGGCGAGGTGGAGCTGCTCGGTCAGTGACTCGACGCCGATGTGCTGCGTGAGCGGCACGTGCGCCTTGCGGAACTCGTCTGCGAGCCGGATCGAGAGGCGCTTGGCCTCGTCGCCGATATGGACGAAGGAGAAGCGTAGGCGCGGTACGGGCGGCTTCTTGACGAGCTTACCCTCGCTCGCGATCTGGAAGACGGCCCCGGTCGCTGAGAGCCCCTGGCCTGGGAAGAAGTGGCGAGTGAGGTCGCCGTAGCGCGAGCCCCAGGCGACCCGGCGGTCGCCGATCGTGAGTTCGAAGCAGACGTCGTTCCAGATATTGCCGCGGCTGATCAGGTCCTTGGCGAGCTCGTAGGGCGTCTCGGTCATCTCGAGATATTCGAGCAGGTCCTCGAAGCGCTTGCGGCTCGCGTCAGAGAGATGCTCGGTCGGAGCGGGGAGGTCGTCGGCGTAGGCGTTCGCGATCGCGAGCTCGGCGGCCTCGAGCGCATCGCGCTTGGCGCAGCTCGTGCACTCCTCGGGGAGCGAGTTCGCCCGCTTCTTGAAGAAGTTGCCGAGCTCGCGCGCGTAGCGCGCGCGGGTCTCTTTGTCGCCCATCGAGTTCACGCGCACCGTCGGCTCTTCGTGAAAGAGGTCGCGCGCGAGCGCGACGAGCGCGCGGATTACCACCACGTCTGCGATCGCGCGATCGGCGCCGATCGCGTGGAACTGGATCGTCGCCTTCTTCTGTGCCGGACGGCCGGGCGCGATGTTGGTGTGCCAGAGAAAGAGCGGTTGGCGCGAGGAGGGTGCGCACTCGACGTTCTGACAGTGCTTCAAGAAGCTGACGACCGACTCGGCGACCGGGTCGAGCGTGAGGTTGGTGAGGGCGTCCGTGTTCGCCTTCTTCACCGAGCCGCGCGAGCGGGCGGTGAGCGCAGAGAGCGGGGTGAAGCCGTAGTACTGACCCACTGCGTGTGCCTTCAAGAGGAGTTCGTCCGCTGGGATCACGTCGCGGGTCATGGGGTCACGAGGGCGGTCGTGCTCGCATTCATCTGGTAGGACGCGGTGCCTGGGAAGAAGCCTGCCTCACCGACGGGCAGGAGGCGCAGGTCGACGCGGCCGATGATGTCCTTCTTGGGCAAGGGACCCCAGACGCGGCTGTCAGAGGAGTTCGGCCTGTTGTCGCCCATGACGAAATATTCGTCCGCGTTTAAGGTCACGCTCTTGGTGTAGGTGGCGTCCTCGTTCACGATGTAAGGCTCGTTCAAGGTCAGATGATCGCCCTTGGCGGTCGTGATCGAGACGATGCCGTGGTTGATCGAGACAGTCTCGCCAGGGAGCCCGATGATGCGCTTGATGTAGAAGATGGAGGGGTTGCCGGGGTAGCGGAAGACGATCACGTCGCCGCGCGCCGGTGCCTTGAAGTCGTAGATGAGCTCGTCGACGATCAGGTAGTCGAGATTCTCGAACGTCGGGTGCATCGACTCGCCGTCGACCACGAAGGGGGAGACGACGAAGACGCGGATGGGGATGACGACAACGACGATCAGGAGAGCGAGCGTGAAAAGATCCTTCAAGAGGCCCTTTCCGGTATCTTGCATAGCGCGTATTGTACGCGGTCGCAGGAACCGCGCAAGGTTCATGAGAGCGACATGAGCGTGGTACGATGGCGCGTATGGCATTCGTACGTAAGCGTACACACATCGCGCTCGGAGCGAATGCTCGAAAAGGATTCGAGCATTCGTCCTCGCGCTCGATCGTCATCGTCGGGCTCGGGAATCCGGGCAAGGAGTACGAGAAGACGCGTCACAACGCAGGCCGGAGCGCGGTAGAGCTCTTCGCCCGAGAGGAAAATTGCGACGACTTCGTCTTCAACAAGACGGCGAACGCGCTCTCGGTGAAGGGGACGGTGGGCGCCGAGAACGCGACGCTCGTCCTACCCGAGACGATGATGAACCTCTCCGGCAAGGCCGTCGCCGCGTTCGTGAAGTCGCCTAAGGCAGCGAAGAACCTGCTCGTGATCCACGACGACCTCGACCTGCCGCTCGGCACGATCAAGATGGTGGTCGGCCGCGGCAGCGGCGGGCACAAAGGCGTCGAGAGCATCATGCGCGCCGTGAAGACCAAGGACTTCGCGCGGATCCGGATCGGCATCAGCGCGGCGGGGAAGCGGAATCAGGCGAAGAAAGTGTCGGGAGAAGAAAAAGTGATCAAGCACGTGATCGGCAAGTGGAAGCCGGGCGAGGAGGCGGTAGTGAAGAAAGCAATAAAGAAAGCGGCGGAGGCCGCACGACTCTTCGCCTCTGACGGCGTCGAAGCGGCGACGATGTTCGCCAACACGCGATAAAGATTCCCTCTTCGTCAAAGTATGACTGATGAGGAGACGCGCATTGAAAGAGAGGCAATAGAGTTCATAAAGAATCACAGGGCAGTAATTATTGAACAATTTTGTCCGGCGGCCAGTTGTCATCCGGTTGCAAACCCGGTCTCGCTATTTATGGCAGGCTCGCCAGGTGCGGGCAAGACGGAAGTCTCGAAAGGGCTCATCAAGAAATTTAGAGACGTACCGATACGAATCGATGCAGACGAAATTCGAAGTCTGTGTCCCGGGTACGCTGGAAGCAACGCCCACCTTTTCCAAAGGGCCGCGAACAAGGGTGTCAACTTTCTGTATGATCATGCCTTGGATCGAGACGTGAACTGCATATTAGACGGCACTTTTGCTTATGGTGACGCTGCCGGGAATATACAACGCTCACTGGCACACAATCGAACGATTGAACTCTGGTTCATTTATCAGAATCCAGTCTTGGCTTGGGAATTTACCAAGGTACGTGAAGCTCGAGAAACGAGACATGTGTCGAAAGATATCTTCATAAAGGCTTATTTTGCGTCGCGCGATAATGTTCGACAGGTGAAAGAACAGTTCGGGCAGGACGTAGAATTGAATATCCTCATCAAGGACTATGAGACAGGAAGAGAAGAGTTCAAACTGAATGTCCCAGCTGATGAGCTTGACCGCATCGTGAACGGCAGTTACGCTTTAGAAGACTTAGAAAGGATACTCGTATGACGAAGCTAATTAAGGGTTTTTTTGCGGCTTTTGGAGGCAATAACGCTCGGCGCGGGAGCGATTTTTCTGATTTCTTCAGCAAATCATCTGGGGATAAAGCCAAGGTCATTCGCCAAGTCCTGAGAGAAGCGAACGAAGAACAGCGAAGGGTAATGGATGAATATCGAAGTCAGAGACCGATAGTAAAAGTTGGGTAAGAAAAAACTAATGTCGACCAAGCGTCGGCATTGTTTATTAGCTCAGAAAAGCGACAGCCCGCGCGTGGCGGGCTGTGAGTGGGGCAGAACTACGGTGACTTGGGGATGAACTTGTGAACCGCGATGACCTCGATATCGAGGTGTAAGTTGAGTCGCTCAAGGAACGGCCAAGCGATGTTGCTCGCGTCCTGGTAGACGCGCAGGAACGGCTGTAGCTTGCCTTTGCGATCCCGGACGACGTCGGTGACGATCGTGACGACCAGGTCCGGCCAGTTGCAGTGCTTGAGGATCTTCTTCTCGCTCTTCTTTGCCTCGTCATGACCGCAGCCGTGAATCTCGATATTCGGCATCTGAACTCCTCTCTGTCGGGAAAGAACGTATCTACACTATACTACGTTTGCACAATGTGTCAAAACACCCGCGGCGCCGGAGGCGCCGCGGGTGTTTCTTCCAAATTTCTAATTCGAGATTCTTAATTCCCGATGCTACTTCGCCTTGCCCGCGAAGGTGAGCGTCATGCGCTGATCCTTGGGCTCGAAGAGCGAGATGACGAACGGATACGTCTTGCCGAGCTCGAGCGTCTCGCGAAGCGCCTGCGGCGACTCGAACTCTGAGACGTGCACGAGGCCGGCCACACCCTCTTCGATCGAGGCGAGCGCGCCATGCTTGTTGTACTTGATGATCACGCCCGGCACCTGCTGGCCCTTGGTGTAGCGGTCGGCCGCGGTGTGCCACGGGTTCTCCTTGAGCGCCTTGACCGAGAGGGAGATCTTGCCGTCCTTGATCTCGATCACCTTGACGCGCACCTTGTCGCCGACCTTGAAGAGCGCATGCGGATCTTCGACGAGGCCCCAGTCGAGCTCGCTGATGTGCACGAGGCCCTCGAGACCCGGCTCGAGTTTGACGAACACGCCGAAGTCCACGATGCCAGTCACTTCGCCTTCGGCCGTGTCGCCGACCTGGTACTTGTCGATGAGCGATGCCTTCTCTTCGGCTTCGTTGCCGGTGCGCTCAGAGAAGATAAGCTTGCCCTCCTTTGCGTCGGCGGTGATGATGCGCACTGAAAGCGGATGGCCGACAAGCTGCATGAGCTCGCCGAGGATCTTCTCCTTATCGCCCTCCGGCACGCGCGGGTAGTGCTCCTTCGAGAGCTGCGAGGCAGGGAGGAAGCCCTGGATGCCTTGCCACGAGAGGATGAGACCGCCCTTGTTCGCCTCGTCGACGGTGAGCGTGTAGGTCGTCTCCGAGAGGATAGCGGCCTCGGCCTCGCCCCAGATCGCGGCCTGGCGAGCCTCCTTAAGCGAGAGCTCGATATAGCCGTCGCGGCCGGCGGCGTCGACGACCTTGGCGCTGATCGTGTCGCCCGGGTTCGCCTTGCGCAGCACGTCGGCGGCGTTCAGGTACTCGCGGCCGTAGATGAGGCCGGTGCCGAACGGCGGCAGGTCGACATAGACGCGGCCGCGGTTCATCGCGATGATCGAACCCTCGACGAGATCGCCCGAGGAGGGCGGCGTCGGGATCGAGTCGACGAACTCGGCCATCGGGTGGCCCTCGGTCAGATGGATGGTCACTGCAGGCGCAGCGACTTTCTTCTCTTCAGACATTTATATAGCAGTGCCGATGTTCAAAAAGGGTGTCCCGCCGCAAGGCGAGAGGGTTACTCCTTTCCTACTGCTCCGCACGCAACAAATAGACTGTACCAGAAACAGCGGAAAAGTGAAAGGCCACTCCGAAGAGTGGCCTTTGGGTACGCCGTTAGCGAACCCGTGTGGCGGCAGGTGTCGCCGAGGAAAGTGTCTTGCTTGAATCGTTTACTGCGTCGGTGCTCTCCCAATCGATATGGAAGTAGGGAACTACAGTATGCTGCAGTGCGGCCTATGTCCCTCAGTGAGCGAGTCGCTGGCTACGCTCTCTGCCCGGGCCGCGATACGACAGCAAACTTGGTTATGCGATGATTCCAATATCTGTTCATCAACATCCTCCTATTCGAGTTGTGCAGCGGTGAGCTGCAGTCGATGTGCCCTGTGAAGGCGTGGCATGGCGCACGAGACGATTCAGCCAGGTCAACGAGCGCCTGTTGGCGACAGTAGCACTGCCCGAGAATCCGTCAACGGCTGTAGCGGCCCGGTGGGGATAAGAAAAACGAAAGGGCCGCGCGATGTGGCGGCCCGAGGGTCCCTGATCGGGATTATTCTTATTGAACAATTTTATTGTTATTAGTCTCTACGCAGTTTTTTGCG
This sequence comes from uncultured Candidatus Saccharibacteria bacterium, assembly GCA_964402535.1. Lineage (GTDB taxonomy): Bacteria > Patescibacteriota > Minisyncoccia > Phycocordibacterales > Phycocordibacteraceae > C7867-001. The sequence goes on along the minus strand of CAYOCH010000001.1, from coordinate 76,480 downwards.
GCCTCTGCTCGCCGAGCTAGCCGTCGCCGTTCGGTACCGAGGCGATGGCCGCTTTCTTCGCGAGCGCGCTAGTCGGCGGTGCAGTCGACATGGCAGCGACGGGTTTGCATTGCGTGGGTATCATAGACACCTCCTAGCAGTGACACGTTGAGGGAGCAGACGTCCCCGCGCTTGCTGCATTGCGCATACACCTTAGGAACGTCTGTTCATTAACCTATCAGAGCGTCCTTGATGCGCAAGATTTAAGAGGGGATAGCGAGCCGGATTTCGCGCGTAGAGATGCTGTCGCGCAGGCTCATTTTGTGATAGAATAAGAGCACTTTCATGGTCATCACTCATCACGGCGGACAGTGCTTCAAGGTCACCTTCGGTGACTTGACGCTTGTGTTCGATCCGATCGCCAAAGGGGCGACTCTCCCGGCTGCGCGCTTCGGCGCAGACATCGCGCTCGTCTCCAGGAACCACAAGGACATGAACGGCGTCGAGGAGGTCACCTACGGCGACAAGAAGCCGTTCGCGATCACCGGCCCGGGCGAGTATGAGCGGCAGGGGATCGTGATCCAGGGCTTCCTCTCTAAGAGCAAATACGGTCTTGACAAGGGGCAGGAGGAGGCGGTCAACACGATCTACGCCGTCGACCTCGAGGACATGACGATCGTCCACTTGGGCGCCCTCGCCTCGACCGAACTCTCTAAGGAGGCGCGCGAGGCGCTCGACGAGATCGACGTCCTCTTCGTCCCGGTGGGCGGCGACGGCGTTCTTTCGGCTGAAGACGCGCACAAGCTCGCCGTCGCGCTCGAGCCCAAGATCATCATCCCGATGCATTGGAGCGGCATCGGCGCACCCAAGTCGCTCGAGGCCTTCCTCAAGCAGAGCGGCAACGGTAGCGAAAAGGTCGACAAGCTTACGCTCAAGAAGAAGGATCTCGTCGGCAAAGACGGGAGTATACTGGTCGTGACGGCCTGACGCCATGAAATCCCTCTTCGAACATATCGAATACGTCAAAGGGCAGCCGCACCATATCCGCAAGAAGGTGGTGATCGGCGCGTCTGCCGGCATCGCGGGCGTGATCGCGCTCGTGTGGCTCACGGGCTCATTCGCAACCGGCTCATTCGCGATCTCGGGGAGCTCGTTCGACACGCCGGCGCCTGCACAAGGCAGCACGGCCTCTAGCGCGCTTGCCGGAGCCGCCTCGGCGCTCCCGCAGACGGGCGATAGCGTCCCTGCGCATATCGAGATCGTCGACTCGTCCTCCTCGACGAGCGCCAAACCGCCGCAGACGCAGCAGACGGTGATCCCGTTCTAACCAAGCGACATGGCCTCGAAGGATAAAGACAAGAAGTCTGAAGAGTCGGCCGTAACGCCGAACATCATCGAACAGCCGATCGTGAGCGAGATGCGCACCTCGTATCTCGACTACGCGATGTCGGTGATCACCTCGCGCGCGCTCCCGGACGTGCGCGACGGCTTGAAGCCGGTGCATCGCCGCATCCTCTACGCGATGCGCGACATGGGCCTCACTCCGGGCGTAAAGTTCCGCAAGTCGGCGACGGTGGTCGGCGAAGTGCTCGGCAAGTACCACCCGCACGGCGACGTCGCTGTCTACGACTCGATGGCCAAGATGGCGCAGGACTTCTCTTATCGCTATCCGCTCGTCCTCGGCCAGGGTAACTTCGGCTCGATCGACGGCGACTCGCCGGCGGCCATGCGTTACACCGAGGCCAAGATGTCGCGCATCGCAGAGTCGCTCCTCACCGATATCGAGAAGGAGACCGTGGCGTGGAACCCCAACTACGATGCGACGCGCGAGGAGCCGAACGTGCTCCCCTCGGCGCTCCCGAACCTGCTTTTGAACGGGACGCTCGGCATCGCGGTCGGCATGGCGACCAATATCCCGCCGCACAACCTCCGCGAGGTCGTCGACGCGACCGTGCACCTGATCGACAACCCGGACGCCACCACGAGCGACCTGCTCGAGTTCGTGAAGGGGCCTGATTTCCCGCTCGGGGGCGTCGCCTTCAACAAGGCGGACATCACGCACGCCTATAGCTCCGGCAAAGGGCCGGTCGTGGTGCGCGGCGAGGCCGAGATTATTGATGATGGGAAGAAAGATACGCGCATCGTGATCACCTCGATCCCGTACCGCGTGAACAAGAGCGACCTCATCGCGCGCATCGCCGAGCTCGTGCAGGAGAAGAAGCTCGAGGGCATCCGCGACCTGCGCGACGAGTCGACCTCGGACATCCGCATCGTGGTGGAGCTCAAGGGCACGGCGCATCCGCAGGCGGTCCTGAACGCGCTCTACAAGCACACCGAGCTTGAGAGCACCTTCCACTACAACATGCTCGCCCTTGTCGAGGGCGTCCCCGAGATGCTCTCGCTCTCGGACATGCTCGGGCACTTCATCAAGCACCGCCAAGAGGTGGTGAAGCGCCGCACCGAGCACGACCTGAGGAAGGCCGAAGAGCGCGAACACATTTTGCTCGGCCTCTCAAAGGCGCTCGATCATATCGACGAGGTGATCGCTATCATCAAGAAGGCGCCGGACGTGCCCTCGGCCGATCTCGCGCTCCGCAAGAAGTTCGGCTTCACCGATCGGCAGACGGCAGCGATCCTCGCGATGCGCCTCCAGACCTTGGCCGGCCTTGAGCGCAAGAAGATCGAGGACGAGCTCACTGAGATCCAGGCTTTGATCAAGAAATTGAAGGACATCCTCTCCTCGCCCAAGAAGATCCTCGCCGTGGTGAAGAGCGAGCTCGAGAAGCTCGCGCAGATGTATGGCGATGACCGCCGCACCAAGATCATGAAGGGCGGCGTGAAGAACATTTCAGTAGAAGATCTCGTGCCGGACGAGGACTCGATGCTCGTCCTCACGCAGGGCGGCTATGTGAAGCGCACGAACCCGGCTGAGTATCGCAAGCAGAAGCGCGGCGGCGTGGGCGTCGTCGACATCGCGACCAAGGAGGAGGACGTGGTGACGCACTTCCTGGTCGCATCGGCGCACAGCGACCTCCTTTTCTTCACGAATCTCGGCAAAGCCTACCAGCTCAAGATGTACGAGATCCCCGAGGGCAAGCGCGCGACCAAGGGCAAGAGCATCATGAACTTCCTCCAGCTCGCGGGCGAGGAGTCGGTGACGAGCGTTCTCGCGGTGCCGAAGGGCGCGGCCCTTGAGGCCTCCTCGATCGTGTTCGTGACGCTCGAGGGCGTCGCCAAGCGCGTCGCGGCCAAGAGCTTCGCCGACGTGCGGCGCTCGGGCATCATCGCGATCAACCTCAAGAAGGGCGATACGCTCGTCTCTGCAAACCTCTCGGGCGAGGGCGACACGGTCTCGATAGTGACGGCGAAAGGGCAGTCGATCCGCTTTGAGGCAGAGGACGTGCGCGAGATGGGTCGCACCGCGGGCGGCGTCCGCGGCATGAGCGTCAAGAAGGGCGACCGCGTCGTCTCGGCCGAGGTGATCCCTGCATCGGCTAAGGACGCCTCGCTCCTCGTGGTGATGAGCAAGGGCTACGGCAAGCGCACTAAGATGTCAGAGTATAAGGTGCAGGGTCGCGGCGGCTCGGGCATCAAGACCGCGGAAGTCACACCGAAGACGGGCGAGATCATCGGTGCGCGCGTCCTCGCAGGCAACGTGGACGAAGAGGAGCTCGTTGTCGTCTCGAAGAAGGGGCAGGTGATCCGCACATCGGTCGCCGAGATCTCGCTCCTCTCGCGCGCCACCCAGGGCGTCCGCGTGATGAAGCTCTACGAGGGCGACTCGATCGCCTCGATGGTCGCGCTCTAGCATGTCGATCGATATCGAACTGACGCTCAATCGGTTCGGATTCGGGAAGATCGCTCCTAACAAGTTTCAATTCCTGTGGTTGCGGTTCTCCCGGTGGGATATCCCGAACAAGTATTCGATAAGCTTTGAGATTAATTGGCGAACGGGGCCGCACCGTGATAACGTCATCCCCGGAACGGGAAGGGGTCGACCCTAACCTTATCAAGTTTGAGGCATTTCCCGGGTATCTCATACCGCCAGCGGATGCCTGAAGTCGGCTTGACGGACAACGAAGGCCCGGGCCGCGAGAGCGCTGAATCTAGCGTTCCTCGCGGCTTTTTCTTTTGTCACAGCCAGACAACGGTTATCCACTAAGTCTAACGGCCGTTATAATTAGTGGATAGTTGCGAGGTAGGATATTCGAATGGGTAAGCTGGAACAAGAAGCGAGATCTGCTCGGCGACGCGGCGATATTCAACGAGCACTCTTGATAACGCTCGGCCTCGCCACGATCGTGACGGTCGGAGCGCTTGCTGGAAATGCGATTCAACTGCTCGGGAAGCCGAAGGACCTGAACCGTTTCCGCTATTACGCGAAGACTGCTGCAGGCAAGCTTGTTTATAAAGGGTTAGCGGAATGGGTTAAGGAAGACGGCAAGACGTTTCTGCGCATCACGGACAAGGGTCGCACGGCGCTCCTGTTCGAGAAGGAGAAAGCGCAATTGATAAAGAAGCGGAAATGGGACAAGAGATGGCGGCTCGTCATTTTTGATATCCCCGAGAGACGCAAGTCCGTCCGATTTCGTCTGCGCGACCTAATGCGTGACGTTGGATTCGTAAAGTTACAGGCCAGCGTGTGGGCATTCCCGTATGATTGCGAGGAGTTCGTTACGTTGTTGAAATCTGAGCTGCGGGTCGGGAAGGATGTGTTGTATGCGATCGTTGAGAAGATTGAATACGACAAACCGCTCCGTCAGCATTTCGGTCTACCGATCGAGGATTAACCACTAATTCTAACGGCCGTTATAATTAGTGGATTGTCGACTATCGAGAAGATACGGATAACGAGTGTTGATTGCGCGTTCGGTAGCGGATGACACGTGGTATTTTTATGACATGAGCGCGCATTTCAGTTCTCCGCACGAGAACGTGCTCCAGATCGGGCTGCGCGAGGGGATGCGGGTCGGCGACTTCGGCGCCGGCTCGGGTCATTATTCTCGCGCAGCAGCAGCGGTGGTCGGGCGTGACGGGCGTGTCTATGCGGTCGATATTCAAGAGGACGTCTTGAAGCACTTGAAGCACAACACCCACGCGCACCACGTGAACACGATCGACGCGATCTGGGGCGACATCGAGAAGCCGGGCGGCTCGCACCTGCGCGACGCCTCGCTCGACGCGGTGCTGCTCGCGAACACCTTCTTCCAAGTCGAGAACCGCTACGGGCTCTTGAACGAGATCAAGCGCGTCTTGAAGCAGGGCGGCAAGCTCATGGTGGTTGATTGGGCAGGGAGCTACGGCGGCATGGGCCCCACGCCTGAGAAGGTGGTGACCGAGCGCGACGCCGAGGCCTTTTTCATCAATGGCGGCTTCCACAAGCAGAAGTCGTTCCGCGCCGGGCCGCATCACTACGGTATTATCTTCACAGCACCCTAAATGAAATTATCCCTCTTCCAGACCATCCTCTTCGGCGTATTCGCCTTCGCTGCGGTGATCGGCCTCTTCACCTTTGCGACCTACTCTAACAAGGGCTCGACGAACGCCGTCGGCACCGTCCTTATCTGGGGCACGCTCCCCGGCACGGCGATGACCGCGACCCTGAACGCTGCGCAGCAGACTGATCAGACGATGAAGGCGGTCACCTATGTGCAGAAGGACCCTGCGACGCTCGCCTCTGACCTCGCCTCGGCGATCGCGACCGGCGCAGCGCCAGACGCGATTCTCGCCTCGCAGGAGCTCTTGAAGCCGCTCGCCAAATTCCTCACGCCGATCCCGCTTGCGACCCTCTCGGCGCGCACCTTTCAGAGCGCGTTCGTCGAAGGGGGGAATATCTTCGCCGCGCCTGGCAACCAGGGCTACTACGGCGTGCCGTTCTTGATCGACCCGATCGCACTCTTCACCAACCGCGCAATCCTCTCGTCGAGCGGGATCGCGCAGCCACCCGCGACCTGGGAGGCCTTGGTGGGGCTCGTGCCGCGCACGGCCAAGCTCACCGCCTCGCGCCAGGTCTCGCGCGGGCTGATCGCGCTCGGTACCTACGACAATGTGCACGACGCGCGCGGCATCCTCTCGACGCTCTTTATCCAGACCGGCGTCGGGGTGGCCGGCTACTCGGCCGCGGGCGTGCCGGTCGCGAATCTCGGCTCGGCAGATGGGCAGGCAGGGCAGGCCGTTGTCGGCTTCTATACCCAGTTCACTGATCCATCGAAGGTCTCGTACACGTGGAATGCGTCCCTGCCGGACTCGCAGCAGGCGTTCCTCTCGGGCGACCTTGCGCTCTACCTCGGCTACGCCTCTGAGGCGCGCTTTATCCGCGCGGCCAACCCGAACCTCGATATGGACATGGTACCGGTGCCGCAGCCGGCGACCGCGAATGGGAAGAGCACATACGGGCTTGTCTATGCATTCATGTTCCCGCGCGGAGCCAGGAACTCTGCAGGCGCCTACCAGGCGGCCGCCAACCTCACGAACTCTGCGGCGCAGGCCACTGCGGCCGCGAATACCGGCCTTGCGCCGGCCTCTCTCTCGCAGCTCTCGCAGGCGCCCGCAGACGCGACGGCAGCCGTCGCCTATTCTGAAGCGCTCTATGCGAAGGGCTGGCTATCCCCAGCGCCTGCAGACACCGACGCTGTCTTCTCGGCTATGATTGGGAATGTGATCAGCGGCCGCTTGAACCTGCAAGCCGCGCTCGCGGGAGCCGAGCGGTCGCTCACCGCACTCTTACAGCCATAACATGCGTACTCTCATCGTCGCCGCATTCGTCCTCTCCCTCTTTGTCGTCGCACCAAGCGCTCGTGCGCTCACGTGCCCGACGAACTGCACGCCAGGGACATTGAATCCGAATCAGTGCGTCGATGCGGGTGGAGAAGTCTGTGCGGCGGTCGTCAATTCGGGGGACTCCTCCGTGACCGCTCCGGTGACGAACTCGGGTGACAGGGTGACCGGACAGGGTTCGAGCGTCACTCTCACGAACCCCTTGACGAGCGGCGACAGTCTCGAAGGGTTCTTGGGCGAGATCCTCAAGTTCATCATCCGCATCGGCACGATCGTCGTGATCCTGATGGTCGTCTATGTCGGCTTCAAGTTCGTGACCGCGCAGGGCGAGCCAGGCAAGATCACGGAGGCGCGCACGATGCTCCTGTGGACAGTCATCGGCGCGCTCGTCCTCCTCGGCGCGCAGGCGATTGCGATGGCGATCCAGGCGACCGTCCAGGCGCTCGGCGGCTAGCATGACCTTCGCACAATATGTCGGGAGCGGCTCGAGCGGCATTATCGGCCTCTTCAACCTTGTCGTCATCCCGGTCATCTTCGCGCTCGCGTTCGCGGCGTTCGTCTGGGGCGCCGTCGACTATCTGTTCATCCACGGCGGAGACGAGACCAAGCGAGAGGAGGGGCGCAAGTTCATGTTCTGGGGCATCATCGGGCTCATCGTCCTCTTCTCCGTCTGGGGATTCGTGAACATCATGTTATCCACGCTCGGCATCGCCCCCCAGGCATAGTCGGCTATATACTGCATTCATATGAATATCTCATTCGGCCTCGGCGTTACGGTGGGGAACTATTGTGCGAATACGATCTGTCTCGTGGCACAGAATATCCTGTATATCATAAACTCGGTCTTGGTCCCTGTCCTCTTCGCGGTCGCGTTCATCGTCTTCCTCTACGGGATCGCGCGCTCATACATCTTCTCCTACGGTGATCCGGAAAAGGTCAAGGAGGGTCATCACCTGATCCTCTGGGGGCTCGTGGCCTTTGCAGTCATGGTCTCGATCTGGGGGCTCGTGAACGTCGTGGCGAACACCTTCGGTCTCGCGGGTTACTACGCGCCGCCGACGCCGACCTCGATCTCGCCCTTCGGTCCGGCAGTCGCTCCGGTCTACGGTACCGGTAATCCTTCGGGCAGCAGCGGACAGAGCACGCCGCCACCGCCACCTCCGACCACGGGGACAGGGCAGACGCAGCCGTACATCCAGCCGCCGAACTACTAATCTGATCTTGACCATGAAAAGACTCCTCCGCCTCTCATCGCTTGCAGCAGCGTTCGCTCTGCCGTTTGCCGCAGCAGCGCAGCAAGGCATCAACATCGACGCGATCAAGAAGCCCTACACCGACCAGATCATCTACTTCATCAACTTCGTCTTGGTGCCAGTAGTGATGGCGATCGCCTTCATCGTCTTTATCTGGGGTGTCTACAATTACTTCATCAAGGGAGCAGATGACGAAACGAGCCGCTCGACAGGACGTCAGTTCACGCTCTGGGGCGTGATCGGCTTCGTGGTCATCCTCTCACTCTGGGGGCTCGTGAACCTCTTCATGTCCACGCTCGGTCTGCGGCCTGGCGGCAACGCGCCGGACTTCCCGACGATCGGCAAATCCGCGTCGCAGACCGGTTCTGGCGCCTCGATCCCGCCTCCGCCACCTACACAAACCAGTGCGACGTTGCCTACTGGGGCATCTCAAACCAGTGCGAGTGCACCTGTCACAAACAATGTGTATTGTCCTGACGGTAGCGTCGTGTCTGACGTTGCGCAGTGTTCCGTGAGCACCGGTTCTGGCATTTAGGCTATCCACACGCATCCACCAGCCGTATTGACCCGCCCCTCTCGGGCGCTACAATTAATCCGTTACTCATTTATCTAACCTATGAAAAAAGCCCTCGCCCTTACTACCGGAACGGTCGCAGCACTCGCACTGCCCTTGGTCTCCATGGCCGCAATCAATAACGTCTCTGACGTCGGCACGTTCATCATCAACACGATCAACAACATCATCGTGCCGGTGCTCTTCGCGATCGCGTTCATCGTCTTCCTCTACGGCGTGTTCGAGACGTTCATCATCGGCGCCGGCAACGAAGACGTGAAGGAGAAGGGCAAGGGGCTCATGCTCTGGGGCTTGATCGGCTTCTTCGTCATGGTCTCGATCTGGGGCCTGGTCAACATCCTCACGGGCACGGTGACCTTCGGCAACAACTCCGGCGTCACGGGCGGCACGCCGAAGGCGGGCGTCCAGGTCGGCCAGTAACAGATGGCCGCGCTCAACGACTTTCTCGATAAGGTCGTCGCGCAGATCGTCAATCCGGTCATCCTGCTCCTCGCAGCGAGCGCGTTCGTCGTCTTCATCTGGGGCGTGTTCGAGTTCATCGCACACGCGGGCGACGAGACGAAGCGCAAAGAGGGCAGGAGCGCGATCATGTGGGGGCTCGTCGGTCTCGTGATCATCTTCGGCGCATACGGGATCATCAACATCGCGCTCGGCACCTTCAACCTCGACAAGATCAATCAGCAAACGACGTCTGCGCAGGTGCCATAAGGGTAGGCAAAAGAAAAAAGGCCGCCGGAATATCCGTGCGGCCTTTTTTTGCAAGGTGCTGCTAACTCACTTCTTGGGTTCGTATGCGTATGCGACTACCATCGGCTCTCTTGAGTCGGAGGTCACATAGACAGAGACGATGTCCCCGTCTCCGCACCCAGCCGCACCGGAGATGCATTCCGTCCCATTGCTGAAGACGTTGTGCACCTTGATGTTCCAGCCGGCGACCGACACGTGCATGCCGCCGACGGGGAGGGGGATCCTCTCGGACTCCCCTCCGGCAGGGATGGCCAGCTTCGGCCACTTAGACTGCGGCTCGCTCGCCAAGGGCAGCTTCGCCGAGGGCAATTGCGCCTCCGACTTCGCCGCCGCTGACGTCTCACCCCAGAAGAAGTTCACGATCGGCAGGACGATGAACATTGCAGCTGCGAGTCCGTACGCGATGTTTCGTGCCTCGCTAGCGCGTTCCTTTCGGCGCTTTTCGCTCTTCTCGTCCTCTTCTGCTGGAAGAAAAATAGGCGTGAGCCATAAGACAGAGAGCCCGAGAATTATCCAGAGACCATTTCTCCTGACTGCCGTCCATACTGCGTTAATTGATGGCGAATCAGCCGTCAGCCAGTAGTACGCGAGGAATGTTGTAGCGACTGCGAGGGCGAGAATCGGGAAGTACGAAGTGATCCATTTGAACCACTCGTACCTCTTTTTCTGCCTTGTCGTTGGCTCAGGCTCAGTACGCGGTTTCTGGTCGCGCATCGCATCTTCATTGGCTTGCTTGCGTGCCATCTTGCCGGCGTGTGCCCCGCCGCTACGTAGGAACATCGTCACGACGAGCATTCCAGCACAGCAGACCGCAAGAGCGAATATGAAGCCTATCTTGATCCATACATCTTCAGTAGTCATGCTTGTTTGGCTCCTTTCTGTTGAGTTTGCTGGCGGTGACCGTGCGGGAACAGGCTGGCAAGCGGACCAAGTGGGTCGTTAGCCCAGATGATCGTGCTGCCGGCACCTTTTGCCGACTCCTGCAATGCATCGTAGCCGGCAAGTTGAACCGCGACTTTGCCATGGCGCTTAATGACTTCGAGGCGTTTATCAAGCGCCTCGGCTTCTCTCGCACCTTTCAGTGCGATAACCACAGCTTCTTGTTCACCTTTCATCCGAGCGACGTCCGCTTCTGCTTTCCCTTTGATACTTGCTGCTAAGGCATCCTGAGTGGCGACGTATTGTTTCGCGGCCGCTTCCTCGTTCCGCTCCTGAGCTTTCCCCGTGAGGGTGACAGTCTGCAGATCCGCTGTGCGTATTTCTACGCCGTAACGCCCCTCGAGTCCGCCTTGTTTAGATTGCGGATCATCCCCGGGCAATTCTCTGCTCAGACGAGCTATATCTCCAGAAAATGACCCGAGATCAGAAGATATGAGTTCAGCGAATGTCTTCCTTCCGACAATATCACGGATCAGTCGGTTGATTGCAGACGTGGTACGGCGCATCCAGTCTTCGCCGTTGAACAGGGCGCGATACGGGTTCTGAATCGCTACCGTGACTAGCGTGAGCTCGTCGGTCGGCAGGCGATCCGCTGTTTCAGCGGCATCGGTCTTGATTGCATACGTGAAGTCGCCGATAACGACGTAGTCGGTAGCTTCTGCACGAGGACGTATGACCTGTTTGCCTTCGCGATCCGTCGCCGTTTCATTCCATTCGAACGCGTAGACATAGACGCTATGTGACCACGGCCATCCGATCCAATACAGACCGAGTGAGCGAGTCGGCCACCAGCGATTGTCGTAATGCGCATCCTTCCCAAGCTCTCCCCGAATATCGCCGTGGTAAACCACCTCCCATTTCGTCAGGCGAGCGTCGAACCAGGGTTTCCCGGGGTCATTCAGGTGACGGCCCTCGAATGACATGATGAATCGTTCGAAGGATTTTCCGCGAACAATCGCCTTAGCCGTACCTTCTTTCACGGTAGTGAAGAGAATGCTGGCTTCGCCGAGTTGCTGCAGGAAGAAGGGGATACAGACGGCCATCATGCCAAAAAGCACGATGATCATCCACGAAAGCACGGTGTCTAACATTGGACTTCTCCTTCTGTGAGTTGATGGGTAGCGGAAAGAGCCCGCTATCTAGCTATCTATAATACACGAAAACACGTGTTTGTCAAGCTCAAGTGGGCGAGGAGGGACTCGAACCCTCACCTCTTGCGAGACATGGTCCTAAGCCATGCGCCTGTACCAATTCGGCTACTCGCCCAGATATTTCCTAGCAATCGCATATTTTCGTCTCAGAAAATACGCTGATTTATATTCGTACGCCCTTCGTAATATATCGATTGAATCTCTCTTGCCAAAACATAACATACTCACAGATTTCTTCTTGTCTAAATAGATCCAGCCCCCAGGCACCTCGCACTGCCGCCGCAGTTGAGTCAACAACCATCGTAAGAACGCGGGGCTTGCCGATGAAATGCGCAAACGGAGCTGGATAAGCGAACTCTCAGGGTGCAAGGCCTCACTGATGTTTCCATCTCCGTCGATGCAGCCGCGAACGAAATCGCAGAAATAATGTTGAGGGATCGCAAGCGGCCCTAGCGTCTTTGACTTCGCAGGTGTCAGCCCAATCTTAAGCAAAAAGGAATAGAATTGTATGCTGCCGAACTGCAGCACATAATAGTCTTTGGTTAACGAACCCCCTCGACCCTTCTTGCCGATCTTGTTTGTAAGACCCAGAATCGTGCGAGCATATTCAACAAGTTCCTTGTCGCGAGAGGTAAGATTAATGTGTCTACCATCGGGAGACAGATTGCCGTCGCTTGTTAAGAGTCCCACAACATACGCGAGATCGTGAGTCCATGACAGGTCGAAGTGGTTTGCATGTCTTCCCATTCAGAAAGCATAGCCTAAGACCGAGTACGTCTACCATTTATGCACAGGTCACAGTTGAAACAACCAGGCGACTAGTATACTGTCGCTATACAGCTCCTATAGCTCAGTTGGTAGAGCAACTGCCTCTTAAGCAGTGGGTCCCAGGTTCGAGCCCTGGTGGGAGCACAAATCGTTCGATTTATAGGTCAGCCTGTTCGACCTCGATCGGTCGGCCGAAGAGCTTGCTGCCGAGCGTCTGGAACTTGTCAGTGCGGTCAGTCGAATAGAAATGCACGGCGGGTGTCGTGCTGAGCGTCTCTTCGATCTCTCTGTGGTGAGAGAGATAGTCAGCGAGCTTCTTGGGCACGACCTGCGCCTCAGAGACGATCGCGACCTGGGGCCCGATAGCCGCACGGATCTTCTCTTCGAGGATCCCGTAGTGCGTGCAGCCGAGGATGAGCGTGTCTATGTCTCTCGATTTGAGCGGCTCGAGGTAGCGTTCGAGGATCGTCGTCATCTCGGGCGTGTCGTGCTCGCCGGCCTCGACGAGCGGCACCAAGAGCGGGCACGCTTGCTGATAGACCGCGACGCCTTCGTCGAGCTTGGCGAGTTCGCGGACGAACTTGCCCGACTCGACTGTGCTGTGCGTTGCGATCACGCCGACGCGGCGGTTCGCGGTCATCTCGACCGCCTCTTCAGCTGCAGGGATCAGGACGCCGAGCACCTTCTTCTTTGCACCGTACTCGTCTTGAATCTTGCGCAGCGCGTCGGCCGAGGCCGTATTGCAGGCGATCACCACGAGGCCGCACCCGTGCGAGAAGAGAAAGTCTACCGCCTGTTTGGTATACGCATATATCGTCTCCTGCGGCCGGTCGCCGTAGGGTGCGCGGGCGGTGTCGCCTAAGTAGACGTATTCATAGTCGGGCAGCTCGCGGACGATCGAGCGCAGGACGTGCAGCCCGCCGAAGCCGGAATCGAAGACCCCTATGCGTTTCGTCCGCGTCGTCATGTGCCGAGGGAGAGACTCGAACTCTCATGAGGGTGTTTATGTCCTCTGGGGATTTTAAGTCCCCTATGTCTACCATTCCATCACCTCGGCGTCTTTGGATGATACTATCTTCTCTGTTATTCTCGTACACATGGCCCGGTGGTGAAGTGGTAACACAGCGGTCTGCAAAACCGCGATGCGCGGGTTCAATTCCCGCCCGGGCCTCCTGAATGTTCGCCGTTCTCGAGCAAGAACTCGACGCGAGGTAAGCGCATACGGATGTGCTCTTTCAGATAATCAGAAAATGCTTCACGCTGCCGGTCGAGAAAGGCGAGCGCGGCGTGCGTCTTGTCAGCCGGGAAGACGCTCACGAACACGAGCATCCGGTCGCCGTGTGCGACGCTTTGCGCACGAATCACGGTGATGAGCGACTCGGTGCCTGCCTCGCGGGCGATAAATTCTGCCGCCTCGTGCGCGACGATCTCTGCGGCGCGGTCGGTCTGCTTGCTCATGCCTGCGTCACCTCGAAGGCGATGATCTCGTCGCCGTAGGCTGCTGCCGCGCGGCACTCGATCTCAGTGCCGAAGTCGCCCTCGGCCTTGACCACCTTCACGTCCGCGCGAGCCTGCTGCAAGTTCGCGATGCTGCCGCGCCCGATCTCTTCACCCTTGCGGATGAGCTTGACGCGGTCGCCGACTGAGAGCGCACCCGATACATAGCGCACGCCGAGCACCTGCTTCTTTGCGGTCGAAGAGAAGGGCTTGAGCACGAGTGCGCGGCCGATCTCCTTTTCGGTCTCGACCTTCGGCACGCTCGCAGCGAGGAGCTCACGCACTTTCTCTGAGAGCTCATAGATGATCGAGAACGTATAGATGCCGACATCATCGCGGAGCGCGATCTCGCTCGCGATCGGATCAGTGCCGACGTTGAAGGCGATGATCGCGCCGCTCGCGGCATACGCCGTCTTGACGTCGCCCTCAGAGACGCTGCCCACGCCCGAGGCGATGACGCGTACGATCGCGCGCTCGTGGGTGACCTTCTTGAGCTCGTGCGCTATCGCGTCGACCGAGCCTGCGACGTCTGCCTTCACCACGAGCGGAAGTTCTGCGAGGCCCTCGGCGAGTGCGCTGCGCTCGACGGTCGCCGCCTGCGCTTTAGCAGCCTCGGCGGTGAGCGACTCTGCCTCTTTCTTCGTTGCGGCGATAGAGAAGAGAGAGCCGGCGACCGGCAGCTTAGAGAAGCTCGAGATGCGCACCGGCGCAGAGGGGCCGGCGCTCTCGATGCGAGCACCGCGGAAGTCTTCTATGAAGCGGATCGGCGCGTATGCGTCGCCTGCGACGACGAATCCGTCTTTGGTGAGCGTGCCGTCCTTGATGATGAGCGTCGCAGAGGCGCCGCGCTTAGGGTCCTGCGTCGACTCGAGGACGAAGCCGGTCGCGCTCGCTGCGGGGTCGGCCGTGAGTTCTGCAAGGTCAGAGGCGAGGAGCACGAGATCGAGGAGCTCGGGTACGCCTTCGCCTGTCTTCGACGAGATCGGCGCATAGGCGATGTCGCCGCCCATGCCCTCGATATAGATGCCGTTCTCGATGAGCGAGTTCTTGGTGTGGCCGATGTCGGCGTTGTTCTTGTCGATCTTGGTGATCGCGATGACGTAGGGGATCTTGGCCTCCGTGATGGCGGCGAGCGCGTCCAAGGTCTGCGGCATCACACCCTCGTCTGCCGCGACGACGAGGATCGCGATGTCCGCTGCGGCCGCGCCGCGCGTGCGGAGCGACTTGAACGCCTCGTGGCCCGGTGTATCAAGAAAGGTGACCTTGCGCTCCGCGTGCTCAGCGATGTAGGCGGCGACGTGCTGCGTGATGCCGCCCGCCTCGCCGGCGACGACGTTGGCCTTGCGGATATAGTCCAAGAGAGAGGACTTGCCGTGGTCTATGTGACCCATCACCGCGATGACGGGCGGTCGCTGTTCCCGCGCCATAATGTCCCCATTTCATCACAAAAATGGCGTATCTGCAATGTCGTGTAGAATACTGCTATGTTCTCGCGCTCCAGGGTCTATCTCGACGCCGCTGCCGGCGCGACCGGGAACCCGTCCTCGCCGCATACGGAGGGGCGGGAGGCGAAGCGTGTGCTCGAAGAGGCGCGGACGGCGATCGCGCGGCTCGCCGAGGTGCAGAGCGACGACGTCCTCTTCACGAGCGGCGCGACCGAGGGCAACGCGCTCGCGATGCTCGGGCATGTGCGAGCGTTGCGGCAGAGTGCAGACGCTGATGCGCCCGGCCGCAACAACCTGCACGTGCTCTATCTGCCGAGCGCGCATGCCTCGATCGTCGAGAACGCGAAACTGCTTGCGGCAGAGGGCGTCGCAGTGGAGCCGTTGCCGATCAAGGATGCGCGCATTGATGTCGCCGCACTCAAGAAGATGATCCGCCCCGAGACGGTTCTCGTCTCGATGGACGCCGTCTGCGGCGAGACGGGTGTGATCTGGAATACGCGCGAGGTGAAACAGGCGATAGGGAAGGTACTGCTGCACGTCGACGCCTCACAGGCGCCCTTGACGGAGAAGGTCACCCGCGCTCATTTTGCCGCCGACCTGCTCGTCTTCGATGGCTCGAAGGTCGGCGACGCGCGCGGGATCGGCGCCGTGATCGCGCACCGCACGATCCCGCTCGTGCCTATATATGCAGGCGGCGGCCAAGAGCGCGGCTTGCGCTCTGGCAGCGAGTCGCCCGAGCTTGCAGCGCGATTTGCGACGGCACTGCACACTGCCGCGAACAATCGCGAGACGTTTCGCGCTGTCGCAGCGGCGGCGCGCTCGGAGCTCGTCGGACGAATCATGCGCGATGTTTCGAACGTATATATCAACGAGGGCAAAGCGCAGGCGCCGAACGTCCTTAATGTTTCGTTACCCGGTCGCGATACAGACTACCTGGTGGCGCTCCTCGATGAAGCCGGATTCGCTATCTCGACGCGGAGCGCCTGTGAGACGGATTCGCAAGAGGGTTCGCGCGCGATCTTTGCCCTCACCGGAGACGCAGAACGCTCGAAATCGACGCTTCGGATCTCGTGGGGTCCGCGCGTTTCAGAGCGGGATCTCGGGCGGTTCGCGAGTGCGCTCGCCGCGTCGGTCGCGTTCATTGACAGCAGTAGTCGCGGGTAGCATTATACCGATATGAACATAGAGGAACTGACGAAATCGCAGCTGATTCTCCTCACGATCCTCGTGAACTTCGTGACGTCGGTCGCGACCGGCATCTTGACCGTATCGCTCCTCGACCGCGCACCCGCATTCGTCACGCAGACGGTGAATCGCGTCGTCGAACGCACGATTGAGACGGTCGCAGCGGCCGCTCCCGCCGTGACCCAGCAGGCGCCCGCGCCGTCGAACCAGGACCTGGTCACCGCGGCGATCGGCGCTGACGCTACGCGTGCGATCGCAATCTACGCGGCAGATACCGGCACTTCGACGCCCGCCCTCGCCATCGGCACCTATCTGCCTAAGTCGCGTGCGGTCGCGACTGCGGCGCAGGACGCGCTCACCAAGGAGGTGCTGGTCGAGTTCACGAACGGCGCGTTCGTCCCTGCCTCGCTCTCGCATGAAGGGAAGGGTATCGCGATCTACGGGTTTGCCGACTCTGCAGCGCTCCCCAAGATGGCCTCGCCCGATCTCATCAGTGCTGCCAACCTGAAGCTCGGTCAGACCGTGCTCGCGATCGGTGCAGACGGTGCCGCTTCGACCGGCATCGTCGCTCGCGTCGGGTCGAAGGGCATCTACACGACGCTTCCCGACATCGGCGCCGGCAGCGCAGCAGTCGACCTCTCGGGTGATCTGATCGGCATCGCGGCAGGAGGTACGGCTGGCCTCCTCCTCAGTGCGAACACGATCACGGCGCTCCTCACCGCGACGACGACTGCTGCAACGACGACGGCCGCGAAGTAGTTCTCTTTACTAGCTATTCCGCACCGCTATGCCTCCATTCAATAATTTCACCACCAAAGCCAAGGAAGCCGTGCGGCGCGCGCACGAGCTCGCGATCGAGCGCGGCCAGAACCACGTCTCGCCGCTCCACCTGCTTGCCGCACTCGTGCTGCAGGAGGAGTCGCTCGTGTTTTCGATACTCGACCGGATGGAGGTCGACACGATCATGCTCGCGGACGCTGTGCTCGAGCATCTCGAGGCGCCAGAGACGGCCTCCGTCCTCTCGCCTTCGTATCAGATCTATCTCACCCCTGACCTCGCACAGGCGCTCGAAGCGTCCGGCAAGATTGCTGCGCGGATGAACGACACGTTCGTCGGCACGGAACATCTCTTCTTGGCGGTAATCGAGCACCCGGGGCCGGCGGCAGATCTCCTCGCGCGCTTCTCGATCGGTCGCGACGCGGCGCTCGCGATCTTGAAGGAGCTCAAGAGCTCTAAGGATGGCCAGGGTGCAGAGCCCAAGCGCTTCCGCGCGCTCGCCAAGTACTCCCGCAATCTCACCAAGCTTGCAGCAGAGAACAAGCTCGACCCGGTGATCGGTCGCGATACCGAGATCAATCGCGTGATCCAGATCCTCGCGCGCCGCACCAAGAACAACCCGGTCTTGATCGGCGAGGCGGGCGTCGGCAAGACGGCGATCGCCGAGGGGCTCGCGGCGCGCATGGCGCAGGGCGATGTGCCCGAATCGCTTAAGGGCAAGGAGCTCCTCTCGCTCGATCTCGGGCTCATGATCGCGGGCACCAAGTACCGCGGCGAGTTCGAGGAGCGCATGAAGAACGTGATGAAGGAGGTCGAGCGCGCAGAGGGTAAGGCGATCATCTTCGTCGACGAGCTTCACACGCTCGTGGGTGCCGGCGGAGCAGAGGGCTCCTTGGACGCCTCAAACATGCTGAAACCTGCGCTCTCGCGCGGCGAGATCCGTATTATCGGCGCTACGACTTTGAAGGAATACCAGAAATATATCGAGAAGGATGCTGCGCTCACGCGCCGCTTCCAGCCGGTGTTCGTGCAGGAGCCCTCGGTCGAGGACGGCATCGCCGTCTTGCGTGGTCTACGCGATAAGTACGAGCTCTTCCACGGCGTTCGGATCACTGACGGCGCGATTGTCGCGGCCGTCGAGCTCTCGTCGCGCTACATCTCCGACCGCTTCTTGCCGGACAAGGCGATCGACCTGATCGACGAGGCCGCCTCTGGGCTGCGCATCGCGCTTGAGAACAAGCCGCCCTTGCTCGAAGAGACGGACCGCAAGATCCGCCGGCTCGAGATCGAGAAGCAGGCGCTCGCCAAGGACCTCGAGAGCGAAGATGCGAAGCAGATCAAGGAGCGCATCAAGGATATCGACAAGGAGATGGCCGATTTGAAAGAGAAGACCAGCGAGCTCGAGCTCAAGTGGAAGAACGAGAAGGAGGTGCTCACGGGCATCCGCGCCGCCAAGGCTGAGCTCGAGACCTTGAAGGTGCAGGCAGATAATGCCGAGATCGCTGCCGACCTCGGCACGGTCGCCGAGATCCGCTACGGCCGGATCCCGCAGATCCAGAAGGATCTCGAGACCAAGCTGAAGCGCTTGAAGACGCTGCAGAAGTCGCGCCGCGTCTTGAACGAGGAGGTGACGGAGCAGGATATCGCCGCGGTCGTGTCGCGCTGGACCGGCATCCCGGTCGCGCGCATGCTCGAAGAGGAGGCCGCCAAGCTCTCGCGCATGGAGGAGTCCTTGAAGATGAGCATCATCGGCCAGGACGCGGCGGTGAAGAAGGTTGCGGACGCCGTGAAGCGCTCGCGCGTCGGGATCAGCGACCCCAACCGGCCGATCGGCTCATTCCTCTTCCTCGGTCCGACCGGTGTCGGCAAGACGGAGCTCTCACGCCGCCTCGCCGAGTTCATGTTCAACGATCCGGACGCGCTCGTCCGCGTCGACATGAGCGAATTCATGGAGAAGCACTCGGTCGCCAAGCTGATCGGTGCTCCGCCAGGGTATGTCGGCTACGAAGAGTCGGGGACCTTGACCGAGCGCATCCGCCACCGCCCGTACGCCGTCGTCCTCTTCGACGAGATCGAGAAGGCGCATCCCGAGGTATTCAACATCCTCTTGCAGGTGCTCGACTCCGGTCACCTAACCGACTCTAAAGGCCGCAAGGTCAACTTTAAGAACACGATCATCGTGCTCACGAGCAATATCGGCGGCGAGTATATCGACCGGCTCGCGCATATCGGCTTCGGCAAGGCGGACGCCACCGACGCGACCCGCTACGAAGAGACCAAAGAGAAGGTGCTGGATGCGCTTAAGGAGCACTTCCGCCCCGAGTTCTTGAATCGTCTTGACGACATCATCATCTTCGACGTGCTCGCCAGGGAGGCGCTCGGCCGGATCGTCGACAACCAGGTCGAGGAGGTGATGAAGCGCCTCGCCGCGAAGCGCATCACGCTCGTCATCTCGCCGGAGGTGCGGAGCTGGCTCGCCGAGCGCGGCTACAACCCGCAGTACGGCGCTCGCCCCTTGCGCCGCACGGTACAGGACGAGATCCTCACGCCGCTTGCGGGCATGATGGTCGACCATGGCGTCATGGAGGGCGGCACGGTCACGGTCTCGATCAAGGGCGACAAGCCGGCGTTTGAGGTGAAGAAGGGTACGTCACGCGCTAAGAAGGCAGCGGCAGTTGCCTAAACGCGCCTATTCTGTTAGATTTCTCGCATGTCTCAAGACCGTCTGCTCAAGCTCAAGTCGACCAAGTCGGCGCACGTCATTTGGACGCGCAAGAATAAGAAGTCCACGGAGCGCAAGATCGAGCTCATGAAGTTCGACCCTGTGCTTAAGAAGCGCGTCCTCTTCAAGGAGACCAAGAAATGAGCCACAGCCCCGCAAATGCGGGGCTGTTGCTTTGAAACTTTTCGGCCTCGGCGGCCGTATATATAGGTGGAAGGAGTTTGAAATGGTGTCGACGGTTTGGCAGGGAGCGAGAGATTGCGTAGCCGTTTTTGCTACTAATTTCTCTCCTCCTCACCCAAACCCATTCACCTTCACTTCTTTCATCCTTCTTCCACCGCTCTTCTCCTCTCTGTACCTTCGGGACTCGCCTATGCTTGTCCCACCCCCCCACACGGCGTCTTCCTCTTCTTTCTGCTTTCTTTCTTCTCTAGCCGCCCGTGTCCTGAGTCAACCCTTGTGGTTGACTCTTTTTTATGCGGGCCCACGAGGAATCGAACCTCGACCGACGGTTTTGGAGACCGACGTTCTACCATTAAACTATAGGCCCGAACTGCACAAACCATAGCAGATGAGCCGCAGTGGGGAAAGCCGCTTCGGGGAGGCGGCAGGGAGGTATGATAGGGCTATGCGTTCTCATGTCGCGATTATCGCGCTGCTGTTCGTCATCGGCTCGTTCACTATCCCGTACACTGCGCACGCGGCTATACCGTTCTTCGGTCCGATCATCCCGCCACAGCAGGTGAGCGGCATCCTGGGCTCAGAGACCTGCGCCGCGGGGTGGGGAATGCTCATCATGGTGGCGAACAACATCATCGCCTTCTCTATCACCATCGCGATCGTGTTCGTCGCGCCGATCATGATCGCCTATGCCGGCTTCTTGTTCGTGCTAAACCCGGTGAACGCGGGCGGCAGGGAACATGCGAAGTCGGTGCTCTGGAACACGATCGCCGGCATCGTCATCGCGCTCGCCGGTTGGATGATCGTCGACGCGATCATGGCGGTCTTGTATAACCCGGGTGCCGTGGGTGGTACGTGGTCCTCACTCATCACCTCGGGCAATATCCAAGAGACAGGGTGCATCCCGCTTAAAGGCAGCCTCAGTCAGTCTGTCGAACAGAACACGGCGGGCATAAATGCCGGAACGTTGAATAGTGTCTTACCGGGCGCTCCTGCCGGAAGCGCCTGTGATCCTGCTGCAGTACAGGCGGCTGCAGCCGCCGGAGGCTATTCACTCTCAAATGTGGAGGCGAACACGTTCGCGTGCATCGCTCGCCCAGAGAGCAGCTGCGGGAAGAATCTCATCAACTACAAATGGGGCAGTGGATCGAGCGCCGTCGGCGCGTTCCAGGTGCTTCTTCAAAGGAATGGATCATGTTACGACAATAAGGCGTGCACCGCGGCGGCAGGATTGCCGGACGGCACTAGCTTGAATTGCGCTGCCGGTTTCAAGGGCGGCAACCCGATTCCCGGCAGTTCGATACCGCAAAGGTGCATAGATGCGGCCGCGAATCTCAATTGCAGTGCTTCAGCAGCAGCGTGCCTGTTAAAGGCGACGGGCAATTTCAGCCCCTGGCAGGCGGATGTGAATAATGCGGTTCAGACCGGATGTATCAATAATGGCGGCTAATATGAAAAAGGTTCTTACCGGCGTAGTCATCGTCATTGTCGGAGCGGTTGTAGTAGCCGCTGCGTGGTATCTCTTGTTCGCGCCGAAATCATCGACCACCAACAATACGCAGCCGACCACGACGACGACCTTGCCGACGAGCGGTTCGGTGACGCCCTACACGACCGGCGCTTCCTCGGGCACCAGTACGCCGGAGGCGAAGATGATGAGCATCACGCTGCGAGACGGGACGGTAGTGACGACGAGCAATTTCATACGTAACGGCGTCACACTCGCTGACAAGGCCAACAGCGGGAATTATCTCCTTGCAGGGAATCTCGGTACCTGCCTCACGGATCAGTCGAAATGCCAAGCGGGGACGGCGGCCGATTTCAATGCGTACTACGATGTAGCGACACAGGTCTTCACGATCAACCTCACGTCAGAACCGATCGGCCAGTCGCGGCTCGATGCTGAGCAGTTCCTTGAGGTAACGCTCGGGCTCTCGCAAGCGCAGATGTGCGGCTTGAATTACTACCTGGGAGTGACGCTGCCCGTGAATCAGCAATTCGCAGGCAAGAATCTCGGCTTCAGCTTCTGTCCGGGTGCGACGGCGCTCCCGCAATAACGTTCTCGTCGCGGAGCTTGCGCAGCCAGGCCTTCTGCCGGCGGGCATATTGCCAGAGCTTGGCGGAGAGAGCAGGGAGGAGTGATGCCTCACTGCGCTCGTCGCGCAAGAACTCTCCCACGACGCGATACTCGAGCCCGAGCTCGTTGATCCGCGCGTCGCCCACACGTTCGCGGACCCGCCGCACCTCATCGATCAGGCCGCGCTCGAACGCGCTCTTGAGCCGAGCGTCGATCCGCGCCCGCAGCTCATCCCGATCCGGATTTATCTCGATCCACTCGGCTTGAAATGGTCGCCGGTGTTCGTTATCTTCAACGGTCGTACAAGATAACGAACGCCGCTCCGGGACGGAGCCGCGGGCGGTGATGATCTCGAGTGCACGGATCAAGCGGCGGCGGTTCTTGGGGTCGAGCTCGGCAGCGCGACGCGGATCGGCAGCGCGCACGCGAGCACAGAGTTCCTCGTCAGAGAGCCGCTCGAGCTCTGCGCGGAGCGTCGGGTCAGGGTCGGCGCTGTCGGGCAGCCCCTGAAGGAGCGCGTCGAAGTAGAAGTGCGAGCCGCCCACAAGGATCGGCAGCTTGCCGCGAGCGACGATATCGTTAATGGCCGTTGTCGCATCCGCGACGAACTCGCCAGCGGAATATGTCTCCTCCGGCTCGCGTATATCCAGCAGGTGGTGCGGCACACCGCGCATCTCAGATGCCGTAACCTTCTCGGTGCCGATGTCGAGCCCGCGGTAGACCTGACGCGAGTCGACCGAGATGATCTCGCCGTTGCGCGTGAGCGCCTCTTCGACGGCGCGAGAGGATTTGCCCGAGGCGGTCGGGCCGGCGATGGCGAGTAATTGTATTGTCATCACGCGCGATGGTATCATGTGCCTCCACGTAATCAACACGCCCATGAAAGATACTAAAAGCAACTACTGCGAGCACTGCGGCGAGTTCCACGATCCGGTCGTCGACTACACCGCGCAGGTCAAGGTGGGGCAGTCGGCGCCCGATGCAGAGTTCGAGGCATTCCATGGCGGCGAGATCAAGACGATGTCGCTTTCAGCCCTGCGCGGCAAGTGGGTCGTGCTCGCGTTCTATCCGGCGGACTTCACGTTCGTCTGCCCGACCGAGCTCGAGGAATTGGCGAAGCTCTACCCCAAGTTCCAGGCGGCCAACGCCGAGGTGATTTCGATGTCGACCGACACGGTCTTCACGCACAAGGCGTGGAAGGACGCCTCCGAGGGCATCCGCGCGATCGAGTACCCGATGGGCGCCGATCCTTCTGGCAAGATCGCATCAGCCTTCGGCGTCCTGATCGAGGACGAGGGCCCGCAGCTCACGGCTGATGAGGGACTTGCGCTGCGCGGTACGTTCATCATCGACCCGGCAGGCATCCTGCGCGCCATGGAGGTGAACGACAACTCGATCGGCCGCAAGGGCGCCGAGACCCTGCGCAAGCTCAAGGCCGCGCAGTTCGTCGAGACGCACAAGGGGCAGGTCTGTCCGGCCTCGTGGGAGGAGGGTGACGACACACTCGAACCAGGCCTCGATCTCGTCGGGAAACTTTAGTGCCGGGAGAGAGAATCGAACTCTCATGACTTGCGTCGACGGGTTTTGAATCCGTTGCGTCTACCAATTCCGCCATCCCGGCAATGCGCTAACACTAGCATTTTCGGTCGCGGATTTCATTGTGTTAAAATGAGTGTATGAAGGATGATGCGGGCTATATCCCGACCAAGTACGACTCGGTCTTCTGGATCGATACCGACCGTATCGTCCCGAATCCGTACCAGCCGCGCAAGGAGTTCAGCGAGGCGGGGCTGACCTCGCTCGCCGAGAGCATCCGCCAATACGGCGTGCTGCAGCCCTTGGTCGTGAGCCGCACCGAAGTAGAGAAGCCGGACGGCGGTCTCGAGAGCGTCTACGAGCTTATCGCCGGCGAGCGACGCTTGCGCGCGTCGAAACTCGCGGGGCTGAAGCAGCTCCCGGTCGTGATCCGCCACGGCGAGAGCAATCTCACCAAGCTCGAGCTCGCGATCATCGAGAACCTCCAGCGCGAAGACTTGAACGCGATCGATCGCGCCAAGGCGCTGCAGAAGCTCATCGACGAGTTCGGCATCTCGCACGCCGAGACCGCGGCCAAGATCGGTAAGAGCCGCGAGTACGTCTCGAATTCTGTCCGTCTCCTCTCGCTGCCTGATCACATTCAGATGGCGATCGTGAACAAGGAGATCACCGAGGGGCATGCGCGCCCGCTGATGGCGCTCAATGACAAGCCTGAGGAGCGCGAGACGCTTTTCAAGGAGATCATCTTGAAGAAGCTGCCAGTGCGGCAGGCCGAGCGCATCGCGCGCTCGATCGCACAGGAGCGCGTCCACAAGCACCACCGCAAGACGCCAGAGATGCTCGAGCTCGAGAAGGCGCTCACCGAGTCGCTCGGCACGCGCGTCATCATCGAGACGAACGCAGAAGGCGGTCGGCTCATGATCGACTTCTTCTCTCCAGAGGATCTGCAGGTCTTGGCCGACGCACTCGCCGCGCAGCAGAAGGCTGAGGAGGCTGCCGCGCGGGAGAACGCTGCGCTCCCAGATCCAGTCCCGGCGGCCGCGCCCGAGGAGCCGTCTGAAGACGACGAGCTCTACTCAGTCTCCAATTTTTCAGTCTAAGCGCTGTGCTTCTTCCAGAATCGGCGCTGACGGCGTCCAGGGCGCGGGTTCACGTCTGACAGGCCGAGTGCCGCGCGGATATGCCGGCGCGCAAGCGAGGTGCGCGCGATATCGAGCCACTTGGGCGAGGGGTGCGCTGAGTCGCGGCGGATGATCTCGACGACCTCGCCGTTGCCGAGCTGCGTATCAAAGGAGACGAGCTTGCCGTTGACCTTCGCGCCCTGCAGATGGTCGCCGAGGTCGCTGTGGATCGCATAGGCGAAATCGATCGGCGTCGATTGTGAGGGCAGGTCGATCACGTCGCCCTGCGGCGTGAAGACGAACACGCGGTGCGAGAAGAAGTCCTCCTTGAGCCCTTCGACGAACTCCTTCGAGCCAGCGACGTCGGTGTGCGCCTCGGCGAGCTCGGCGAGCCAGGGCGGCACCTTGGCGACGCCGTGCGCGCCAGCGTCGCTCTTCGACACCCGCATGAGCGAGGGGATGAGCGAGCGGATCCACGAGAACGAGATCGCAGAGAAGCGGCTTTTCTGCACCTCCTTGCCGAGCTTCTCGACGCCCTTGCCGAGCTGCTTGTAGGTCATGTGCGAGGCGATGCCGAACTGCGCGACCTTGTGCATCTCCTCGGTGCGGATCTGGATCTCGACGATGCCGGCGACCGGCGTCACGACGGTGGTGTGGAGCGACTGGTAGCCGTTCGGCTTCGGGAAGGCGATATAGTCCTTAAACTCGCCCGGCAGCGGCTTGTAGAGCGCATGCACGATCCCGAGCGTCGTGTAGCAGTCTTCGATCGAGGGGACGATGATGCGAAGCGCCGCGATGTCGTGGATCAGGCTGATGTCATCGTTCTTGCGCGAGAGCTTCTGGTGCAGGCTCCACAGGCCTTTCATCCGGATCTCAGTGCGGAAGGTCGTCCCTTTCTTGCCGAGCTCTTTCTTGAGCTCCTTCTGCACGGCGGCAAGACCGTCCTCGGTCTCCTGCGTCTCGAGCTTGCGCACCTCGGCGGCGTGCTTGGCGGCATCGGGGTCGACATAGGGGAAGGCGAGATCCTCGAGGTTGTTCTTCATCTTGCCCATACCGAGCCGGTCGGCGATCGGCGCATAGATCTCGAGCGTCTCGAGCGCGATGCGCCGGCGCTT
This sequence comes from uncultured Candidatus Saccharibacteria bacterium, assembly GCA_964402535.1. Classification (GTDB taxonomy): domain Bacteria; phylum Patescibacteriota; class Minisyncoccia; order Phycocordibacterales; family Phycocordibacteraceae; genus C7867-001. The sequence continues at coordinate 50,637 of CAYOCH010000001.1, read as the reverse complement.
GTGCTCGGGCACGAACTCGAGCGTCTGCATGTTGTGCTTGCGGTCGGCGAGCTTCACGATCAGGACGCGGATGTCGCTCGCGGTCGCGACCAGGAGCCGCCGGAGCGACTCTGCGTGGCGCTCGGCGCCGCGGTACTTGTGCGTGCCGAGCTTGGTCACGCCGTCGACGATGAACATCAGCTCCTTGCCGAACTCTTTCTCGATCTCCTCCCGCGAGACGCGGCCGTCCTCGACGGCGTCGTGCAGGAGGCCGGCGGCGATCGTCGTCGCGTCCATGCCGTACTCGGCGAGAATCTTGGCGGTGGCGGCCGGGTGAATGAAATACGGATCGCCCGAGTAGCGGGTCTGGCCCTCATGCGCCTTCTTGGCGTAGTCGTACGCCTTCTCGACGAAGGCGACGTCCTCTGGCGACGGCGCCGCCATCGCGGCGATGATCTCCTTGACGGTCGTCATTGCGGGTACTATACACCCGCACATTTATTTTTGTCTTATGCGAGATACGTGGCCGCTTCTGCGGGCGTGAGCGCGTCGGCGCTCGTATTCGAAGGCAGGTAGATGCGGCGCAAGCCCTTCTTGAGGAAGAGACCTTGCTTCGACTTGTAGAGGACGAGCTGCTTTCCAGACTTTGGGTGCGCGCCGATCTCGCGCACGATCTCGACGCCCTTGGGCGGCCGCTTGGGCTGCGCAAGGAGCGCGAGCGCCTCGTCGAGCGTCACGGTGTAGGGGTCCTGCTTCTTCAGTGAGCGGAACTCGCCGTTGCTCCCGACGTAGGGGCCGAATCGGCCGGTGGAGGCGATGACCGGCTTGCCGGTCGAGGGATGCGTCCCGAGCTCGCGCGGGAGCGAGAGGTAGCGCACGGCGTCGGCGAGCGTCACGTCCTCGGGCTTAGTGCCGGCAGGGATGCTCGCGCGCTTGGCAGCGACCTTCGGTCGCCCTTTACCGCGTTTCTTCGTACCCGAACTAAGGTCAGACCTTGGATCCGAATTCTTAAGGTCTGACCTTGGTTCGGGCTCGGGCATCTCGACATACGGCCCGTAGCGGCCGCTCCTCACATATATAGGTGCGCCGGTCTCGGGGTGGCTGCCGATCGGCTCGTCACCTTTGAGCTCAGCGCCGTCCTCGGTGCGGGCGCCGACGCAGTCCGGGTAGCGCTTGCAGGACATGAAGACGCCGCCGCGGCCGAGCTTCAACTCCATCGGGCCGCCGCAGATCGGGCAGGGGAACTTGGCGTCTACGTTGCCGAGCGAGGTCGCTTTGGGCAGCTTGTCCTTGGCGTGCACCGCCTTTTCGAACGGTCCATAAAAGGCCGAGAGCGTCTCGGTGTAGCCGCGCTCTCCGCGGGCGATCTCGTCGAGCTCATCCTCCATCTCGGCGGTGAACGTGTCGCTCACATACTCGGGGAAGTGCTCCTCGAGCCAGCCGGAGACGACCATGCCGGTCGCGGTCGGCTTAAGCGCCCTGCCGAGTTTCTCTACATAGCCGCGATCCTGGATCGTCTTCATGATCGAGGCGTAGGTCGAGGGGCGGCCGATGCCGCGCTTCTCGAGCTCCTTGATGAGGCCGGCCTCGGTGTAGCGGTTCGGCGGCTCGGTCTGCTTCTCTTCACTGGTAAGCGAGAGGAGCGACACGGCATCGCCCTTCGCGACGTGCGGCAGCTCGACGTCCTCGCCGCGCGCCTTCACGTCAAGCGCGAGCCAGCCCGGGAAGATGACCCGCGAGCCGTTCGCGACGAAGAGCGGAATCATTTTATCTGCTTGTATTGAAATCGACGTGCGCATCACTTTGGCGGCCGCCATCTGCGAGGCGAGCGTGCGCGTGCGGATAAGCTCATAGAGATGCGTCTCGTCAGGCGTCGCGCCTGCGTGCGTGTTTGAAGGGTCGGTGGGGCGGATCGCCTCGTGCGCCTCCTGGGCGTTCTTGCTCGTCGTCTTGTAGGCGCGCACCTGCAGGTACTCCTTGCCGAATTGTTTCTCGACGACGCCGGCGAGCTTGGCGACCGCCTCCTTCGCGAGGTTCACCGAGTCGGTACGCATGTAGGTGATGTGACCCGCCTCGTAGAGCTTCTGCGCGGCGCGCATCGTGCGCGAAGGTGCGAAGCCGAGCCGCGTCGAGGCTGCCTGCTGCAGCGTCGAGGTGGTGAAGGGTGGACGCGGGTTGCGCTCCTCGGCCTTCTCGCTCACGTCGGCGACCTGCCACGACGCGCTCTTGCCCTCGCGCACGATCCGCTCGGCCTCCTCGCGCGTCGCGGGCTGCTCGGTGCAGGTCGTGGCGATCTCACCCTTCTTCGAGGTGAAGAGCGCAGAGAGCACGAAGTACGTGACCGGGATGAACGAAGTGATCTCGCGTTCGCGCTCCGCGAGGATCCGGAGCGCAGGTGACTGCACGCGTCCGGCAGAGAGGCCGTAGCGCACCTTCTTCCAGATGAGGCCGGAGAGGTCGTAGCCCACGATGCGGTCGAGCACGCGGCGGGCTTCCTGCGCCTGGCGCAGGTGCTCGTCGATCGCGCGCGGCTCCTTGAGCGCCTCCTCGATCGCCTCCTTCGTGATCTCGTGAAAGGCGACGCGCTTAGGCTGCTTCAGTCCGGCGACCTCCTTGATATGCCACGCGATCGCCTCGCCCTCGCGGTCGGGGTCGGTCGCGAGATAGATCTCGTCGGCCTTCTTGGCGGCGCGCTCGATCTTCTCGATCACCTCACGCTTCTCGGCGGGGATCACGTAGCGCGGCACGAAGCCGCCCTCGATGTCGACGGCGTCCTTGTTCGTCTTGGGCAAATCGCGCACGTGGCCGACTGAAGCGAGGACCGTGTAGTCCTTGCCCAGGTAGTGACCGATCGTGCGCGCCTTGGTCGGTGATTCGACGATGAGTAGTTTGGAGCTCACCCCCTCACTCATAACGCGCACACCTATATATGGTCAAGCGTCGCTATGCGATTTCTGCACGCACCGGAGCGTGGTCAGAACCGTAACGCTCTGCAAGAACGCTCGCATCTGTCACCGATAATGAAGAGGAGACGAGGATGTGGTCGAGCTGCGACCGAGAGAACGGATGCGTGACCCTGCCGCGAATCGCATTGACGAGTTCGTGCTCGACGAAATGCGTCTCCATCACGGTGCGCTCGCGCCGGTAGCGGAAGGCATCTCTGAGCGGGCCGCCGAGGAGCCAGTTGAGCGGCGTGATGTGCGGCGACTCGAGGACGTTGAAGTCGCCGCAGACGATCGTGGGGCGAGAGGGGTCGCGCTCAGCCATCGAGAGCTCGAACTCGTGCAGGCGCCAGGCCGGCCGCGCGAGGATGAGATGCAGGTTGAAGACGCGCATCGAGCCCTGTGGCGTCTCGATGTCCGCGTAGACGTTCTTGCGGTTCGTCACCCAGGTGAACATGCGGTCGGGCATGAGAGTCACGAAGAGGCGGGTGCGCCACGGCAAGAGGTGCTTGTACTCGGGCAGCGGGACTTCGCCGGTCGCGATGATCGGATGCTTCGAGAGAATGACGACATAGTTGTGGATCTTCTCTCCGAGCAGGAGACGCTCGCTCCGGTGCGCAACGTGGTAGGGCAGCGTCTCGAGTCTCTGCAAAAACTCAATCGGCACCTCCTGCAGGCAGAATATGTCGAAGGTGGCGTGAGAAATGAAGTCGAACGCGCGATCCTGCTCAGCGTTCCGGTAGAGCATGTTCCAAGAGTAGATTGTCACGTTTAAATGTTTATATATGTAAATATTCAAACGCGATGCCACGCGCCGAACTCTTCGCGCGCGAGGCCGCGCAGCTCGAGCGCGATGAGCGCGGTCATGATCTCGCCCGCGCCGCCCGCAGCACCACGCAGGATCTCGTCGCGCGTCTTAGGCTCGGCGATCATATCCCAGACAACCGATTCGGCGTCAGTTAAGTCGCGCGGCGTTGCGGTCGAGCTCGCTTCACGGGGCGGGATGTGGAGCACCTCAAGAATGTGAAGCGCATCGGTGACGAGCGCCGCGCCGAGACGGATGAAGAGGTGCGGGCCGAACGCGTGCGGGTCGCCGATCCGATGCGGGATGCACAAGAGGTCACGGTTATAGTCCGATGCGAGACGCGCGGTGATAAGCGTGCCCGACTTCTCACCGGCCTCGACTACGAGCACCGCGTCGGAGAGGCCGACCATGATGCGGTTGCGCTCGGGGAAGTAGCGCACGTGCGAGGGCGTCACGGGCTCATACTCAGAGATCATCCCGCCGCCTTTTGCGAGGAGCTGCTTTGCGAACGGACGGTTGCTCCTTGGGTAGAGGATCGAATCGTCGAGACCCGAGCCCGGCACGGCGAGCGTGTGGAGGCCGGCAGCGAGCGCCGCCTTGTGGGCGCAGGTGTCGACCCCGAGCGCGAGGCCGGAGACGATCGTGACGGGGTAGCCTGCGAGCCCCATGATGAGCCGCTCGCACGCCTCTTGGCCGTATCGGGTCATCGCACGACTGCCGACGACCGCGAGGAGTTTGTTCTCTCTCGGCGGTAGCACGCCCCGCGCCCAGAGGCGCTTCGGCGGTTGCGGGATCTCCCGTAGTTGTGCAGGCCACTCCTCCTTCGCAAGCTCGCGTATCTCCATGGGTGCAGTATACTGATAAATCATGCTCGATATTCACTTTATCCGCGAGAATGCGGACATTATCAAAGCAGGCGCCGCTAAGAAGCATATCGAGGTCGACATCGACCGTCTTATCAAGGTCGACGACGAGCGCAAGGCGATCCGCCTCGAGCTCGACACCAAGCGCGCAGAGCAGAACCGCCGCAGCAACGAGATCCAGATCGCCAAGGGCGAGGATCGCGAGAAGCTCCTCGCGCAAATGCGCGAGCTCAAGAACGGCATGACTGAGGCAGAGGAGCGGCTGAAGGGCGTCATGAACGAGTGGCAGCAGCTGATGCTCACGGTGCCGAACGTCCCTGACATGTCGGTGCCGGACGGCGAGAGCGACGCTGATAATCTCGAGGTGAAGAAGTGGGGTACGCCCACCGAGTTTTCGTTCACGCCTAAGGACCATGTCGAGCTCATGGTCGCGAACGATATGGCGGACTTCGAGCGCGGTGCGAAGGTCGCCGGATTCCGCGGCTACTTCTTGAAGAATGACGGTGTGCTCCTCGCGAACGCGGTGTGGCAGCTCGCGTTGAAGCATTTCGGCGGCAAGGGCATGACGCTCATGAGCGTGCCGAGTCTCGTGCGGCGCGAACCGTTCATGGGCACGGGCTATCTCCCGCAGGGCGAAGAAGATCTCTACAAGACGCAAGACGGCGACTATCTGGCCGGCACCGGCGAGGTCGCGACGATGGGCTACTACATGAACGAGACGGTCGAGGAGGCGCAGTTCCCGATCCGGTTCCTCGCGTTCTCACCCTGCTTCCGTCGTGAGGCGGGCGCGCACGGCAAGGACGTCCGGGGCCTCATCCGCGTGCACGAGTTCTTCAAATGGGAGCAGGTCGTGCTCTGCAAGGCCGAGCACGACGAGACCGTGCGCATGCACGAGCAGATCAACCGCAACACCGAGGAGTTCATCGAGCTTTTGAATATCCCGTATCACACGGTCGCGAACTGCGGCGGCGACCTCGGCCTCGGTCAGGTGAAGAAATATGATGTCGAGCTCTGGGTCCCGGCAGAGCAGAAGTACCGCGAAATCAGCTCGGCCTCCTACTTCCACGACTTCCAGACGCGGCGCCTCAATATCCGCTACCGCGATGCAGAGGGGAATATGCGCTTCGCGCACTCCTTGAACTCGACCGCGATCCCGACGCCGCGCATCCTCGTCTCTATCATCGAGAACTACCAGCAAGCCGACGGCACGATCAAGGTGCCCGAGGTGCTTGTGCCGTATGTCGGCAAGACTGTCCTCGGTACCGCACGGTAGCGCGCGGCTTGCAGAACGCCGCCGACAGCGCCGACGCCGCGTCTTGATCACGTTTGTCGTTCTCGCAATCCTCGCGCTCGCGGGGCTGCTCTACGGCTTGAACCAGAGCGCCGTGCGCATCAGCGAGGTCACGATCTACGGCGCTGACCAGTCGCTCTCAGACGTTGCGACCTCGGCGATGCAGGGCAGCTATCTGGGGCTCGTGCCGCGCGACTCGATGTTCTTCTATCCGGACGGGCAGATCCGCGCGAACATCATGGCGGCGCATCCGGAGATCGCCTCCATTTCGATATTCCACAACGGGCTCACGGGCCTCTCGATCAAGGTGAACGACCGCGTCGCGGTCGCACGCTGGTGCCCCGTTGAAAATCTGATTTCCAACGGGGCAAGCTCCAAGCCATCGGGAGTCGAGAACTGCTATGTTTTTGACGCGAACGGATTCGTCTTCGCACCTGCTGCGACGACGACCGAGACGATCAACCCGTTCGCGGTCTACGCGCCCCTGATTGGCGATGTGCTTGAACCTCTCCGAGCGACTATCGCGCGCGCAGACGAGCTGCCGAGCACGTTCGACTTCGCGCGGCAGCTCGCGACCTTCGGCACGGAGGTGACCAGGGTCGCGCTCCGCGGCGACGAGATCGACGACTATCTCGCGAGTGGTACCCGCGTGACCTATGTGCTCGGTCACGAGCAAGCGGCGTTTACCGCGCTCACCTCGGGCAAGGGCAGCATGAACCTTGGCGACGGCTCGCTCGTCTACGTCGACCTGCGCTTCGACGGTAAAGTCTACGTGAAGCGAAAGTCGGACGGCACAAAGCGGTAAGCGGCGAAGTCTGCTAGGGTGTCTGCATGTCATTCTGGAATAAGCTCTCGCGACCGTTCTTCGCGATGGCGCCGATGGCGGATGTCACCGACGCTGCCTTCCGCGCGCTCGTTGCGAAGCATGGCAAGCCGGACGTCACGTGGACCGAGTTCGTCTCGGCCGACGGGCTCCTTCACACCCGCGAGATCGCTAAGATGCCGGACGCAGAGAATCCGCTTATGCGCGATCTGCGGTTCACGAGCGCTGAGCATCCGATCGTCGCACAGATCTTCTCGGCGAAACCCGAGATGATCGCGTATGGCGCCAAGGTCGTGGCCGAGCTTGGCTTCGACGGCGTCGACCTCAACATGGGCTGCCCGGATAGGAGCATCGAGAAGCAGGGTGCCGGCGCAGCGCTCATCAAGTCGCCGACCTTAGCGGTCGAACTCATCGAGGCGGCGAAGTCTGCAGGGCTGCCGGTCTCGGTGAAGACGCGCATCGGCTATAACAAAGAGACGCTTCTAGAGTGGCTCACGCCGATCCTCTCGGCACGACCGGCGGCGCTCACGCTCCACCTGCGCACGCGCAAGGAGCTCTCGCTCGTCCCCGCCGATTGGGAGCGGATGAAGAAGGCTAAAGAGCTCCGCGACCGGATCGCGCCCGATGTGCTCCTCATAGGGAATGGCGATGTGCAGAGCATCGCAGAAGGGGAGCGGCTCGCCGCAGAGACCGGTTGTGACGGCGTCATGATCGGCCGCGGCATGTTTGGCAATCCGTGGGTATTTGCGGAGCGCGGCAATGATGGGTTTCGTAAATCCATCATGCATGATGGATTTACGAAACCCGAACATGGACTGCAAGAGAAGCTGATGGCGCTCGTCGAACTCGCGCACGGATTTGAGAAGCTCGCGCCGCCGAAGAACTTTTCGATACTCAAGAAGCACATCAAGGCATTCGTCACCGGCTTTGACGGCGCCGCCGACCTCCGCGCCAAGCTCATGGCCGCCAATTCCGCCGCCGAGCTCGAGCAGGTGGTGACAGCGTCTGGTCACGCATAAGCCAGTAATTCCGGCATATTTTGGGGGTTTGACAAGATTATAGGGGTGCGCTAGAATAGTGAGGCTTTGGTGAAGGTTATCGCTTTCCTGATCCTTAGCCTGCTCCCTCGTGGGAGGGAGCAGTAGTGGTAAGTCTTCTTCACTTGTAATCTCCCTTGGCCCCGGGCGCTCCATCGACCTCATCGAGTGGAGCTGTCCCGGGGCTTTTTCTTTTTGATATACTCTAGCGACTATGGCGCACCAGTCGCTCTATCGGATCTATCGGCCGCAGGCGTTCGCCGAAGTGGTCGGCCAAGAGCAGGTGACGAAGCCCCTCGAGGAGGCGGTCAAGGCGAAGAAGTTCGGCCACGCATACCTCTTTGCTGGCACGCGCGGGCTCGGCAAGACCTCGGTCGCGCGCATCCTTGCGAGCGCAATCGGCTGCGACGAGCGCGACCTCTACGAGGTCGACGCGGCTTCGAACAACAGCGTCGAGGACATCCGCGCACTCTCCGAGGGCGTCTATACGCTGCCGTTCGCCTCGCCCTATAAGGTCTACATCCTCGACGAGGTGCACATGCTCTCGAAGAGCGCGTGGAACGCGTTCTTGAAGACGCTTGAAGAGCCGCCCCCTCACGCAGTCTTTATCCTCGCGACGACAGAATTAGAGAAGGTGCCCGAGACCGTGCAGTCGCGCTGCCAGGTCTTCGAGTTTAAGAAGCCGACCCGCGCGGTGCTCGCACAAGTAGTAACGCGCGTAGCGAAGATGGAGGGATACAAGTTGGCGCCTGACGCAGCGGATTTGATAGCCATGATTGGTGACGGTTCTTATCGCGATGCGTTATCAACATTGCAGAAGGTCATTGCGGGTGAGAAATGGATAAAGGAGACGGTAGCCGCAAAAGAAGAAAGGCCAGGAGAGATTTCTAGAGTGTGGGTCGAGGCTCATACGGGAGCGCCTAAGAGAGAGCAAGTTAACGCGCTCATCGGCGCGCTCGCGGCAGGCGAACGCGGCAAGGCGCTCGAGGCGATCGAGAAGGCGGCCAAGGCCGGGGTCGACATGCGGCTCTTCCTCGAGCTCATACTCGAGACGCTGCGGGCCACGCTCCTCGTGCGCTATGCACCCGAGCTCCGGAGCGAGCTCGCACAAGAGTACGGTGCAGACGAGTTCGCATCGCTCGAGGCGTATGCAAGAGAGAAGGGCATCACGCACGACACGATGCTCGCATTCCTCACCGCAGCTGATCGGATCCGCTTCGCGCCGATCCCGGCGCTCCCTCTCGAGCTCGCTGTCCTCGAGCTCGGCTCTGCCGAATGAGAGACGCACTCAATTGGATCGTCGTCTTTATCGTCGCGCTTGCGACGGCGGCGGGTCTCTATTATTACTATCAGCAGCACATCCCGTGCACGCGGCCGATCCCGTATGCGGTGGGGCAGGTCGATTCGCGCTTCGGTATCACGCGCGCAGAGCTCGTGAGCGACCTCGAGACGGCCGCTGCGATCTGGAACAAGGCCGGAGGGAAGCCGCTCCTCACCTATGACCCGAACGCGGCCCTGAAGGTGAACCTCATCTACGACGAGCGCGAGGCGAACGCCAAGCTCGGCGCGCAGATCGCGCAGAAGCAGGCCGACGCTGACGCAGCCCGCGCCTCTCTCGACGCCCTGCACGAGCAGTTCGTCGCGCAGCAGGACGCCTATAACCAGGCGGTGGCCGAGGTGAACGCGCGCGGCGGCGCGACGCCCGAGGAGCTCAAGACCTTGAACGGAGAGCGCGACGCGCTGAACGCGCTCGCGGACTCGATCAACGCCGGCGTCGCGACCTTTAACGCGAGCGTGGCCGCGTTGAACGCACTCGTAGAGCAGTACAATCAGCTGGCCGGTCGCCCGTTCGAGGAGGGCGAGTTCGTGCGCGATGCCGCAGGCGAGCGGATCGATATCTTCGAGTTCATCGGCAGCACGCAGCTCGTGCGCGTCCTGGCCCACGAGTTCGGCCATGCGATCGGCCTCGGCCACAACGGCGACCCGAAGGCGATCATGTATGCGCAGAACGAGAGCGGCAACCTGAAGCCGACGGCGTCCGACCTCTCGTCTCTCGCTGCCGTGTGCGGCAGCTAAAAAGTGATAGAGTGCGCTCATTGGGGGATCGTCTAATGGTAGGACAGGAGCCTTTGAAGCTCTCAATCTTGGTCCGATTCCAAGTCCCCCAGCATATGAATACAGAAATCGAAGCGACGTTTATCGGTCCGGCTCACGCTGATGTGCGCCGGAAGCTTGAAGCAGCGGGTGCGACACTTGTGACGCCCGAGCGGCTCATCCGACGCACGATCTTCGACTACGAGGATCTGCGCCTCGACAAGAAGGCAGCCTGGATACGCTTGCGCGATGAGGGTGACGCTATCACGCTGACATTCAAGCAGCGCAATAGCGAGACTATAGAAGGGATGAAGGAGATTGAGCTCGTCGTTGATGACTATGACAAGACGAAAGCATTTATGCTTGCTATCGGCCTCTCGATAAAAGCTGAACAAGAAACAAAGCGCGAGCTGTGGAAGCTCGGAACGACAGAAATAATGCTCGATACATGGCCGTGGCTCGACCCGATAACTGAAGTGGAAGGGAAGGATGAGGATACGGTCCGTAGGGTTTCAGCACAGCTCGGATTCGACTGGGAGAAGGCGATCTTCGATAGTGCCGATAAGCTCTATATGTTGACGTTTGATGTCACACGAACGGAGATATGCACAGTGCCTCTAACTTTCGGCCCTATTCCCGCATGGCTCGAAGAACGGAGGAGGAAGTAGCATTGCCACAAATGAAGATATTTGTGATTTGCAGCAAGAGATTCTACGATCGGATACCGCCTATCGAGGCTGAACTGCAGAAGCTGGGTCATATGGTGACGCTGCCCAATTGCTTCGACGATCCAGCAGCCGAAGAGCGGCATCGGGCATTAGGTACTGACGTCCATGCCAAATGGAAGGGCGGCATGATTGCGCACAGTACACAGGTGATACAGGATAACGATGCTGTCCTCGTCCTAAACTTCGATAAGGATGGCGCCAAGAAATATATCGGCGGGGCGACATTCCTCGAGATGTACGACGCCTTCCGCATCGGCAAGAAGATATTCCTCTATAACGACATTCCCGAAGGGATCCTCCACGACGAGATCCGCGGCTTCGATCCGATCGTATTGAATGGGGAGCTGCAACGAATTGCATAATGCCGTGAGCAAGGACTGTCCTTGCTCAAAATACTATTTCGCGCGGTGGAGCTTGTGCCAGCCGACGATGATCGGGAGCGCGAGGGTGAGAGCGTAATAGAGGTACACGTCCGGCTTGTAGTAGCCCGCTCCACCCAAGAGCTTCACGATGAAGAGGTAGTCGAGGAGGATCGCGATGAGCGCCCATATGACGCCGAGCGCGACGTAGCAGGTGAAGTCATGCCGCGCGATCTTCGTATAGAGGACCCAGAGCGTCAGCGCGACGCCGAAGGGCGTCACGTACCAGCCGATCTCACTGGGCGGCACGAGCGCAAAGAAGACGAACCCGAGCGCGTAGCCGAAGAACCACAGCGCCACTCCCCATGCGAGCGTATTCACGAAAAGCTTTTTCTTGTCGGTTTGCATGCCACTAGTATATACCTGCCTCAGCAGGCGCTCGCACGACGAAGCGCACTCATTTCTCCTGGATCACGGCGAGGATGTTGCCGGCAGGATCCTTGAACCAGCCGATTGCGCGCGGGCCCGGGGTGCGGCCGTCGTTCCAGCAGATGCCCTTGCCGTCAGGGTGCATGCCGGGGTAGCGCTCGAGATGCACGCTGCGCTCGGCGAGCTCGTCGACTTCGGCGTCGATATCCGCCACTTTGAAATTGAGCACCGTAAACGTCGCGGGCGCATGGTCGCTCTTCGGATACAGGAATACGCGGCCGCCGTTGAGCTTCAATTCCAGGCCTTCGGGCCGCTCCGCGCACGGTACGCCGACGATATCGCCGTAAAAATGCTTTGCTTCGTTCACGTCGCTCACCGAATAGCTGCTGAATGATGGTGCGTCTTTGATCATGGGCGGAGCGTAGCACTGGCGCCGTGACGCTAACGTTAATGATGAAAAGTGACACATGCGCCGCGCTTTCGTAAAATACGTGCATGAGCAGCACACTGATTGCCGGCGGGGTCGTGCACGATTTGCCGCAAGACTTGCGCACCGCGCTCGCCGCCGACCCGAAGGCGCGTGCCGCATGGGAGAGCCTCACGCCCTTGGCGCGTAACGAGTGGATCTGCTGGGCGATCTCCGTCAAGCAGGACAAGACGAGAAAAGAACATGTCGCGCGAGTGCGCTCGGAGCTGAACGAGAGCAAGCGCCGCCCGTGCTGCTGGATCGGCTGCATCCATCGCACGGACAAGGCGGTGAGCCCTTCTGTGCGGGGCATCCTTGCTAAGCGCACGAAATCCGCTCATGCCTAAAACGACAGCCGGCCCGCTGGGGGTCGGCTGCCTGCACATCCTACCTATCCAGCGTTAAGGAACGAGGAACGGGATGTCGCTCGAAGTGGCCGTGTTGTTCGAGGCGTCCGTCGACTGCGCGACGAAGTGGTACGTCGTGCTCGCCGTGAGGCCCGTGATCGTGAGCGAGTGAGCCGTGCTCAAGGTCGTCGTCGAGACCCTGGGCGTTGTCGTGGCCAGGAGGTCGAGCGGCGTCGTCGTGCCGAAGAAGACCGTACCCGTCGCCGGGGCGTTCGTCGTCCACGAGAGTGTCACCGCGCCGGGCGTCGTCGAGGTCGGCATTACGCTCGAGAGCGAGAGCGGCGCGACGACCGGATGCGTCGTGAAGGTGAACGGGTTCGACGTCGTCGTCCCGACGCTATTTGCGGAACGGACGATGAACTCATACGTCGTGCTCGCGGTGAGACCCGTCAGACTGAGCGAGTGGCCTGTGAGCAGGGCAGGATCGCTCATCGAGAGCGTTGTCGAAGCGTTCGGGTCGAGCGGGTTCGCCGTGCCCCAGTAGATGACGCTCGTCGCGGGAGTGTCGGTGATCCATGCGATCGTCGCGGTGGAGGTCGCCGGAGCGGCTGTGATCGAGCTCACCACTGGCGCGGCGGCTGCAGGCGGCGTCGTGGTCGCCGTGCAGTCATCGTCGTCGCTCGAGACAGTCGCCTCGGCGCACTCATCGTCGTCTTTGTCGGCAGTGTCGCCGTGATGTTCGCTGACGATCGTGGTCGTGCCGTTACCGTCCTCGGCGTCCGCATGCTTCTCCGTGCCGAGACCCATGTTGCGGCCGGCGTTGCCGAGGCCGTTATCGGTGCCGCCGCGCCACTCTACCGGATCCTGCGCCGGCGTCGTGCGGATCGCCGGCATCGAGAGCGTGAGCGCGCTACGTGCTGCGTGTTGTTCGGAATCTCCCTCGGCCCTGCCGTTCCCGTCGCCGTGTCCCGGTGCCGCGGACGCGAATGCGGGCGTCATCGAAAGCGACAGAGCCAGGAAGAGCCCGAACCATTTCCTGATATATGTCATGTGCTGCTAATTAATTGCTAATGAATCGGTGGTATCGTTTCTGGTACCGTTCGGATATATTTCTGAAGTGCTCACACACCCCTAGACGTCATGAATGACCCATTCTTACAGCCGCACGCGTAAGAAAGGGCATTCCCGCACGTCTTCATGTATGGCCCCGGATGATTTGAAGAAACAATTCGCAAAGATGTATGTCGACGAAGCGGATTCGATCTATCGCTTTTGCCTTCTCCGAACCTCCGACAAGGAGGTGGCGCTCGACATCATGCAAGAGTCGTTCTTAAGCTTCTGGGAAGTGGTGGCCGCCGGGAGGGTCGAGGTGCACCGGGGCAGGGCGTTCCTCTTCACGATCGCGCGTAACCGGATCATCGACTGGTACCGCCGCAAGAAGGCGGTCTCGCTCGACGCCCTCGCCGAGGCGGCCGAGACGGACATCGAGGTGTTTATGGAGAGCGAGGACGGCAAGGCGCAGATCGAGATGTCGCACGAGGCGCGGGCACTGCTCGGTAAGATTCGTGACCTTGATGCGACATATCAACAAGCCGTGTACCTGCGCTACGTCGAGGACCTGCGTCCCAAAGAGATCGCCCAGATCCTCGGCGTCACGGTGAACGTGGTCTCGGTCCGGCTCCATCGCGGACTGAAGCAGCTGCGCAAGGTGGCAGGCTATGATGAAGCCAAACATGACTGACGAAACCCTACAGAAAGGCATAGCGGGATTGAAGAAGATCCGGCTCTCTCCGGCGGAGAAGGCGGCGGTATTCGCGCGCCTCTCTGCGCACATGGAGGCGCACCCGCCGCTCATCGTCTCGCCGTGGCGGGTCTACGTCTCGCGCTTCTCTTCAAGGTACGCGATCGCCGCGCTCTTGCTCGTGGTGCTCACGGGCGGCTCGGCGGCGTATGCCTCAGAGGGCGCCTTGCCGGGCGACCTGCTCTACCCGGTCAAGCTCTACGTCATGGAGCCGGCGACGAGCGCGATGACCTTCGGCGCGGTACCACAGGCGCGCTGGGAGGCGCAGGTCGCGCTGCGGCGTCTCCAAGAAGCAGAAACACTGGCGGCGCAGGGGCGCCTCACGATCGCCGACGTGCAGACGCTCCAGACCAATTTTCAGAAAAGTGCAGAGACTTTTAATACGATAGTGCAGAAGGCGGCATCCACGACTCCCACGGTCGCGCTCGTGAACGCTGCCGTCGACTTCGAGGCGGGGGTGAACGCGCATGCGCAGATCCTCTCGGTGATCGGCGGCGCGGCCACGAGCTCGCTCGCCTCTGACGTCGCGTCGCTCCAGGACGCGGTCGGCGCGAGCGCTGAGGCCGCGCACGCGGCGCGTGAGAACGCCGCACAGGTGTACTGGAGCGCTGCGGCGCCGCTCGCGAGCACGAGCGGCTCGACAACGCCGCCGCTGCGTGAGGGCGCGCCCGTACGCTCGCGCGGTTACGGCGACACTGATGCGCAGCAGCAGTTCGACGCGCGCGTGCAGGCGGTGCAGCAGATCATTGCGAACGCCTCGAACACGATCCGCGACTTCTCGACGACGACGCCCGCGAGCTCCTCGGTGCAGCGCGAGATCGTCGGCAGCTCGGTCGAGTCGCTGCAGCAGGCGATGGACGCTCTCAAGAACGCGCAGTCCGAGCAACATTCGGGCGACGCGCAGAAGGCGTTCTCGTCGCTCCTCGACTCTGAGAGCGCGGCGAAGGCGGCCGACACATCGCTGCAGCAAGGGCTCCAGTTGAGTACCGAGCAGACGGACTCTCACGACAGACAGTCTGATCAGTCGAAGCACAAGTCGAAGACTGACTCGAACGGCCAGAAGGACGGGGGCAGCAGTGAGCGCGACTCGGGCGACTAGCGGCAGGGCGGCCGCATGGGCTACTATAGGGGCATCATGAACACGAAGGTCCGCGTGACGTTGATTGTCGTCGTCATACTCGGCCTCGTGTATCTCCTCGGGTTCTCGGGATTCGTCGCGAGCGAGTATTTGAGCGAGGCGGCGAATTCACCGGAAAGATTCATCCCGCTCCCGACTCTCGACAAGGCTGACTATAACGCGCGGATGCTTGCGCTCGCGCATATCACCATCGCTACCTCGACGGCGACCTCGACTACCGCGAGTTCAACGCCACCCACGCTGCCGATCTCGACCGCTTCCTCAACCGTGTATATGCCCGGCCACCCGTGGCCGGTCTCGACTGCGTACCCGGAGGTGGGGGCGATCCTGCCCTTCAAGCGCATCGTCGCCTATTACGGGAACTTCTATTCGAAAGGCATGGGCATCTTGGGCGAATATCCCGAGGAGCAGGTCATCTCGATGCTCGCGAGCTCGACGGAGCAGTGGGCGAAGGCTGATCCGACGACGCCGACCATCCCCGCGATCCAGTACATCGCGGTCGTCGCGCAGGCGACCGCCGGCAGAGAGGGCAAGTACATCCTCCGCATGCCGGACGACCAGATCGATCATGCGCTCGAGATGGCGCGGAAGATAAACGGGCTCCTCTTCATTGACGTGCAGGTGGGGAAGAGCACGCTCGCGGACGAGCTTCCATTGCTCGAGAAGTATCTCAAGCTGCCGGATGTGCATCTCGCGATCGATCCGGAGTTCTCGATGAAGTACGGCGAGGCGCCCGGGCGCATGATCGGCACCTTCGACGCAGCGGATATCAATTTTGCGGCACGTTATCTGGCGCAGCTCGTGCGCGACAATAAGCTGCCGCCAAAGGTCCTCGTGGTGCACCGGTTCACTGAGGAGATGGTTACGAACTACCGGGACATCACTCCGCTCCCCGAGGTGCAGATCGTGATGGACATGGACGGCTGGGGCTCGCAGGCGAAGAAGAAGAACACCTACGCGCGCGTGATCGCTGACGAGCCCGTGCAGTTCACCGGCGTGAAGCTCTTCTATAAGAACGACGTCAAACCGCCATCGACCGGCCTCCTCACGACAACCGAGGTGCTTAACCTCGATCCGTCACCAATTTACATCCAGTACCAGTAAACAAAGCGGCCGCCCCGAGGGGCGGCCGTTTCAAATGGTGAGCGGATGGAACTCGCCGATGCGGTCAAAGGTATTGGCGCGATCCTTATAGAACACGTCGACGCGAAACTTCTCGCCATTGACTGCTCTGGGCAGCCAGTGCCGATCAGCCTCGTAGGTCCGCTTGAATGTTTCGTCTGTGAGCGGGAACCAACCCGGTACCATATCATCGGTCTCATGAAGCTCTCCCGACAAGATCTCTGCGCGATACACCCAGACGCAGAAGTCGCACGCGTTGTCGGCGTAGAAGTCGATCCGTGCGGCGAGCTCGAGCGATCGTGGATCAAGCTCGATCTCGAGCTCCTCGCGCGTCTCACGGAGCAAGCAGCTCTCGAGTGTCTCGCCCGGGTCGAGCTTGCCGCCAGGGCCCGAGAGCTTGCCCGTGCCGATCTCTCCCTTCTTTTTCAAGCCAAGGAGGACCTCGCCCTTATCGTTCAGGATGATGCCGAGTGTAGCGATTTTCATAACGATATCTCCCAGGTTGCGCAGTCTATGCGCATGCTATCATCTCCCGCATATGGAAACCACCGACACTAGCAAATTCTTACCCGTCGCCGTCATCGTGGCCGGCATCCTGATCGCGGGCGCCGTGCTCTGGAACGGCTCTCGCCCTGCCGGGCAGGCTGGGGCAGGGCAGCAGGGCGACGAGCCGCCTGCGGCGCAGGCAGAAGTCAAGGACCTGAAGACGGCCGGCGACCCCTACATCGGCAAAGCCGATGCGCCCCTCACGATCGCGTTCTGGAGCGATTATCAGTGCCCCTTCTGCAAGCAGTTCGAGGTGAATACGCTGCCGCAGATCATTACGGACTATGTCGCCACCGGCAAGGTCAAGATCGTCGTGATGGACTTCGCCTTCCTTGGTCCTGATTCTTTGGTCGGCGCAGAGTATGGCCGCGCGGTGTGGCAGCTCTATCCGGACAAGTACATGGACTGGCGCACTGCGATCTACGCGACACAGCCGACCGAGAACACCCTGAACGATGCCGACTATCTCGCTTGGATCAAGAAGACGACGGAGTCGGTCGCGGGCATCGATGCGGCGAAGGTCACCGCAGCTGTCGCCGCGAACAAAGCGGCGTACGACGCTGCAATCGCCTCCGACAAGGCAGAAGGGCAGAAGGCGGGCGTGAACGCGACCCCGGCCTTCGTGATCGGCAAGCAGCTGATCCTCGGCGCGTACCCCTACGCGAACTTTAAGGCGGCGCTCGACCAGGTGGTCAAATAGGAGCATCCGGTACCCATTTCGCAGCTCTTCATCCTCACCGCTCTCGGGTGGTTCTAACGGGGATGGTGTATCATGACGGCATGACCATCCTGTTCGCACTCGCGGCGTTCACGGCGACTTTTATCGGCGGTAGCTTCGCTTTGAAGTTCCGCGACAAGCTGCATCTGATCCTCGGCTTCTCGGCTGGCGCAGTCGCGGGCGTCGCGCTTTTTGACATTCTGCCCGAAGCATTGGCGCTCGGTACCGCCTATTACAGCGCCGAGACGGTGGCGCTCGCGATCGCCGCAGGCTTCTTCGGCTATCTGGTGCTCGACCGGCTGATCCTCTTGCACACGCATGATGAAGATGACGAGCACCAGGCGCACACTGCACGAGGCAGCTTCGGCGCGTTTACTCTCTCGGCACACAGCTTTCTCGATGGCTTGGCGATCGGCATCGGCTTTCAGGCCTCGGCGGCGGTCGGCGTCGTCGTGACGGCTGCCGTGCTGACCCACGACTTCTCTGACGGCATCAACACGGTGAATCTCGTGCTGAAGAACGGGGGCACCTGGCGCCGCGCCTTCCGCTGGCTCCTTGTCGACGCAGCAGCGCCATTGCTCGGCGCCACCGCCACGCTCTTCTTTACGATCGGTCCGCAATACATCGGGCTCGCGCTCGGCCTCTTCGTCGGGACCTTCCTCTACCTGTCGGCGAGCGACCTGATCCCCGAGAGCCATCACCGTCACCCGCGGGCTCTCACCACCCTCATGACGCTCCTCGGCGCGTTCATGGTCTATATCGTCGTATCTTTGATATGATCCGAGTATGGTGAAGTTGCTCGTCCACTGGATCACTGCGACGCTCGCGATATTGGTCGCAGCCTATATCGTGCAGGGCATCTCCGTGACGTATCCGGGCGCTGCAATCGCAGCTGTCGTGCTCGGCGCCTTGAATCTCTTCGTCAAGCCGGTCATCTCGATCCTCACGCTTCCCATCAACATCATCACGCTCGGCCTCTTCTCGCTCGTGATCAACGCGCTCCTCGTGATGGTCACCGCCTATATCGTGCCGGGCTTCGTCGTCGCGGGCTTCTGGCCGGCTTTCTTCTTCGCGCTCGTGCTGATGGTGATCAACTGGGTTTTCCATTTCTGGAGTAAACCGCTTTAAGACGCACCGTATACTGTCGGCATGATCGACCCCGAACTCAAAGCATTGCTCGACGAGATAAACGCGAATGCCGAGAAGGCCGCCGCCGCGGCAGAGTCTGCGCGCAAGTATCTCTTCTGGACGGGCGTCGTCACCGCCGCGCTTATCATCCTGCCTCTCATCGGCCTCGCTTTCGCGATCCCGCAGTTCCTCTCGAGCTACACGACAACGCTCAATAGCATCGGCTACTAGACTGCCTTTTTGCCGCGTAGGAGGTTGAGGAGGATAGGGAGGAATGAGAGGACGATGATCACGAGCGAGAGCGGGAGGACATAGGACTCGGCGTTCGGGAGGACGGAGCCGAGAGAGAAGCCGAGCGCGAGCATGCCGGCGCCCCAGAGCGTGCCGCCGATGATGTTGTAGGTGATGAATTGGCGATAGGTCATCGAGCCGACGCCGGCGAGGATCGGGGCGATCGTACGCACAATCGGGATGAAGCGGGCGAGCACGACGGCACGCCCGCCGTAGGTCTCGTAGAAGCGCTCAGTGCGCTTCAAGTATTCCTGCTTGAAGAAGAAGGAGTCCTTGCGCTTGAAGAAGCTGACGCCGACGTTTGCGCCGAACCAATAGCCCACCGAGTCGCCGATGATCGCAGCGATGACGACGAAGATGATGAGCGGTTGGATCGAGAGCACGCCGCCCGCCGCGAGGAGCCCGGCCGCAAAGAGGAGCGAGTCGCCGGGGAGGAAGATGCCGAAGAGGAGTCCGCTCTCGGCGAAGACCAGCACGGCGATGCCGACGTAGCTGCCGGTCTTCACCATCTCGATCGGATCAAGATTTATACAGGCGGAGAGGAAGTTGAGCATTCGCGTGCAGTATACTAGATATCACATGGAATCGGCACCGACGTTGTCCACGCCTGAAGCGGAATTGGCCTACCTGCGCGAGCAAGTGGCCAAGAAAGAGGCGGAGCTGGCGGGCAGGGGCAAGTCGCCAAGCGCGTTCGAGCACGTGCGCATCATCTCGGAGCAGGTCAAGGAGCATGCCGACGCGCCCGATAAGGTGCTCGCCCGCGAGTATCGCATCAGCGAGAAGACCAAGAAGAGCGAGGCCGAGGCTATCCTCTCTGATCTCGCCCTTGGCGACGACGAGCGCGTGATCGCGAGCCTGCAACAGGCGATGCAGGAGCATGGGATCAAGAATGCGCTCGCGATCGTCGAGAAGATGGGCGACCCCGAGGTCGCAGACGACTTCCACCGCTACCTGGTGCGCTACATCGCCGCCGGCCTCGTGGTGCCCGGGGCCGACGAGAAGGCGCCCCGATTCCGCGCGCTCAAGATGACGCTCTACGAGATCGCGCTACCCGCGCCGAAGGTGCAAGAGCAGGGCGCGCGACAGAAGACCTTGAAGGAGCTCATCTCCGGCATGGAGCAGTTCTATGCCGGGTTGCTCTCGGTCGGCGATGCACAGGGCGACGAGCCGCCCTACTTCGCGCTCGAGCTCGCTGTGCCGGCGAACTCGCCCGAGCTCCAGTTCTATGCGGCAGTGCCGAACGGCAAGGCAGCGCTCTTCGAGAAGCAGCTCCTCGCGATCTTCCCGGACGCACACCTGGTCCCGCAGCCCTTGGACTACAACATCTTCGCTCCCAAGGGTGCCTCGCTCGCGTCGGTCGCGACCTTGGCCGAGAATCCAGCGCTCCCCTTGAAGGAGTACCCGGAGTTCGACTACGACCCGATTAACGCGATCACGAACGCGTTCGCCAAGATCGAGCACAAGGGCGAGGGTGCCGCGATACAGCTCATCATCGAGCCGCGCGGCGATCGGCACGTGCGCCACTACAGCAAGATCCTCCAGGCGCTGCGAAAAGGGGAGAAGCGCCAAGCCGCCTTCACCACGCCCGAGACGGCGTTTGGCGAGCTTGCACGCGACTTCAGCAAGCGGCTCTTTTCGAGCAAGCCCAAGGATGTCGAGAAGGCGAAGGAGGCCGAGACGCGCCAAGCCGAAGCGAACAAGAGTTACATCCAAGAGGTCGAGAAGAAGATCGCGACGCCGATCGTCGGCGCGACGATCCGGCTTGTCGCGTCCTCTGCCGATGAGCGCAAGGCCGGGCAGGTCTTGAGCGAGCTCGAGGCCGGATTCAACCAGTTCGGTAACACGCAAGGGAACCGGCTCGACTTCAAACGCATCGAAGGCCGAAGCGCGCAAGCGTTGTTCGAGGACTTCTCATTCCGCGTCCCTGCGGCAGAGGCGCTTCCCTTATCGCTGCGCGAGCTCACGACGCTCTATCACTTCCCGCCAGCGGGTATCGCGAGCTCGCCGCACCTGAAGCAGGCGCGATTTACGCACGCCGCGGCACCCATGAACCTCCCTCAATCAGGCGCGCTTCTCGGCATCAACTCCTACCGCGGACAAGAAACGCCGATCTATCTCACGAGCGAGGATCGCCTGCGGCACCTCTATGTGATCGGCCAGACGGGCACGGGCAAAACCGGGCTGATGAAGTCGATGATCATTCAGGACATCAATGCGGGCGAGGGCTGCTGCTTTATCGACCCGCATGGCACCGATATCCTCGACATCCTCGCGGCGATCCCGCCCGAGCGCTACAAGGACGTGATCTACTTCGATCCGGCAGATCTCTCGCGCCCCTTCTCGCTCAACTTCCTCGAATACGATCTTTCGCGGCCGGAGCAGAAGACGTTCATCGTCAACGAGCTCCTGATGATCTTCAAGCGGCTCTATGGCGACGTGCCCGAGTCGATGGGTCCCGCGTTCGAGCAATACTTCCGTAATGCGACGCAGCTCGTGATGGAGGATCCTTCGAGCGGCTCGACGATCCTCGACATAGCGCGCGTGCTCTCGAACAGCGAGTACCGCCGCATGAAGCTCGCGAAGAGCCTCAACCCGATCGTGAACCAGTTCTGGACAGACATCGCGACGAAGGCCGGCGGTGACGCGGCCTTGGAGAATATCGTGCCCTATATCACGAACAAGTTCGACGACTTCACGGCGAACGACTTCATCCGCCCGATCGTGGGGCAGCAGGAGTCCTCTTTCAAATTCCGCGAGGTGATGGATACCAAGAAGATCCTGCTCATCAACCTCTCGAAGGGGCGCTTGGGCGAGAAGAACGCGAACCTCCTCGGCCTCATCATCGTCGGCAAGCTCTTCATGGCCGCGCTCTCGCGCGCTGACAATCCGCGCGCGGCGTATCCGCCGTTCTATCTGTATATCGACGAGTTCCAGAACGTGACGACCGACTCGATCCCGGGCATCCTTTCGGAGGCGCGCAAGTACAAGCTCTCCTTGACGGTCGCGCACCAATTCTTGAGCCAGATCGAGGAGAAGACGCGCGACGCAGTCTTCGGCAACGTGGGGAACATGGCGGTCTTCCGCGTCGGGGAGGAGGATGCCGAGTTCTTCGCCAAGCAGTTCGCGCCCGTCTTCGTCGCCCTCGACTTCGTGAATATCGAGAACCGCAATGCATACATGAAGATCCTCTCGCAGGGCGTACCGCAGCAGCCCTTCGACCTGCGCACGCCCGATCTGCCGGCACTGAATCACGAGCAGGTGAACGACCTTATCCAGCTCTCCTCCCTCACCTACGGCCGCGACCGTGCTACGGTAGAGAACATGATTCGGGAGCGCTACCTCTCGCGATAAGGCTATGGCTGAATATCCCCCCGACGACAGCGCGAAACCGTTCGATCCGAAGGCCTCTTTTGAAGAAGCAAAGAAGGGGTATTCAGCGATGGGGAAGCGCCTGAAGCTTGCGGGCGAGGATCCCGGTGAATTCGAGGGCAAGGCATGGAAGGGTGCGAACGAGATGTTCGATCGTGTCGCTAAGCTCGCCCGAGCGTATCCGAAGGCCAAAGCAGCCAAGAGCAAAGACAGGATTGAAAACGCGATGACGAGGCAGGTCGAAGATCTGAACTCAGTACGCCGCGAGCGCGTCTACGCGGAGGCAGCTGCGGCAGAAAAAGAGCAGACCAGATTTACGCCAGAGGAGCGAGAACAGGTCATTTCGGACACCCTTCAGAACATAGATGCGCTATCGCCGGCAGGACAAGAACAGCATGTCGATATCGACCTTGATGCCGGATTGGAAACGGGCGCGGATGTAGAGGCGCTCAAGGCGAGCTTGCAGCAAGAGGCACAGCAGCAGGTTGCAGAAAGAACGGCAGACAATACTGAGGCTCTCAAAAAAGGTGAATCGATCAACGACCCGAAGAGCAGTGCGCTCAATCGCGCGATAGCGCAGGGGCAAGCGCGCCTCGACGCGCGGCAAGCGCCGGCGAAATCGGAACCAGCAACTCTGCCAACACAGGAGTCGGCGGGGCAAACGCCGACATTCGATATTGATAAGGCGAATGCGGAAGGGCCGGCAGTCTGGCGGAAGAGCGAGGAGATGACGCGCAAGGAGGCACAAGAAGAATTGCAGCGGCTTGTTGCCGAGGCGACGGCGAAGGCAGATGCAGAGAAGGAGACGAAGCAGGAGAAGGAACCCGCGACTCCTGGAGAGATGCTTGCGGTGCGCTCACAAGAACTCGATGCTGGTCTTGCCAAGATGGGTAAGGTCGAAAGCGGATTTCGTCGGCTTGGGGAGAAATACAACAAGATGGGATGGAAGACAAAGATCGCAGTCGGACTCACGCTCGGTGTCGGCGCTGGTATCGCCTCCGGCGCGTCACTCCCGGCAGCGTTTGCATGTCTCACCGGCGTCGCAGCGCAGCGCGTCGCCGGACTTTCGACAGCGTTTCTGAAGTTTGAGAAGAGCGAGCTCGAAAAGGGCGGAACGCATGCGAAAGAGAAGGCGATGGTAAAGGCGATACTCTTTTCAGCAGGCATGACGCTTGCGATGAGCGAGTTGATCAGAGAAGTGAGCCAGTCGGACTGGGCGGCGCATGTCCGCGAATGGCTTGGTGACAAGTTGGGTCACCATGCGGCTGCACCCATGGCATCACAGACAAGCGAAGCGCCAACGCTAGCACCACACGCATCGTCAGTGCCCGATGCGACGCCGCCGCCAGCACCGCCGGAGGTGCCGCAGGCAGCAGCAACCGCGGCTCCGGCAGCTGAGGCGGCTCCTGCGGTGGCTGCACCAGCACCGATCGCAGAAGCGCCGGTCGTGTCAGTCGGCGCTTCGTCACACGGCTACGAGGGTATGCTGAAGGACTTGATCAAGCAGCTGCCTGATCAGCCGCCAGCGGGGATGCAAGCAAACAGTGATATTGAGAGGCTATTTGATGCTAAAGCGCATCCAGAGAAGATCAACGGCGTGATTCATCGGCTCGCGATGGATCACAAGTTCTTCGGCGAGGGCGGGAGCGTCGTGATCGACAAGAGTGCGCATCTCTCGATCGGTGCAGACGGCGCGCTGCATTTCTCTGACGCGGCGCACGGCGACATCGTGAACGCAGCAGAGGGGATGAAGCTGTCAGGCGCGCCGCATATCGAAGCGCCGGTTCCGAGCGCGCCCGTACCAGAGGATGCGCATATCGAGGCGCAGCCGCCACCGTCAGTCGAGACCAACGATCTCACGGCAGCACAAGAGGCGCACGAGGCGGCAGTCAACGCCGCGAACGTGCCGACCCCGGCGCCTGCTCTCGCACCAGAGGCGCCGGTCGTGCATGACGGCTCTGGCAACGCGATCAGGGACGGCTCAGGCAACCTGATCCACTCGGGCTCCTATGAGCAGGCGGCCGATGTCGTCCGCAACAACTACGGTCTTGACGTGCCGGTCAAAGAGACGCATCTCTATATCGATTCGGCAGGGACCAAGGTCTTCGCGTTCGGCGGTACAGCCGAAGCGCGCCTTGAGGTGATGACGAAATATCTCACGACGCATCCGAACGAGGTGATCTACGCGGCGGACGACTCCGGCAAATATCGAGTCGCGTGGGGGGTCGTCGACGGCCGACTCATCTCTGGTGCGCCGATCAAGAACACGGGCATCACGAGCTTCTTCTCCGCATTTGCGAAGCCGCCCGAGCTCGACGACTTCGCGCGGCTTATCCGCTAACCATGCTAAGATGACACCCATGCCAGACGACCAACTCACCGCGCTCATCGCCGCCGATCTCGGCCTCTCTGAACTCACGCCCGAAGAACAAAAACCACTCATCGCCCAGTTCGGCGAAGTGGCGCTCAAGGCTGCGACCCTGGCCGTGGTCGGCAAGCTCGCCGAGGACAAGCGTGAGGCGTTCGGCAAACTCGCCGAGGCAGGAGACTCTGCTGCGCTCCAGGCGTTCCTCGACATGGAGGTGCCGGATCACGAGGCGCTCGCCAAGGCCGCTGTCGACGAGGAGGTGAAGCGGTTCAAGGCGTTCCGCGCGCCGTAGTATACTCACGACATAGCCTAACCATATGACACCAACGAAAACCGGTATCGCCACAGCGCTTGCACTCGCCGTCGTCGTGCTCTTTTTTATCCTCCCGAATCTCTCGCCGTTCGGCTCTTCCGCGCCAGCGCAAGAGGAGCAGAATCAGGCGAACATTACTCCCGGACAATCACAAACCGCTTCAACCACTTCAACCATGCCTAGCGAACCCTTCAAAGAGCTCCTCATACAGGACGAGACCGTCGGTACCGGCACGGTTGCCGCAGTGGGCGATAGCGTCACGGTGCAGTACGTCGGTTCGCTCACGAACGGGACCGTCTTCGACGCATCAGCGAACCGCGGCACACAGGGCTTCACCTTCACGCTCGGCGCCGGCCAGGTGATCAAGGGGTGGGATCAGGGCCTTGTCGGCATGAAGGAGGGCGGCAAGCGCAAGCTCCTCATCCCCGCGGCGCTCGCCTACGGCAGCCAGGCGGTTGGCAATGTGATCCCAGCGAACTCCGACCTCGTCTTCGAGGTTGAGCTCGTGAAGGTCACGAAGCCGACTCACTGAAAATCTGTTAGGGTGAGGGAATGAGCGCGATCTCATTCTCAATTGAATCACGCGAGCTGAAGAGCCGCGCGCGTGTTGGCATCCTCACGACGCCTCACGGGGCGATCCGCACGCCCGCCTTCACGCCGGTGGGAACGAAGGCGAACGTGAAAGGCATCCTGCCCTCGACCCTCGAGGCGCTCGGCGCCGAGGTCGTCCTCGCGAACACCTATCACCTCTACCTGCAGCCGGGAGAGAAGATCGTCCAAGAGGCTGGCGGGCTCGGCACGTTCATGGGTTGGAGCGGGCCGACGATCACTGACTCGGGCGGCTTTCAGGTCTTCTCGCTCGGGGCGGCCTTCGGCCGTAAGATCTCGAAGATCTCGAATGTGGAGGACGTCGTACGTCCTACATCTGATGTAGGACGTACGACGTCCCGACATGGGCTCGCGCACTTCGACGAGAGCGTCGCGAGCCAGCACGGCCAGCTCGCGGTGATCGACGACGAGGGCGTCTCCTTCACCTCGCACCTGGACGGCTCGCTGCATCGCTTCACGCCAGAGCGCACGATCGAGATCCAGCACGCACTCGGCGCGGACATCTTCTTCGCCTTCGACGAATGCACGTCGCCGACTGAGCCGTATGAATACCAGAAGGAGGCGATGGAACGCACACATCGCTGGGCGGCGCGGTCGCTTACGGCGCACCGGCAGAATATCGACGCGAGCAAGAAGCAGGCGATCTTCGGCATCGTGCAGGGCGGCCGTCACGAAGATCTGCGCGCCGAGTCGGCTCGCGAGATCGCCTCACTCGGCTTCGACGGCATCGGCATCGGCGGCTCCTTCAGCAAGGAGGATATGCGGAGCGCGCTCTCGGCAGCCGTGGGGGAACTGCCCGAGGAGCTGCCGCGGCACTTCCTCGGGATCGGTGAGCCGGGCGATATCCTCGAGGGCATCGCGAACGGCATGGACCTCTTCGACTGCGTCGCAGCGACGCGGCTCGGCCGGCACGGCTCGATCTATACGAAACAAGGCGTCATCCGTCTCACGAACGAAAAATATAGGACAGACTTCGGCCCGCTCGACCCAGAGCTCGCTGTAACAGGCACCGAGCAGTTCTCTCGCGCCTATGTCGCGCACCTCCTGCGCTCGGGCGAGATGCTCGGCGCAGCTATCGCCTCGATGCACAACGTCGGCTTCATCCTCGACCTCGTCGCTGGCGCGCGGCAGGCGATCATCGATGGACGATTTGAACAATATCGGGCAGACTTTGTCCGTTCCTACTACGCCTAACGTATATGGCTAACTTCAAGCTCCACACCCCATATGCGCCGGCGGGCGACCAGCCGCAGGCGATCGAAGCGCTCTCGAAGGGGCTCGTTAAGGGCATGCGTCACCAGACGCTCTTCGGCGCGACCGGCACCGGCAAGACCTTTACGGTTGCGAACATGATCGCGAAGCACGATGAGCCGACCCTCGTGCTCGCGCACAACAAGACGCTCGCGGCGCAGCTCGCGCAGGAGTATCGGGAATTCTTCCCTGAAAACGCCGTGCATTACTTCGTCTCCTACTACGACTACTACCAGCCCGAGGCGTATGTCGCGCATTCGGACACCTATATCGAGAAGGAGGCAATGATCAATGCCGAGATCGATCGGCTGCGCCACGCGGCGACGCAGGCCCTCCTCACGCGCAAGGACGTGATCATCGTCGCCTCGGTCTCGGCGATCTACGGCCTCGGCTCCCCTGAAGAGTACGAAAAAGTGCATGTGAAGATCGAGAAGGGAGCGGCAGAGAACCGCGCCGCGCTCATCCGCAAGCTCATCGGCATCTATTTCGAGCGGACGAACGCAGACTTGAATCCCGGCCAACTGCGCGCGATCGGCAACGCGCTCGAGTTCATGCCGGTGAACGAGCGCGTGATGTACCGCGTCGCCTTCGACGGCGAGACGGTGGGGCACATCGAGCAGCTCGATCCGGTCTCGCGCGCGAAGATCGCAGAGCCGCAGTCGGTCTACGTCTTCCCGGCGAAGCACTTCGTCACGAGCGAGGAGGAGCGTGAGCGTGCGCTCGCTGACATCAAGCTCGAGCTCGACGAGCAGCTCGCTAGGTTCAAGCGCGAGGAGAAACCGCTCGAGGCCGAGCGGCTGAAGCGCCGGACGCTCCACGATATCGCGCTCATCCGCGAGCTCGGCTATACGAGCGGGATCGAGAACTACTCGCGCCACTTCGACGGGCGAGCGCCGGGCGAGCCGCCCTATACGCTCCTCGACTACTTCAAGCGCTGCTCAAAGGAGTTCTTGACCGTCATCGACGAGTCGCACGTCACGGTGCCGCAGATCGGCGGGATGTACGCGGGCGACCGCTCGCGCAAGGATACGCTCATCGAGTACGGATTCCGCCTGCCCTCTGCACGCGACAACCGGCCGCTCACCTTTGATGAGTTCGAGGCCAGGGTAGGGCAGACCGTCTATACGAGCGCGACGCCGGGGCCGTATGAAAAGCAGCACTCAGAGCAGATCGTCGAGCAGATCATCCGGCCGACCGGTCTTGTCGACCCCGAGCTCACCGTGCGCGCGGTGAGTGAGACAGCTGCCTACAAGGGGCAGATCCAAGACTTCATTGACGAGGCGGCAGCAGCGATCAGTCGCGGCGCTCGCGCGCTCGCGACCACGCTCACCAAGCAGATGGCCGAGGACTTGGCGGAGTTCTTGAAGAAGAAGGGCATCAAGGCCGAGTACCTCCATTCGGATGTGAAGACGATCGACCGTATCGACATCCTCACCAAGTTTCGCAAGGGCGAATTCGACATCTTGGTCGGTGTGAATCTCTTGCGTGAGGGGCTCGACCTGCCGGAGGTAGAGCTCGTGGGCATCTTAGATGCCGACAAAGAGGGATTCTTACGCAGCGAGACGTCGCTCATCCAGACGATCGGTAGGGCAGCGCGTAACGTATCAGGTCGCGTGATTTTGTATGCAGACGTGATGACCGGCTCACTTGAGAAGGCGATCGGCGAGACGAACCGCCGCCGCGAGCTGCAGCTCGCCTATAACAAGAAGCACGGCATCACGCCGAAGACGATCAAGAAAGAGATCCACGACATCGCCGCATCGATGCGTAGCGAGCACGACAAGACGATCGACGAGCTTCTTGTTCTCGACAAGCTTGCCTACAAAGACGACCCGGCGGCGTTCATCAAGATGAAGCGAGAAGAGATGACCGAGGCTGTTGAGCGGCTCGACTTCGAGACCGCTGCCTTGATTCGCGACGAGCTCTACGAGCTCGAAGGCAAGAAATCTCCCAAGAAGCCCCGCGTCCGCAAGCCGCTTTCCGGTACTTGACAGTAGCGCACTAGGTGAAAACTATGTATTAATGAAGCCGTCAGAACAGTCGACACTCTTCCCGGTTGTCGTTCTCGTATTGATTGTAGCTATCGCATGGGGAATTCATTCCGTCGCTAGCCCTCCTATCACAGGCGACAGTGTAGCTGCAAATACCACTAATGCTTCCGTCGCATCAAATACGGATGATAGTAAATATTCTCAGCATTCAAGCGACTATATATACTCTTTTCTTGTTGCCCTTTCAGAGCTATATGGGAAAACTAAAACCTATTCCGAGGCGCAAGCAACATTCGGAGAATCGCAGTCAGACGTCGTGATACTGACTGCGTTAAATGAATCGGCGACACATTTGCAGAACGCTAGCAGTAGTTTGCAGCCCTATCTCAATGACAGCGATAAAGCAATCAGCGCGACGGCGACACTGCTGTGGGCAGACATAACTAAGGAACTTCAAGATGTGAACCAAATGCGAAGTTCGTATTCCTCTGCTATTCAAAATCAGGACGTCCAAGCCGTTCGTGTTTTCCAGACCCAGATGGCTTCATTCGCGGCGGATGATAAAACGCTTCAAGACGATCTGTCGAAGATACTGCAGATTATTAAATATATCATTGAGCATCCAACGAATGACCCCAATCCAAGCGGCTCGATTGATTACGCGATTTCGGCAGAAAATAGAACCGGATTAGTTCAGCAAATACACACACTCTTCCCAACACCTCTTGATCATAATGCTGCACTAAGTAACATATATCTTCTTTGGGCGCGTTCTATAGAGCTGATACTGACCGCAGAGACTTACGAAGTTCAAGACTCGATGCAAATATGATAAAAACGCCGAACCGCCGGTAGGCGGTTCGCATTGAGCCCACTGTCCTGCAAGAACACCCGAGATTCTTACTTCGGTCACGTCATGACAAGACGTAACTTAATTCTAACTGCAAGTTGTCATTGACTCGGGAATTAGATCTGGATCGGAAGAACCTTGTTCAGGGATTCGATGCAGATAGTCAAAATGCAGCTGGAAGAACAGGGCTCAATTTTTCTAGCAAGAGTACTGCCATATTGGCCGGACTAAGCTAATAAAACCGAGCCTAAGCTCAATTCAATTGTAGTACTCGTTATGGTATAGTCAAGCCGTACCTGTCCCGCCACGGGCAGGAGTTCCCATATCCATGACTAAAAAGAGCAGTAAGCAAGCACATGAAGCCCATGGGCACCGCCATGGGTCTGACTGGCTGCACGTCAAAGGCGCCCGGACGCATAACTTGAAGAACATCGACGTGCAGATGCCGCGCGGGGCGATGACGGTGATCACCGGCCTCTCGGGGAGCGGGAAGTCCTCGCTCGCGTTCGACACTATTTTCGCAGAAGGCCAAAGGCGATACGTAGAAAGCTTGTCCGCGTATGCGCGGCAGTTTTTGAATCAGATGGCCAAGCCGGATGTCGATGAAATTTCTGGCCTCTCGCCCGCAATATCGATAGACCAGAAGAGCCGCTCCAATAATCCGCGCTCGACGGTCGCGACCGTGACGGAGATTTACGACTACCTGCGTGTCCTCTATGCGCGTGCTGGCCAGCCCTACTGCATCCATCACGACGTGCCGATCGTGCGCCTCTCCAAAGAAGAGATGATCAAGATGGTGTTCGCGCGCGTCGAGGCGAAGCGCAAAGGAACTAGCACGGCCGGAGGCCCTGACGCCGGAAGGATCATGGGCGTCGCGGTCGACAAGAGCGCGGTCACGATTTATGCGCCGGTCGTTGTCGGCCGCAAGGGCGAATACTATCAGCTCCTCTACGACCTCCTCGGCAAGGGCTACGAGCGCGTCGTCGTCGACGGCAAGCTGCAGTCGCTGCGCGAGAAGATCGAGCTCGACCGCAACAAGCGGCACTCGATCGACGCGGTCGTCGACTCGATCTACGTATCAGAGTTCGCGCGCTCGACGCAGGCAGCCCGCGAGCGCCTCTCCGAGGCGCTCGAGCTCGCGCTCAAGGAGGCGGACGGCTTGGTGAAGATCGGTCACGCCGACGGCACGGTCGAGACGCTCTCGTCCAAGTTCATCTGCCCCGAGGACGGCGCTTCGTTCCCCGAGGTGGAGCCGCGGCTCTTCTCCTTCAACTCGCCCTACGGTGCGTGTCCGGCCTGTCACGGGCTCGGCACCGAGTCGCTCTTCTCTGAAGCGCCGTGCCCCGTCTGCGAGGGCAAGCGTCTGCGCCCGGAGGCGCTGCGGGTGTACCTGAAGAGCAGCAAAGAGAAAGGGCTCGGCAAGAACATCGTCGACTTCACCTCGATGTCGATCGGCGACGCCAAGAAGTTTGTCGACTCACTTGAGCTCTCGGAGATGAAGTTCGACATCGCGGCGCCGATCTTGAAGGAGATCGAGAGCCGCCTCACCTTCATGCTGAACGTCGGCCTCGACTATCTCACGCTTGATCGGTCGGCCGCGACTCTTTCTGGGGGCGAAGCACAGCGGATACGTTTGGCTTCACAGCTGGGCAGCGGGCTCACGGGCGCGCTCTACGTGCTCGACGAGCCGACGATCGGTCTCCACCAGCGCGACAACGACCGTCTCATCACAACGCTCCTCACCCTGAAGGAGCTCGGCAACACGATCGTCGTCGTCGAACACGACGAGGACACGATCTATGCGGGCGACTATATCGTCGACATCGGCCCGGGCGCCGGCATCCACGGCGGCAAGGTCGTCGCGCACGGCTGGCTCGACGAATTGCTCATGGCGAAGAAGAACGAGACGGAATCGAAGACGCTCGCGTATCTGCGCGGCGAGACAGTGATCCCGATCCCCGAGTCGCGCCGCACAAGCGAGCGCGGCGCGATCAAGGTGCGCGGCGCGACGCTGCACAACCTCGTGAACCAGAATATCGACGTGCCTTTGGGCAAGCTCGTGTGCATCACCGGCGTCTCTGGCTCGGGTAAGTCGACCTTCCTCTACGACATTCTGCACAAGAATATTGTGGCCAAGTTTACCCAGCACCGAACTCGTTCTGGTGCTGGGCTCGAGCATGTCGCCTCGATGACCGGCACCGAGTACGTCGGCCGCGCAGTCTTGATCGACCAGTCGCCGATCGGCCGCACGCCGCGTTCTAACCCGGCGACCTACACCGGCGCGTTCACGCATATCCGCGACCTCTTCGCCGCCACGCCCGAGGCGCGCGCAAGGGGATGGAAGCCGGGTCGCTTCTCCTTCAACGTCGCAGGTGGCCGCTGCGAGGCCTGTCAGGGCAACGGCTCGATCGCGGTCGAGATGCACTTCTTGCCGACGGTCTACGTGACCTGCGACATCTGCGAGGGCAAGCGATTCATGAAGGAGACCCTCGAGGTGACGTATCGCGGCAAGAACATCCACGAGGTGCTCCAGATGACGATCGAGGAGGCGGAGGCGTTCTTCGCCGACATCCCGGCGATCGCAGACCGGCTCGCGAGCTTGAACGCGACCGGGCTCGAGTACCTCACGCTCGGCCAGAGCGCGACCACCCTCTCGGGCGGCGAGGCGCAGCGCGTGAAGATCGCCTCGGAGCTCTACCGCCCGATGGCGCTAAAGACTATTTATCTCCTCGATGAGCCGACGGTCGGCCTTCACTACGAGGACGTGAAGAAGCTGATCGAGATCCTGCAAGAGCTCGTCGCGCGCGGCAACACAGTCGTCGTGATCGAGCACAACCTGGACGTGATCAAGAGCGCGGATTATCTTATCGACTTCGGGCCCGAGGGCGGCGTCGGCGGCGGCAAGGTCGTCGCGAAGGGGACGCCAGAGGAGGTCGCCGACACCAAGGGTTCGCACACGGGCGAGTACCTCGCCAAAGCGCTGCATCATGCAAAGAAGCGACCTAAAACAGTCTGACCTCCCGGACGTGCCGGGCGTGTACCTCTTTAAGAAGGGGAGGGCGGTGCTCTATGTCGGCAAGGCGACGAGCCTGCGCGACCGCGTGCGGAGCTATTTCGACGACGACCTGATCGCGACACGCGGGCCGCGCATAGTCGACATGGTGACGCGCGCTGACCGCGTCGCGCACGAGACGTGCCCGACCGTGCTCGAGGCCTTGGTGCGCGAGGCCGCGCTCATCAAGAAGTACAAGCCCAAGGCCAACGTCGAGGGCAAGGATGATAAAAGCTTTCTCTACGCGATCATCACCAAGGAGCCGATCGCGCGCGTGCTCGCCGTGCGCGGCAAGGACATAGATTTTGTAAAGAAGATCGCCGCCGGGAGCCGGTTTGAGTCGATCTACGGACCGTTCCCTTCGGGCGCGCAGCTGCGCGAGGGGCTGCGGCTCATCCGCCGCATCTTCCCGTTTTTCGATACCCCGAAGCCGGTCGGCCACACGAGCAAGCATCACCGCGCCAAAATCGAGTTTAATACGCAGATTGGCCAGTACCCGCGAGAGATTGATGCAAAGCATTATCGCCGCACGATCCTCAAGGTGAAGCTGTTTTTGAGCGGTCGCGGCAAGGAGCTGCGCGTCGCGCTAACGCGCGAGATGCGCGAGGCGGCCAAGGATGAGCGGTTCGAGGACGCGGCAGAGGCGCGCCGAGAGCTCTTCGCGCTCGATCATATCCAGGACGTCTCGCTCATCAAGGACGAAAACCTGCATCCAAATATGTACGCGACCGCGGACAGATTTGGATACAGGATAGAAGCCTATGATACGGCGCACTTGGCGGGGACGAATGCGATCGGCGTGATGACGGTCGTGTCAGATGGCGCTCCGGTGAAGAGCGAGTACCGCACGTTCCGTATCCGTGGCATCAAGAAGAACGACGATGTCGGATCGCTGAAAGAGATCCTGTCACGGCGCTTCAATCATCCGGAGTGGCCGTTCCCTCAGGCGATCGTCGTCGACGGCGGTAAGACACAAAAGAAGGCAGCAGAGGCAGCTCTCGCGGACGCTGGCGTGAAGATACCGGTGGTTGCGCTCGTCAAAGACGAGCGGCACCGACCGCGCGAAGTGATCGGTGCCCGCGCGGCGGGTATCAGCGAGGCAGATGCGGTGCTTGCGAACGCCGAGGCGCACCGGTTTTCTCTTGCGAAGCACCGCGCAGCGCGCTCTCGCAGCCTGATATAATTCGGGGATGCAGACGATAGTCGGCGTATTGCGCGGCGGTCCCAGCCGGGA
The DNA here is from genome assembly GCA_964402535.1 of uncultured Candidatus Saccharibacteria bacterium. Classification (GTDB taxonomy): domain Bacteria; phylum Patescibacteriota; class Minisyncoccia; order Phycocordibacterales; family Phycocordibacteraceae; genus C7867-001. Next base: position 16,693 of record CAYOCH010000001.1, on the reverse strand, counting down.
GCACGAGGTCTCGCTTAAGACCGGCGCGGCGATCATCGCGAACCTGCCCGAGGAGCGTTACCACGCGCGGGACATCTTTATCGACCGAGATGGGCAGTGGCACTATCGGGGTCGTGTCGTCGAGCCAGAGCGCGTACTGCGGCAGGTCGACGTCGCTCTCGTCGGGCTCCATGGCGAGTATGGCGAAGACGGCGAGGTGCAGAAGCTCTTGGAGCGCTACGGCGTGCCGTATGCGGGCGCTGACTCCTTCGCGTCGTATCTCGCGATGCACAAGGTGATGGCCAAGGCGCGTGCGCTCGAGGCGGGCGTACTCACGCCTGAGTTCCGCTATATCGAGCGGGCAGAAGATGCGGCAGAGGGCGTCGCCGAGGCGATACGCTCCTTCCATCAGCCGGTGGTGGTGAAGCCGGTCGGTTGGGGCTCCTCGGTAGGCGTCTCGATCCTCGGCGGCTATGCGCCGGTCTTTGCTGCGACCGAGCAACTCTTCGACGAGGGCGCACGCGGCGTGCTGATCGAGGAGCTCGTGAAGGGGAGGGAGGCGACGGTCGGCGTCGTCGAGAACCTCCGCGGCGAGCCGCTCTACTCGCTCCCGCCGATCGAGATCATCCCTCCAAGAGACGACTTCTTCTCGTACGATGCGAAATATTCAGGCGGGAGCCGCGAGATCTGCCCCGGGCACTTCTCGCGCGTCGCGAGCGAGGAGCTGCAGCGGCTCGCCAAGGTGATGCATCGCGCGCTCGGCGTGCGCCACTACTCGCGGAGCGACTTTATCGTAACGCAGAAGGGCATCTATTATCTCGAGACCAACACACTCCCGGGCCTCACGACCGAATCCTTGATGCCCAAGGCGCTCGCCGCGGTGGGTGTGAAGTTTTCAGATTTCTTATCGCATCTCGTTGGTCTTGCTCGTGGACAAGCAGTCGCGTAAGATGCTCATGGTCAGCAGTGGCGGGAAACATACCCACGGTGTGAGCCGGACTGATCAACCGGTGCGCCCTTGTGACGAACGAGTTCGGTCGGCAGTGACCAACTGACATTCCTGAACCGCGAGATCTAGGAACAGGAGTGGACCCGAGTCGTGAAGTAGCGTGGCGAACGCGAACCTACTGACATAGAGTCAGCTGCGACCACAGACGTGCCGCGCGCGAGATTGCCCTCCGCGCGTTTTTTTTATTGCGACATCTCGTGATAAACTAGCAATATCGGGCCATTAGCTCAGTTGGTAGAGCACCTCATTTGCAATGAGGGGGTCAGCGGTTCGAATCCGCTATGGTCCACCGGTTATAGCAGAATGCATGACAAAATCTCTTAGTATCGTGCTCAATGCGCTGCCAGTACTCGCGATGATCGCGTTAATTCCTCTTGTGTCGGATGATTACGCGCTCACGCTCTTGTATGTCGCGATAATCGCTGCGGCCATGTATACGAAGAGGGAAGTAAATGACATGCTCGTCCTCGTATTTGGATTCGGAATTATGACGGTATCGGAGACGCTCTTCATCAGCACAGGAGTCGAGACGTTTACGAGGCGCTCATTGTTCGGCCTCATGCCGCTGTGGTTGCCGCTCCTATGGGCCTATGGATTTGTCGCTATTAAGCGCTCAGTAAAGATATTGGATGCCTAGCCGTTTCGGGGGTGCATAGGACTCGAAATACAAGCGTAATGTGCGGGCGTAGTATCATTAAGGGCATGAAGAAGATAGACACGCTCTGGCTCGTGGGGCTCCTGGCGATGATTATCGTCGTGGGCGGGCTCGTCTACGAGAACAGCCAGATCGCGAAGCTGTCGCGCACGATCAATGCACTTCAGGGTGAGATATTACAGGTCGCCACCTCGGCGAGCTCGACGGCCGCGAGCACGAACGCCAACCTCTCGGAGCTGACGCGCCGGCAGCAGGTGGCGCAGAAGTCGCAGACGCAGACGTTGCAGGACGCGGTCGCAGCCGCGTCGCCTGCGGTCGTCTCGATCGTCGAGAGCCAGGTCGTGCCTAAATTGCAGGTGACCTATGAGAACCCGTTCGGCAACGACCCGTTCTTCCAAGACTTCGGCGTACAGGTGCCGGTCTATCAGCAGGTGGGCACGACGACGCAGCAGGTCTCGGCCGGGACAGGATTCTTCGTCCGCTCGAGCGGCTATACCGTCACCAACAAGCACGTCGTGCCGGACGCGAACGCGACCTACACGGTGCTGCTCTCAAACGGCAAGCAGAAGGACGGCACGGTCGTGTGGCGTTCGCCGACAGAGGACTTGGCGGTGGTGAAGGTCGCAGGGAGCGGCTACCCGACGATCCCGCTCGGCAGCTCCTCTTCGCTCCAGCTCGCACAGTCTGTCTTTGCGATCGGCAACGCGCTCGGCGAATACAATAATTCGGTGTCTGTGGGCGTGATCTCGGGCTTAAACCGCACGATTACCGCCGCAAACGATAGCGGCGGCACCGAGACCTTGAAGAACGTGATCCAGACCGACGCCTCGATCAACCCAGGGAACTCGGGTGGCCCCTTGGTCGACCTCTCGGGCGAGGCGGTCGGCGTGAACGTGGCGATGGTGCAGGGCGCGCAGAATATCGGCTTCGCCCTCCCGATCGCTGAGGTGAGGAACGCCCTTGGGAATCTGGGAATTTAGTGGACCTACGGGGAGTCGGACCCCGACCTCGTCCATGCCATGGACGCGTTCTACCGCTGAACTATAGGCCCCTTACTCGCTATTTGTACCGTATTTTTTCCGAAATCGCTACGCGATGGAGTTCTTGGCGGCGCGATAGAACCGGTCGAACACATCCTTTGCGGCATCAAACGACGCATCGTTCAGCTCCTGGTCGCGGTACACCTCTTCGCGGCCGTTGTACTTGAAGGTCATCTTGAGCCCATCGCCCTCCTCGGCCTCGCGAGACCACTTGTACGTCTCGAATTCGACTGTGGCGTTCGCGTCAATGCCGGCAACATACTCTGATATTTCGGTCTTTAAACGCGCCTCGGCGCCTTCATTTGACTCCTGCTGATTCAGATACTGTCGGATCCCTTCTCCAGGCATTTTCATGATGGATAAGTATACCAAACCCTTTGTGGACCATAGGAGAGTCGAACTCCTGACCTCGTCAATGCGAATGACGCGCTCTACCAACTGAGCTAATGGCCCGTGCGAGCGATTTTATCACGACATGTGTTATTCTCAACCTCGTCGCGGGCTATAGTATACCGGTAGTACGCATCCATGGGGTGGATGTAGACCGGGTTCAATTCCCGGTAGCCCGACAAAGATAAATCTGTTATCGTGCAGGAGCGCGCTCTTAGCTCAGTTGGTTAGAGCGTACGCTTCACACGCGTAAGGTCGCAGGTTCGATCCCTGCAGAGCGCACCGGGCCGGAGTATGCCGGTAGTACGCACGCTTCGGGTGCGTGTAGACCGGGTTCAATTCCCGGCGGCCCGACCAGTATGTTCAAAGATTTCAAACAATTCTTGCTCCGCGGCAACGTCGTCGACCTGGCGGTCGGCGTCGTGGTCGGCGCAGCATTCAGCTCGCTCGTGACGGCGCTCGTCGCTGACCTCCTCACGCCCTTGATCGCCGCACTCGTGAAGGTGCCTGACTTCGGCGGGCTCTTCTTCACGCTGAATGGGAGCCGCTTCATGTACGGCCACTTGATTAACGCCGTCGTCTCGTTCATGCTCGTCGCGGCGGCCGTCTTCTTCTTCGTCGTGAAGCCGATGAACGTGCTTATCAACCGCGCCCGCCGCGGCGACTCGGGCAGCGCCACGATGATCTGCAAGGAGTGCCTGAGCGAGATCCCGCGCGGCGCCACGCGTTGCAAGTTCTGCAGCCAGCCGGTCGGATAAAGCAAAACCCGCCGTGAGGCGGGTTTTGCTTAAGAGGGGCAGTAGCCCTACTTCATGTGCGCCGAGACGAGCTTCGTCATCTCGAACATCGTGACCTCGCTCTTGCCGCCGAAGACCGGCTTAAGCTTGTCATCCGCGAGGATGTTGCGCTTGTTGGCGGGATTCTGAAGGTCGTTCTTCTTGATGTACTCCCAGAGCTTCTTCACGACCTCCGAGCGGGGCATCGGACCCTTGCCGACGACGGCCTCGAGCATGGCGTCGAGCGCGAGCGGCTTGATAAGAGCGGGGTTAATTTGACGTGCCATAGATTCAATTATTTCGTAATGCCCTTAAGTATACATACCTCGACTTCCAATTCCAGCCCTCGTCGGGTAGCATGGGTATAATGCATTCGGGCATCAGTGTCGTCCTCTCGGCGGAGCAATTGGGCTCCGTTTTCGGTTTCCCCATCACCAATTCGCTCATCATGGCGTGGCTCGTGATGGCGCTCCTCATCGGCGGGGCCTACCTCTTCCGCCGCTCGCTCGTGGTCGTGCCCGGTAAGCTCCAGGCGGGCGTCGAGTGGGCCTTCGAGGGCGCGATCGCCTATATGGCCGAGGTCTTGGAGAGCGAGCAGCTCGCGCGGCGCTTCTTTCCGCTTGTGGCGACGATCTTCATCTTCATCGCCTTCATCAACGAGATCGAGTTCTTCCCGGGCATCGGTTCGATCGGGCTCGTGCACGCCTCCGAGTTCCTCCCCGTGCTGCGTGCGCCCACGACCGACCTCAACTTCACCCTCGCGCTCGCGATCATCGCCTTCTTCACGATCGAGGTCACCGGCATCGCGCTCCTCGGATTTTTCAAATATGCGGGTAAGTATGTTAACCTGAAGTCGCCGGTCGGGTTCGCGGTCGGGCTCATCGAGCTCATCAGCAACCTCGGCCGGCTCGTCTCGTTCTCATTCCGTCTTTTCGGGAATATTTTTGCGGGTGAAGTGATGGTGCTTGTCGCTGGTTACTTTTTACCGTACGTTCTCCCGGCGCCGCTGATGGGATTCGAGATGTTCATCGGGCTGATCCAGGCGCTCGTGTTCGCGATGTTGACCTTGTTCTTCATCAAGCTCGCGATCGTGGATCCACACGAGGCACACTAGCCTCGCGCGGCATGGCCCCGTGACCCGGGCCTTTTATTATTTTTCGACATTCACATGGACATTGATTCAGCACGTTTGATCGGCATGGCGATCGCCGCCGGCCTCGGCGTCATCGGCCCAGGCATCGGCATCGGCTTGATCGGCAGCGGCGCGATGGACGCGATCGGCCGCAATCCGGAGGCATCCGGCAAGATCGTCTCCAACATGATCCTCGCGATCGTGTTCACCGAGGCGCTCGGCATCCTCACGCTCGTTGTCGCGTTCATCATCAAGTTCGTCTAACCCGCGGGCGCATGTCAGAACTCTTCTCCGCATTCGGGATCGATTGGCGCTTGCTCATCGCGCAGGCGGTGAACTTCGCTATCGTGCTCGCGGCGCTCACGTACTTCTTGTACCGGCCGGTCATGGCGACGCTCGATAAGCGCCGCGCGATCGTCGCGAAGGGCGTCGAGGACGCTGCAAAGGCGGAGGAGAAGCTCGCAGGCGCCGACGCGGAGGCAGCGAAGCGCGTCGAAGCGAGCGAGAGCGAGGCGGCGGCGATCGTCGCTCGCGCGCACGAGGCCGCGACTGAAGAGAAGGCGCTCCTCCTCAAAGAGGCGGAGGCGCGAGTCGTTGCGATCGCCGCAGATGCGCAGGCGCGCGCGGAGGAGTCGCAGGCGAGAGCGAAGCGCGACAGCGAGCGAGAAGTCGCGCGGCTTGCGGTGCTCGCCGCAGAGAAGGTGCTCCGAGAACACCATGGTTGACGACTACACCCGCTTGCTCGAGGCGACCGCAGAGCTCGAGGACAAGGCAGTCTCTGACGCGGCGGTCACCAAGCTCATCATGCATTTGAAGAGCGCTGGACGGCTCAAGATGCTCCCTGCGATCGCGCGCGAGCTCAAGAAGGTCGCTGCGCGCCGCCATGCGCTCCGGCCGGTTGTCGAGGTCGCGAGCCACGCCGAGGAGGCGCAGGCGCTCCGCGATGCAGCAGCGGCAGGCATCGTTGCCCGGCACGCGACAGTGAATCACTCACTCGTCCGCGGCTGGCGCGCCCGTGCTAAGGGGCAGCTCTTCGACCGCTCGGCAAAGCGCGCGCTCCTCACCATTTACCAGAACGTAACGAACTAACATGCAGAGCATCATCGAGAGGATTGAGAAGGAGATCGCGGCCTGGGCGCCGCAAGCGGGCGCCGAAGAGACCGGCGTCGTGCGCGCCGCCGGCGACGGCATCGCCGAGATCGACGGGCTCACGAAGTGCGCGATGTCGGAGATGGTGCTCTTCGATCCCACGTTCGACCGTCCGCTCGCCGACGCGCTCAAGGACCCGAGCCCGATCTACGGTCTCGTGTTGAACCTCGAGGAGGACGGCGTGCGCGCCGTGATCCTCGGCGACGCGACTAAGGTGCACGAGGGGATGCTCGTGCGCCGCGTCGGCCGCCTCCTGTCGATCCCGGTCGGAGACGCGCTCGTCGGCCGCGTGGTGAACGCGCTCGGCGAGCCGGTCGACGGCAAGGGTCCGATCGCTAAGACAGAGATGCGTCCGATCGAGCGCGAGGCCTACGGCGTGATCGACCGCTCAAGCGTGAACGCACCGCTCCATACCGGCATCAAGGCCGTTGATGCGATGATCCCGATCGGCCGCGGCCAGCGCGAGCTTATCATCGGCGACCGTGGCACCGGCAAGACGGCGGTCGCGATCGACACCATTTTGAACCAGAAGCACGAGCCCGCAGCTTCGCGTCCGATCTGCATCTACGTAGCGATCGGGCAGAAAGAGTCTAAGACGGCCAAGCTCGTCGCCGAGCTCGCTGAGCGCGGCGCGATGGAGTACTCGATCATCGTCACGGCACCGGCGTCCGCACCGGCGGCGCTCCAGTTCCTCGCGCCGTTCGCGGGTGCGACGATCGGCGAATATTTCATGGAGCAGGGCAAGGATGCGCTCGTCGTCTACGACGACCTCTCGAAGCAGGCGGTCGCGTATCGCCAGATGTCGCTCCTCTTGCGCCGCCCGCCGGGCCGCGAGGCGTATCCGGGCGACATCTTCTACCTGCACTCGCGCTTGCTCGAGCGCGCTGCGAAGCTCTCTAAGGAGAAGGGCGGCGGTTCGCTCACGGCGCTCCCTATCATCGAGACGCAAGAGGGCGACGTCTCGGCCTACATCCCGACGAACGTGATCTCGATCACCGACGGGCAGATCTTCCTCGAGTCGACGCTCTTCAACAAGGGCCAGCGGCCGGCGATCAACGTCGGCATCTCGGTCTCTCGCGTCGGCTCCTCGGCGCAGACGAGGGCGATGAAGAAGGTCTCCGGCAAGATCAAGCTCGAGCTCGCGCAGTTCCGCGAACTGGAGGCGTTCATGCAGTTCGCCTCCGACCTCGACGCCGACACCAAGCGTCAGATCGACGCCGGCCGACGCATGACCGAGGTGCTGACCCAGGGCCGCGGCAATCCGCTCCCGTTCGAGATGGAGGCGGCGATCATCTTTGCCGCAACGAACGGCTACCTTGACGCCGTCGCGCCAGAGGACGTGCGCCGCGTCGAGCAAGAACTGTCCGCCTACCTCGCACGCGAGGCAGGCGGCGTGCTCGCGGCGATTAAGGAGTCGAAGGAGATCCGCGAGGAGTCCGAGAAGACGCTCCGCAGCAAGCTCGACGCGTTCGTCGCGCGGCGGAATGTAGGGACATCCGATGTCCAAATGCGCTAGGACATCGGATGTCCTAACTTCGGTATGGCGCTCAAGGATATCAAGGCGAAGATCGGCGCGACGCACCGCACCCACAAGGTGACGGCGGCGATGGAGGCCGTCTCAGCGGTGAAGATGCGCAAGACGCAGCAATCCGCGCTCGCCGGCCGCCCGTATGCGCGCGCGGCGCTCTCTGTCCTCACGCGCCTCGCCGGCACCGAGCACGTGCGCAACCACCCGCTCGCGGTGCACCGCGAGGGCCGCGCGCTCGCGCTCGTCGTGATCACGAGCGACAAGGGGCTCGCGGGCGCCTTGAACAGCGGCGTGTTGAAGCGCGCTGTCGAGGCGCTCGAGGGCCGCAAGAGGGAGGAGGTGGTCGTTTACGCCTTCGGCAAGAAGGGAGAGGAATACTTCAACCGCCGCGGCTATCGCATTGCGAAGGCTTATGAGAACAAGGGCGACGACGTGCCGCTCTCATCGATGGACGAGCTCACGCGCGAGCTCGCCGCCGGCTTCACTGGCGGAGATTACGACAAGGTCGTCACCGTCTACAGCAACTTCAAGTCGACGTTCGAGCAGACGCCGACCGTGCGCCGGCTCCTGCCGCTTTCGGTCGGGGCCGTGCGCGACATCGTCGAGGGCATCATCCCTGCGAAGGGCAAGTGGAGCCACGAGGCCGTGCTCGCTGCGCCAGCCTCATATGTCGTCGAGCCGTCGCCCGCTGAGGTGCTCGACATCGTGATCCCGCGGCTTATCGCAGTCTCGCTGTATCACATGCTCCTCGAGGCCAAGGCGTCCGAGCATTCGGCGCGCATGGTCGCGATGAAGAACGCGAGCGACAAGTCTGAGGAGGTGGCGCACGCGCTCACGCGGCTCTACAACAAGATCCGTCAGGCAGCGATCACGCGCGAGGTGTCAGAGATCGTGGGCGGCCGCGAGGCATTAGCAGCATAAGCAGCTTTATATGAAAGGAATCATCACAGAAATCATCGGGCCGGTCGTCGACGTGCATTTCGCCGGCGCGGGGCGTCCTGCTATCGGGGACGCGCTCGTAATCGAGAAGAACGGTGGCCACGGCCGCATCACGCTCGAGGTCGCCTCGCACCTCGGGCTCGACCGCGTGCGCGCAATCTCGCTCTCTGAGACCGCAGGCCTCGCACGCGGCGAGGAGGTCGCGGGCACTGGCGCGCCGATCTCTGTCCCGGTGGGCGAGGCTGCGCTCGGGCGCCTCTTCAACGTGCTCGGTGAGCCCGTCGACGGCAAGGGCGCGCTCGATGCGAGCGTGCCGCGCCTGCCGATCCACCGCAGCGCGCCCTCTTTTGATGAGCAGACGACCAAGGCAGAGGTCTTCGAGACGGGCATCAAGGCGATCGACCTGATGGTCCCGTTCTTGAAGGGCGGCAAGATCGGCCTCTTCGGCGGCGCAGGCGTCGGCAAGACGGTGCTGATCCAGGAGCTGATCCGCAACGTCGCGACGGAGCACGGCGGCTACTCGGTGTTCGCGGGCGTGGGCGAGCGCGTGCGCGAGGGCAACGACCTCTATCACGAGATGTCCGACTCTGGCGTGCTCGCTAAGACGGCGCTCGTTTTCGGCCAGATGAACGAGGTGCCGGGCGCTCGTGCGCGCGTCGCGCTCACGGGTTTGACGATGGCGGAATACTTCAGAGATGGTGGTACGGGCGGCCCCGTAAAAGACGGGCAGAGCCCGTCTCACGGGGCGGGCAAAGACGTGCTCTTCTTCATGGATAACGTCTTCCGCTTCATCCAGGCGGGCTCCGAGGTGTCCTCGCTCCTCGGCCGCGTGCCGTCTGCCGTGGGCTACCAGCCGACCCTTGCAGAGGAGATGGGTAAATTGCAGGAGCGCATCACCTCGACTAAGAAGGGCTCGATCACGTCGGTGCAGGCGGTCTATGTGCCCGCCGACGATCTCACCGACCCGGCGCCAGCCACGACCTTCGCCCACCTCGACGGCACCGTGGTGCTCTCTCGTGCGCTCGCCTCACTCGGCATCTATCCGGCGATCGATCCGCTCGAGTCCTCCTCGGCGGCGCTCACGGCCGACATCATCGGCGAGGAGCACTACGAGGTCGCCAACCGTGTGAAGCAGGTGCTGCAGCGCTACAAGGACTTGCAGGACATCATCGCGATCCTCGGCATCGAGGAGCTCTCAGAGGACGACAAGCAGATGGTGTATCGCGCGCGCAAGCTGCAGCGCTTCCTCTCGCAGCCGATGTTCGTCGGCGAGCCGTTCACCGGCATCAAGGGCGCCTACGTCTCGCGCGAGGAGACGGTGCGTGGCTTCAAGGAGATCGTCGAGGGTAAGCACGACGACAAGCCGGAGGCGGCCTTCTATATGAAGGGCTCGATCGACCAGGTCGCATAACGATGGCGAAATTCTTTCACTTAACGATCGCGCGAGTCGGCGAGAACCTCTTCGATGGGGAAGCGGTGTCCGCGACCGTGCCCGGCACGGAGGGCGTCTTTCAGATCCTCGCGGATCACGAGGCGTTCGTTTCGCCGCTCGCGGCGGGCGAGATCCGCGTGAAGGCGGCAGACGACTCCGCGCATCACTTCGAGGCACCGCACGGCGGCATCGCCGAGGTATCAGGCAACCAGGCCACTATCCTCCTCTAGCGCTTGCGTCCCTCATGAAGGGCGTATACTGGAGGTATGACCTTCGAAGGCGATGGCGACACCGGCGAGAGCGTCCCGCGTCGTCGGCGCATTCCGCACTATCACGGCGAGGAGACACGCGTGCTATTCGTGGTGAGCGCCATCGTTCTTGTTATCGCGCAGTCGACCGGCGCCGAATTGCCGCTCTCGACGATGAGTGCCGTCCTCGGGGCGGTGCTCTTGGTCGTATTCGCCGGTATCACGAATCCTGCACAGGGTTGGATTCACTGGCTGAACGAGTTCATCTCGATCTATGGCACCGTCCTCTTCGGCACGACGGCCGTGGATCACTATCGCGCAGGCGCGAGCCTCTTCGACCCGTCCTTCATCTATATCGAGGCGCTCGCGCTCCTCTCGCTCGTGGCGCTCTATTTCACGACCCGCACGATCCGCGGCTTCCACCTTCGCGCCCGTCGGTCGTAATGCGCCGTTTCGCCGCCCCGTGATACACTGTCACCATGTCAGTACAGAGTTTTTTGCTGAATCAGTATGCTAAGTGGAAGCTGAAGGACGTTCCCGAGGCGCAGCGCGAGCAGATGATGACGCTCGTGACTAAGAATCCGGAGCTTTTCAAGAAGATCGGAGAAGAGATCGAGCGCCGCAAGAAGGGCGGCGAGAGCGAGATGAAGGCGGCCATGGAGGTGATGAAGAAGCACCGCGTCGAACTCGCGGCGCTGATGCAGAAATAGTATGGCGTCGCTCGTCACGCTCCTCGTCATCCTCCAGGCTGTCGGCGCGGTGATGGGTGCACTATCCGCCGTGTGGGGCGAACTCGCGTACATGTCTGCGATGCGCGACGGGCATATCGATCGCGCTGAACGTGCGCACATGAACGCGATCGGCCGCGGGCTGCGGTGGGGAATGACGCTCCTGCTCTCCGCGTCGCTCGCGCTCGTCCTCGTCGCGTACTCGCTCAAGGCCGTCGATCAGCCGGCTTTGACCCCGCAGTATTGGATCCTCATCACGCTCGCGCTCCTCGTGACGATCGTCTCGTGGGCGCTCTCGCGGCAGCGCATCTCGTTCGCACTCGGTTCAGCGATCGCCTTTACGGGGTGGTGGTTCCTCGCTTTCCTCGTCCTCGGGCAGATCCCGCCCTTGACCTTCGGCGCGGCGACGGCGTTCTTCGTTGTGGCGACTGCGATCTTCTACGCACTCCTCTCCTACGCCCGCTTCCTCGCCCGCAGCGCGAAGTGACCAGCTTTTCTTTTATGCGTTCGCACGGTAAGTTTGAATGATGCTCAAGATAGGGATCGTGGGACTTCCTAATGTCGGGAAGTCGACCTTGTTTAATGCGCTCACCAAGGCGTCGGTGCCGGCGGAGAACTATCCGTTCTGCACGATCGACCCCTCTGTGGGCGTCGTTGGCGTGCCGGACGCGCGCCTCGGCAAGCTCGCTGAGTTCTCGAAGAGCGAGCGGACGATCCCGGCCGCGATCGAGTTCGTCGATATCGCCGGCTTGGTGAAGGGCGCGGCCGAAGGCGAAGGGCTCGGCAACCAGTTCTTGGCGAACATCCGCGAGACGGACGCGATCCTCGAGGTCGTTCGCTTCTTCGATGACACGAACATCCTCCACGTGCACAGCGAGGTCGAGCCCTACAAGGACATCGAGATCATCAACATGGAGCTCGCGCTCGCCGACGGAGAGCAGGTGCGTAAGCGCCGCGACAAGCTCGTGCGCGACATCAAGGCAGGGAGCAAGGAGGCGGCGGCAGAGGATGCGGCGCTCGCTAAGCTGATGCAGGGCTTCACGCTCGGCAAGCTCGCGATCAACGCGGGGCTCACCGATGACGAGAAGAAGCTCGTCTCAAGCCTGAACCTTCTCACGATGAAGCCGATCCTGTACGCCTTCAACAAGCAGAGCGGCGGCCATAATCTCGACGAGCTCAATGACGGTCGCGCGGAGCGCGCCTACGATCTGGTGAAGTCGCTCGGGTCGCAGTTCATCTATCTCGATGCGGCGACCGAGCGCGAGTTGAACGACGTCGCCGACGACGATCGCACCTCGTTCCGTCAGGAGCTCGGCGTCTCTGAAGACGGGCTCGCGAGCCTGATCCGGGGCGCGTACTCAACGCTCGGGCTGATCTCATTCTTTACGACCGGCACCGACGAGACCCGCGCGTGGACGATTACTCGCGGGAGTACTGCTCCGGTCGCAGGTGCAGCGATCCATAACGATTTCAAAGACAAGTTCATCCGCGCCGAGGTGATCGAGTGGGACACGCTCCTCACTGCCGGCTCCTACGCTGCCGCGCGCGAGAAGGGCTTGGTGCGGACGGAAGGGAAGGAGTACGTCGTCAAGGACGGCGACGTGATGGTGTTTCTCCACAGTTGATTCCGCGCTGCGCTCGTGTAGTGTGCGGTGCAGAAGCTCGTTTCGAGAGCTCTGTCACACTAACTTTGCCCAGGAGGGTCCGATGGATGGAACAGCTGAAATAGCGTCAAAGAGCGTCGTGCACGTCCCGCAGCGCGACGTCTGGCAGACGATGGAAGCAGGGAAGCAGCAATTTCGTCTTTGCCGAGTCAAGGTACGCGATCTCGGGTTAACGCAAAGCGCAAGCTATGGACGTATCTGTATGTCAGCGCGCGCGATGCGGCTCGAGCAGTGCCCGCAGATCACGCCGTTCGAGCTAGTGCGGCACGGCATGCGCCTTGAGGACGACGGGGTCCTGTTCATCGCGATGGAACCGATAGTGACGATGAACGGCGAGTACATCGTACAGCTCAAGGGCCAAGGAACGTTCGTCGCTCGGAGCAACGCATACGTCGATCATAAGCGTGAGTTCAAGCCGAACGATGAATTCGTGTTCGTCATGCTCGCATGAGTGCAACTAAGCAGCAGACCGCACTTCGGTGCGGTCTCTTTTTTATGGTATAATCCGCCGTATGGAAACACACACCCCTGGGCAGCCGAAGTTCGTGCGGTGGGCGCTCTTGCTCGGTATCGTCGTGATCCTCAACATCTTCTTCAACGTCGTCCTCGCGCTCGCGTACCCGACGCCAGAGTACAACGACTACTGCCCGGTGCAGCCCTCCGTGGTGCCGACCGAGCAGGCAGCCTGCGATGCGGCTGGCGGCGCGTGGACCGCCTACGTGCCTGCCCCCGCCCCTGACGCGACAAGCCCTAAGACGACCGGCTATTGCGATATGTACGCGAAATGCCAAAAGCCATTCCAGGCGGCGGTGGACCAGCACGCGCTCTATGCGTTCGTACTGATGACGGGGCTCGGCGCAATCGCGCTCATTGCCGGCTTCATGCCGATCGGCTCGTCGATCGTCTCATCCGGCCTCTCCTATGGCGGCGTCGTCGCGCTCATCATCGGCTCAGCGCAGTACTGGGGTAATGCAGGCAACTGGATCCGTCTCGCGATCGCCACGGTCGCGCTCGTCGCGCTCCTCTACATCGGTGCACGCCGCTTCCGCGACTAGGTCGCGCGTTCGGGCAGGGTATGGCGTACGATCATAAAGCTATCGAGAAGAAGGCCCAAGAGACATGGGCCTCTCTCGATCTGTACAAGACCGACCTCACTGACGAGACCAAGGAGCCGTACTACCTGCTCGTCGAGTTCCCATATCCCTCGGGCGACCTCCATATCGGCCACTGGTACGCCTTTGCCGTGACCGACATCTACGCGCGCCTGCTGCGCATGCGCGGCAAGAACGTGCTCTTCCCGATCGGGTTCGATGCGTTCGGTCTGCCGGCAGAGAACGCGGCGATTAAGAACGGCGTCGACCCTAAGGAGTGGACCTACAAGAACATCGAGCGTATGCGCGAGCAGCTCATGAGCATGGGCCCCTCCTTCGACTGGAGCAAAGAGGTGGTGGCCTGCGATCCGGGCTACTACCAGTGGACGCAGTGGCTCTTCGCGAAGCTTTTCGAGCACAACCTCGCCGAGCACCGCGAGGCGGCGGTGAAGTGGTGCCCTAAGGATCAGACCGTGCTCGCGAACGAGCAGGTGATCGACGGCCGTTGCGAGCGCTGCGGCACCGAGGTGGTCGAGAAGCGTCTCACACAGTGGTTCTTGAAGATCACCGACTATGCCGAGCGGCTCCTCGAGGGGCTCGACACGCTGCCGTGGCGCGAGGAGATCAAGGACGCGCAGCGCGCGTGGATCGGGAAGTCGGAGGGCGCGAAACTCACATTCGAGATTAGGACATCGGATGTCGCTGCGACATCCGATGTCCGCCACGCGATCGAGGTATTCACGACGCGACCGGACACCGTGTTCGGCGCGACGTATGTCGTGCTCGCACCCGAACATGCATTGATTCAGAATAGCGAATTAGGAATAACGAATTACGATGAGGTTCAGGAATATTTGAAACAGACCGCGAAGAAGACTGAGCGGGAGCGCAGCGAGAACAAAGAGAAGACGGGTGTGAAGCTCGAGGGCGTTGCAGCGATCAACCCAGCAACGAAGGAGGAGATCCCGATCTACGTCGCAGACTACGTGCTCGGCTCTTATGGCACGGGCGCTGTCATGGCTGTCCCCGCACATGACGAGCGCGATATGGAGTTCGCTAAGAAGTTCGACCTCCCGATCCGGCAGGTGATCGAGCCGGTACTCGTGCAGACGATCGGCTCTGCGACATTCCGCACTGACGAGCCGGTGCAAGAGAGTCAGGGTGTGATCGCACTCGTGAAGCATTGGTCAGAGGATACGTTTATCGGGTTGCGTTGGCCGTCGGCGCAGTGGGGGACATTACTCACGGGCGGCATCGACGATGGTCTCTCGCCAGAAGAGACTGTGCTGAAAGAGATCCGCGAAGAGACAGGCTATACGAACGCAAAGATCGTGCGGAATCTCGGCATGATCCACAGCAAGTATTATCACGCGCCGAAGGGTTTGAACCGCTTCGGCCACGCGCCTTCGTTCTATGTAGAGCTTCAAGACGGATCGCGCCAGGACGTGTCGCCGGAGGAGACGGCAAAGCACGATGTGCAGTGGCTCACGATGGATGAGTTGCGCTCGTTCCTCACCTCGGCATCTCATTTCCCGGTGCTCGACGCATATCTCGGCAGGGCGTACACGGGCGACGGGCTGCTCACGAACTCAGGCGCATTTGATGGGAAGGGGAACCGCGAGGCGATGTGGGATATCGTCGCGGCCGTGGGCGGTGAGCGCGCCACGCAGTATCGTCTGCGCGACTGGCTCGTGAGCCGGCAACGCTACTGGGGCTGCCCGATCCCGATCGTCTACGACCCAGAGGGCAATCCGCATGCGATCCCGGCCGAGCACCTGCCGTGGATGCTACCGACCGACGTCGACTTCCGTCCGACGGGCGAATCGCCGCTCGCATCGTCGAAAGAGCTCAAGGAGCGTGTGACCAAGATCTTTGGCGAAGGGTGGACGCCCGAGTACGACACGCTCGACACGTTCGTCGATTCAGCCTGGTACTACTACCGCTACCTCGATTCGCAAGACGCGCACGACTTCTCTGATCAGGCGCTCATGAAGAAGTGGCTCCCCGTGCACCGCTACTCCGGCGGCAGCGAGCACACGACGATGCACGTGCTCTACTCGCGCTTCTTCACCAAGGCGCTCTCCGATCTCGCGCTCGTGCCCTACGACGAGCCGTTCAACGAGCGCTTCAATCGCGGCCTCATCATGGGTCCGGACGGCCAGAAGATGAGCAAGTCGAAAGGGAATGTGGTGAACCCGGACGAGTTCGTACAGAAGTATGGCGCGGACGCCGTGCGCATCTACTTGGCGTTCATCGGCCCTTACAACGAGCCGGGCAGCTACCCGTGGAACCTCGACGGCGTCGCCTCGATGCGCAAGTTCCTCGAGCGCGTTGAGCGGCTTGCTCTGCGCGCGAATGTCGGGACATCCGATGTCGCTGCAACATCGGATGTCCTCCCGTCGGCCATCGAGCAGGCGCTCGCGCGTGCGCAAGAGAAGATCGCTGCAGACGGCGATCGCTTCAAGCTCAACACCGGCGTTGCGGCGCTCATGATCCTGGTGAACGAACTCGAGGCTGCACCGGCGTTGCCTAAGGCCGCAGTCATGCCGCTCCTCGTGATGCTCGCGCCCTTTGCGCCGCATCTCGCCGAACACCTCTGGGGAAAGCTCGGCGGGGAGGGGAGCGCCCACTCTCAATCGTGGCCTACCTACGCGCTTGCAGTCGATCAAGAGAAGGAGGTCGTGGTGCAGGTCAACGGCAAGCGCCGGGGCTCGGTCATGCTCGCAACCGACGCAGCCGAGTCAGACGCCGTCGCGGCTGCCCGCGGTGTCGCCACAGTCGTGGCCGCACTCGGCGGCAAGGAGCCCGCGCGCGTGATTTATGTGCCCGGCAAGATCCTGAATCTTGTGGTATAACGGGCGCTATTGACTCTTTATTCGGTATTTGCTATAAATTAGACCACATGGCTAAGGCATCGACGAAGCGGGGCGCAC